>DATFYM010000167.1:0-13585 GCA_035315065.1 Terriglobia bacterium
TGCCGCCCTTGCCGTTTTTGTCCCCAGGGTACCAGTTCTGAACTGTGGAATACTTGATTTGGGCATTATCCAAAGCGACAAGCTCGACCACGGCGGCGTGGAGCTGGTTCTCGTCCCGCATGGGCGCAGTGCAGCCTTCAAGATAACTGACGTAGGCGCCTTCCTCGGCAACAATCAGGGTGCGCTCGAACTGACCTGTTTCGCGGGCGTTGATGCGGAAGTAGGTGGAAAGCTCCATCGGGCAGCGCACGCCCTTGGGCACGTAGGCGAACGAGCCGTCGGTAAAGACAGCGGAGTTGAGGGTGGCGAAGAAATTGTCCGTGTACGGCACCACGGAGCCGAGATACTTCTTCACCAGCTCGGGGTGCTCGCGCACCGCTTCGGAAAATGAGCAGAAGATAATGCCCAGGTCAGCCAGCTTGGCGCGGAAGGTGGTAGCCACGGAAACGCTGTCGAACACCGCGTCGACGGCCACGCCGGCCAGCAGTTCCCGCTCCCGGAGAGGAACCCCCAGCTTCTCGTAGGTCCTCAGCAGCTCGGGGTCCACGTCCTCCAGGCTCTGCGGTCCGTCGGTCTTGGACTTCGGCGACGAGTAGTAGCGAATGGCCTGATAATCGATGGCTGGATACTTGACGTTGGCCCAGGTGGGCTCCTGCATGGTGAGCCAATGGCGGTAGGACTTCAGCCGCCATTCGAGCAGCCATTCCGGCTCGCCCTTCTTGGCCGAGATCAACCGGATCACGTCTTCGTCCAGGCCGGGCGGTACCGTGTCGGAATCGACGTCGGTGAAGAAGCCGTACTTGTATTCCTGGTTGGCAAGGGTCTCAACGTTGCTGACTGGTGTGGGCATCGTTTGTCTCCGTCAAAGTTATTGACGATTGGAGAAGCAGTCAGCTATCAGCAAGAACCGGACTTCTGTGCTGAGAGCTGACCGCTGATAGCTGAAAGCTGTTTCCAATCGTCAGTCATCGTTCGTCAATCGAAGAGCGGGCGAGCCTGTCCTGAGCGAAGGAAGGCCCCGCTCTCAAGGCCTTACTGTAACAAACCGATACAAAAAAGTCAAGATTGTCGCCTGCAGCCAAGGTATTGCTCCGGAAAAGGTTGCACAATCTAGACAAAATTTTAGATGTTTCATAAGCCGGAATTGTTGCAGTGGATTGATGGCAGGTCAATGAGCCGCCTCTTCAATCACCCAATCACTCCATCGCCCGATCACCCGATGACCCACTCACCCGATCACCCGATGATCCACGCCTTCACCAGATCTTGCACCGCTCGTTCTCCGGCCGCACCATGGTGTCGCCGGCGTGGCAATCGAACGCCAGGGCAAACGGGGGCATATTAGACGGCGCGGCGATGGACCGGAAGCGGTCGAGCGGATGCGGGTTGGTATTCACCTGCAAACGTTCGAACTGCTCGCGATTGTTGGCCGCCCAGATGGTGCTATAGGCGAGGAAGAACCGCTGCTCGGGCGTGAAGCCGTCGATCTTGGGTGGCTGGGGCTTGCCTTCCAAGCTCTTCTGAAACGCCATGTAGGCGATGGTGAGCCCGCCCAGATCGGCGATGGATTCGCCCAGCACCAGCTTGCCGTTCTCGTGGAGTCCGGGCAGAACCTCGTAGTTATCGAATTGCTTTTGGACACAGTCGGCGCGGGCGGTGAAGTTCTTGGCGTCCTCGGGCGTCCACCAATCTCTCAAGTTGCCTTGGGCGTCGAACTTGCGGCCTTCGTCGTCGAAGCCATGGGTCATCTCGTGGCCGATCACGGCACCGATGCCGCCGTAGTTGAGCGCATCGTCAGCGTTGGCGTAGAAGAAGGGCGGCTGAAGGATTCCGGCGGGGAAAACAATCTCGTTCATCGAAGAATTGTAGTAGGCGTTCACGGTGGGCGGCGTCATGCCCCACTCGGTGCGATCCACCGGGTTGCCGATCTTCTTGAGGTCGCGATTGAATTCAAACACGTCGCCCCGGAAGTTGTTAAGCACGTACGGGCCGCGATCCACGCGGTAGGCGGAATAGTCGCGCCACTTGTCGGGATAGCCGATCTTGAGCATGAAGGCGCCCAGCTTGGCCTGTGCCGCTTTCTTGGTTTCCGGGCTCATCCAAGTGAGCGTCTCGATATCGTCGTGGAGCGCGGCGATGAGGTTGTGGACCATCTCGTCGGCGCGAGCCTTGGCCGCAGGCGGGAAATACTGCTTCACGTAGAGTTGGCCGAGGGCAAAGCCCAGTTGCCGGTCGGTGGCCGTCACGCAACGCTTCCAACGGGGCAGGTTCTCCTGGGTGCCTTGCAGGATGTGCTGGTTGAAGTTGAAGGCCTCGTCGACAAAGGGCTTGGAGAGCGCCGGCGCCGTGGCGGCGATGAGATGCCAGCGTAGATACGTCTTCCAGTCGGCGAGGGGCACGGCCGTGAGGTCGCTGTTCACTTCCTCAAAGAACTTGGGCTGCCCCACGTCGACGACGGTGATGTTCGGATAACCCATGTCGTGGAAATAGGCCGGCCAGGAGAAGTTGGGCGTGAGCTTGGCTAATTGGTCGAGGTCCATCTTGTGGTAGTTCTTCTCGGGATCGCGGCGCTCGACGCGCGTCATGGAGGCCCCTGCCAGCTTGGTTTCGATGCCCATGACGGTCTTGGCTTCATCTGTGGCTTTGGCAGCATCATCGCCCAGCAACTGGAACATTTTGGTGACGTGTTCCACGTACTGGTCGCGGAGCTGCTTCGACTTGTCATCCGTTTTCGTATAGTAGTCGCGGTCCGGCATGCCCAGGCCGCCTTGCCCCGCGCCACCGATCACCTCCGAGCTGTTCTTCTCATCCTGGGTGGAGCGAAAGAAGAAGACCGCGCCCACGCGGTAGCTTTGCAGGTGCGCGATCTCCGCCTGGAGACTGGCGAGGTCGTGGATCTGGTCGATGCCATCGAACTCCGACTGGAGCGGCTTGATGCCTTCGGCATCGATCTTCGATTCGTCCATGCAGCTCGCGTAGAAGTCGCCGATCTTCTGCCTAATCGACTCCTGGGGCGATCCCTCGGGCGCGCTTGACTTGGCGGCGGCTTCGAGGATCTGGTGCAGGTTCTCGAGGTTCCTATCCCGCAGCTCAGTGAATCGTCCCCAGCTCGGGTAAGCCGCCGGCACGGGGTTCTTCTTCAACCAGCCGCCGTTGACGAAGTGATAGAAGTCGTCGCAAGGCTTGCAAGAGGTGTCCATGCCGCCAAGGTCGATATCATTCGCTGTAGCGGCGGTGTCCCCACCGCTGGAAGCGTTCTGCTTCGCCAGGAGTCCGCGTTCCGGCCAAACCACCAGTGCCCCCACCGCCAGCGAAAAGATGGCGAGGAGAAAGCCAATCAACCACGATCGATGTGTGCGCATGAGAGTGCTCCCTTTTAACTCCGAATTTCCGTACGCAACGTTATATCGCAGTGGTGCCCGCGCTGCAACCCAATCGTGAGAGGCGGTGAAGGAACTTCTGGGGGCGGCAGCGCCGCCTGGCGATTGGATGTTACCTGCGTGATACGCACGGATTCTCTCCCCGCCAATAAACTGCTTGACAAATGTCCCTGGAAGAGTATTGTCGTGGTGTCGATCAATTCAAGTTTCTCTAGGAGGTTAATATGCCCCCACTACTCAAGCCGCTTCAGGCGGGCGTCCGCAGGATCGGAGGGTACGGCTGGCATCCGGATTTGCCTGACTATCGGGATTTGGTCTACGCCGCCCCTCCAGCAGTAGCCCTGGCTTTGCCATCCAGCATGGACCTCCGGGCGAACTGTCCGCCCGTGTATGACCAAGGTCAGTTAGGAAGCTGTACCGCCAATGCGATCGCGGGTGCGATCGAGTTCGAACAGAAGAAACAAAGCCTTTCGGAGTTCGCCCCTTCTCGGCTGTTCATCTATTACAACGAGCGGGTCATCGAGCATGACCCCCAAGTCGACAACGGAGCTCAGATCAGGGACGGCATCAAGAGTGTGGCCAAACAGGGAGTCTGCCCAGAGACCGACTGGCCCTACAGCGATCAGAATACGGACCCCAATCCCTGTCCTCAGTGTCCGTACGCGAAGAAGCCTTCACCAAAGTGCTATACCGAAGCAAAGAATCACACGGTCAAGCTCTACCAACGATTGACTCCTGTGCTCGCCACCTTGAAGGGATGCTTGGCGAGCGGCTACCCGTTTGTTTTCGGGTTCACCGTGTACGCGAGCTTCGAGAGCCAGCAGGTGGCCCAGACCGGAATCGTGCCCATGCCTTCGCCAGGCGAAGCCGTTGTCGGTGGCCACGCGGTGATGGCGGTCGGCTACGATGATTCCAAGCAGCAATTCATTGTGAGGAACTCCTGGGGAGCTGGCTGGGGAATCCAGGGTTACTTCATGATGCCTTACGCCTATTTGACCAACACCGGCTTGGCAAGCGACTTCTGGACTATTCGGACGGTGGCGTAGAGTTAGCCTGCTCGACTCGAACGGTGATCTGGAATGTTCGCTGGGGCGGCGCATCGCGTTCCCAGGGGCGCCGGTACTCCAATTCGATTTCCCCGGTCCCTGGCCGGACAGCTTGGAATTGCCAGCGATGGGTTCCCCCTTTTCCAGGGGGACCCTTCGCGGGTTCGGCAGCGTCCTTCACGAGGATACACGCGGTTTCAGCCTTGGACTTGAGTTCCCAACGGAACCCTGTTGTCCGGTTCTCAGCGAGGGAGATCTCCAGGGTCTCACCGACTGCCGCCGACACCTCGCGTCCATTGGAGTCTGCGTTGATGTGTATCATTTTCCTATGCCGATCAGACGTCGAAGTAAAGAGAGCAAAGCCCAAGAACAAACAGCCTATCGTTTTGTGGGGACTCGAATTGTTCACCTTGGCACGCTGACCACCCGCCGAAATGATTCTCGCTCCGAATTCAGGTGGAAACAAGTGCGACTTCGACAATCATGGGTGCGGCACTTCGCCCACGTTGCGAAGCAAGTTTATCCTCCGGTTGCCCGGTGGTCATGCTTGCTTCCAGACTGCCTATGAAAGCGAATGAGTTTTTCAATTTGGAAGGCCAGGTGGCGGTGGTGACGGGCGGGGGCCAGGAAATCGGCGAGGGTATTGCCCGCCGGCTTCATTCCGCGGGCGCCCGGGTGGCGATCCTGGACCTTAGCGAGGAGAACGCGCAAACCGTCGCTCGGTCGCTGGATGGTGTTGGACTGCGATGCGACGTCTCCTCCGCGACGGAAGTTGAGAGCGCCATCGGAGAAGTCCGGCAGCGGCTCGGCGGCATCGACATCGTAGTGAACAACGCCGGCATCGCTGGAAAGACGGCCCCCTTGTGGGAACTGGATGAAGCGGATCTCGACCGGGTTTATGCGGTGAACCTGAAAGGAGTTTTTCTGGTGTGCCGGGCGGTGATCCGGCAGATGCTCGAGCGCCGGTACGGGCGGATCGTCAGCGTGGCCTCGATTGCCGGCAAAGAGGGCAACCCCACCCTGATTCCCTATTCCAGCACCAAGGCGGGGGTGATTGCGCTCACCAAGGCCCTGGCCAAGGAAGTGGCAGGGAAGGGCGACATTACCGTGAACAGCATCGCGCCCGCGGTGGTCCGCACCAAAATCCTGGAGACGATTCCTCAAGCCACCATCGATTACATGGTCAGCCGCATTCCCCTGGGACGCACGGGAAAGATTGAGGAAGTTGCGGCGCTGGTCCATTACCTTGCTTCTCGCGAAGCCTCTTTCACCACCGGACAGTGTTACGACATCTCCGGCGGTCGCGCCACTTATTAGCTTGGTTCTGAAACTGCAGCGCCGGGCTGTACCGCCGGGCTGTAGCGCCGGGCTTTAGCCCGGCATTTTGTCCTGCCTCTCTCCAACCTGACGGATGCCGCCCCCTTCGGCTTGCTTAGAGCTTGCCCTGAGCGCAGCGAATGGGAGGCCTATCTAATCCAACATCCCTGCAAATCCCGCGCTTGTTGAGGGTCGCCCCCTGCATCGAACATATTTGTAACAATCTTCAAAAAAAGTTCTTGACATCTCCGCAAATCTGTCTGTACTCTCTGCTCGTTAGCGCCTCAATTCGATTTAAACAGCTCGATGGCTCCGTCGCTTTTGCAGAACGACTACGGGGCCCTCTCTATTCTGGCGCGTCTGGCAGCGAAGCAGACGCAACTACGCATGATTAAGAACGGCAACGAGCTAAGACAAAGAGGAGGAGATCAGCTTATGGCAGAAATCAGCGTCATGCCGTCAAACGACCTGACTCTCAGCACCCAATCGAAGGTCCAGCCCAACCGTTTCATCCTGTTCACCGACAGTTGGCTTAACCTTCAGAACTACATCGAAACCTGCCTCCAGCTCCCAATCAACCAAGGCGACTTTGAGCAGAAGTACGGCAGCTTCGCGCAGAAGGAGTTGGTGACGAATGCTCTAACTGCCATGAAAGATGTGAGGGACCTTTCATCCGATTTCGGAAACCCGAGCACTCTGAAAAAGCGGCTCGGCGAGAACCCCGATTACATTTTCACCAAAGACCCGCCCAACGAAATCTATGCCCACATCGTCTGGCTCGCCTCCCAGATTCAGAACGCGGCAAGCACTTTCACATTCACCTTTGCCAGTCTCAAGGACTTAATCGGCCCATCGGCTGGCACCCCAGCGGAACGAGCTCAGAATCTCAAGGACGTTCTGATCGGGCAGGGCGGTCTTGTGTCAACCGCAGACGACATGAAGAAAAAGACCAGCGAACTGCTCCGGAAGCTCATGGCCTTCGACGGCAAGTTCAGCGCTGCGAACGAACACGTCCAGAGATACGCGGGTCAGAGTTCGGATATCCTTGCGGCCGCGAATAAACTGGTCGGGGATTTAACGAATGATATCGAAAACCGGTTGAAGCCCGCATCCGAGGCGGCATGGAAGGCGTGGCGTGACTACACGATTGCCGCTTCCGTAACGTCCGTGGGACTTTTTCTCATTGGCGCGGTTATGTTTGCCTTAGCACCCGTCACATTTGGTGCCACCGCAATCGCCGGAGGAGTTCTGATGGCCGGAGGAGTCGCCTGCGCCGCCGCCCTAGGCTCGGCAGCCAAGTCGCAGCGAGACGTTTACAACGACCTCCAGGCCGAAATCGCCCAAAAGGAGGAAGAAAAGAAGAAAAAGGTGCGATTGGTGTCTGACCTGACAGGCTTTAACGGTCAGATTGGCCTCGTCGCTCCCGCTATGAAGGATTTCAAGAAGAACCTCGAGACCATCGAGAGCATCTGGCTCGATATTGGCGGGAAATTGGCCTACATCTGCACAACCTATACGGTAGAGCAACTGAGCGACTTGCCGTGGGTGACCCAGGCGTTCAAGATCACCGATGCCACCAACAAGTGGAAAAACATCCAGGTGACAACGCAGGAGTTCACGCAGACGTCGCTGGTAAGCTATGATTTCGGCAGATGGGGCGATAGGATTCCGGAGCCCGCAGCGGCCTGATTCCCTCGCCGTTGCGACGCTTAACAGGCTCAGGAGGGCATGTCAGGGTAGGGGTGCGTAGACTTATGTCAGGGGGTACGTGATGAGCGTCGATTGGAACACTCTCAACGATAAAACCAACGGTTTCCACACCCTCCAGGCCCTCCCGGACCCCGAGGGTAAGGTTGAAGTAACAATCTTCTCGGGGCTACAAATCAAGCTTTCTGAGATCATCAAGAGCTTTCCGTCCGGAGGGGGAACCAGCCTCACCATTTTCGCCGACACCCTGGTGGTGGATGCTCCCTCCTTTGACGCCCGCGGCACCGTCGTGGTGGCGCGCAGCGTCGACGTGTCCATGCTGCGAGGCGGCGCGATGCCGGTCAGAGTGCCCCCGCAGGGTGAGACGGCCATCGTAGAGCTTCTGGTTAAAGAGTCAGTGGGCGGAGCCCTCCAACTCACCACCTCGGAGGCCCAGGTTGGCGCTTTGCCCTTTATCGTACCGGTTGGAGAAAGTCCCTTGCAGGCTGTCTATTACACCGTCAATCCCGATGGCACGAGCGCCCACGAGGGTACGGCTGCCGCCGCGGACCTGCGGGATCTCATCGGCCGCTCCTGGGCCCTGAACAGTCTCAAGGCGAGCTTCACGGCTGGATCCTGGCTCATGAACTCGGACGATGCCCACGACCGTGAAGTCGCCCGCTCTATGTTCAGTTGGGTGGTAGCCTGCGTGCGCGTCCTGGGCGCAGGCGGTGCGACCATCCCCAGCGATTACGCTGAGCTGTACAGCCAAGCCGCAGCTCTGTTGGTGACACTGAACGTGGCCCCCGGCGCCTACTATGTGCCGGTCCTGTCTTCCAAGTTCTACAGGGACGAAGTCGACAACTTGTTGACCGCTTTGGGTACGTACGAGGGCAACTTCAATACGCTCGACGTCAAGACCGGCATCCAGGAGGCCGTCCAGAGAGTGGCCGGCACGCTTCAGGGGGTCGCGCAGGAAGAAGTTGTCCCCCTTCAGACCCAACTCGACAATATCAAGCAAAACGTGGCCCACCTGAGCAAAGACATCCTGGGCTTGAGGTTGCAATTCCAAAGCCAACAGATTGACGCTGACACCTGCTTCGCGCTGATGAAGGCCAAAATCGCCGAAGTCAAGATCCAGCAGTTCCTCGAGGCTTGTTTCAAGACGGTCGGGAATGTACTAAAGGCGGGCATGGCGGTTAGCGGAGCGGAAAAGAAACCCGGCGAGGCCCTTGAGGCGTTGGTCGAAGCGGGTAAGAGCGCGAAGGAAGCGGTTGATGCGGCCTCCGCAGAATCGCCCGACAGAACGCTGCTCGATCAGGCCAAGACACTCATGGAAATGCAGGAGCAACTCATGACCGCCTTCGTGGCGGCCACGACGCTGTGGGCCCAGGCACAGACCAACTCGACCGCAACCGAGTTGCCCCAATCGCTTGCCTCGGTCAGCATTGATCCGAGCCTGGCCTGGGATAACTACATGGTTTTGGCCGAGGCCAGGCTCACCTCGATTAAAGAGATGATCGGCTCCGACACCGAGGCTGAAGAGGCCCAAGCGGAAGCAAACAATTATTTGGCGAGCTTGAAGATCTTGGCCCAGTATGGCAAAGCTATCGACGCGAAGTTTGTGGCCTATGCTTCGCAGTTGGCTCAGGGGACCGTGGTCAAGGCCCAAATCCGGGCGGCTCAGAATATCCAAGAGCGCTGGAAAGACCTGGAGAAGAAGGCGAAATCGGACGAGGAGAAGCTGGCGGTTCTGAAGGGCATCATCCAGACTCGTATGGACGCCATCAAACGGTCGGCATTCGCAGCTTGGACTTACTACCGCAACTCTTACTTCTTTCTCTATTTCCAAGAGCCTCCGGCAATTAATCTGGACATGGACGCCGCTCAGCTCAGAGACGTCTTCGCCGGGGCTTCAGCATGGGTGGCGAGGTTGCTCGGTGACACTCCCGATGGACAGAAGGTCCGATTGCCCGATGACAATGTTCCGGTTAAACTCCAGTTCAAAGTTGTCCGGAAAGGCGATGTGAGAATGGCGGACGTGGCGACGGCTCTCCTGACGCCCCAGGACGGCAACCAGACGGCCGTACTCACCTGGACCATTCCGCTTGGCATCAGCCAGTTGGAAGGCAGGCTGCCGAAGAAGGGCAACGTGCCGATTTGGATCAAGGATGCCAGGTTCTTTCTGGATGGGGTGAAGCCCAACGATAAAGGCAACGTGATTGTAGAAGTGTCAACGTCAGGAGCCTACGAGAACGGCTATGGCCCGCGGAAGGCCTACAGTTTTGTGAGCAAGGGTCTGGTGGGGAATTATGCTTACGAGGTTCAAGACCAAAAGGTTTACAACTCGTGGTCGATCAATACGGAAGTGTACGCGACGCCGACGCCTTTTACTCAGTGGACCATGACTTTCGACCCCGACGGTGGCGATCCTTCGGATGCAACATTACTCCGGATGGAGCTCGTGGTGGCCTACCGAAGCCAGAGCTGAGAACATGTGAAGAAATTAAACACAGAGGCCCGGAGACACAGAGAAAAGAAGGACGTCATGAATCAGGAAAGCGGAGCCGAAAAACTCGATAGTTCTCTACTTGGTCTTTTTGACTTCCGGCAGGATTGGGCGGAAATGCAGCCGTTTTTTGCCCGCGTTTCCCGGCTACCTGCCGATACGGAGGCTTTCACACTTCGTTACGGAACTTTTCTCGACGACCGCGGCGTCCAGGATTTTGTGGGTGCCTTGCGGCAGGTGAACGAAATCGCCGGAAGCTTGGGGGGCCCGGCCACCCTGAAGCAGCGGATCGGCGAAGACCCCAATTACTTGTTCGCCGCCGAGCCGCCCGGCGAGATCTACGCCCACCTCGTGTGGCTAGCTAGCCAGATCGCGAACGGGGCAAGCACCTTCAGCGGCACGTTGCCGAGAGTGAGAGATCTACAGAGCACGGCGGTCCCACCTCAGGAGCGTGCCCGCAGCGTGAGGCGCATCCTGGTCGGGGACGGGGGTTTGGTCTCAACGGCGACCGGCATGCGGAGCAAGATCCAGCGCCTCAGGGAAAGGCTTGTGCCTCTGGTGCCCCGGCTCACTGCCGTGATTCAGACCTTCAACCAGACGAAACTCGTCAACCAGGCCAACGAAACGATCGGTGCCCTACAGGGCGAGATCAAGCGCCTGCAGAAGCAGGCCGACGAGGCCGATGAGGCGGCGAAGGGCTGGTTCGGCAAGGACAAGGCCAAGAAGGAGTCCGAGACCTTCTCGAAGAAGATCGAGACCGACAGTGCTGAACTGCGAAGGAAGACGGTATTCGCCGAGGACCTCAGGGATTTCTCGATTACTGCCAACCGAGTGGTCCCCGCCTTGATGAACACGGACGACAGGCTGAGGAAGACGGAAAAGGTATTCGCGGATGCGGCGGAAAGACTCACCAGCGTCTGCACCCTCGCGAGCGACGAGCAGTTGAGCAACTACGACTGGCTCGCCGGCGCTGCGGACTTCCCCACCGCGCTCAGCAAGTGGAACGGCGTCGAAGGTGCGGCCCACGAGTTCGTGCAGGGCTCGATGGTCAGCCTTTGACGGGCACGCCACCTGGACGCGTCGGCCCCGGTAGTTCCGAGCAGCGTTAGAGTTGCAGGTCAGAGGAGGTGAACTCCGATGATTAGTCCATCAATACGTCGGGTCTTGGCGAAGTGTAGCGTCGTGGCTCTTATTTCAATGGCGGTATTCGAGCCGCGGCCGGCGTCGGCACAGGACCCCTTTCATGCGCCGATCAAGACCGCCCGGGACAGCAAGCGCTTGATGGTTGGCAACAGCGGTCAGGAGAGGTATCCGTCGCGGTACGACTGGGGCGTGGGGAACGAATTCGGCGGCTTCCCGGGCGGCAAGCATTCACTCCTCAACCACCAAGCGAGCGTTTGGACCGTCACGACAATCGTACTCTCCCGGCCTCCTGGCTTTGGAGCTGTGGGGCTTGGCCCTGGCCCCTTGCCAGTTCCACAAGTAGACTTTGCGCCTGCCGAGGAGCCGCAGGGGGCGTCGTCCGTGGGACCACCGCGAGCTTCACCACAGCCAGGTCCACAAGTAGATTTTGCGCCCGTCAAGGACGCAATCGGCAATCTGAAGGGCTTGCGGGCTTCCGTGGAAAAGGTGCTGACGGTGATTCGGGCCACCAATTTCGGGCCCTTCAAGATTTCAGGCTCGTGCGGTTACGATCCCCAATGGTGGGCCTTCGGGATGGATACCAAGACGTGGAATTGGTGGTGGGAGTTCCCTAATTATACCTGGCTGCGCAATGACCTGGAGCGACGCTACCAAGCCGTCCTCGCCGTCGATTCCCAGTTCGACCAGCGGTTCTCCCCGCTGAAGACCTGGTTGGTGACGACCCTGCCGCAGTTCAGCCAGCAATTTGATGAGGCCTCGGCTCGGATTCAGAATGACCAGGACGCCATCAAGAATGCGACGACCACTCAATCGGGCGGCTTGATCATACCCGCTCAGAGGAAGATTGATTTGGCAAAGAACGACATCCTGCGAACGATCACCCAGCTCAATGACAGCCTCCAGAAAGGCTCGGACCAATTGCGCAGTGCCCAGTCCAGCCTGTCCACCTTCAACCAGCAGCTCAACGGGGCGATACAGCAAGTCAGCTCCGGGCGCAACGGCATGGAGCAAATGATCGCACGAGACGACACGACATTCTACAAAACTGGCGTCCCGGGGAAAATCGGTCCCGTCGGCGACTGGCCGTGCGACGCCAATTCTGGCCGAGCAGGTTATGAGAACATCAAGAAGACGGTCCGAGACCAGTTCCAGAGCGTCGTGAACGCGGGACAGAATTTCGGTGTCGACTCGCGCAAGACGGACCAAGCAGTCTCCACCATTCTAGGGACGGTGCTCAACCTCCGGACCAGCTACCAGGGCGTTCTCAACAACCTCAAGGCGGCGGAGATCACTCCGGCAGGCGCCGTCCAGCAACTGCGCCTTAACGTAGCCAGCGCCGCTTGGCGCGATCTGGCCGATTACGCGCGGCAACAATTCCCATGAGGCCAGATGGTCGGCAAAGTACATCCGAATGACGATGCCATAGAAGCGGCTAATTTCCGGCATGGCTGTGCTCGTGGGCGAGCTGTGGGAAAAGCTGTTCGGGAGCCTCTCCCGTCAACCTGAGGTAAATCGCATCGGGACACAGCTCGATCTCCTCGCTCCAGCGAATTTGTCTGCCGGGGCCGAGGTGGACTGCGGCGAAAAAGCTCTCATCCTTCCACGCCTCGAAGACGCCATGTCCCACCAGGTCAGACAGGTCCACGGTGCCCTCCTTGCCATCTGAGAAGGCGATCTTAATCTGATAGTCCGGCAGCGCGCTAACCGAAATCGGCCGAATCACAAGTAACCCCTTCCTTTGCTCCCGATAGCCATTGTACCAGAAAAGGGAACGCTCGCCCCCAAAGCGCAAGCTGGCTCGGCTTGCGGCCCGGCCCGATTCGGAAATGCTCCGACGAGCTCGATCGTCTCGCGGACCGCGCCAGGCGCGAGATTCTTTTCCGCTAGCTCCCGCTGGCACTCGAGCACCAGTTTGAGCGCGTCCAGGAGGTTCGCCTTCGCTTCTTCGAGGGTCTCGCCCTGTGAAATGGCGGCGGGGACCTCCTCCACGAAACAGGTATATCCACCCTCCTGGGCTGGTTCAAAAACCGCTGTCACTCTCATGTCTTCAGATTATCATGCCTCGGCAAGCTCTTCATTCCGTTTTCGAGTGGGAGTGTCGCGCCTCCCCCTTCTCGCTTTGTGGGAACTGTAACGTCCGATTCTTGACACCCTCTCACCCCCGGCCCCTCTCCCCCAAAGGGGCGAGGGGGGAGTGAATGCAAAGTATTTGCGTGAATCCTTCTCTCCGTGGGTCGAGCCTCCTGGAGCGTGTCCGGGTCCAGAGTGAATGCAAAGTATTTGTGTGAATCCTTCTCTCCCCTCGCCCCTTTGGGGGAGAGGGGCCGGGGGTGAGGGGGTGTCAAAAACTAAGCGTTATAGTATACTAGTATATCGTTTCATTAAACTGTAACCGTATTACTGGTGGTTAATGCGTCAAACTTTTTCCAGCGGTGAACTACCGGCTGGGCGTTGATTTCGGCGACGCCTAGCAGAATGCGCTGTCGGAGCTCGTCCCAGGACTG
>DATFYM010000168.1:0-67836 GCA_035315065.1 Terriglobia bacterium
AAAGTTGCTACCGCTGGCACGATGCTCTATATTGCCGATTTCGGAGTGATTGGCAGGGTGACGAACAAAGCCGAGCAAAGCCAACTCAATAAGGCAAGTCGTATCAATGGATTATGCTGAAATCGAGGAAAACAAAGCCACCGAGAACAAGCGGCGTTAAATCAGGCGGTTACGGCCCCTTTGGGTCCGTTTTTCGGCAAGTTGCTACCGATAGTGCGATGCTCTATATTGCCGATTCGGGCTGTTGGGATGGGATCGAGACTCGAGAGTCGAAACTTGAGAGTCGAAAGAGGCCAAGATTCGCAAACCTCGTCGGCAGTGGGTGAGGAATTGTCGATTGTCGATTGTCGATTGACGATTGAAAGGAGCCCCCGCACTGGATCGAATTCGATCGACCGCCCACCGCTGGCCGCCGCCGGCAAGTTGCAACGATTCAAACCGCGACACATCGCATGTAGCTAGGCTATCGGATGACGGCCTCGAACTCGCCAAGGGGGCGAGTCTCGAATTTCGAGTTTCGAGTTTCTAATTTCGCGTTTCGCCTTTCGATTTTCGGTCTGCTATACTCGGCACATCTTTGTAAGCTGGGGTAAGTTGGGGTTCGAAACTTTGGGGGCATTATGAGTGTAGCGGGGACGGAAAAGGAACTGAGCGTCTACGAGTCGATGGCCGCGCGTTTCGACGTGGCGGCCGCGAAGCTGGGCTTGGATGAGGGATTTCTGAAGTATCTGCGGGCCCCGAACCGGGAAATCATCGTTCACATTCCGATTGGGCTGGATAGCGGCAAATTGGAGGTCTTTGTAGGATACCGCGTGCAGCACAGCATCGCGCGCGGACCGTGCAAGGGCGGGGTTCGCTTCTCGCCCGATGTGACGTTGGACGAGATTCGCGGTCTGGCCGCCGAAATGACGTGGAAATGCGCGGTGGTGAACATCCCCTTCGGGGGCGCCAAAGGCGGCGTGAATTGCGATCCTTCCAAGCTCTCCCAAAACGAACTGGAGCGGATCACGCGGCGCTATACGGCGGAAATCCTCGATTACATCGGTCCCGAGCGAGACGTCCCGGCGCCCGACATGAATACCAACGAGCAGACCATGGCGTGGATGATGGACACCTATTCCATGCACATGCGGCATACCGTCACCGCCTGCGTCACGGGAAAACCGATCGACCTCGGCGGCTCGCAGGGACGCCGGGAGGCCACCGGCCGCGGCGTCATGATCGTGTGTGATGAGGCGCTCGCCCGCTTCGGATGGAAGCGCCCCGACACGCGCGTGATCGTGCAGGGGTTCGGCAACGTGGGTTCGCAAGCGGCACGGCTCATGCACGAATCCGGCTACAAGGTGATCGGCGTCTCCGATATCCAGGGAGGCGTCTTTAATACGCACGGGCTCGATATTCCAGCGCTGCTCGAGTACGCCGAGGAACACCGGAGCGTGGCCGGGTTCCCAGGCGGCGATGCCATCGGCAACCAGGAAATCCTGGAGCAGCCCTGCGAAATCCTGGTCCCGGCGGCCACGGAAAGTGTCATCAACAGCGGCAACGCCTCCCGCATCCGCGCCAAGGTGCTCGCCGAAGGTGCGAACAGCCCCACTACCCCGCCGGCTGACGGCATTCTGTTCGACCGGGGCGTGTTCGTCATTCCGGACATCCTGGCGAACGCGGGCGGCGTCACCGTCTCCTACTTCGAGTGGGTGCAGGACCGGCAGGGCTACTTCTGGCCGGAGGCCGACGTGAACGAGCGCCTGAAGCACATCATGGTGAGCGCATTCCACGACGTGGTGCAGTACGGTGAAAAGCATGGCGTGAATAACCGTATCGCTGCCTACATGCTGGCCATCAATCGCGTGATGTTCACGCTGAAGCAGCGGGGAATTTACGCGTAGGAGACCAAACCAACGGATCACGGCGGGATTACGCTGCGCGGTAAACGTACGCGCCTTCAATGTAGTGATTCCGAACCCGGCTTCCAGTGAGCCGCATACTGTCGCTTGAGGGGTATGCCCCATGACGCACTGCGTTCGACTCTCGCCACGCGACGCGAGGCTGCTAATCCGCTATCTTGACGGCGTGGACGAGGTGGTGACAAGTCGCTTCACAGGTGGTTTCAACCCTCACGAAGACCACCTCACTGATTTGCTCTGCGAGATGTTAAGCGATAGAATCGCTGCTCAGCACAATCTACCCTACCCTCTCCAGAGTCTAAGAAGGGATCTGACGAATGGTGGCCGTCTCTTGGACGTGTCTTTGGAGATTGAGGCGAAGAGGTATTCGCAACAAGTGGAAGGCCGCGTGACTTTTGCGGACTTCGGCGTGATCATCTCGCACCGAGATTACGTGCGACCTTCAAACTCGTTTGAACGCGCCGTGCTTTTTCAGGCAAAGAGGTTGCACCGATCTGGTAACCGTGCCGACTTCAGCCTCCACGATGCTTTCGGGGCGTTCGACCAACAACAGCTGAAGCAGCTCTCAGACCTAATCAGGGGTCCGCTCATGAAAGACGGCCAACTCGGCTGCGATTGGGATGGTACCTTTTGTTACTACCTGTTTTATTGCCCTCGATTAGAAGCGTACGACCCGCAATCCAGAGAGGACTTGGCTTATTACACTACGCCAGGAGGCGGTTGGCTTGACGGCTGGAACCGCATGGAAATGCAGTTTCATGCCTTAGCCGAGGCACAACTCCTGCTGGAGGTGTCATCTGATCCCACTCGTCACTTTCCCGCAATGCTCGCCAGTCCTCTGGACTGGTTGGTCCAGATGTATTTCGTAAACCGTGACAATATCTTGCAGAGTAGCGGAAATCACGAGAAAGTACTAGCCCGACACGTCTACGAGCGACTGTGGACCGGCTATCATCGCGAAGCAGTCATACCATTCTCATGGTTTCTCGTTTACCACATGTTGCTAGGCCGCAGCGGGTCCTGTTCTCCGAACGCCTTGCGCATAGCCCGTGGCCTCATACGCGACGATGAAGATGTGCCAGTGCGACCGAGGTATGTCATTACTTTGCGCTCGCAAGCTGGGAGGGAGCGCGGGTGAGTGGCCGTGAGAAGAGGCTTCTTCGTGAGGCGTGCCATCGATGATCAAGACCGAAGACGAACTGCGCAGGGAGATCGTCGAAGTGGGTCGGTGGGTGCACCGGCAGGGCTACGTCGCTGGCTACGACGGTAACATCTCGGTGCGCCTCGACAATCGCCGCATCCTCTCCACTCCCACTACGATCGGCAAGGGCATGATGCAACCCGACGATCTGGTGGTGGTGGATTACGAGGGCCACAAGATCGCCGGGCAGCGCAAGGTAACCAGTGAGATCGCCATGCACTTGCTCATTTACAAGCGGCGGCCGGACGTGCATGCGGTGGTCCACGCCCATCCGCCCACCGCTACCGGCTTTGCGGCCGCCGGCCTCTCGCTCAACAAGGCCCTGATCTCGGAGGTGGTGCTTTCGTTCGGATGCATTCCGTTGGCGCGCTACGGAACCCCGGGTACACCGGAGCTCACGGAAGCCTTGATGCCCCTGGTAGGCTCGTACGACGCGATTCTGATGGCCAATCACGGCGTAGTGACCTATGCGCCGGACCTGGCGCGCGCCTATTTCAAAATGGAAACGGTGGAGCACTTCGCCAAAATCTCCCTGGTCACCGAGATTCTCGGCCGACAGGTCTTGCTCTCTCGGACCGAGGTGGATAAACTGCTAGCGGCCCGGCAGAGTTACTTTGGACCTGGCACGCCGGCCATCGAGCGCTCGGCCGTCTGCCCGATTGCCGACGGCACACACGTTGCTGGCGGCGAGGCCGGTAGCGAGGCCGGTTGTGGGGCCGACGGTGAAGAAAGATTCGCAGTTTCCAAGGAAGACCTGGCGGCGATGGTGCGCGAGGCGTTGACAGAGCAGTTCAAAAGCAGTTGACAGTCAGCAGTTCGCAGTCAACAGTGAAAAGGGCGCCGGCCGGCAGTCGTTTTGACTGTCAACTGTCGACTGTCGACTGCAGACTTTCTTCCCGGAGGGTCTCATGGGTGAAGCGCTGGGTATGATCGAGACGCGGGGCCTGGTGGCCATGATCGAGGCGTCCGATGCGATGGTGAAGGCGGCCAAAGTGACGTTGGTGGGCTGGGAAAAAATCGGTTCCGGCTACGTCACGGCGTTGGTGCGCGGCGATGTCGCGGCCGTGAAAGCAGCGACCGACGCTGGGGCAGCGGCGGCGCGGCGCGTGGGCGAGTTGATCGCCGTGCACGTGATCCCGCGCCCGCATTCCAATCTCGAAAGCGTGCTGCCGATTGGCAAGGCGTCTGAGTAGCAGTGACCAGTGGCGAGTGACAAGTGACGAGCGAAAGATGGCTCGGCGCTCGCCGGGTCTACTAGGACTCATGCTCATCACCTGTCACTTGTCACTCGTCACTTAGCACTTGTCACTGGTTTTCCTATGCAACTTGCCAAAGTGGTCGGCACGGTGGTCGCAACCCGAAAAGACACTCGGCTCGAAGGCAAGAAGCTTCTGGTCGTCACGCCCCTCACTCCTGAGGAAGTGGAAGGGGGCGCGAGCCCGGCGAAGACGGCCAAAGCCACCTACCTTGTCGCTGTCGACACGGTGGACGCCGGCTTTCGCGAAACCGTGATCCTTGTCACCGGCAGTTCCGCGCGCATGGCCGCCACGTGCAAGGACTGTCCGGTGGATACCGCCATCGTGGGCATCGTGGATACGGTGACTTTGAAATGATGAAGGATGAATGCTGAAGCGAGCAGTGGCTAGTGGTTAGTGACGAGTGGCTAGTGAAAAGCCACGCAATTGAGATTCTTCTCGCTAGCCACTAGCCACTAACCACTGGTCACTTGACCTTGTTCAGCATTCATAATTCAGCATTCAGCATTCGATCTATGTTCCTCGCCCGCATCGTCGGCAATGTTGTCGCTACCATGAAGGACCCCCACCTGGTGGGCAAAAAGATCCTCGTCATCCAGCCAATCAACAAGGCGGGAAAGGACGAGGGCGCCAAGATGCTGGCCCTTGACAGCGTAGGCGCCGGCGCGGGGGAAACGGTTTACTGCTGCCGCGGTCGCGAGGCCAGTTTTCCCTGGTATCCGGAAGAGGTGCCCACGGAGACGACCATCGTGGCGATTGTGGACGAGGTGAATTGTGAATTGTGATGGTGGATTGAATCATTGAGCCATTGAATCATTGAACCATTGGAAGAAACCTCCCAATGGATCAATGGCCCAATGATTCAATGACGCAATGGCTCAATTCTTTGGTGCTTACCATGCTGATTGGCCGCGTCGTCGGCGATATCGTTGCCACCCAAAAGGCTCCCAGCCACGAAGGGCGCAAGATCCTCATGGTTCAGCCGCTCAACCTTGACGGCACGGACCGCGGCGACGTGCTCCTGGCGCTGGACGCGGTGGACGCCGGCGTCGGTGATCGCGTGCTCGTGGTCACAGAGGGTTGGAGCGCCATGACTGCCGTCGGGCGGCCGCATTCGCCCATCGACATGGCGGTGGTCGGCGTCGTCGATGTCGTCACAGTGACGGGTTGAGTCACACGGCGCCGGGCTCGCCGATTTTCGATGTTCGAAACTCGAAACTGGAAACTCGAAACTCGCCAAGACGCGCCTCAGTCTCGCCACCGAGCGAGTTTCGAATTTCGAATTTCGAGTTTCCGACCCTTCAATCAGCAATCGGCAATGAAAGTTCTCGCGCTCTTCTGCTATGTTGGAATTATGTCTACAACTTCCCTGACAGCCGCCGAAATGCCCGTGAATCCTCCCACCGTTGACGAGGCCCAAGCCTTCATGGACGCTGCCGAGGCCAAGCTGCTGACTCTGTCGGTCGAGGCAAGCCGCGCCGACTGGGTGCAGGCGACCTACATCACCGACGACACCGAGATCCTGGCGGCCAAGGCCGACGAGCATTTGATCTCTGCCACCGTCGATCTCGTAAAGCGGTCGGCGCGCTTCGAGCATCTCGATCTGCCGCCGGAGTTGGCGCGCAAGTTCAAACTGTTGAAGCTTTCATTGACCATCGCCACGCCATCGGACCCGCAAGAAAGCGAAGAACTCACGCGCATCGTTGCGTCCATGCAGAGCGCTTACGGCAAGGGCAAGTGGTGCCCGCCGGGGCAGTCGAAGTGCCTCGACCTGGAGGACCTCACGCGCCTCATGGCCGAGAGTCGCGACCCCCACCAGCTTCGCGACGCCTGGGTGGGCTGGCACTCCATTTCGCGTCCCATGCGCAAGGACTTTGTTCGCTACGTGGAGTTGGCCAACAAGGGCGCGCGCGAACTGGGCTTTGCCGACAACGGCGCCATGTGGCGATCGAAGTACGACATGCCCCCGGGCGATTTTGCCCGCGAATTGGACCGCCTCTGGGACCAGGTGCGCCCGCTCTACCTTCAGCTTCACGCTTACGTCCGCAACAAACTGCGCGAGAAATACGGCCCCGACGTGGTCCCTGCCAGCGGCCCCATCCCCGCTGATCTGCTCGGCAACATGTGGGCGCAGGCTTGGGACAACATCTATTCGCTCGTCGCGCCGCTCGACGCTGACCCTGGGTACGATGTCACCCGGATTCTCAAGAGCCGCAACACCGAGCCCTTGCAGATGGTCCGTCACGGCGAAAGCTTCTTCAAGTCGCTGGGGTTCGATCCGCTGCCGGCAACCTTCTGGACGCGCTCGCTCTTCGTCAAGCCTCGTGACCGCGAGGTGGTGTGCCACGCCAGCGCCTGGGACGTTGACAGCGTCGACGACTTGCGCCTGAAAATGTGCATCGACATCACCGGCGAGGACTTCATTACCGTCCACCACGAGCTGGGTCACAATTTCTACCAGCGCGCCTACAACACGCAGCCCTTTCTCTTCCGTGACAGCGCCAACGACGGTTTCCATGAGGCCATCGGCGATACCATCGCGCTCTCGGTGACGCCGGAGTACTTGGTCAAGATCGGCCTGCTCGACCGGGCGCCCGATCCCTCCAAGGACATCGGCCTTCTTCTGCACAAGGCCCTCGATAAAACTGCCTTCCTTCCCTTTGGGCTTCTCATCGACCAGTGGCGCTGGAAGGTCTTTTCCGGCGAAATTACCCCCGACAAGTACAACGAGACATGGTGGCAGCTTCGCTTGAAGTACCAGGGAGTGTCGCCGCCGGCGGTGCGCAGCGAGGACGACTTCGATCCCGGGGCCAAGTACCACGTTGCCGCCAACGTCCCCTACATGCGTTACTTCCTGGCCGACATCCTCCAGTTTCAATTTCATCGGGCGCTCGCTCAAATCGCGGGGTGTACTCTGCCGCTCAATCGGTGTTCGATCTACGACAACAAGGAGGCGGGTAAGCGGTTGAACGTCATGCTGGCGATGGGAGTGAGCCGACCGTGGCCCGACGCCCTCGAAGCTCTCACCGGGCAGCGCGAGATGGACGCCACCGCCATTCGCGATTACTTCGCGCCGCTGGAAAAGTGGCTGGAAGAGCAGAATAAGGGAAAGCCGGTCGGTTGGTGATTCTAGCCAGCAATAGTCAGTTGGCTCAGGTCAAAAGGACAGTCCAAGGATGGGTAATCCAGGTGGCGCACCACATGCTGCGGGCCGGCGACTTGGGCTGGCTGGACGAACACAGTCACCCGAACGAGCCCACCGGAGGTAATCGCCGGTGATGACCCTCCGGCAGTTCGCGTCGGGAGTCGAAGCCGTTCCCGCGACAACTTCCTGGTACCTGGCCGATCTCGGTGAGGCGCGAGGCAAGCAGGAGCTTTTCACCCGACAGTCTCCCCAGACGCTGAGGGCGCTGCGGGAGCACGCCTTGATTGAGAGCGCGGTCTCCTCCAACCGGATTGAAGGCGTTGGCATCGACCAGAAGCGTGTCGCCACGATCGTCTTGGGCAGATCACCCCTGCGAGACCGCAACGAAGAGGAAGTCCGAGGGTATCGCGATGCGCTGAAGCGAATCCACGGGCTGGGAGCCAAACTGCCGGTATCCGAGCGCACGATCCGCGATCTGCACCGGTTGAGCCGTGGCGGAGTGGGCGACGCCGGCCGATACAAGCAGAAGGACTCGGACATCATTGAGAAGCTGCCGGACGGCCGCGTTCGAATCCGCTTCGAGACAGTCTCGGCGGCGCAGACACCTGCTTGTATGAAGGAGACCCTGCGGCTTTGGAATGAACAGTTGACTACGCGGCTGGTCCACCCGCTTATCCTTTTGGCTGCCATCAATCTTGATTTCCTCTGCATTCATCCATTCCGCGACGGCAACGGGCGTGTGTCACGACTGTTGCTTCTCCTGCAATGTTACCACTCGGGCTTCGAGATTGGGCGCTATGTGAGCCTGGAACGGGTGATCGAAGAAAACAAGGAACGCTATTACGAGACGCTGGGGGAGAGTTCCCAGAATTGGCACCAGGGAACGCACGACCCTTGGCCGTACGTCAACTATGTTCTGTTCGTTCTCAAGACCGCGTACCGCGAACTCGAACAACGTGCTGGGCAGGTGAAGAGTCCCCGTGGCGCCAAGACCGCCCTGGTTGAAGCAGCCATCGACGCGTATGCCGGCGACTTCAGCCTCAGCCAATTGGAACAGGCTTGCCCAGGCGTCAGCCGGGACATGATACGTCGGGTGCTGCGGGATCTTCAGAAGGCGAAGAAGGCCGTCTGCTTGGGACGTGGTCCGGGCGCGAGGTGGCGGAAAGAAGGTATTACCCTTAAAAGAGGGTAATAGAGAGGGTACTCTCAGGCGTGCTGACCATTAAAGGGTCGCAGCCCTGCCCCCCATTGCGGGAGGGCTCGCTTTACCCTTCACACTTTACCCTTCTCTCTGCGCTCTCTTTCTGTATACAATCTCTCGAATGGCAGCCGCTCGAAACGCCCCTACGCGCGTGATTGGAATCGACCCCGGGCTTGCCGCGACCGGTTACGGCGTGATCGAGTTTCGTGCCGATAAAGCGAGTGTGGTGGAAGCGGGGGTCATCCGCTGCGGCCGGGCGCAGCCGGCTAACCTGCCGAAGCGGCTGAGAGCGCTCTTTGACGAGCTGCGCCTGGTGATCGATGAGTTTCGGCCCGAGACGATGTGCCTGGAGGAGGTCTACAGCCACACGGACTACCCCCGAACCTCAATCCTGATGGGCCACGCGCGCGGCGTCATCTGCCTGGCGGCGCAGTTGGCCGGCATTCCAGTGGTGAGCATTTCCGCCAAGCGCATCAAGCAGTCGGTCACCGGCAACGGCAACGCCAGCAAGATGCAGGTGCAGCGCACGGTGCAGCAGTACTTCTCGCTCGACCGCGTTCCGCACCCGCCCGATGTGGCCGACGCGCTGGCGGCAGCGCTGTGCTTTCTAAACTCGTTGCGGGCGCGAAAAGCACGAATGGTGAATAGTGAATAGTGAATGGTGAATAGTGAAGAACGCGCCGGCAAGCTCCTTGCTCTTCTTATGATTCACGATTCACAATTCACTATTCACAATTCCTGGGGAGTACGGCTGTGATTTCCGAAATTACCGGCGAGGTGCTTTACGACCGCATCGGGCGCAACACACTTTTGGTGCGTGTGAACTCGCTCACCTACGAAGTGTTTGTGCCGTCGGGCATCGCCTCGCGGCTGCGCCATACGGCGGAAGGGGAACGCCGCAATCCGCTCACCGTCTACACTATTTACTACATCGACGGCGGGTTGGGCGGCGGCCACTTGACGCCCAAGCTGGTCGGCTTCCTGGACCCCATCGACCGCGAGTTCTTCGAGGCCTTCACCACCGTGCCGGGCGTCGGCTTTATGAAGGCGCTCAAGTGCCTGGTGCGGCCGATCAACGAAATTGCGCGCGCCATCGAGCGCGGCGATGCGGCCTTCCTGAAGGAATTGCCGTACATCGGACCCAAGATCGCCGAGCGTATCGTCACCGAGCTGCGCGGCAAGATGGCCAAATTCGCGCTCGCACCCGCCGAGGCGCCGCTTACGGTGGAGGAAGAGGGCTCGGCGGAATTGAAGACCGAAGCCCTCCAGGTGCTTGAACAGCTCGAATACTCGCACGCCGAGGCGCACCGCATGGTGGCGGACGTATTTGGGCGATACAAAAACATCAAGAGCATCGAAGAGTTCTTGCGCCGCGTTTTTGAGCAGAAGCAGGATGCGTCGCCATCAGGCTAAAAGGATGAAGAGTAAAGGGTAAAGGGTAAAGAACGAAACCCACATCGGGATGTTGTAAACCTGCACGGGCAGACGAGTTGGTCGTAAGCGTCTTTTGTTTGGAAAAGGAGGTCACCTGTGAACATTACCCTCAGCCCAGACGTCGAGAAGCGCATTGAAGAGCTGGTGCAACGGGGAGCCTACTCGAGTGCCGATGCCGTGGTTCACGAGGCGCTAGGTTCCTTCCTGGACATCGAGAGCGAAGAGGACTGGGACGCTGTCCGTCGGCGGCTCGCGACCTCGGAAGCGGAAATCGATCGCGGAGAATTTGAGGAGTACGACGCGGAACGCGTTCACGACCTTGCGAAGCGTGTTCACGCGCGCGGGAAGAAGAGGCTGGCCGAACTTCGCAAGACGAGCCCGAACCGATGAGCAAAGTTCGGATTGCTCGCAGTGCGGTTACCGACCTTGATGAGATTTGGCTCTACATTGCTCAGAGACAGAGTATTGAAGCCGCCGAGCGCGCAGTCGACCTCCTTACCAGCAAATTCTCCCTGCTTGCCGCTTGCCCTGGCATCGGCCGCCGGCGTCCTGAGTTGGGGCCGGAGATTCGGAGCTTTCCCGTACACAACTACCGAATCTATTACCGGCAGGAGAAGCGCGGCATCGTGCGGATTCTCTACGTGCGCCATGCCAAACGCGAGGAATCAAGAATGTTCGGATAGCCGGAACGGAAAATGCTGACCGCGGTATGATAGCCGTATGCGAGAACGCCTCGTTTCCCCCGACCTCATCTCGAAGGAAGAAGAGGGCTTCAACCGCAGCCTTCGCCCGCCCACGCTCGACGAATACATCGGGCAGAAGAAGGTGGTGGAGAAGCTTTCCATCGCCCTCCAGGCGGCGCGGCAGCGCGGCGAGGCTCTGGAACACGCGCTGTTCTACGGCCCGCCGGGACTGGGAAAAACCACACTCGCTTACATCATCGCCAACGCCATGGGGGCCAAGATCACCACCACCTCCGGCCCGGCGCTGGAGCGCACCGGCGACCTGATGGGCATCCTCACCAACCTCGGCGAGCGCGACATCCTGTTCATCGACGAGATCCATCGCCTGCCCGCCAACATCGAAGAGTTTCTCTATCCGGCGATGGAAGATTTCAAGATCGACTTCGTCATCGATAAGGGACAGTTCGCCCGCACCATCAACCTTGAGCTCAAGAAGTTCACCCTGATCGGCGCCACCACTCGTGCCGGCAGCCTCTCGGCCCCGCTGCGGAACCGCTTCGGGCTCTTCTACCATCTCGAGTTTTACCAGGTGGAGGAACTTCTCCAGATCGTCTTGCGGTCGGCCAAAATCCTGGAAGCCAAAATCGACCAAGCCGGGGCTACGGAAATCGCCCAACGCGCCCGCGGCACGCCGCGCATCGCCAATCGGCTGCTGCGGCGCGTCCGTGACTACGCCGAGGTGAAGGCGAGCGGGGCCATCAACCAGCAGGTGGCGCGCGAAGCCCTTGCGCTTGAAGGCGTGGACGACCACGGCCTCGACGACCTCGACCGCAACTTCCTAAGCACCATCATCCGCCACTACCACGGCGGACCGGTCGGCGTGGAGGCGATCTCGGCCACGCTCAACGAAGAAGTGGAAACTCTGGTGGATATGGTAGAACCTTACCTGCTCCAGCAGGGGTTCATCAGCCGCACCAAGAGCGGCCGCAAGGCCCATGATCTGGCCTACCAACTGCTTAAGCTGACGCCGCCGCCACGCGGCGAGCGAGGTCTGTTTGAGTAAGGACCGGAGAATGATATCGATCTTGATCTATTCCACACTGCGAGGTAGTCTGAGCGCAGCGAAGCGAAGAATCTGCTTTGGGTTGTCCTCCGGCGCGCCGTCTCCCTGTGCTGGAGGCTTTCTGGCAACTAATTCGTCGCGATTGTGATGGCCATCACAGACCATCTCCTCCTTCGCGTGAAACCCTCACCCGTGACCGCAGTACGTGACCCAGCACGGCAATAGGCCCGCGGCCCCCATGTTCAATTGAGGAGGGTCCTAATCATGAGAAAGCAGCGAGTTTCAGTATGGCTTGCGGTGGTGTGTCTTTTTGGCGCAGTCAGTTTACCGGCCCAGTCGGGCTCGGAAAGCGACCCCAACAGCGGGCCGAGCGCCAATGGGGTTCCACGCCTGATTAAGTTCAGCGGGGCGATCAATCCACAGATAACGCAGATTGCCCAGTCTAAAGAAAACGAAAGCGGAAAGAACCCGTTGCCGACGATGGTCGAGGTCACCTTCTCGCTCTATGAGTTGCAGGAAGGCGGCAGCCCGCTCTGGTCGGAGGGGCAGAAAGTGCAAGTGGGCGAACAAGGTCACTACACAGTACTGCTGGGCGCGACCGAAACCGAGGGCTTGCCGCTCGACTTGTTTGTTTCCGGCAAGGCCTTGTGGTTGGGAGTTCAGCCGCAGTTGCCGGGAGCGACGGAACAGGCAAGGGTACTGCTGGTCGCCGTCCCATATGCCTTGAAGGCGGCCGACGCCGACACGCTAGGCGGGTTGCCAGCTTCCGCTTTCCTTTCGGCCACAGCATCGCAGCGGGGCGGCGCTTCAAGCCAGTCCAGCTCTGCCCGTTCCGCTAACGGACGACCGAGCACCGACAAGCAACTGTCGGCTGCGGCGCCGCAGGCCGGCGCTGCGTGCAGCGGCATCACCAGCGACGGCGCGGCGACTGGCAGCACGCTGGCCAAATTCACCTCCGCCTGCAATCTCGAGAGCTCGCTGATCCGAGACAACGGGATTGGCGTGGCGGTGGGCGGCGCGGCCACGCCGGGCGCTCTGCTGGATGTGCAATTCACCTCCACCGCCACCAGCGGGCCGTTGCTAGGGCAGCGGGTGTTGACTACCCTCAATCCGGGGGCCACCTCGTCGACCCTCACGTTTGGGCTCTTTTCCAACGCTCAAACTGCGAGCGGCAACGCCCAGAATCTCACCAGCAACCTCTACGCCATGGAGTTCGAGACGGACCATTTTGGCACGGGAACGCTGGCCGGGGCTTACGGAGCCTTCGGCTCGGTGATCAACCGGGCTGCCGGCACCATTACAAACGCCTACGGAATCTACACTACCCTGACCAATGCTTCAACGGGAAACATTAACACCGGATATGGCGTATATGTGAGCTCGCCCGCCAACTCGGGGGGAGGCACATTTTCGAACTACTACGGACTGTACGTTGCCAACCCGACTACAGCGGTGCCGGCGGCCTTCGGGGTCTACTCAGGAGGAGGGACGAACTACTTCAATGGCAACGTGGGAATCGGGACGAACTCCCCTAGCGCCAAGCTGGAGGTAAATGGCACGACGAGGTTTGACATGCCGGTGACCTTTTGCCCGGGCAGACGTTTCCGGGAACCGGGACGGTGACGCTGGTGGCGAGCGGGGCAGGACTGACAGGGGGACCGGTCACCAGCGCCGGTACCCTGAGCATCGCCAACAACGGAGTCACGGACGCCATGCTCGCCGCTGCCTACTCGGGCACCGGAAGCTGCGCGTCCGGGAAGTTTGTTACTACCATGGGCCGGGCTGCTGCACCTACCTGCGCCGCCGGCAACACAGGCACGGTCACCAGTGTGGGAACCGGAGCCGGCTTGACCGGTGGACCCATCGTCACCACCGGCAGCCTGAGCATCGCCACCAGCGGCGTGACGGATGCGATGCTGGCGAACGCCTATTCGGGCACGGGGAGCTGCGCGGCGGGTAGATTCGTAACCACTCTAAGTCGGGCTGCCGCGCCCACCTGCGCCACCACGGGCAGCGTGACCAGCGTGGGGAGCGGCGCTGGGCTGACGGGCGGACCCATCACCAGCAGCGGCACGCTGAGCATCGCCCCGGGAGCCGTCACCGACGCCATGCTCGCCGGCTCGTACTCGGGTACGGGAAGCTGCGCCGCGGGTAGCGTCGTTAGTAAGCTCACCAGGAATGCGGCACCTACCTGCACCGCGACCGGGCTGGGCACGGTGACCAGCGTGGGGAGCGGCGCCGGCTTGACCGGGGGGCCGATCACCGGCAGCGGCGCGCTGAGCATCGCCCCGGGAGGCGTCACCAACACCATGCTGCAGCAACCGTCGCTGACCGTCAACACCGGGGCCGGCCTGTCGGGCGGCGGCCCGGTGGCGCTAGGGAGCAGCTTGAGCCTGAGCAACACGGGCGTGCTTGCGGTGGGGACGACCGCCGGGTCCGGCATTCTAGTGGGCGGCACGGCAGCGAACCCGTTGCTGAGTGCGGACCCGAGCCTGCTGGCGACGACCAGTAGTGTGAGCTCGGCGGTCTCGGGCGGGGTGGCGACGGCGGAGAACTTCGCCAGCAATGCGGTGAACACGGCGAGTAGCGCCATCACGGGCAGCACGCTGACGGTCACGCCGAACTCGCCCTTGACCGGAGGCGGGACTTTCCAACCCGGGACGAGCGCCAGTTTGACGCTGGGAGTGGACACCAACGCGTTGGACAGCACGCTGAACACCACCTATGCGCAACTGGGGGCCCCCAACACGTTCACCCTGCGGCAGACGCTGGGTGGCGGAGGTTTGCTGCCGGCGACCGGGGCGGCGACGAGCGGGGTGCCGGCGTCGTCGAACGGGCTGGACCTGCTGGCGTCGTCGTGGAACGGGAGCCAGGCGGTAACGGAGCAGTTCCGTTGGCAAGCGGAAGGGAACGGGGCCTCGGACACCGGGAGCCTGAACCTGCTGGCAGCGACCGGCACGCAATCGCTGGCGGAGACGGGTCTTGCGATCGGGAGCAACGGTCTGATCACTTTCGCTCCGGGTCAAGTTTTTCCCGGGACGACCTCGGGCACAGTGACGAGAGTGGCTACCGGCGCGGGATTGACAGGTGGACCCGTTACCTCGAGCGGGACCGTCAGCATCGCTACTGGCGGCGTCACGAACTCTATGCTCGCGAATCCGACGCTGATGGTAACCGCAGGAACGGCCTTGACGGGCGGAGGTGCGGTGTCCCTTGGGGGCAACGTCACTCTGAACGTAGACACCACAAAGGTCCCGCAACTCAGCACCAGTAACACTTTCACCGGCGCGATCACAGCTTCTTCGGTCAGTACAAGCGGCTCAGGCGCGGGCAAAGTTCAGCTTTCGTCTGGCGCGACGAACGTGAGTTGGACCTTGGGGGCCGGAGCGCCGAGCGGCGCGTGCGCAGTGGGAAGCCTCTATTCGCGGACCGACGGAGGACCGGGGTCAACCCTTTACGTGTGTGAGGGGCCAAGCGGCACATGGGCAGGGAAGTGACCAGCGGCGTCGCGTCGGCGGCATGCCGGGCCCCGTAGAACGATACGTTTGTCGGCCTGAAGAGCGAGAATTCTTGACGAGAGGTTCAACTTTAGGAGAGATTCGCAATGAGCAGACTCTTGCTGTTATTTGGCCCTGATTCTCATAGATCGAAAATCCTTGTCGCCAAGGGGCGGAACGCTGGTTATCGAGAAATGGCGACTCTCCATTTCACGCAAAACCAGGACAGTTCGAGGTCTGAGCACGCCATGGCGGAGGGATTATTAGTTCTCGTCTTTGCCCTCTTTTCTGCCGGGGCTCGGGCTCAGGACTCCGGCGCTCTCTCGCTGCTCTATGCGGCCCCGGTAACGGCGGCGACGTGTACGGGGCGGACGACAACTTTGACGCTCTCGTCAGTACCGCCGAATCTCGTGACTGGAGTGAGCGGCGCTTTGACTGGGGCTAGCCCTAGTGCCTGGAATGCGAACCCCTCTTCGGTGACGGTGAGTGGAAGCTCCGTTTCCTACTCCCAGACGTGTCCAAGCTCGTCCTACACAGGCGGCGGCTACTTCTCGGCAGGAGTGCCGGGACAAGGACAATGGTATGTGGTTGACATGCCTAGCCACATCCGCCTGGCCTTGGGCGACAACTCCGACTACTCGGGCGGCTCGCTGTCTAGTTGCGGGAACACGAACGATTGCGTTACATTCGACGGTCTCTCGGATGCTTTTGACAACAAGAACGAAACAGGGTTTGATATCACCTCGTGGACCGCCGCCGGCTCCTCGGTTACGTTGACGCTCTCCGGCTCTCCTACGTGGTCATCGGGACCAGCATGTGTATTTGGGACCAACAAGACATCGGGTAGGCTCGCAGGTGGGTTTACAATCCTGAGTATCAACGGGTGTTTTCCGGTGTCTTCTGTCAGTGGAAACCAAGTGGTGTTCACGCTGACCGGGGGATTGTCGTGCATGGGTACCTGCACTGGGGCAGGCGGGTTCGTTTATCAGGTTGACGTGGCCTCGATGGATGCCGGGATGTTGCAGGTCCAGTACGGACTTGCGAACGCGCCGCAAAACCTCCAGACCGGCACCAGCGGTACGACTTGTGCGGCCGGGGTAGGCGCATTCGTGATCGGGACCGGGAGCGGTGGCGACGGGAAAACTGTGACCCTGTGCCTTCAAAACAGTTCGATCACGCCCACTACCGCGCCGAATAATGCTTCCTTGGCGGTCGCCGGTGTCACGGTGGACACCGGGAGCTGCGCATTCAACATCGCGGGTTCTAATGTTTTGTCGTCTGCAGCAGGCCAAGTCACGTACCGGCTTGGTTCCACACAGGCGAATACCTGCACCGGACACGGCGGCACCGTGACGGTGCAAAGGTTCGGGGAGTACAAAAACTCCTCGGGCGGCTCGGTTCAGGTCTTGGAGGCGAACAATGTGCGTATTCGGCTCCAAGCGACGTATGAGTTACGGGAGTATGGGCAAATCGGGAGTCCGTCTGGCGGCGCGACTGGATTCAACGGGACGCTCGATCCGAATACGTTCGGGACCGAGTACTATACGTTCTATCGGCCCGACAAGGTGTTTCACAGGTTTGACCTGACCTATAACAACGGGGATTCGCAGGGTCCTTTGACCGTTGAGGATGTCAATGGCTCTGGTGCTGACGCTACCATGCAGGCCAGTACCCTGAAGTCGCAGAATTTCGCCAACGATAAGGGAGAGTCAGATAATGGGGTCTGCGGCCAGTACCCGCTGGTGCCGCCCTCATTCGATGAGGTGCGGCAGATGTATGGTGCCACGACGTGGCAAATGGTCACGCCGAACCGTGCCTCTTGGTATGGTACTGCAACCTTTACCAACGGGCGCACAACGGTCACTCTTCTGAGCGGAGATAATTTCGCGGCAGGCGTGTCGCTGGCGTCATGGGGAGGCTCTACGCTGATGATCTGGACCACTCCGGGAACCGCTCAGCAGGTAACCGTCTCCAGTGTTACAGGGAGCAATTATGCTGGCGGAACGACCCTGACGTTGACCGCCGCTTTCGGCGGGACGACCGGCACCTATAATTGGTATGTTGGAGGTTTGCCGGTGCGAGACTATGGTCTCGCAAATCCGGCACCCTGCACTACGAGCCTGGTGCCATCGGCAGTCGGAGTTTTGATCCCTACGCCCGGAAACCTGCAGATATGTTCGACTGGCCCCGCATCTGCAGACGCGAGCGGGTGCCGCTCTCCCTATACAACTATAGATATGCCTGGCATGGTCCATATGAACGTGCTGAGGATCATTGGGCAAGTCCCGTCTCTATTGGCTCAAGGAATGGGTACGTATATCAGCAATAGCGTTAATGGACCAACATGGTTCGAAGGGATGAGAGATAGGATACAGAGTGCATACAGGGGGGTCGTCATACCGGGCGACAATGCTCCCCATGTCGTCTATTATGATACACTCCGCATTGGCGATGACGGATTGTGGACGGGAACACGGCAGGGAACACAGGGCCTGGCCGATGACTATGCAGCAGAATATGAAGCGCCGCCAACCCCCAATTTTACGACTGGAACTTGTACGAACGGCTACGGAACAAGCTGTTTTGACCAAGACAGTGGAGCCTACCAGATCACTGCCAGCAGCAGCGGTAGTGTTAATTTTCCACTTTCTCTCCCAAGCTGGCAGAGTAGCCATGCGTACTCTGAGGGCCAGGCGATCTGGGATGGAACGAACGTCGAAGTCGCCACAAGCAACAGGACTAGCGGAGGCTCGCAACCAAACTGGTCATCGAATTGTCCAAATCAGGGTAATGTCTGCGCGGACAATGGCATGACATGGATGAACGGTGGGAACCGTTACTTTCACTATCCGGCCTTCGAGGTTGCCGGGTGGACGGCAGTCCCATCGACGCTGACCGTTAACTCTACCACCTACCATCTGAACACCGATTATGTGGGCGCTGCGAACGCGGGTGGGGTCATCATTCAGTTGCTTACTGGCGACAGCGGGACACCAGGCTTCTATGCCAGCGGCTTGCGGCTACAGGGGTCGCAGGGATCGTCGGTCGTCAACGCCACGATAAGCGGTCAAGTCACGGTGGGAGGAAACACGATTGTGCAATAGAAGTCGCATGCGGAGATGAATTCAATGGGCAATAGAATAAAGACGACCGCAAAGTGGCTGGTGTCGGTTTGCTGGATCCTTCGTCAATCCACCACGAGCGCCAGCGACTCTCCGGTGATGTCTTGCTTCATCTCAAAATGGACGCCGGCGTTCATTCTCGCCGTCAACGGCAACACGGCTGTTCGATTCAACGATATTGTGGGCGGGGTATTGTCGTCGGCCAGAACTAGGGCAAGTCGTCAATCGACAATGAGAAGCGAATTTCCTTGACAATGATCGCTCTTTCATTAAGTATTGGAAATGCGTCTTCCCGAGTCGAGTGCTACCCTAGACTCTGGTCGGCACGAAGGAGCCCGATACCATTGCGCATCTCGGCATGAATGAAGATCGTAAATCGGCGACATGCAGGTTAGATGAACGCCGTGCCAGTCAGCCCCGCCGCGAACGAATCCACAAGGGTAAGGCAATTAATTTCAGCGAGATAGATCTCCTGGGCCACCATGGTACCCAAATACGTATCAGCATTGTTTTCAATGACATACAGCGATCTCGGACCCGATTTTGGGGCGAATATTAGTGGATTACCTCTTGCCGGTTGCGGATTGGCGGTTTAAAGGACCAACAGTAAAGGGTTAAGGTAAAGGCTAAAGGTCAAAACGTGAAGGATGTGGGATAAACAAGACCCATCCCAACGGCCCGACTTCTCGTTGGGGGAGCAAAGTGGTTGGTAACGGGCGCGTGGTCCGACGCTGACGGCTTGCCGGGAGCGGCGGAATGGCGAAGGAGCCTGGCGTGGGCACCCTAGCCTGGGACAGGCTGCCATCTCGGCCCACTTTTCGTGGGTTGGCAGAAGCAGGGCAGTATCGATTTTCGCTGGACCGAACCCAAATTATATTGATAACAATGGACATCTTGGGTTAGGTTTTTCGGTACGAACCCATTTAGCCCGCTATGTCGTTGAAAATAGATGGCTTGATTGATCAAAAGCCATTAAGTCATTAAAAGATAATGCAGTTATCAGTTTTCAGTTTCAGTTTATCAGTTCTGGGTAAAAAGGGGGCAGCTTAATTGGCTTGTGCTGGGGAATTCGCTGTTACAGGACGTTACAGGGGCTACAGCACGTTACGATTAGTGCGAAGTTGGCATAGGGCACGAAGCAGAAGGGACAAAATCACCATTGATTTTGCGAGGACCGAACCCAAATTGTACTGATAACAAAGGACATCTTGGGTTGGGTTTTGGACCGAACCCATTTAAGCCACTATGTCTCTGAAAACAGATGGCTTAGCATGCGGAAAGCCACCATGTGATTGAAAAGCATAGGAGTTATCGGTTTCCAGCAGTTTCCTGTGGACTGGAGCCGGGGGCTGAGAACCGAGAACTGCGAAGGTCTGAAGAGCCTCGAAGCCGCGGATTAGCACGGATTCGCGCGGGTCAAAAAAGACCTATCCGTGGCAATCCGTGTTGATCCGTGCCGGAACCAATTCGTTCCCAGTTCCGGAGAACTGAAAACTGATCACTGAGAACTTTTCAAGGAACGAAGCCACCGATTTGATTGATAACAAAGGATCGGCCATCGACGGAATAAGGAACGAAGCCACTGCATTGGCGGGTGATCTCGGGGTGTCGGTGCCCGAAACCGAGGGACCGCGGGTGACCGAGGAGATCTATCGCCTCATCCGGGAGCGCATCTCCCCACACTTTTCCGAGTTTCGCGTTTGTAACTCGACGCCAGAACTGCTGGCCCACCCTTCCTACCGGGCGCTCGAGCCCGAAATCCGCGCCGTTCTCGACACGCCGGAGGTCGGCGACTTCAGCGCCGCGCCGGCGCCGGGTAAATCGCGGTACCGTTTCGTCGCCTGGAACCTGGAGCGCGGCATCGAGTACGACGGCCAACTGGAAGCGTTCCGCACCCACCCATACCTGAGCCACGGCGACGTATTTCTGCTCACCGAGACCGACGTGGGCATGGCCCGATCGCGCAACCGGGCGGTGGCCCAGATGCTGGCGCGCGAGCTAAGATTGCACTACGCTTTCATGCCCTGCTACCTGAACCTCTCCAAGGGATCCGGCGTGGAGTATGACACCGAGGGCGAGAACGACCTGGGACTGCACGGCAACGCCATTCTCAGCCGCTATCCCATCCGCCGCGTTCAACCAATTCACCTGAAGAACGGCATCGACAAGATGCACGGACGCGAAAAACGGCTGGGCCGCCAGACCGCCGTCGCCGCCGAGATCGAGTTTCCCAACTTTGCCGTAACCGCCGTCTCCGTGCACCTCGACGCCAATTCGAGCCAGCGGCACCGCCGCGACCAGATGCGCGATGTGCTCGACGGCCTGGATGCTGATCGACGCGCGGCCGCACTGCCGGCGATCGTCGGGGGCGACTGGAATACCACGACGTATAATTCGTCGGGCGCCTTCCCCGCGGTCATGGGTTTCTGGCTGCGGGTATTCATGGGGCCGGACAACGTGATCCGCAATCACTACTTGCACCCCGACCGCCGCTTTGAAAGAGAACTCTTCCGGCTGCTCGAAGCCCGCGGCTTCGAGTATCGCCGCTCGAACCGCATCGGCGAATACACCACCTCCTACGACGCCTACGATCCCAAGACGCGCCAGAACCTGGGCGAGTGGGTGCCAGAGTTTTGCTTCGCCTTCATGCGCTGGGCGCTGCGCCACCACGACGGCAAGTGCCCGCTGAAGATCGACTGGTTCGCGACCCGCGGCGCGCGCACCGCCGATCCCACGGTAATTCACGATCTCGGCGCGCACCGCGCCGTGCGGCTGTCGGATCATGACGTGATCGGAGTGGAGGTGTTAAAGGGTGAAGGGTGAAGGGTGAAGGGTAAAAGATGTAGAAATCAGAAAGTAGGAATCAGAACGAAGACCGTCTTCCTTCTCTGATTTCTGGTTTCTGCTATTTCTGCTTTCTAATTTAATTTCCGATTTTCATCACCCTTTACCCTTCATCCTTTACATTTTTTTTTGGACAGTCAACGGTAGATGATATTCGCTAGGCTATTAATGTTATCGCACGAGAAACCTTGAAGAGAGTTTACTTGGGCCTCGGCTCCAATCTCGGCGATGGCGCGGCGCAACTGCGCCGGACCTTGGCGATGCTCCCCGGCGCGGGGGTCCAGGTGACTCGCGTTTCGTCTTTTTACCAGACTCAGCCCGTGGATTTCAGCCCGCAGCCGTGGTTCGCGAACTGCGTCGCCGAGGCTGATACGAAGCTGCTGCCGCTCGGTCTGCTGCGGCGACTAAAGGGAATTGAGCGGGCGCTGGGGCGGCGTCCCGGAGGCGTCGCCAAGGGCCCGCGCGCCATAGATATCGACATCCTGCTCTACGGTGACGCGGCGGTGCGGTCGGCAGAGTTGACGATCCCGCACCCGCGCCTGGAGCAGCGGCGCTTCGTGCTGGTTCCGCTGAGTGAGATCGCGCCCGACGTGCGCCATCCCGTCACTCAGCTCACTGTCCGGGAAATGCTCGCGCAGACTGGCGACCGCCACCAGGTGAAGAAGATGATGAACGCTGAATGATGAATGATGAACAGAAGAGAAGACGAACAAGTTTCGCTCGTCTTCAGTTCATCATTCACCGTTCATGATTCTCTCGATGTGGACAAAAATGACGAACGCTGATGGACAGTTGCTTGTCTTCAGTTCATCATTCATAATTCATCATTCTCTTAAGAATGCCCACGCTTCCCAGTTACGAGCCGCCGCGATTCATCGCCATCGAAGGGCCGATCGGCGTCGGCAAGACGACGCTCGCCACCATCCTCACCGAGCGCTTGCACGCGCATCGGTTGCACGATCCCACGGACAATCCCTTCCTGGACAGCTTCTATAAGGACGCGCGCGGCGCCGCATTCCAGACGCAGTTTTACTTTCTCATCGAGCGTTACAAGCGGCTGCGCGAGCTTGACCTCGGCGACACCGCCAACCGCGTCATCGTCAGCGACTATACACTGGAGAAGGACAAGATCTTCGCCTACCTCAATCTTAACGACGCGGAACTTCGGGTCTACGACGAGTACTACAAACTTTTTGTTGACGAGGTCCCCATTCCCGATTTAGTGATATACTTACAGGCGAAGTTGGAGACGTTGAAGAAGAGGATCGCCCGGAGAAAGACGCCAGCGGAACGGCGAATCTCCGATAGTTATCTGGAGGAAGTGGCCAAGGCTTACGAGCACTTCTTCTTCCAGTACCAATCGAGCAGCGTGCTGGTGATCGACACGTCCGAGATCGACTTCGTCGACCGGAACCAGGACCTGCAGCAGTTGCTCGATCGGCTGAGCCAGCCCGTGAAGGGCACGCAATATTTCCTCCCGCTTGGATCCGCCGCGGCGGACTGAGACGGTCGGGTTCGGGAGACGTGGAACACGGCGCGCAGGCGCCGGCCATTCGCCGCCGAGCCCAACGTAGAAGTTGACCCTCTCTGTCCAGGTTAGTGAAGGCCCTATGGGGCCTCCGCCCAAGGCGCCTCCTGCAGCCGCGGGCATCACAAACCGTCCTGCGACAGAGAGGGTTTTTTTTGAACGATGAGTGATGAATGATGACTGATGAATGATGAATAGAAGAGGCCGTAGTTGTTGGCTTTACTATTCGACCTTCAACTCTTCGACTTCTTAAGGAGGACCGTCATGGACCTGCATTCAGAGGCCGTGAGCAAGATCACCGTTCCACGAATTCTTGACCGCAAGCTCGAAGGCTGCAAGATCACCTGCCTCACTGCCTACGACTACCCCACCGCGCGGCTGGTGGACGAGGCCGGTATCGACATGATCCTGGTCGGCGATTCGCTCGGCCCGGTCGTGCTGGGTTACGACTCAACGATTCCGGTGACGGTGGACGATATCCTGCACCACCTGCGCGCCGTGCGACGGGGTGTGCGACGCGCGCTGGTGATCGCCGACCTGCCGTTCGGTTCCTACCACACCAGCCCTGAGCAAGCCCTCGAAGCCAGCATCCGCTACGTCAAGGAAGGCGGCGCGGAGGCGGTGAAGCTGGAGGGCGGCCGCAAGCGCGCGGCGCTGATCCGGCAATTGGTAGACGCCGAGATTCCGGTGATGGGTCACATCGGGCTCACGCCGCAGTCGGTAAACGTCTTCGGCGGCCATCGCGTGCAAGGCAAAACGCTCGACGCCGCGGCCGATCTGCTGGCCGACGCACAGGCGGTGGAAGACGCGGGGGCGTTCGGCATCGTTCTGGAAGGGATGCCTCGGGAGCTCGCCGCCATCATCACCAGGCGGCTCCGCATCCCCACCATCGGCATCGGCGCCGGGCCCGATTGCGACGGTCAGGTGCTGGTGCTGCACGATCTGGTTGGACTGACCCTTGGCCACCGCGCCAAGTTCGTGCGCGCTTACGCCAACGTCGCGGAAACCTTGCGTCACGCGTTCTCCCGATTTCGCGACGATGTGGTCGCCAGCCGCTACCCCGACGATGGCGAGTCGTACCACTGGCCCGCCGGCGTGAGGGAGCAGTTTGAAAAAGAAACGATGAACGCGGAACGATGAACGATGAACAGCTAGCAGCTATCAGCCGTCAGCTTTCAGCCGTGAGCGTCAGCTAACCAGCGAGCCGCTGCTTTCTTGCCGAGGGCTGATAGCTGACCGTTGATAGCTAGTCGGCGTTCATCATTCCGCGTTCATCGTTTCGTCTCTACGCTTCATCTTTTGCAGATGGAACTGATCCGCTCTCTTGACGAAGTTCGCCGTTTCTCGCACCAGGCCCGTGGGCAAGGCCGCTCGCTCGGCTTGGTGCCAACGATGGGCGCGCTTCACGAAGGCCATCTGAGCTTGGTGCGCAAGGCCCGCAGCGAATATGACTCGGTGGTGGTTTCCATCTTCGTTAACCCCACCCAGTTCGGTCCCCGGGAAGATCTCGGGCGCTATCCACGGGATTTGCAGCGCGATCTCGGCCTGCTCACTCCCTTCAAAATCGATGCGGTGTTCGCGCCCGATGCTCGCGCGATGTATCCGTCGGGCTTCGACACCTTCGTCGATCCGGGCGCTGCGGCTCAGCCGCTCGAGGGCGCATTGCGTCCCGGCCACTTTCGCGGCGTCGCCACCGTGGTCCTTAAACTGCTCAACCTCGTGCAACCCAGCACGGCGTATTTCGGCCAGAAGGATTTCCAGCAGGCTATGGTCATCCGCCGTCTCATTGAAGACTTCAACCTCGAAGTGCGGCTTGTCCTCTGCCCCATCGTTCGCCAGCCGGACGGGCTCGCCATGAGTTCGCGTAATGCCTACCTCAGCACCGACGAACGCGTGGCGGCGTTGGCGCTCTTCCGAGCCCTACGACGTGGCGAGGCGGCGTTCTGCTGCGGTGAGACTCGCACGGAGGCGATTGTCGACGAGATGAAGAGGGCGATCGCAGCGGAGCCGCGCCTACAGCTCGACTACGCGGTGGTGGCGGAGGCGCAAACGCTGGCGCCGGCGGCAGTGGCCACGGCGGGGTCGGTAGCCTTGGTAGCGGCGCGGGTCGGATCTACGCGGCTGCTCGACAACCTCATTCTGGCGCCCCCAGGGACAAACGACGCGGATCGCCTGCGGCAAGTCGAAATTCGAAACTCGTAACAAGCCATGATCCGGCGAGCCCTCGGTCGATACGGTCGGGGAATAGAGGGGCTAAACGGAAGCTGGGGCCGCTGCGCGAATTTCGAGTTTCGATTTTCGAACTTCGAGTTTCCGCAGGCCAACGCTCGCGCCGAAATCAGCATCATCACATGAGGAGAAACGATGAAACGCGCGGCGGCCGGGCTTCTGTTCTTCCTCCTCATCGCGCCTCTCAACGCTCAGCAAGGGGCGGCGACCAAACTCCAAGACCCAGGCCTGATCGAGGGCGTGGTGATGTCATCGACGGACGGTCAGCCCTTGAAGCGCGCTGTGGTTATGGCGCAGCGGATCGCACCCAACGAAACGCAGCACTATGCCCGCACCGACGCCACGGGACGTTTCTCCCTTGCAGACCTCACCCCTGGCGAGTACAACATGTGGGTGAACCGCAACGGGTATCTCGCCATGGGGTATGGTCAGACAACTCCCAACGGGCCTGGGAAGACGCTCACGCTCGAGCCCGGCGAGCAGAAGCGAGACGTGGTGTTTCATCTGACTCCCATGGGTTCTATCACCGGACACGTTTACGATGAGGATCAGGACCCCATCGTTGGGGCTGGCGTCCAGGTGCTGCAGACCATGTACGTCAACGGCCATCGCCGAATGAACCAGACCATGGGCGCGAGCACCGACGACGCCGGACAGTACCGCATCTCGCAACTTCCTCCCGGGAAGTATTATCTGAGCGCTACCTACACGGAGAGCTTTCCCATCGACGGCGAACGTGTGGGCTACATCCCAGTCTACTACCCCAACTCGGACGACCTCAGCAACGCGGTCCCGATTCAGATCCATGCTGGCGACCAGCTCACGGACATCGACTTCAAGATCATCCCGGTACCGGCGGTGACGATTCGAGGTCAGGTGGTGAATATAACCGGCCGAGGCTTCAGGCAGGGCATCAACGTGTCCCTTATGCGGCAAGGCGCCGGAGGAACCTATTTTCAAGGCAACACCTTCGTTAATCAGCAGCAAGGGACCTTCGAGCTTCGCGACGTCCCGCCGGGATCGTATGTCCTGATGGCTGGGCAATGGGACCACGGAAGGCAGTACTCGGGCCGCCAGATGCTGACGGTGGGCAACACGGACACCAACGGCGTCACTTTAGCCCTGGGTCCAGGCTCGGAGTTGACGGGTCGGATTCACGTCGAAAGCGATCCAACCAGCGACAAGATCAACCTCGCCAACATGCAGGTCTATCTGGAGCCGCGGGACGACATGCAGAACGGGGCCCAGCCGGGTCAGGTGGATAAAGCGGGGAGTTTCAGCCTCAAGAACGTCCCTGACGGGCCCTACAACGTCAACGTGACGGCCTTGCCTCCCGATTTCTACTTGAAGGCGGCCAGGTTCGGCAGCACCGACGTGCTGGAGGGCGGCTTGAGTTGCGACCAAGCCAACTCACCTGGAAACCTCGACCTGGTGATCAGCGGCGACGGAGGGCGCATTGAAGGGGTCGTAACCCACGACGACAAGGCCTTCCCGGGCGCCACGGTCACCCTGGTTCCGGACGTGAATCAGCGCAACCAGGAGCGCCTTTACTCGACTGCAATGAGCGACTCCAACGGACACTTTGCCCTTCAAGGCATTCCACCCGGAAACTACTCGCTGTTTGCATGGGAACAGATCGATAACGGCGCCTATAAGGACCCCGAGTTCCTCCGGTCATACGAGGATCGCGGCAAGGCCGTGGAGGTGGACCCTCGAAGTCGGATCACCGTCGACCTGGACCTGATCGCCACCAAACACGAGAGCCCCCCTGCGAATTAAGAAGCCGAAGCCGGCGAATCGCTCTTGCTCCAGTTTCTCGTTCTGACTGACTCCAGAGTCCCTCTTGTGTTAATCTGCCTAGCCTGGCAGGAGAAGAACCATGAAGCATTCCGAAGCCTTCGTGCAGTTGGTGAACGATGCGAAGTCGCGCGTTAAGGAAACCGACGTCCACAACGTAAAGCGGTGCATCGATGCCGGCGAACAGTTTCATCTCGTCGACACGCGTGAGGACCGCGAGTGGGACCGAGGGCGTCTGCCGGGAGCGATCCATCTCAGCAAGGGCATCATCGAACGCGACATCGAGAGCCTGATCCCGGACCGGACCGCCAAGATCGTGCTGTACTGCGGCGGCGGATATCGCTCGGCGCTGGCAGCCGACAATCTCCAGAGGATGGGCTACACCAATGTCATCTCGATGGACGGCGGCTGGTGGGGCTGGACCGAAGCGGGGTATCCGATCGATGCCGCCGCCAAAGCGTAGGTTCAACGTCGCCTGACGCAGCGTCACCTGACGGATGCGATATGCGACAGGCAGGGGGAAGTACCGATGGTTTCGAGGCTCCGACACGCGCTACCTGTGCTGGTGCTCCTTTGCATGAACAGTCCGGCCTCGGCCCAGCAACCAGCCGGCAACTCGGTTTCGCTCGACGGCAACTGGCACTTTCTCGCCGAGCCGGCCGGCACGCTGAAGGTGGAAGATCTCGCCAGGGCACAGAATGTGCTGCCCACCGACGTTCCCTCGTCGTGGCAGTTGCAGTTCCCCGATCTTCGCGACTACGCGGGCGTGGCCTGGTACTGGCGTTCCGTGCAGGTGGAAGCGCCGGCGCCGGACCGCGTCGCCCTGCTGCATTTTGGCGCCGTTGATTACCGCGCCGACGTTTATGTGAACGGCCAGAAGGCCGGCCAGCACGATGGCGGCTACCTGCCCTTTGAGTTGGACGTCACTTCCCTGCTCCGTGCCGGCGAGAACACGATTGCAGTGCGCGTTGCCGACCCGGGGGCAAAACCCAACGAAGTCGAAGGCATCAAGTACGCGGAAATCCCGCACGGCAAGCAGAACTGGTACATCCAGACTAGCGGTCTCTGGCAGAGTGTCGAGCTGGAAATCCGCCCGCGCATGCACCTTGGTACCGTGCATATCACCGCGCGTGCCGACGGCAGCTTCAACATCGACGCGCCGGTGGTGAACGCGTCCGCGCTGCCCTCGGGCGGTGCGGTTTACGTAGGCGCGGAGATCCTCGACGCCGCCAACCAGGCCGTATGGAAGCAGAACCAGAACCTTGCGTCGGCCCAGGCCCGCGCGCAATTCTCGGGCAAAGTGGAGAGGGCGAGTTTGTGGAGCCCCGGCAGCCCCACGCTGTACACGCTTCACACCTGGCTTAGCTCCGGCGACTCGCAGCAGGTCCGGTTCGGTTTTCGCACCTTTGAGACCCGTGACGGCAAGTTCTATCTGAACGGCGGGCTGCTCTACCTGCGCGGCGCGCTCGACCAGGACTTTTATCCCGACACCGGCTACACACCTCCATCCATTCTTTACGTTCGCGACGAGATGATCAAGGCCAAGGCGCTGGGCCTGAATCTGCTGCGCTGCCACATCAAGGTCCCGGACTCGCGTTACGTCGAAGCCGCCGACGAAGTGGGTATCCTCATCTGGTACGAGATCCCCAACTGGGACAAGCTCACGCCTGACTCCGAGCGGCGCGCCGCCGAGACGCTGGCGGGAATGGTGGATCGCGACTGGAACCATCCTTCGATTGTGATCGTCAGCGTCATCAACGAGAGCTGGGGCGCTGACCTGAAGCAGGCCGCCGACCGGCAGTGGCTGAAGCAAGCCTATCACGAGGCGAAGAAGATCGTGCCGGGCTGGCTGGTGGACGACAACAGCGCTTGTTGCGACAACTTCCACGTGGCTACCGACCTGGCCGACTTCCACCAGTACAACGCGGTGCCTGACCACGCCGCCGATTTCGATCGCTTCGTCGGCGATCTCGCCACCCGCCCCGGCTGGCTCTTCACGCCCTATAACGACGGTGAGCCGAGAGGCGACGAACCGCTGATGCTCTCCGAGTTCGGCAACTGGGGCCTGCCGCGCGTCCCCGACCCCCGGCCGTGGTGGTTCGCGCGCGACCTCAATGGCAACGAGTTCACGCGGCCGACGGGCTTCGATCAGCGCTTCGCCGACCACCAGTACGTGACGCTGTTTCCCAGTTTGAACGCGCTTGCCGACGCTACCCAACGGCACGAGGGCCAGTCGCTGAAGTATGAGATTGAGAGCCTGCGGCAGCACCCGGAAATCCAGGGCTACGTCATTACCGAATTCACCGATATCAACTGGGAGTCCAACGGCCTGCTCGACCTGTGGCGTCACCCCAAGGCTTTCGCCGCTGAGCTCAGCGAGCTGCAGAAGGATGATCTGGTAATGCTCGGCGCCCCGCAACGCAATTGGACCGCGGGCGAACACGTCGAGGCTACCGCCGGCTTCTCCCATTATGGTAACGAGCCGCTGTCGAATCCGGTGGCGACGTGGGAGCTCGAGGGCACGTCGTTGAGCGGAACCCTCACCGTGCCTCCCGTCGTCACCGGCTCGGTGACGGCGCTGGGCAAGATCCAGTTTGCGGCGCCCTCGGCCTCGAGCCCTTCGCGACATGCGCTCAAGATCAAGGTGGCGGCGGCGGGAAAGACAATTTCCCAAAACTCTCTCGACCTCTTCTTCTACCCGCCGCGGGTCCACGACCTCGAGCCCTCGGTGGCCTTCCACGATCCCACCGGCAGGCTGCGCCGGCTGGTGACCGAGATGCGGGCCCGCAACTACCTTGCGCCGTCCGGCGGCGAAGCGTTGCCGGTGACGATCGCATCGGTTTTTGACGACAGCGTGAAACAAACCCTCGCCGCCGGGGGACGCGTGATCCTGATCGCCAACGACCCTCAGACCCTCGGTCCGGGAGTCGAGATCGTGCCCCGCGGCGGTTCTGACCTCAGCGGTGACTGGATCTCCAGCTTCCTCTGGGTTCGCAAGGACGCCTCACCGTTCGCGGCCCTTGCCTTCGACACCCTCGCGGGCTTTGAGACCCAGGCCGTCACGCCCGCCGCCGTCGTGCGCGGAATCCCCGCCGCCGCTTTCCCGGACGTCCTCGCAGGCGTTTTCTACGGCTGGCTCCACGACAACGTCGGCGCCCTGGTCCAGGCCAGGTACGGCAAGGGGAAGCTGCTGGTGTGCACGTTTTCCCTGGCCACCAGCTACGGCACCGATCCCTATGCAACGCTGCTGCTCGATCAACTGGTAGCCTACGCGGTCTCCGGCCCGGTGCCCGGCTACCAGATTCCCGGCATTGAGTAGCGCCCTCATCTCAGCATGGTCTGTCGGTGGCCTAGGCGCATTGCTCTGTTACTTGGGAATCGAACCACCGGGACGGCCCCCAACCTCAGAATGAAACCCGGAAGCGTCGCTTCAAGAGCAATGCACTCACCATCGACAGAACCAGCAGCCAGATCAGCCAGTGGAGATCAAGCCCCAGGGCGTGCACGGTGGCCTGGGGGTAACGGAGTTCGATCCAGTCCACCGGACCCGGCGCCAGACGGCTCTCTCCCGGATACCACAGCAGATCGAACGCCGAGCTGACGCGGCGCTCTGAAAGGTATTGCGGCCCCCTGCCAGCGTCAACGCTCTTTTCCAGGGTCTCGTCCGGGAAGACAAGCTGAAGGTCGCCGGCGATCGGACGCAAGGCCCGAATCCGCCAACTGATCTGCCGCCCGCCATCCGAATGGACGGGAGGCGTCTCCACCGCGATGCCCTCCGGCGCGCGCAACGCTGGCGTTAAGCCGACTCCAGTGCTCTTCATCTGGACGGTTACGATGGCTGTCCGGCCAGGCGCGAGCGGAGTGTAGCCATAAAAGCATTCAAGCTGGGCAATGATCAGGATCATGGGCGCGGTCATCACCAACGCCGGCACCAACATCATTCCGATATACCGGACATTGGCTGACAGGAGGCCCCGTTGGGCTTGCCAGACGAGCAGCGGTTCGTCGACAAACAACCGCATCTCGTACAAGTGGGCTTGTAGCCTGGCTTTGACTTTTCGGATGGCCTCCTGGTTGGAAGTTCGCCGGAACACCCAGAGCATCCCAATCCCTACCAGTACACTCAGCGGAACCAGGCTCAGCATGGGGTTATGGCCGCTGAAGGGCCAGAGCATTTCCCCCATGAGTGCGCTCATGATTCTGCGTTCTATCTCCATTTATTTCGCGCTTACTCGAGGTACCCGAGACCCTTCAGTTTCTTGACGATATCCGCGTCCGATTCGGCGTCTTCCAGCTTGGCGAGCTCCCTCTCCAGAACGTGCTCGACAAATTCTTCTGGTGAGGAATAGCCGGCCGCTTCGCTGCACCGTTTAACACGCAGCCAAGTCTTCTTTTTCAGTTTGATCGCGGTATTGAACATAAGGACCTCAATAGATCACCTGCCCGATCATGTCGGGGGCGGGCGCGACACCAAACTCCTGCATCAAGGACACCGTCAAATCGTACAGGTGCGGATCGGCCACGCGGCTCTTGCGGTTACTGATGAGCACGCCCGGCACGAACCGCGAATCGATGCAATGATCGGCGCGCCATTCTCCAGTGTTGTCCTCCACCATCAGTCCGGGCACCGCACCGAGGGCTGTCTGCCAGGACGCGCGATAGCCCGGCATATAACCGACGATGATGTCCGGTCCTGAATCCCGCATGTTCCCGTGGAAGTCGCGATGCGTCAGGGTAAGCGAACCGATCATCTGCTTGCCGTTGTCGGGGTCGACGGCGTTTTGCAGCTTCTCGACGATCTTCCGCAATACGGCGTCCGCCTCGGCGCCCGGCGCTATGATCCCTTCGCGCTCCCGCCCCTCCAGGTTTAGGTAAAGTCCATTCAGCCCGATTGCATACGCCTGCGTTCTCGACCAGTCCACGTGAGGAAACACTTCTTCACTGCTGGTGTTCGTGGGGTCATCCAGGGTCAGGAAACCCTCTCTCATGAGCCAGTTGTTTAGGTGAACGGCTCGATCGAAAGTGGAAAACCCGTGGTCGGACATCACGATGAGAGTAGCAGAGTCGCCAATCTTTTCCCGCACCCATCCGATCGTCTGATCCACCATCTTGTAAGTGTTCAGAAGATCGTCGTCGTATTTACCCCACAGCATGTGCGAGTCCTGGTCCGTACCGAAGAAGTGGAAGAACAGGAAGCCGCCGTGAAAGTGGTCCAGCGCGTAGCGCAAGAGCTTCAAATGGTCCAGTGAAACCTGACGGCTCTGGGCAACATACTCCTCGCGGTTGAAGACTCCTTGATGAAACGCCGCCGTATCCTGTGCCATTCCCTGCGTGTAGAACAACCCAACCTCCTTAGCCAGTTGCTGGCTGTAGGAGTCCGGCGACGTGATGGGGAGTTCCGGCTCGGAAGGATCGATATTGATCGGCGAAACGTAAAGCTCGAAGTTGGGGTGCAGTTTCTTGGCGTATATCCGGAACATGCCGGCCGCGCTCTTCAGACCCGAGATCAACGGAAACCGCGCCTGAACCCAGCCCGACCACTCCCCTTGGTTCAGGACCAATCGCGCGTCGCCAACATCGAACCGCGCTGCCGCCTGGTCCGGGTCCACGTGAACCACCATCTCGACGTACGCGGGCACCTTGTCTTTCCTCAGCGGGTTGTCCGGGCCTTCAATCCGCAGCTTCACCAAATGATCCTTCAAATCGACGTGCACGATGTGGCCGCCCGGTACTGTGCGGCTCTTTTGCGAAGCTTCATCGGTGTAAAACGCGAACTCTCCGAGTGTACCCCGCAGGTCGGGAGTTCCCATTCCTGCCACCGAAAAGCCTCCCTCGCAATGGACCGGAGGAAAATTGGTCGGCATGCGGATCACCGTGGTTGGAATGTGATGCTCAGAGAGAATCTGCCAGAAAGGCTTCCCCTTTCGGAAAGAGATGACACGCCCCGACGACAGCGGCAGTTCGTACGAGCCGATGGTAATGGTCCGGCCCGCCTCGACCATCCCCATCGAAGACATTGGCGCAAGCGTCTGCGGATTGCGATGAATGAAATCGAATATCCCGTGGCCGCCCGGATCCATTCCGGTGATGAACGTCGCCCAAGCCACAGGGCTTTGGGGCGGCATTACAGTCTCCAGGTGCTTGAACTCGCCGTCATGGCGGAGCTTATCCAGGTTCGGCAGGGAATCCCAGTGGCGTCCGAGGAAGTTGGGGTCCATGCCGTCGATGCCCAACACGACCACGCTCTTGGTGGGCGAGTTCGCCTCAGATCTTCCACATCCCGTCAAGCCGAGCACCAACCCGATGAGCATCACGCCCACGGCCCATTGCAGACGCCCTTTGGTCATTCCCCCGTCCTCATGTCAAATTGAATACGGGGCGGCCTTCCATCCAGGCCGGCCGCTCCACGCCAAACAGTTCGAGCACCGTGGGCGCCATGTCTTCAATGCCCGGGTCCTGGGCCTCGATCTTGCGATTCGAAAAGAGCACTCCCGGAACCAGCACGGGGTCGACCGAATGATCGCCACTCCATGCCTTGCAGTTGTCCTCGAAAACCCTCGCTGTCACCCTGCCTACCGCGGCGTCCCACGACGTGCGGTAGCCGTCGCTGTACCCTATAATGAGGTCTGGCGCTTCAGCCAGATACGGCCCTCGGTAGAGGGCACTGCTTGCGTAGACGTTCTGAATCCCGATGGCATTCTGCTCCTCGTCCCTGAGATTGGTGAGCTTCCGGATCAGTTCCTGCTTGAGGGCCTCGGCTTCCGCTCCCGATTTCACCGTGCCCTGTGCTTCGCGACCCTTCAGATTAAGGTATAGACCGCCGAGACCTAGCGTGTAGGCGCGCGTACGACCCCAATCCACTCCCTTGAAATATCGGCCGCTCTCGGTGGCGCCATTTTCGAGCTCCAGATAACCATTGTCCCGCAACCACGCATTCAGGTTGATACCCCGGCGGAAGGAAGCGAATCCATGGTCGGATAACACGAAAACAACCGTGTCAGGATCGACGTGCTCGAGCGCCAGCCCAACCAGTTTGTCTACCCGTTGATAGAGGTCCTCGATGGTGTGGGCATAAGGGCTCGTGCCGTCGGCAGCGCCGCTTAGGTATCGGTAAAACATGTGCTGCACGCGGTCGCTGGTATCAAAGACGCAGGCCACAACGCCACGACGAGTTTTCTCCAGAGCGTTTCGGAACATGGCCTCGCGCTCCGTCATCAGCAGATAGGATTGTTCGAGAAACTCGCCGTCACTGATGACGCCCTCGTTCAGCGCCCAGGTGTCCTCGGCCATACCCAGGGTGGAATAGGTGCCGAGCGCCTTGGCAAGATAGGCGGCGTAATACGACGGGTGGCTGATCGGCAGCGCCGGTTTTTCCGGGTCGATTTGAATCGGAGAAACGTAAAGCGAGAAATGGGGATCGCTCTCGGTCACCAGAAACCGCGCGATGCCGTTTACGTTGATGCCGAGCGCCGCCCTGAACTTCAGCTTTACCCACGGCGTGTATGTTCCCGGTACCAGCGGGTGAGAGACATCCTGAATATCGAGCACCGGGCCGTTTCGTTCGATTCGGATACGAAACGGAATTGCCAGGGGGCCGCCGTTCTCATGCAGAATGTCTTCCGGGCCTTCCAACGACCCTTCCAGACCGTCGGCGGTCCGCTTCAACGGGTATCGGCTACCGCTTTCGAAAGTGGCCTCGCCCACGCGGGTGGTGAACTGGGAAAAGCTACCTTGCGTGCCTCGGAGGTCGGGAGTGGACATCGCCGAAAGCAGTCTGCCGTTGAACTTGTCGGGGGGGAACGTAATGGGTACCCGAATGATGGTGGACCCGATCTGTTGTTTCCCGAGCAGGGTCCAAAAGGGCACACTCTTGCGCCTCATCTCCACATGTGACCCCGAAAGTGGAATGCGCAGGCGCCCCAACTTCAGAACCCGCTCCGGTGGGTAGACCTTCGCCGCCGCCAACTCCGGAACGTAACTCTTCATGTTCCGATTCAGAAAATCGAAGATATTGTGCTTGGCGGGATTCACGCCCGTGGCGAAGGTAGACCACGCCACCGGGGAAAGCGCCGGGAAGGTGGTCCGGAGCCGCGAATACGAACCTTGCTCCTTGAGCCGCGAAAGGTTCGGCAGCTTGCCTTCAGCCATGAACCGCTCCGCGAGCCTCGGATCCAGGCCGTCCAATCCCAGAAAGATAACCTTCTTCACGTGGGCCTTGCGGAAGCCGCCGCGGCGGCGCACCAGCCGCCATGCCATCCGGATGGGCCACGAAAGGAGCGAAAAAAAATTGAGAAGGAAGCCGACCAGCAGGCTCAGGAAAGAACCCAGAAACGCGAATCCGGCGCCAGGACCCACATAACAAAGCAGCACGCCATTCGAGTGTCCGTGATGCGTCAGCAGGTAGATGGCGCAACCAAGCAGCACCGCGCCGCGGCCCAAGTCGTCACGCCTCATCGCAGCTTCCCTTCCAGGAACGGAACTTCCCAGACTTTTTCATGGTGGATGGGCCCATGCCCGAAGTATCCGTCCTCCCCGAACAGCTCTCCGTGGTCGGCGGTAATCGTGACGAACGTGTTTTTGGGGACGGTATCGAAAAGCTCCTCTACCACGCCGTCGAGGTATTTAACGGCTGCGATTTGACGCTGCCGAAGCTCTTCCAGTTTACGGTTGTCAAAGAACTTGTCCTTGCGTGTTCGCAGTTTGCCGCCCACCACCTCATCATCCAAGTGCTTGAAGACGCCGTGCACTCCGCTGATTCGCGGCCATTGGTCCGGTGGCTCATCCGGCAAAGCGTAGGGATAGTGCGTCTCCCCCACGTTCAAGAGGAAGAAATTGGGCTGCTCCCCCGAAAACTTCATCTGCCGGACCATGGCCCGCATGTCGTTGTGCTTCTCCATGAGCTTATAGCTGTCAAAGCCCGTGTTGAGGATCGTCTTCGGGTTCAGAACGGGCAACGAAACCATCGCCTGAGTCCGGTAGCCCAGGGTGTCATTCAGGAAAGTCGGCAGGAACAACTTCGGGACGAGCGATTTGAATTCGATATTCTTGCAGCCAAGGCGCTCGTTAAATTTTAGGATATCCTTCTTGTAGTACTCCGAAGCGTACACGTGCCGGGGACTGGTATGCGGCATCAGTCCGATCAACAGGTTGTAATGTGAAGGAGACGTCCAGGAAGCATAGGACCAGCGTTTTTGGACCTTTCCTAACTTCTTGATAGTGCGGGGCCGGGCGCGCATGAAGGAGTCGTAGCGGCAACTATCGAACACCACGAGAACGTAGTTGTTACGCACGGACCTTGAAGAAACCGTCATCAATTTGTGTTCCTTGGACGAGTGTTCAACGTCAATGAGCGCGCCACCAAAATGATACAACACCGTCAGTCCGTCCTAGCCGTCGAAAACAGATTCCGCGTATTCACGGTCATAGGACCTACTTCCTACAGCACCTCCCTGTGGCTCGCGCTATTGCACATAGCCGAGCGCTCTCAGCCGCTCCAGGCTGCGCTTGTCCAGGTCAAGAGGTCGATGCTGCTCGAGCCCGCGCGGAGCCGTGGCGGCCCAGGCAGATAGCCGATCTGCAAGTGCTGCTGTGCGAGGGTCGTCCGTTCGGTACTGGTTGCACGTTTCGCCGGGGTCGGCCGCCAAGTCGTAGAGTTCGGGGGAACCTTGACTCCAGGTGATCAATTCCGAGCCGCCGGCATAGATGCCCTGCCGGACGCCCCGAAACCTCCGATTCAACGAAGGCACCAAGGGACCTGCGATGGCGTAGCTGTAGACAACATCGGAATCTTCGGTGCGGGGAAAACGCAAGCTCTTCCCCTGCACCCCGGTCGGCAGGGCACACGCCACAACGTCCAGGATTGTAGGCATGATATCAACTTGGCTTACCAGGGCATCTACTTGGTGTGATTCGCGCTGACCGGGGTATTTGATCAGGAGCGGCACGTGCACGTGGGTCTGGTAAACGGAGCCTACCGCATGGTCTATGAGGTCATGCTCGCCCAATCCCTCACCATGATCTCCAACGATAATGATCATTGAGTCATCGTATAACCCCAATTCACGCAATCGGGCCAACAGGTTTCCTATCTCTTCATCCTCACATGCAATTGCGCCGTCGTATTGGGAAACGAGGTCAGCCCTTTCCGCCGCGCTGAGGTGGCGCTCGCCTCTGTGCACGGCCTGCGCCACCTCCCGAAAGTCGCTGATCTTGAAATGCCGATCACGACCAGGGAACCGGGTGCTAAACCGGTGTTGAAGCACGTAGGGTCGGTGCGCGTCCATGTAGTTGAGGAAAAGGAAAAGAGGCCCGGTATGCCTGGCCTCCTCTAGCAGGGCAAATGCGCGCCGGTTGATGTCCGCCGCACGGAGGGTTAGCGCTTCAAAAGCATCCGTATCTATGGCGAGGCTCAAGAGACGCCGGGCAGCTTCACGAATGTAGAACGGCTCGTCGAGGGGGACGGCCAACGGTACCGGCCTGCGTCGGTCGTAAGCCGCAAAGCCCCGGGCAAACCCCAGCGAAGGCGCAAGATTATCCCAATTCGCAACCACGGCCACCGTGGAATAGCCGTTGGAACGCAACACCTGCGCCAGAGTGGCACAATGCAGAGCTATAGGGCGGCCGAATGGATACGCTGGCGGCGCGAAATCTGCGCCATGCCAGAGCGGGTAGAGCCCTGTGAATAGCGACGCATGCGTCGGCACCGTCCAGTCTGAAGTCGCTATGGCGCGCCTGTAAATTGTCGCCCCGCGCACGAAATCCCTCAGGTGCGGCGTCGTATCGCGTTCGTATCCGTAAACGGACAGATGATCGGCCCGGACCGTGTCCATTACGATCAACACCACATTGCTTTTCACAGAAGAAGCCTTCATTCCAGCAGGCCGGCCCACATGAACCCGGGGAGTTATTCCTGAAAGTACGACACCAAGCAGCAAGATTGCCATCCCTGCCAGAACGCCCCACCGCCCGACTCTCCCTCTCCGATAGAATCTCTCACGATGCCACAAGGCTGACAAGGCGAGAGTTAGCCCTAGCGCCGCCAAAGACACTCCCATCTTGAGAACCTTCGAATGCTGAGGCAGAGCTTCGCGACTGACGTATGAGGGGATGAGGAGCAGCAGAGTTACCGTCCAGGGGTTTGCCAGAAACGCCGTGCTCTCCAGCCAAGGACGCGAGGCCAGGGCTCCGGCAAATAATGCCGCAAGCGTAACTGCAATTGCCAAGGACACCCGTTCGGACGAGTGCAGCGGCCAGGCCGAGATCAGATTAGCCGCGAACGCTGCAGTTATCGTCAGGACCGCAATAATCTCCTGCGCCTTCGTGAAACTGCTGTCCCTATGCCGTCCGACCCACGTCAGTAGCGCGCCACTGCCGCTCCCAACAATCAGTCCAATAAGCGCGTATACACCGAAGAGCAGGGCGATGGCCGACCACTGCCATCCCAGTACTGTGGTGCCGGGCTCCAGTAACGCGGGAACAGTGCATGTCAACACGAACTCGACTATCCCGTAGACCAGCCACGCCCAGAGCTCACACCCTGCGCCAGCAAGGACGTTACGCATTATCGGGAGTCTCCTGCTCAATACGCCCACCTCCTGGTCCAAGTCCATCGCCAAGTATTCTCGCTCCATCAACCAACCTCTGCCCCTCAGAACACGCGACCCGTCAAAAAGGAGAGCTGTGGCAACCGGCATGAAGCGTCTCATTTAGTTGCCGAGCCATACACCAAGTCAGTCCAGCCGGGACTTCCACGTTGGCGTCCTAAGCCACAGTATAGACCCTCCCGGCTCGTTCGTAGACCGCAATTCCACAGTCCGGTCGCCAGCACACTCCATCCAGCAGCCGGATGTGCAGCCTTCACACCCGCATGAGTATTGATGACGGCGACCATTTGAAGCTTCGGATTGCAGCTAAAATGGAGACGTTGGTCGAAATCTTCCCGACGCACTTAACTGGTCTTGTCTTCCCGTCCCCTTTCTCCTTATCGGATTGCGTATTCACCTCAGAGTAAGAGTCCGCAGGAAAGAAGGACAAGGTCGCATTCAGGCCGATGCGGCGCCCCGGCTGACTTTCCCAATAGCCACTTACCCTGCCGAGTCTACGGAACCCTTCTCTAGTGCGGTCCCGCTGCTCTGATCTTCCTCGGATTCCTTTTTCACCTTGGCGTACCGGTCGACGGAAAAGAAGGACAAGGTCGGATTCAGGCCGATGCCGGCGCCCCGGCTGATCTTCAGTATGGTGACTTCGCTAGCCTTTTCCACGGGACTCTTCTCCAGCGAAATGCCGCTGATCTTGAACTTCGAGAGTTGCGGCAGACACAGAGCCGCCAGCATGAACATCAGCGATCCGAACGTGAGGGCGACATAATACTTCACATCGTTGAGCCGTCCGCCGCGGAAAAAGCTGAACTGAGTGACCAGCAAGACTATCAAGGACAAAGCCACCAGAACCCAGGGGCCGGCATCCTCTAAAAACGTAGCCGGCGATTGACTGGACTTGTCCTTGAGCTTGTCCAGCGCCCGTTTGGCTCTCAGATACTCGGGGTCGCCGGCCGTGCACCCGGCTTTCTTGCACCTGTTCAGGCAGGATTGAAAATCGTTCCCCACATCCTGGATAAGCTTTCTCTTCCTCGCCCAACGTCGGAGGCTCGGCCCGTGATCTTTGGCTTGCTCAGCCTGATAAAGCTTGACCCGGGTATAACCTCGGGAATAGCAGACCGCGGCCAGCTCTTTTTCTCGCAGCACCTTCGAAGCCTCGCCGCTCGCGGAAAGCGCCACCGCCGCGTTAAAGTTCTCGATCGCCTCCTCGTACAGGTCGGTCTCGCCGTCTTCACCCATGGCCGTGTAGACTTCTCCCAATCCAATCTTGGACTCGACGTGCTGCGGAGCAACCGCCAGAATGTTTTGGTACTCCGATTCGGCCTTATCGACCCGGTTGGCCTTGAGATAGGCGCCGGCGAGGTAGGCTCGGGCTTTGAGGTTGTCCGGGTCGCGCCGGCAAGCCTCCTGAAAGTACTTCACCGCTCTTTCGAAGTTCTCCGTCCGCATCCCCAAAACCCCCAAATTGATGCAGACGTCCGGGGAGTCACCCTGCGGGTCGAGCTCCCGCGCCTTCACCAGGTCTTCTTCTGCTTCCTTGTAGTCCTCCATCAGAAGTTCGAGCTCGCCTCTTTGCAGGTGGTAGTCTGCCTGCTCGGATTCTTTCAGTTGGTCGGCCAGCAGACGCCGCGCCTCGACGTAAGTCTCCCGCGCCTTCCAATACGCCCCCGCTCGATCCTGCGCGTTGTCCCGCTGGGCCAGGTAGAGGTTAACTTGACCGATCCGAATTCCGATGTGGTCCGGTTTGAGTTTAAGGCCGTCTTTGTAAGCAGCCTCCGCTTCCTCAAACTGCCAGAATATCTGGTGCAGCAGGGTACCGTAGTATTGGAACAGGTCGGCGTCCTGAGACGGGCCGTCTTTGGCCTTGGCGCGCTCATAGGCGTCACACGCATTCTTCCATTCGTGCCAGGCGTCCTTGTATTTCCCTTGGCCCCACAGGTAGGAGGCGACGTTGTGGTATGCGTAGGCATAATCACGGTCCAGTTCGATGGCCTTCCGTTGCTTGGCAATCGCCTCTGCATAGCATCGCTGATTGGCGAGGGCGGCTCCCCACCCGAAGTAGGCATAGGCGCGAATCGGCTTGAGCTCCACCTCCGCTTCGGGCTCGACCCGGGTTCCCGGCGGGTCTTGAGTAGCTTTCTCGTATTGTTTGGCCGCCTCCACGTACTGCTTCAGCGAGTGGTGGGCGCTGCCCCACCAATAGTAAAGAGTGGCGATTGCAGCCGGGTTCGAAGTGTCAGGACAGCTCCTGGCATGGCGGAATCGGTCGATGGCGTCCTTGTGTTTTTGGAGGTAACAAAGTGCCACACCGCAATTGAGGTAGGCGTAGAATTCGTCCTGGATGTCGATCGCTCGTTGATATTTGAGAATGGCCTCGTCGTACTTTCTCAGAGCATACAGCGCATTGCCCCAGGAGGTGTAGGCATTGGCCCGATCTTCCTCCTTCAATCCCTCGATGTTCGCCTGGAGTCTCCGGGTCAGGCTTTCCCGGTCGATCTGGCTGATCTGAGCGAGCCTGGCCACCAGATCGTCGAATCTTGCGGATTTCGCGTCCAGGCGCATCCCCTCCAGGTACCGGTCGGCAGCTTCCTTGTACGTTCGTTCCGCTTGTGCCGCTTCACGTTGAGTCTTCCCCAGCTCGCTCAGGGCGTCGCCCCAATTGTTGTAGGCCCGCACATAGTCTGGTTTGAGTGCCGTCGCCTGACGATAGTGATCCGCGGCCTCCAGATGTCGGTTCAGGCGCTGGAGAGACAGCCCCCAATTGTTGTGCGCGTCGGCAGCAATCTCAGGGAACTGCACGGCCCGCTCGAACTGGACAAGCGAGTCCTCGTATCGTTCCAGGTAGAACGCAGCCAAACCCCAACCATTGTACGCCCCGCCAATTCGCGGGTTCTCTTTCGTGGCCCGCTCGTATTTCTCGATGGCTTCCCGGTACCGCTTCAGGCGTAGGAGAGAGTTGCCCCAGTTGAAGTAGGCAGTGGAGAAATGGGGATCGATCTCCGTGGCCGTGCGGTAACATTCGATCGCCTGGTCTTCTTTCCTCTGGGCCGCGAACGCAGCGCCCAGGTTGCTGTGGGCTTCGACGTACTTGGGATTGATGCTTGTCGCTTGGCGGAAACACTCGATCGCTTGATCGTATTGCTTCTGGTCGGCGAGCGCATTGCCCAGGTTGTTGTGGGCTTCGGCGTAGCTTGGGTTGATCCTAATCGCGTGGCGGTAACACTCGATCGCCTGGTCATATTTCTGCTGGGCAGCGAGCGCAAGGCCCATGTTGTTGTAGGCCGAGGCGTAGTTCGGATTGATCCTTGTCGCCTGGCGGTAACACTCGATCGCCTCATCGTATCGCTTCTGGGCGGCAAGCGCATTGCCCATGGCGTTGTGCGCTTCGGTGTAGTTGGGATTGATCCTTGTCGCCTGTCGATAACACTCAATTGCCTGATCCCATTCCTGCAGGGCAACGAGCGCGATTCCCATGGCGTGGTGGACGACGGCGTCGTTCGGGGCAATCTTCACGGCCTGCCGAAGCTTGTCAACCGCCTCCGGGTACTTGCCAACAAAGTAGAGCGCTACCCCCCAATAGTGCCAGGCGATGGCATTCTTGGCGTCAATCTCTTTGGCATCCAAGGCGCGCTGGAACTCTTCGATAGCCTTGGACGCCTCGTCCGCGTCGACCAGAGCGATCGCGGATTGCAGGTGACTTGGGGTGGTCGTTTCCGTTGCCATACTTTAGTCCTCTAGCCCCGATAGGCTATCTGGCTTCACCATGCTTTCTGGGCGGCCCGGATAACTCGTTCATCGGCCCAGATGCTGCTCCCTGCGCGACGACTCGACCGTACTATACACCCGCCGCCCCCTGCATACAACGCTCAGAAGGGCTGAAGAAATCGGAAGAACAAAAGAGTTTCTCGCCAAGGCACAAAGGTTCGCAAAGCAAACAACGAAGTTCTTCTTTGCGACTCTTCGCTGCTTTGCGACTTTGCGAGAAACTTCTCATTTCTTCACAGCCTCTCAGCCCATGCTTCAGGGCACGCACATAAGATGCGGTCATGCGGAACGACGATAGGCTGCTCCTATCTTCTCCCGGCAATCTTAGGTCTCCACGCCAGCCAAGTTGCAGCAAATGCAGCATCGATCGCTCGGAAAAGCCCGGTTGTGACGCCAGTCACAACCGGGCGTGACGCCAGTCATATAACCGCCGAACCGCTGGGGGCTACTTTACTGCTGAAGGCGCGGAGCCTCGGTTTCTCGCGGCCGACCAGCGTCCTTCGCCCCAGTGGAGGTGCGATTATGTCTGCCAAGTATATCGTCGGAGCGCTCATCTTTTTCTCTGGCCTGGGCATTTTCTGGGCGCAAGAGGCGCAAAAGCCCACCGCATTGCCGCCGCCGCAAAGCCCTCATAGTTACAAGATCACACCTGAGGAATCGGCGCGCAAGAACCCGGTGAAGTTCACCGAGAACTCGGTGGCACGAGGCAAGAAAATCTACTCGTCGCAATGCACGATGTGCCACGGGCAGAATGCCGACGGCAAGGGCGACGCCGTAGCGGAGATGAACATCACGCCGCCTGACTTCACCAAGCCGGACACGCTGAAGGACCGCACCGATGGCGACCTCTTTGCGATCCTCTCCCAGGGCTCCGGCAACATGCCCGGACAGCAAGACCGCATGAAGGAAAAGCAGAAGTGGGACCTGATCAACTTCCTGCGCGCCACCAGCGGCAAGGTGCCGGCGAAATCCACCGGGCCCGAGCCTGACGAGAATATCGTCACTGTGCCCCAGAACTGATGATTGCCGAGAAGGAGTCAGGAGTCAGGAGTCAGAATGAAGCGTCTTTCGTTCATCATTCATCATTCATAATTCATCATTCGCCTTCTGACTCCTGACTCCTGACTCCTGTCTTTCCCCTCACCCACACTTCTTGAATCGCGGGCTGGCAGCCAGGAGCCCGCGATAGATGGCCGCATCACGCAGCACCGCCTTCACGTAAATCCGCGTCTCCCCGAACGGAATCGTCTCCACAAACTCCTCCGCATCGTCGGGAAAACCGCGCGCCAGCCACTCCTTCACCCGGAAATCGCCGGCGTTGTAAGCCGCCATGGCCTCACCCAGGTTCCCGTGGAACTCCTTGATCAAGCCGCGCAGAAAACGGCAACTGAGGCGGATGTTGTACGCGGGATCGTAAAGCTGCCGTGCGACCACCTGCTTCGACGGCCGTCCCTTTCGGCTCCGAACTCCCGGCTTCCCCGGCTTGATTTGGCCGCTCGCCACTGGCGGGCTCTCGAGCACGGCCGTGCCGGGCAGCATCTGCATCAGGCCGCGAGCGTTGGCGCGCGACGTGGCGTGGGGGTCGAACCCCGACTCCTGCCGAATCAGTCCCATCACCAGGTAGGGATCGAGGCCGTTAGCCCGCGCCTGCTGTTTAACGATCCCCCAGTAGGGGCGAGGGTAGAGCAGCGCCCAGATCTCTTCCGGCAGGGCTTCAAATCTGAAGTCGGAATAGTCCGGCTCCAGGTCGCGCGCCGCGTAGATGGCCTCCTGGGTATCGCCCTGCTCCGCCTCGAAGCGGCTGAACGCGTAGCGAAGCTCGGCCGAGGTCGGGCGCTCCGCCAGCATCGCCCGCAGGTAGGACTCTGCTAGGCTATTAAGATTCAAAGCATGGAGCGTCTGGAAGCGGTCCCGCCATGCGGGGGCGTCGGAGGAAGCGCCGGCCACAACGGCGCAAAGTGCCCCCGTGGACGCGGGCGGCGACAAGGTTTCCGCCAGCCGGGAGGGCAGCGCTGCCTCGCGTCCGCTATCTCCCGCCGGGCCCGCCGTCGCATCCTGGTGACCCTTCAGGCGCTTTAGACGCTCCCCGGCCTCGCCCGCGTAATAGCCCTGCGTGAACCGCTGGCGCACCAACTGATAGAAGCTGCGGGCTTCGGCGTTCTCGCCCCGCTCTTCCTCCAGGCGGCCCAGCCAGTAGATGGCGGCGGCGTTCTGGGCAGACGTCGGGTAGCGGGTGACGTGATCGGTGAAGTCCTGCTTCGCCCGATCCAGCTCCTTCTCCAGATAGGCCATCCAGGCGGCCCGCCAGCTCGCGTCGCGGCCCGAGGAAGAGTCGGGAAAAGCGGCGGCGAGGTCCTGATCGTAGCGGGCGGCAGTAGCCCAGTTGCCTTGCCTAGCGAAGAATCCCGCCGCGGCCGACAAGGCGGAGGCGCGCAAGGGCGATTGCGGATGGCGCGCGGACAACTCATCGAGCGTGCGGGCGAGGGCGGTGGCATCATTGAGTCGCTCGTAAGCATCGGCCAGCGCCGCCAGGCGTTCGGCGTCGGCTTCCGGCTGGCTGAGGCGGGCTCCTTCCAGCGCCTCGGCCGCTTCGTGGGCTTGCTTCAATTGCAACATGCATTGGGCGCGCCGCACTTGCCACAGCTCCGCCCGCGGGCTTGGCGGCCGCTGGCTCGCCAGTGCCTCGTATTCGCGGAGGGCCTCCTGGTAGCGCGCGTGCCGGTAGAGCGCTTCCGGACGCCCTGCCTGCATCGTTTCGCTCGCCGCCGGGAACCCGGTGCCCAGGTGTTGCTTGACTTGCGCCAACAGTTCCTGCGCGGCGCCCGCCTCCGGCGATGCCGGATGTTTGTAGTAGATCTCCTGATCGGTTCGAGCGGCTTCTTCCCACTTCTTCGCCTTAGCCTGCGCTTCCGCCAGCAGGAGCAGGTGGGCCGGCTCCTGGTGCAGGCGCGAATCCGTGGCCAGCGTCTGAATAGCCCGGTCAGGTTGCCCTGCGTCGATCGCGGCTTGCGCGAGCAGAGCGAGCGCCTGGTGCCGCAGCGGACTCTCCGGGTAGCGCGCGGCGAAACCATCGAGCGGAGCGAGGGCCTCAGTCGGCTCATGCCCTTGTACCGCCGCGGCCGCCCGGTAGAACTCGGCGTAATCCTCTAGGATGAACTTCGTCGCTGCCGCCGTTTGCAGGTCCTTCACGGCGGCCGGGTATTGGGCCGCCTCGTATTCCCGGTAACCCAGCAGGAAGTAGGCTCTGCCCCGCTGTTCCGGGTCCTTCAGGGATTCCGCTTGACGGCGCAACTCGAGCAGCGTCTTGGCCGAGACCTTTCCCTCGCCCGATCGCTTGCCAAGGGAGCGAAGACGGCTGGAGATCGGCTGGCTCGCTTTCTTCCGAGTCTTCCGAGTCTTCTGCGGCCCTTCCGCTGCCGCCCCCAGGCTCGAGAAGGCGAGCAACCCTACCGACACGAGCACCAGGACCAACGCGAGTTGCCTGCCCCCCAGCCAATCCTTGCGATCGGCCAAGGTGTTCGTGTCCTCCCTCCTTGGTCCGTGGGGCTTCCGACTGCCAACTGCCGACTGCCGACTGCCGACTGGTACAAATGGCTTCGTAATGGGTCCGTCCCGGAGCATGGTCCTTTGTTTTCAATAAGTCAGTGGCTTCGGTCCTGTTAAAATCAGTTAGCAGTTGGCAGTCTGCGGTCAGCAGTTCCACGAACCCGCTCGACCGTGGGACTGCCGACTGCCAACTGCCGACTAGTAGATAATGGGTTCGTATTGGGTTCGGTCCCGGGGATCGTCCTTTATTTTCAATAAGTCAGTGGCTTCGGTCCAGGAAAAAACATCGTTTTTGCGCCGGTTTCCGGCGCCGCGCCTTGAACGTTACACCTCGTTACGCCTTGTTACACATGAGCTCCGGGCGCTTTATCAGCACATTAAAGCTTCAAAACCCATCTTAATTCGAGAACCTAGAGCGTTGAGCACTACTTGAGAATAACATCCATATTTTTCAATAATATAGTAGCTTTCAAGAGAATAAACGTTTTTTTTCATTGAGATGGTGGCTTTTTGGGTTCGTACCGAAAAACCTAACCCAAGATCTCCATTGGTATCAACAAAATTTGGGTTCGGTCCGAAAAAATCGATGATCCACCCCCTGTGAAATTGCCCTGGGTCCGTAGGCTTTTTGCCTTAAGAACGCCTGGAACGGGTTCCGCGCTAGGCCCGGGAAAAAGGGTATGAGGTCCGAGGTTAATCCTATCCTTTTTACCGCATCACTGACTGCGGGAGTGGCAGATTCCGACGGTGACTTCAGGAGATGGTTAACGTTAGAAGTTTTGCCAAGTGAGTAAAGCGTCCGCTCGGCCGATCTGCATAATCGGATCATACAGACCGAGCCTATCATGCGATTATAATAAAGGCAAGTTCTTTCTTAGGCATCGAATGGGTCAGCGATCCCTTTCGTCCCGCACCCGATTTGGCCGACCGCCCTTCATTCCTCACGGCGATGAGTCCATCAGGGTCAGCGATGGAAACATCGAACGGTAGAAGCCCCGGTCGCGCGAGAGCAGGCGTGAAGCTTGGGTCTGTGCATGGGCCCCGATCAGAAAATCAGCGAGAAACCGTGTGCGTTTTCCGCCCTGCTGACGGTAGGCGCGCCAGACCCGGCTTGCCATAAAGAGCGCGGCCCGTTCGAGCGGCTCAACGCGGATCTCGCCATCGGCCAAGAACCTATCACACTCATCCTGGCGGCTGAAGTGGACGGACAATTCCGCATAAACAAGGTCGCAAACCACCAGCGACCCCGCCTGAGCCGCTCGTTCCAGAGCGTTGCTGGAGGTCGGCAAGAACCTCTGGTCGCCAATTAAGATATCCAGCAGGATGTTGGTGTCGATCGCTGTTATCATCGACCCCGCACGTCCTCGATAAAATCGTCGGCCGAATCGTAGCCGAGCTCGGTGAGGCTGCCTCGGCAGCGTCCCTTCCACTTCGCCAAATTGAGCTTCCTCGGCCTTTTCTCCAGGACGATCGAACCGTTAATCACCTGGAAATCCACCTCTGTATCAGGCCGCAGCCCGAACCGCTCCCGAAGTTCCTTGGGAATTGTCACCTGCCCGCGTTCGCCGATTTTCATACTTTTAACTATGACTCATACCTCTTTGATAGTCAAGAGCCTCATCGCCGGGGTCGCGAGCCACAAGAACTGATCATCCGCTCACTTCAAGTGTGGTTTGAAACTCGGATTCGTCTTCTTCGACGGGCAGTCTGCCAAATGCCCGCTGCGGCCAAAAGGATCACCAGCACGCTCAGCCCACGGTGCGAGTTAACCCATGCTGCCAGCACCTGCCAGGCTCGCGCCGCCACATCCTTGGGACTCCGCGACGGCATGTGCGGCTCCTGGTCGAACAGAATCGCCTGGAGATTTCCTTCCAGGCGCTCGGTCGACCCATAGACATTGCGGAGCACAATGATCACGTCGTCCTGCTCCGGATAGCGGAGAATCCAGCAAAAGTAATTTCCGGGCATGTCGCCACGCATCTCCTCCAGCGTGCTGCCCGCACCGGGCACGCCCGGCGGTATCTTGGTCACGAACCATCCGTAACCCCAGTTGCTTAACCCGGGCTGGAAAACCTGGTCGCGGATCTCCTTCGGTAGGACAGCATCCCCAGAGAGTACCTGACTCCAACGAAAGAGATCCTCGGCGGTGGAGTACATGGCCCCGGCGGCGAAAATGTGGCTGCGGTCAATGTAGGGGCCCGGCGTGTACCGCGGCCCCGCGTGGCGCACGTAACCCGCGGCGCCCCCCAACTGCATCAGGTCGTTGCGGTCCATGCCGGAGTCCTTCATTCCCAAGGGATCGAGCAGCCGCTGGCGCAGCAGATCACCGTAACGCTGGCCGGTCTCGCGTTCCAGAATCAGCCCCAGCAGGATGTAGCCGCAGTTGCTGTAATCCCATTTCGTACCCGGCTCGGACGAAAGGTTGGGCTGGCAGAATTTTTCCGCAAACGTCTGCGGTCCGTAATACCGGCTCGCCGCTTCCGACTCCGAAAATTCCGGGCTTTCGAAATCCGGCGGCAGGCCCGACGTGTGGTGCAGCAACTGCTCGATCATCATGCGCTCCCCGGTGTCCCTGCGATACCAAGGCAGGTAATCAGTGACCTTGGCGTCCAGACGGATTACACCCTCCACCGCCTGCTGCAAGACCAGTGCCGCGGTGAACTGCTTGGTGATGGAGGCAATGCCGAACTTCGTCTGCGGCGTGTTCGGCGTATGTAATTCCATATCGGCATAGCCGATGCCTTTCTTGTAGATGACCTCGCCATGCTCGGCCACCAGAACCGCGCCGTTAATGTACCCGTACCTCTCGTATCGTGATACAAGTTCGTCGATCCGCGCCGCCTTGCTCGAAGGCGGAGTCTCGGTCGCACAGCAGAGCTTTGCGGCGAGGATAACTAAGGCCGAGATCAGATGGAATCTTCCCAGCATGACTGGACAGGGTATGATTCGTACCGGCGCAAGGTCCAATCGGTTAGAATCGAGATCCTGCCCGCGCCGGAGCTTCAATCCTGCAGGCTTCGGCGACTCGTTTCGCCAAGGCCCTGAATTCATCGGCGCACGTTTTCACAAGCTGCGCATGGCTCCCGATGGCTCCGTCGGCGTAGGTAAGGTCGAATATCGGTTTGCGTGCGTCTTGCGCCATAGGCATCAGGCTCCGATAGTTTCTTATTGTTGCAAGACAATGATTGACCATTCCTTCCGCTGAACGGTCTGAAGGTGTTTCGCCCAGCACGACTTCCCGATAAACAGTCGGAATGCGGTTTAGCCACTTGGCATAGGCCTTGGTCGGCCGGTCCAAACGGACTGCGTGCTGTAACACAACGTAGCCGGCCGGCGCCATAAGGCCGCCGGGCAACTCAAAGTTCACCGAGACCATGTTTCGAATCTGATTCCATTGCTTCCGCCATTCTATGACCGTGGGGCCCAGGTTCTCCAGCCCTTGCAGTGAGAATAAGTCGGCTGCCAGAGGTATCACCAAGTAGTCGGCTGCCAGCAGCGCGGCACGGTTTATGGCGCCAAGGTTGGGCCCAACATCGATTAGGGCGACAACCGCTCCCACCAACTCCGCGGCCGCGCGCACAATTCGATGAAATGCCGAAGTCGCCCGTAAGGCCGCAGGATCGTTGCTGTATCCGCCGGGCCAACTGGACGAGAGCTTATCCTCAAAGCGCGAGAGACCGAGATCGCCCGGAATCAGCCAAAGGCCGTCGGCCATGCTTCGCGGGGTCGCTTCGCGGATGTCCCCTATGCCTTCCAGGATCGGTCTCACGCAGCCCAAGATCGTCAGATCTTTCGTTTCCCAAAGATTCTCTAAAGCTTGCTCATCCAAGAAAGCAGAGGTGAGGTTCGCCTGAGGGTCCAAGTCGACGGCCAGAGTGGGATAACCGAGACGTGAGAGCATGTAGGCCAGGTGGTAGACCAGTGTCGTCTTTCCCACGCCGCCCTTATTATTGAACAGGGCTATGGACTTCAAGCTCGCCTCCGCATCGTGACCAGGACGTGGCTCGCCTCAAATATAAATTCCGCGGGAGGGTTCCCATTTGCTTTGAGGGCGGCATTGGCTCGCGCGATGCCTGTTCCAAACCGCTCCACGTGTCCCAGGGCCCTCATGGCCTCCGCGATGACAGGATTCCGGTAATCGGTCACGTGTTCGTAGTTCTGCGGCGTGACCTGACCGTACAAGCCTCCGGGGCTCTGCATTTCAACCCGGGCTCGAAACCAGTTGATTCGGACCGGGGCGTTCGTGGCCTCGTAAGCTCGGTGCATCACGGCATTGAAAGTGATTTCACGGATAGCCGCCAACGGGTAGTCGGGAACGTCTTCTTGTCGCAATCCGCCGTCGGGCATACGCGCGGTGCGGATCTGCAGTGGCAGCAGATTGTCGATCTGCAACAATTGCGTCAGGAGATTTCCGGTGACGGCCTTTTCATCCTGGATCGGGTCAGCCAAGGTATCACCGTCAAACCGCACAAACTGGATAAAGGCTCCCGGCATGAAGTCGAGTGGGTCCTTACCGAAAACCAGCAATCCGGCATACGTCGGAACCTGTCGCTTCAGATCGAAGAAGCGCAACGAAGCCAACTGTTCTTCCACCGTGCGATTATTCTCTGCGATCACCTGTGGGTCGACGACCTGGGGTAGATATTGCCCGCGAAAGGACTCAAGAATAAGGTCGCCGATGGTAGCGTCCAGGCAAGGGCGCCGATCAAAGCTCCACGAGCCTGCGATCTGGCGCTCCGCCAGAGTTCTTTCCTCTTGGAGACTCGCGATCGCGCGTCGAGGTCCGACGCGAATCCAGACTTGCCCTCTTAGCCTGACCGGAGGCATGTCCGACGGGTGTACCTCGATCATGGCGACGTCGATGCCGTGCAGCCTCACCTTCTGGACGGTTAGGTGTGGCAACGGCAATATGTTTCCGTCAGAGCGCATGTCAGATAGCGTGAGCAGAAGCTGATCGGAAACAGGCAGGCCGACAGGCTTTCCCGAGTCATCGACACCTATGAACACGTATCCCGGGGCTTGATGCGCCGGCAAGTCGTTGGCAAAGGCGCAAATCGCTTGTCTAATTCTGTCGCGGTCGGTGATCGATTCCTTGCGCTCGACGCGATCCGACTCGATGTCCGACACAAGCCGTTCGAGTTCTTCGGTTGTTGGCATAAACTGGTCCCAATAAAGCGCGCACCGCGCGCATCGCTACAGAGCGAATTGACGAGGGCGCACACTGGCTGCGACCGGCTCAGTGGCGATCGTGGCCTCCCCGTCCGGTTCTCATTCTACGCGGACTGTATCCCACTGTCAGCAAGCACTCTCGATACTATTGTTTCGCGTGCTTGGCAAGGATGGCCCGGGCGCGGGCTTCCAATTCCTCGGCCTGCGTCTCTCGATTGGTCTTCCGCAGCAGGACTGCGTAGTTCTTGAGGAGCGTGGCCACATTGGGGTGCTCCGGCCCCAGCGCCTTTCCCAAATACTGAGCGCCCGCTGATAGAGCGGCTCGGCCTCCCCGGGTACTTGCCCCGCAACTTGTAAAGCAACGCCAGATTGTGGAGGCTGGTGGCCACGTCGGGGTGCTGCCGCCCCAGCGCCTCGATGCCGCCTTTTCGCAACCGCTCGCAGAGGTCCCACACGCGGCCCATTTGCTCTGTCGAGTCGTGGGTGTAACTGATGAAGGCCTTCATGGCCATACGCTCAGACCAATCGTCAGGTTTTCCATTGTAACTAGAACCCCTCACGCGGTAGCGGGGCTTCGGTAGGGGAGGCCTCCGGCCTGCCGCTTTCGTTTTCACGCCAACCCACAGCGGGAGCGCAGAGCGCTCCCCTACCCAAATCAAGATCGCGACGCAAGCTTCAACAACTCGCTCAATTGGTGGATATCGTCCGGCCCAGCGTCACCGATGATGAAGTAGCGCAGATCATCCTCACTCCATGTTTCGACATTGAACGTCAGACGCCTGGAACGGCTATCGCTCGATGTGAAACGGCGGTCCAGCCGATTCTGGAAGATGAAGACGGATATCCGATGATTTCCAATCTTGAAAATCAGTTGGGCGCCCGGTGTTTGAGCCAGGTAGGAGACTCGCCCGCCCAGGAGCATAAACGGAGAGTTGCCCAGTTCGGGAAGGTTAAAGGTGAACGGGAGTTTTCCCTGGAACCAGGGCTTGACGGTATGCCGATCAGTGGAAACGACGTCCACGGGAGTAGAACTCGCCAGCGTCGCAACGTGAAGGTCGGCCAGTTCGGCAAAAGTCTGGTCTTGCCGGAAAGACGACCATCCGTATGAGAGCAAGAAAGCAACGGCAACGAGGACAGCGGCCGCGGCCAGCTTCGGCATCCAGTTCCAAAGCCACACCGGGTGTCTTCTCGTCGGGAGTTCTTTTTGTACCCGCCGCCTCAGAGCCGGACTGGGTGAGAACCGCTTCCCCGCAGTATGAATGGCGCGCTTCAACTGCACGCGACTCAGCAAATCCGAGGTGCAGGAAGCGCAAGCGCGGAGATGGTCGCCTATTGCACGCGTCTCATCCGCGGAGAGTTCCCCATCCGCGTAGGCTGCGATTTTGCTCCGCCATAAGTCACAAGCCATCTCTCAAACCCCTTGTAGCTTCTTCGTCAGCCCCAGGCGAAGCGCATTCCTGGCTCTCGCCAGGCGGGACATCACCGTACCAATGGGAACTGAAATTGCTTCCGCAATCTCCTGGTAAGACATTTCCTCCACATCGCACAGCAAGACAACCTCACGGAAGATTAAGGGCAATTCTTCGATGGCTTCTTGAACCATCTGCTGGTGGGAGCGCTCGATCAAGAGGGACTCCGGCGTTTCCGTGGTCGCCGGGAGCACGGATTCGCCTTCCTCGGTATCAATCGAGACGGTCATATCGCTCTTCAGTCCCGTTCGTGAGGTCAGAAACGTGTTCCGCAGGATTCGGAACATCCAGGCGCGAAAATTCGTGCCCGGCCGGAACGAGGAGAATCCCTTCAGTGCTTTGCCATAAGTCTCCTGCACCAGGTCTTCTGCTTCCTCCCGGTTGTGGGTGAGCCATCGCGCCAGGTTATAGAGCGAGTCGAAGAGCGGCATGGCCAGCTCTTCAAATGAACCGCCCAAGAGGTTTTCATCTGACACGGCTCCATAACTATATAAGAAGATAACTCCGGCCATCCAAATTTATTCCCCATTTTCTTACCTCGATGTTTCTTCTTTTTGTTTTTCCGGCTGACCCTTCGGGAATAAATCGCGGGCTAATCAGTTAGGCCCAGTGTACGGGATCTTTCTGGTAGGAGGAAGAACATGAGAAACACGAATATGGAGAAGGTCTTCGGATGGCTCACGAGTCCGCCGGTCAACGGCCCGAAGTCTACGCTACTTTTGAGACTGATGGCAGGGGGAGTGTTCCTGTGGGAAGGGATAGTGAAGTTTGTATATGTGAACCAGGGGGTGGGGCGTTTCACGAAACTAGGGTTGCCGTATCCTCATTTCACCGCCGACTTCGTCGGCTGGCTGGAGATCGTTGGGGGAATACTGTTGCTTTCCGGCCTGATGACACGACTGATTGCAATCCCATTCATCATCGAGATGATCGTTGCCATACTTTCTACGAAAATCTCGTTGTATCTCGGAACATCGCCCTTGCCTCTGCCGCCGGCGCCGCCTCGGGTGGGAGCATGGGCGGTCTTACATGAAATCCGATCCGACTACGCTCAAATCATGACGGTTGCCTTCCTGTTGATCAACGGCCCTGGAAAATGGTCCCTGGATGCACTCCTCCGGAGGGAGAGAAAACCAAGCGGCGGGCCAGTAGTGCTGTAGCACCGCATGGCGCGGGTAAACCTACTCGGTCGGCGACAATCAATAATCCGGAGGCGGGCTTAACCGGAGCTTGACTTAGCCCACTGCGGAAATGTTCATCGTCTTCCCTTGTTCCCTCCCGGCATGTTATTCTTCATAGCTCGCAGGGGCTGGGGTTTCAGGGATAACGCTCGTTATGCTGCGTCGAATCCAGGCGTGCGCTGTGCTTGTCTCGTTGAGTTTTCTCAGCGTGGGCGGTTTTCTGCCTGTTCTCACTGGGGGCGCGGCCTCCTGCTGCGCGTCACGTTCCTGCTGCGCGCACCACTGCCCCATGACTGCCGGCCAGCGAGCGGCCTCGCACTCGTGCCCCGCTCATTCCCCTATGGCCGCTGCCGCGGGGCCTCAAAGCTCACGCCCAGCGGTCGGTACACCGCCGCTACAGTCGCCCGGTAAGACCCTCTGTTCCTGCGGCGTGTCCCAAGACCATACCTCGTTTTCCACCGCTAAGATTGATCTGCGCTTCAGCCTCGTCACCGCGACCACGCTGAACCCGCCCGCGCTTCTCTCCCTTCGACCGACGGACGCCCAGCCGCCAACCCTCGAAGCAACCTTGCGTCCGCCCGACCACCCACCCCGACTGACCTCCTAAGAATTGACGATTGACGATTGAAACAAAGGAGTCAGGAGCCAGGAGTCAGGAGTCAGAATGAAGGCGCAGGAGTCGGTCCGCCCTTTCACTATCCGGAAGTGACTGCGGGCCACCGACTGCGAACGGGTTTTCATTCCGACTCCTGACTTCTGGCTCCTGACTCCTTCTCTCAATCATCATCTGCAATCGCCAATTCCCCATCCCGTGGTCGTCGTTCGCTTACACAAAGGAGGAATCATGAGGCGTGCGTATGTCTTTTTGTGGCTGTCTGCGGTCATCATTCTTAGCCAACTCAATGGGCCGGCCTTCGCCACGGCTCTGGCCACGGTGCGCGGCATCGTCCACGACCCCAACCATCGGCCAGTGGAAAATGCGGAAGTCGTGATCCGGTCCCGGACCTCGAACTGGTCCGCCAGCACTCGATCCGATTCCGACGGCGAATTTCATTTTAAGGCCGTACCCCCGGGCGACTACACCCTTAAGGTCACGGCGGAAGGGTTCAGCCCGGCGGAACAATCCATCCCGGCGGTCACGGCCATCACGGCGGCCGAGGGCAAGTCGGCGGTGATCCATGTGCCGCTCGAGATTGCGGCCACCCGCCAGGTGGTGGAAGTCACAGGCCGGGAGAGCAGGCTCAAGACCCAGTCGTCCACGGTCGAAACCAGGGTCTCGGCGCAGGAGGTCGCCCGGACGGCCGGGGCTGACCAGACGAATAGTCTGGCGATGATCACCGACTTCACTCCCGGGGCCACCATGGTGCACGACATGCTGCACATGCGCGAGGGTCACCAGGTGAACTGGTTTTTCGACGGCATTCCCGTGATCAACACCAGCATTGCCGCCAACGTGGCGCCCCTGATCAACCCCAAGAATGTGGAGTCGCTGGAGGTGGAGCGCGGCGGCTACTCCAGCGAGTATGGCGACCGCACCTATGGCTTCTTCAACGTGGTCACTCCGTCGGGGTTCGAACGCAACAACCAGGCCGAGCTGGTGGCTTCCTACGGCAACTTCCACACTACCGACGATCAGTTGAGTTTCGGCGGCCATACGGAGCGCTTCGCCTACTACGGCAGCCTGGACGGCGACCGGTCCGACCTGGGGTTGACCACGCCCACTTCGGCCGTGATTCACGATCAGTCGAGCGGGCTGGGCGGCTTCCTGTCGCTGCTTTACAATGCCTCGCCGCGCGACCAGGTGCGCTGGATCGTATCGCTGCGAAACGACCATTACGCCATCCCCAACGACGCCGCCAGCCAGGCGGCCGGCATTCGCGACCTCGACGTGGAAGGAGATGGACTGCTGGGCTTCCAGTGGGCCCACACCACCGGCGGGCTTATCTTCACACTCTCTCCTTATCTTCACATGAACAGCGCGCATTACATCAGCGGACCCGGAGACATGCCCTTGATCCTGGACGACAACAGCCGTTCAACCTACGTCGGTGCCCGGGCCATGCTCCAGGCGCTCAAGAAGAGGCACAATGTTCGCGTGGGCCTCGAAGTTTGGGGTCAGCACAACAACACCTTGTTCGGATTGACGGCCAATCCGGGCGCCCAGGTCCTCCAGCAACAGGAGCTTCATTGGGCGAACACCGACTCGCTCTTTGTGGAAGATCAGTACCGGCCTAATTCCTGGCTGACTTTGGATGGCGGTATCCGACTGGTTCATTACAGCGGGCTGCTCAGCCAGAATGCGGCTAGTCCCCGCCTGGGCGGCGGCATTCGCATCCCGCACCTCGACTGGATCCTGCGCGGCTACTACTCTTATTATTACCAGCCGCCGCCGCTCGACAGCCTGTCCGGGCCGCTGCTCCGGTTCACCTTGCAGCAAGGCTTCGGCTTCACTCCCCTGCCCGGCGAGCGCGATATCCAGCGCGATTTCGGCCTGACCGTGCCTCTCAGGGGGCCCCTGGGCGAATGGGCGGTGGATCTCGACAACTACCACACCAACGCCCGCAACTTTCTGGATCACGATGAGGTGGGCAACTCCGGCATCTTCATTCCCCTCACCGACCTCGCCGCGGTGATCGGCGGCAACGAGATCAGCCTGCGGTCACCGCAGGTCTGGGGTCACGCGCGGCTCCGGTTTGTCTATGCCAACGCCGTCGGCAAGGGGCTCGGTCCCATCACCGGCGGCCTCATCGAGTTCGCGCCCACCCGTTATTTCTATCTCGACCACGACCAGCGCAACACCTTCAGCGGCGTGCTTTCCCTCCAGTTGCCGCGCCGTTTCTGGGCTACTCCAGTGGTCAACTTCGGATCCGGCTTTGTGAACGGAAACGGTCCGGCGCACCTGCCCCCGCACACCACGGCGGATCTGGCCCTGGGCAGGAACTGCGGAGAAAACTGGTCGTTCTCGCTGAACTCCACCAACGTCCTCAACAGCCGTTATCTGCTGGATACCAGCAACACGTTCGGCGGCACGCACACCGAAAACGCGCGCCAGATTTACGGGGAACTGCGTTACCGCTTCCATTACTAGCTCCCTGGCCTGTCATTCTGAGCGAAGCGAAGAATCGCTCTTTCCTTGAAATGAAACGAAGGGGGATTCTTCGCTTCGCTCAGAATGACAGGCCAAGGAACTTTCGACTTTCGACTCTCGACTTCGCTCGAACTCCTCACTTGTCGAAGAACGGATGCTTAGACAGGGGCAACTTCTCCGTCTCGGTGCTGCGGGGCTTCAGAGTGACGTCCTCGAACAGCATGGAAGGAACCACAAAGCCGACCACCGGCGCCGATGCCTGGCTCACCATATTTCCACCGAAGGCGCCAAATGGGACGGTATAAACAGTGGATTCCTGGGACGCTGCCGCCATATCTTTGAAGGCAGTGTCATCGAGGCCTTCAAACTGCCCCTGGCGCATGGGCTCCGTGTGGCCGTCCGGATAGACCTTGTAAGCTTCGTTTCCGACGCTGCGGACCTCGATCCCAAAGCCCAGGCCTCGCTGCTTCACCATGCCGATCAACTTGTCTTTCATCTCCTTTTCGCTGGCGCCGTTTTCGACGCTGACCATAATGTCGCTGGGCTCGGCGCCGAAGCCGCGCCGGCTGCCACTACTCTGGAGGAGGCCGGGCACCGGATCGCGCGTGGTGAGCAAAGTCTTCAGAATTCCCTTCTCCACTATAGTCGTCACCCGCGTGCGGACGCCCTCGTCGTCCACGGCGTGACCACCGAACAGCGGAGTTCCCTGGAATGAACTCCGGGTGGGATCGTCGACCACGCTCAGAAATCCCGGCAGCACCCGCGCTCCCAACCGGTCCATGAAGCGGTTGGTGTTTCGCTGTAAGTAAGACTCCACCTGAGGATTGTCGGATACGGGCAGGCGCTGAGCGACAAATTTGGGCCCTAGCACCTCGGCAAAGAGCTGGCCGGCGGCGCGGCCGGCGAATAGAATCGGGCCGTTGTAGCGATCCACCTGCGGCGCCTGCCGCAACCTGGCGAGGCCCTGAGCCATGGCGCGGATGCGATCCGCGAGATCGGCCTCCGAGGGCAGATCCGCCTGCGTGTGTCCGTAGGCTATCACGGTGTCGAGCAGCGAGCTCCCGTCGGTGGCCTGCGTTTTGGCCACGCATTCCACCCGGGCCATCGGTGACCCGCGGGTGACCACCGTCCCCTCGCTGTTGAGATACCAGGAGCGCGAGTCGTTCACCTCCAGGCTCACCGACGAATTGAAAATATCCGGCGTCTGGCGGAAGAGCGCCGAGAGGCTGCGCACCAGCGCCTTGGCCTGATCGAGGTCCATTCGGGCCGGATTCAGCGGCTCCGACTCGGTCACCGCTGGCTCCTTGGTGAAGTCCGGAATGTCTTCGCGCGTGGTCCGATTCTGCAGGGCGGCGCGCTTGCGGGAAAGCGTTTCCAGCGCCGCTTTGTACGCCCCGTCCGTCGCCAGCCAGATGTGGCGCCGCAACTCTTTGTAGTCGTCGTCGATGGGGAGAAGCACCACCCCGCTCAGGCCGTTGGCGCCGGGGGGATAAGAAAAGAAATTGCTGTTGTCGAGCTGATAGCTCCCCACGCGTACTTCCACCGCGAGCGTGCGGGCGCGCCCGATGTTCCCGGCCAGAAGCGCGCCAAAGGTGGCCGAAGCGTTGAGCATCCGGGTGTCCTGCACGTGGTAAGCGATGAAGTAAGGCTTCTCGAGGTTCTCGAGCTGCAACTGCTTCATGGAGCGGTCGAGTTCGTCGCGCATGGCACGCAGGACGACGTCGTCCTGGGCGCGTGCGGCAGTAGGCAGTAGGCAGTAGGCAGAAAGCAGAAGGCAGAAGGCAGTAGGCAGAAGGCAGAAAGCAGAAGACGGTAAGCGGAGGGCCGTAGGCAGAAGGCGGAGACCAGAAGGTAGTAGGCAGTAGGCAGAACGCAGTACGCAGAAGGCACGGCACATGGTCGATGAAGAATATTTGGTCATAGGTTCCCGATAAAATGATTGCACGAACTCCTTTGCGAGCACCGCGACGGTTCAAATTCCCGGCCACTCGCGTCTGCCGAGTGGCGTCCAACCGTCCTGGAAGCTTGCTGCGTACTGCGACCGAAAGCGCCCAAGTAGATACACGACTCGCGGCCACTGCTTGCCAAAGTGCCCCCTCGCCGGGTGATGAAAGAACGCGAGGAGGCTTGTGAACGGGTTGGGGAAGACCGTCCACCTAACGGTCTCGCACTCGGGAAGTCCTTCGATTGGAGTCGGCGTAAGACCCTCCCTGCCGATCGACTCGGTGAATGGATCACGTACGCGGGCGCCATGGAAGAGGATAAGAGTCGGCTCAAGGATCTCGATTTCCTTCTTCAGATACCGCCAACAATTCTCTCGCATGACATCCGTTGAGTTTGTCCCCATCCTGCCGCCGCTCGGTGCACAGCACTGCACTGTGTTGGTTTGGGCGCAACGCCGCAGGAGCGAACGCACTTGCAAACGCTCCTGCTCGTCATCTGAAGCTCTGACCTGGAAGATTTCCATCAGCACCTTTAAGATTCCGCGATAATGGTCATTTAATCCGTACCTGTCAGTTCTCAGAAGGCCTACCGCGTCGCTCCCTCTTCCCGTGTCGATGCCCACAAAGAGTATCCTCAATGGCTTGCCATTGACCGTTCCGTCGTAGTCTTCGCCCTGATGATTCAAATGGCAATCGGACGGCTTCGGCTCCGAATAACACGCGCTCGCAGCAACACTTGCCTTGCAGCCGCGTAAATAATATTCGCAAGTAAATGTTCCGGGGCTGGTCTGGTCGCGAAACCACTCGGAATGCAGGTATTGGTGAATCGCATCGTAACGATCCTGCGTCCCTTTGAGATTGCTCTCATAAGTTGCAAGTGCCATGGTCAAGTAACTGGTTTTCTTCCGCCTGCGACCTACTGCCTACTGCTTTCTGTCTTCAGCTTACTCCTTGCTGCTCGCTCCCGACCGCTGCCACCGTACGCGGTGCAAATCTTTCTGGCCTAGAGATCATGCTGCTCAGCATTCTGCCAATCTCGTCGTAGCCCGCGGCCAGTTCTTCGTGCAGTTCAACAGATATGTACCCGCAGTCGCGCGCGAAATCGAGCCAGACCTGAGTTTCGGTGGCCTCAGCATCGGAGTCTGCCAGCTTACTGACGAACATGCTCGGGTATTGCCGCTTCCTGAATCCTTCCGCCACATTAGCTGCGACACTACGTGACGACCTGCGAATTTGGCTTGTCAGCGAGTACCTTTCGTCCTGCGGAAACGACTTCGACTGGGTGAATATCTCCATGGCGAGCTTGTAAGCAAGCTGATAAACCTTAAGGTCGCGATGCCCTCTCAGCATATCTCAGCCAGTTTGCCTTCTTGCCTTCCGCCTACTGCCTTCCGCCTTCCGCCTTCTGCCTTCTGCTTTCCGCCTACTGCCTACTGCCTTCTGCCTACTGCCTTCTGCCTTCCGCCTACTGCCTTCCGCCTTCTGCCTTCCGCCTACTGCCTTCCGCCTTCTGCCTACTGCCTTCCGCCTACTGCCTTCCGCCTACTGCCTTCCGCCTTCTGCCTTCTGCCTTCCGCCTACTGCCTTCTGCCTTCTGCCTACTGCCTTCTGCCTTCTGCTTTCCGCCTTCTGCCTACTTCTTCAAAACGGCGCCGGCAGCACCGGCGGCCGGTCTCTTGACTTCTCCTTCTTCTGCACTTCGATCTGCGACACCAGAACCCCAGGCGACGAAGCCGAGACCTCGATCGATCCGGACTCGGCGCCGCAGATGCCATTGAAGGTGGCCATCTCGTTGTCGCCGGCCACGATGCGGCTGAAGGTGGTGAGCGGAGTCCCGATCAGGTCCACGCCGCGGACGAGTTCCTGGTGGCCGTCAGTATAAATGCGATAGACCATCACCGGCAGGACGGTAAACGCATTGGGAGTGCTGCGGCCGGTGAGGGTGAAGCCGCCCTGGATGTCATCGAAGTACAAGCCCCAGGGCTTGTTCTCCTTTTTGATCTGGTCAATCAGCATCTGCTTGAGCGCGGTGTGCGAGATGGGATGATCCACCTCGACAATCAGGTTCGACTGGCGTCCCACCGTAAAGTAACCCTGCTGCTTGCGGCCGTGGCCATTGGAATGAGGGAACCCCTCGATGGGCGAGCGTGACATCAGAAAATTCTTGAAGATGCCGTGATCCACCACGGTCACGCGCTGCCCCTTGACGCCCTGATTGTCGCAAACGTAGTAGCCCGCCAAGTCAGTGGTCCCCAGCTTCTGCAACGTGGGGTCGGAAATGACGGAGAAATTGTCGGGCAGGAACTTCTCGCCCACCTTCCTCGCAAACGTCTGTCCTTCCTGCTCGCCCTTCTGGCGGTGGCCTTCGATGCGATGCCCGAAGACCTCATGAAAAAAGACCCCACTGGCACGGCCGGAGAGGATGGCCGGCCCAGTGTAAGGGTCCACCACCGGCGCGGTGCGCAGCGCCTGGAGATCCTTGATCATCTGCGCCACGGTGCCCAGCACCGCCGCATCCGAGGGCAGCCCCTCCGGCTCGAAGGCAAAAAACGATTCATAGCGCGGCAGGTCCATGCCGTCGTCCGCCTTGGTGTAGGCGGAGACGTAGAGATGATAGAAAGGCAGGGAGACAATGGTTTCCGTCCCTTCGCTGTTCACGTACCACCGCGTTTCAATGTCGAGAATCAACGAGGCGTTGGCGGCATAGATGTTCCCATACTGGGCGAACGGCGCTGTATACTTGCGCAGCTTGTCCTCCCAGGCGTGCCGGTCAATCCGCGGGGTGAGCGGTTGGGCGTAGTACTGAGTGGTCGGCTCGTGGGAGAAGTCGTCGGACTTGTCTTCCAGCTCCGTTTTCACCTGCACGTCGATCTTTACCTTCGCCAGTTGCTCCGTCGCCTGCTTGTATTTGAGGTCGGTGTTGTACCAGAGAACGCTTCGGAGAGCATCGGGATCAGCTTCGATCGGAACATAAATCATGACAGGCTGTTGCCCGCCGCCGGTCTCACGCATCAAGTGCGTATTGTCGAGGTGAGGATCGCCCACACGCAGATCGATATCGAGTTGGCGGTTGGTGTTTTGCTCGCTGTTCACCAACTTACCGAACGACGCGCTCACCCTCACCGTTTGGTCGTCCGTGATTTCGTAGCTCAAGAAGTACGGCGGCGCGGGCTGGCTCTTAAAGGTTCGCAGGGACCGGTCGAGCTCGGCTTTCATGGCCTGAAGAATGGGCGATGAGGCCGCTTCGGGAGAGTAAGCGCAAGACGTAAGATCGTAAGCAGAAGGCGGAAGGCAGAAAGCAGAAGGCAGAAGAGCATTGGCGGTTGATCCCGCCATGCGGGAATGATTGACGATTGAAAACCAGGAGCGGCTTGCGTCTTCGCTTCCAATCGTCAATCGGCAATCTGCAATCGGCAATAGGGTAGTTCCCTGCCCGGGAACCTGCGTGGCCGTGACCGCGACGATCATCGAGAGTGCCAAACCAGAAAGCAGCGCTGCAAAACGCAATTTCACCAGTCACCCCCGGCACTGGCATCGTAGTTCGGACGGCCAGACGACGTCAATGGAATTGAGGTTCGTAGCCCGGCGTGAGAGCGTGTGAAGAAATCAAACACAGAGGCACGGAGACACAGAGAAGAGAAAGAGAATGACACGAAGATGTCTTTTATTTCTCGACGTTTCCCATTTTCCTTTGTGCCTCTCTGTCTCTGTGTTGAAGGCACCTTCGCAATTACCTCACAGCGCGGCCCTGCGGGCCGCAACCAAAGACCTCAACACAGAGTTCACTGAGGCTTCACAGAGGCCACGGAGAAGAAAGCCAACAATGCGGCCCTGCTCTTCGTCTTCTCCGTGACCTCGGTGAGCCCTCCGTGAACTCTGTGTTGAGCTCTTTTTCTTGGTGCGCCGTGGAATCCGAAGCTCACATTCTTCGCGGCCCACAAAGAATTTGCGAGATAGTAGTACACCCTCCCGCGCCTTGGGCTACGCTCTATCGCCCCTTCGGGGCTTGACGCCCTGTATTTACGAAAGACGGCACCTCAATTAGATCAAAGGAAGCGCCTAATCACGGCAGCGGTTCATGGAAAAAGCGGCTTTCAAGAAACTGCTCAAGGTATTTCATTCCCCCGTCGATAACACTCACGGATGACCATTGCTTTGCATGATGCATTTGAACTGCGCTTGGACGTTAAGCGGCCGGCCGAGTCAATCTCCCCGTCGAGTCCACGCCGCTTTTTTGCTGGTTACGAGTGACCACCAACTACGATCCCGACCACGGACGGCCTGCGAGGTCGCTTTCACCTGAGGGGGTTCATTAAGATGAAGCGCGCATCTATTCTGATCTTTGCTCTGTACTTTTGGACGACGCTTGCAGCCGCCGCGCCGGCGAGTGCTGTAAATGCCGACCCGCAAGCAAGCCCGCTCCGAGTGCCGGACGCGGGACAAAGCGAGTTGGCTACCCTCAGGGGCAATACGCGCCCGGAAGCAAAGGCGGCTAACGATCGCGGGCGGGTCTCCGATGACCTGATGCTCAGCCACATGATTCTTCAGTTGCGCCGGACTCCGGAGCGGGAGCAAGCCCTTCAGCAATTCATCAAGGATATCCACGACCCCACGTCGCCGCTCTTTCACCATTGGATCACAGCGTCGGAATTCGGGCAGAAGTACGGCGCTACCTCGGCTGGAATCGCTGCGGTGACGGTTTGGCTCGAGTCGCAGGGGTTCGAAGTCAACCCGGTCTATCCCAACCAACTGGTTATCGATTTCAGCGGCTCGGCAGGTCAGATTCGCCAAGCCTTCCACACGGAGATCCATCACCTGCAGGTGAAAGGCGAGGACCATATCGCCAATATGAGCGACCCGCAGATTCCGGCGGGGCTGGCGTCAACGGTGGCGGGCGTCGTTTCCCTGAATGACTTCCGGCCTCACAGGATGCTCAAGCAGCGCGCCAATTACACGGCCGGGAACGGCTACGAGGTGGTTGTGCCGGCGGACTTGGCGACGATCTATAACCTGAACCCAGCTTTTGCGGCGGGCTATTCAGGCCAAGGCCAAACGATCGTGTTGATTGAAGATACCGATCTCTACACCGCGGCGGATTGGAATACCTTCCGCTCCGTCATGGGCCTTGCCTCAGCTTACCCCCTTGGCTCTCTGACCCAGGTTCACCCAAGCAGCCCCACGAATAACTGCACAGACCCCGGGTACAACGGTGACGATATCGAAGCGGCACTGGACGTGGAATGGGCAAGCGCAGCGGCTCCCAGCGCGACCATCGAGCTGGCGGCCTGTGCAGACACTTACACCAACTTCGGCGGCTTCATAGCGCTTCAGAACCTCCTTAACTCCAGCAAAACCCCACCAGCTATTGTCAGCATCAGTTATGGTGAGTCCGAGTCCTATCTGGGCGCTTCGTTCAACGCCTACATCAGCTCTTTGTACCAGCAGGCGGTGGCGGAGGGTGTCTCCGTCTTCGTTTCCTCAGGCGACGAAGGCGCGGCCAGTTCGGACGCCAACCAGGCTTATGCCGTAAGCGGAATCACCGTCAGTGGATTCACCTCCACCCCTTACAACGTATCGGTGGGCGGCACCGACTTTGCCGATACCTACGATCGCGCCAACACCACCTATTGGAACTCCACCAACACCGTCGCCTACGGGTCGGCGCTTTCGTATGTTCCCGAGATTCCCTGGAACGACTCGTGCGCCAGCGTGCTGATCGCCGACTACATGGGATTGCCCACTTTCGGCTCGGGGGGTCTGTGCGGTAAGGGCTACTACACTACCACAGCCTCCGGGAGCGGCGGCCCCAGCGGCTGCGCCACCGGCGCACCGGATACCTTCGGCGTGGTGAGTGGCACCTGCGCCGGATATGCCAAGCCCTCGTGGCAGTCCGGGTTGATCGGCAATCCGAGCGATGGCGTGCGGGACATTCCCGATATCTCGCTTTTCGCTGCCAACGGAATGTGGGGGCATTACTATGCGTTTTGCTTTTCTGACCCGAGCTATGGCTTGAATTGTAAGGGCACTCCCGACACGTGGGCCGGAGCCGGCGGGACGTCGTTTGCCTCGCCGATCATGGCGGCGATTCAGTCGCTCGTCAATCAGGCTTCCGGCAGCCGGTGGGGTAACCCGAATTCCGCCTATTACTCGCTCGCGGCGAAGGAGTATGGCTCCGGTGGCAACATGTCTTGCAACTCCGCCCTTGGCAATACGGTGGCCAGTAACTGCATTTTCTACGACGTAACCCAGATTCCGCTTCGCCACGCCGGATCAGGCACAGGAGGCGATATCGACGTGCCTTGTTTCGGGTTTAATTGCTATCTGCCCTCGGGCAGCTTCGGAGTGCTTTCCTCAGCCCCCCAGACCCTGAGCTCGGCCTTGGTCACCAGCCTCGGACACGGATACACGAGCGCTCCTTCCTGCACCATAAGCGGGGGCGGCGGAACGGGGGCGACCTGCAGCGCCAGCGCAACCGGCGTGGTCTCCTCTGTCGGGGTTACGAACGGCGGTTCAGGTTACACGTCATATCCAACCTGCACTTTGACAGGTGGAGGAGGAACCGGTGCCAGTTGTTTCGCTTATCTCTGTGAGCAGGGTAGCAACATTTACGTCTGTTATGTGGGTCTCACCAGTTTTGGAAGCGGCTACACTTCCGCCCCCGCCTGCAAGATCAGCGGAGGGGGTGGGACAGGCGCAACCTGCACTGCCACCGAGGGGCGCGGAATCGCGGTCAGCCTAACCCATGGCGGCAGCGGCTACACCAGCGTGCCCCGCTGTACTCTGAGCGGAGGCGGGGGATCGGGCGGAGCGTGCGCTGCCCTCACCGTTAACACCAGTTCCGGCTATCAGCCGGCATTCGGTGCCACGATAGGGTGGGACTTCGCCACGGGAATTGGGACGGTCAATGCCTCTAATCTGGTGGGCAGCTTCCTTCCAATCTCAGTGGCCTTGTCCCCTCTTAGCCTCGCATTCTCTTCCCAGACCGCGTACACCACCAGCGCTGCTCAGAGCGTGACGGTGACCAACACCGGCAAGGCTAACCTCAGCATCTTGACGGTGAAACTGGGTGGTACGAACGCCAGCGACTTTGCCAAGAGCGCCGACACCTGCACCGGGGCCACGGTGATCCCCAAGGGGACCTGCGCCGTCAGCGTGACGTTCACCCCATCCGCGGGGGGTAGCCGGAGCGCCTCACTGAATTTCGCCGACCTCGCCCCCAACAGTCTGAGCTTGACGGGGACCGGAATCGACCCCGTGCCGACCATCACCAGCCTTTCGCCAGGCTCGACCACGCTGGGGGCAGCGGCCCGGACCCTGACCATCAATGGGACGAGTTTCCTCTCCACCTCGACGGTCAGCTACAACGGGGCGGCTCACATCCCGACCTTTGTAAACTCAACGCAGTTGAAGATCATCTTGAGCACGAGCGACCAGACCACGCCAGGAACCTACGCCGTGGTGGTGACCAATCCCGCGCCGGGAGGGGGTGCATCGCGCCCGGTGAGCTTCACCGTGAACAATCTCGTTCCGGCCATTGCCAGCCTCTCGCCGACATCGGCCACGGTGGGGGCGGCGGCGCAGACCATGACCATCAATGGGACGAACTTCCTCTCCACCTCGACGGTCACCTATAACGCGGTGGTCCATACCCCAACCTTCGTTAGCGCGACAAAGTTGACGATCAATTTGAGTACGAACGACCAGGCCAAAGTAGGAACCTATGGGGTGGTGGTGACCAATCCCGCGCCGGGAGGTGGCACATCGAACTCGGTGAGCTTCACTGTGAACAATCTCGTGCCGACCATCGCGAGTCTTTTCCCGACCTCGGCCACAGCAGGGGCAGCGGCCCAGACCCTGACCATCAATGGGACGAACTTCCTCTCCACCTCGACGGTCACCTACAACGGGGTGGCCCACACCCCAACCTTGGTTAGCTCGACGAAATTGACGATCACCTTGAGTACGAACGACCAGGCCAAAGCAGGGACCTATGGGGTGGTGGTCACCAATCCCGCGCCGGGGGGTGGCACATCGAACTCGGTGGGCTTCACCGTGAACAATCTCGCGCCGACCATCGCCAGTCTTTCCCCGACCTCGGCCACAGCGGGGGCAGCGGCCCAGACCCTGACCATCAATGGGACGAACTTCCTCTCCACCTCGACGGTCACCTACAACGGGGCGGCCCACACCCCGACCTTTGTAAGCTCAACGCAGTTGAAGATCACCTTGAGCACGAGCGACGAGGCGACGGCAGGAACCCGTCCGGTGGTGGTGACCAATCCCGCTCCAGGAGGTGGCGCATCGAACTCCGTGAGCTTCACCGTGGCGGTGAACAGGGCCGCCGTCTCGCTGAATCCTGCCGGCCTGACCTTTGCCAACCTGGCGGTCGGGGCCACCAGCCCCGCCCAAATGGTCACCCTCTCCAATCCAGGCAACGCGGCTCTCAGCATCAGCAGCATCGCGCTCACCGGCGCCAGCGCCGGCGCCTTCAGGATAACGACAACCTGCGGCAGCGGCCTCAGTGCGGGTGCCAGTTGCACCATCTCAGTAATGTTTACCCCTCATGGGGCCGGGAGCTGTAGTGCCTCCGTCACCATCACCGATAATGGTCCCGGCAGTCCGCACAATGTGAGTCTGAACGGAACAGGAAAGTAGTCCGACCGCCTGCTCGGCGCTCATCGAGCTCCGAGCGGGCGAGGATTCTTCGGACCGACTCGGGCACAACGCCACAGCCCACAAACTTCTCGTTGCTGCCTCGCCTGGTTCGGCAACCGTAACTGGCGGGCAGTCGGCCACTCCCAATGAGTTTGCCCGTACGGTGCGTTTCGGGTGCTTGAGCTCCAGCGTCAACGCCACCTCTCCCAACTCGCCCGCCACGTTCTCCCTGGCCACCTGATGACAGCCCACTCCCCGCGAAGGTGTGAAGAAATTAAACGTCGAGTGGAGAGGAAGCGCACCACATGCTGACCACGCCGGTCCAACCAAATTTGGGGACGCGCACGCAGGGCAAGTATGTTTCTTCCTCCCCCTCTAAAATTCCGTACGGTGAGTTTTCCCCAGTACGGCTTCAAACGGGAATTCCGCCGCGACCTTCGTCTCCCCGGAGTGGTTGCAACCTTCACTCCGCCGAGGCTTATACGCAGCTAAAGTCCAGATCTCGGAGGAGAGCTTTGA
>DATFYM010000169.1:0-2645 GCA_035315065.1 Terriglobia bacterium
AAGCAACGGACTGAACTTCGTTCAGATAGGAACGGAAGGAACTTGAGCTGAGCGATGATAGGTGGCTGGAGATTGCGGCAAGCTACGGCCCGAAATCGGCATTGGTGCTTGATAAGCCCGCCGCGAAGCATGGGTCTGAGGCTGCGGATAGGTTAGTGATGACGTCTGCGGAGCAGTGCAGCGATCTCGATCAGGAGACTGCAAGGATTCGCGCCTCGGGCCGCGTTCTCCGGCTACAAGGAGAAGACCATGGCAAAGCGAGGAGAGAAGCGAGAGCGCAGATCGATGGTGTTGGAGCCGGATGCGGCGGGCATCGATATTGGCGCGGAGGAGATTTACGTCGCGGTACCACCCGATCGGGATGAGGAGTCGACGCGCCGGTTCAGCAGCTTCACCGGCGATCTGCATGCCCTGGCTGATTGGCTCAGTCGGTGCCGGATTCAGAGCGTGGCGATGGAGTCGACAGGGGTGTACTGGATCCCGCTGTTTCAGATCCTGGAGAAGCGAGGGTTCAAGGTCTATTTGGTCAACGCCCACTATCTGAAGAGTGTGCCGGGACGCAAGAGCGACGTATCCGACTGCCAGTGGATCCAGTATCTGCACTCGGTAGGATTGCTGCGGGCAAGCTTTCGGCCACCCGAGGCGATCTGTGCTATTCGTACCCTGTGGCGGCACCGTGGCAGCCTGCTGGAGATGGCCGCCGAGCACATTCTGCACATGCAGAAGGCGCTCAGCCAGATGAACCTGCAACTCCACCACGTGCTCAGCGACATCACCGGAACCAGTGGCCAAGCCATTCTCGATGCCATCCTCTCGGGCCAGCGCGATCCCGTCGAGCTGGCGCAACTGTGTCATCGTCGGGGGAAAAGCCCGCGGGACAAGGTGGCACAGTCTCTGGTTGGAGACTACCGGCCGGAGCATTTGTTCACCCTGAAGCAGTCGCTGGAGGGATACCGCTACTACCAGAAGCTGATCCTGGAGTTGGATCAGGAGACGGCACGTCTGATGCAAGCTCTTCCCAGCGCGACCGAGGATCCCATGCCGCCACGCACCAAGCCCACGGCCTATCAGCGGAAGGGCAACGATCCTTGCTTCGACCTTCGCAGTGAGCTTTACCGCATTACCGGCGTCGATCTTACCGACATCCCAGGGGTTAGCGCAGCCACCGGGCAAGTCATCCTTACCGAGATCGGCACCGATGTCAGCCGTTTCCGCAACGCCTCTGCCTTCGCCTCATGGCTTGGTCTCTGCCCGGAAAAACGAGTCAGCGGCGGCAAGGTGTTGTCTTGTAAAACCCGCAAGGTAAAGCATCGCGCCGCGACCGCACTCAGAATGGGCGCCAACTCCCTTTGCCGTGCGAAAGGCTACTTCGGCGAGTTCTTTCGGCGCATGCGAGCCAAGCTCGGCACTGCCCAGGCCATCACCGCCACCGCCCATAAAATCGCACGGATTCTGTATCACGTCCTGTTGACGAAGGAACCGTACGCAGAAACCGTCTTCCATCGTTGCGATGAAGAGGCACACCGGCGAGCCGAAATGCGCCTCCGCAAACAGGCTGCTCAGCTCGGCTTCCAAGTCCTGCCCATCGCGGCAACCGGACAATGACAATTAGTTCCTCAGGAGCCGGTTTGAACGGAGCCGCTTTGCGGCGGACGCTTGCGCGTGCGAGGTGTCAGAAACAGTGGTGTGAACGAGATGAAGAGATAGGGTTGGGTCATAAGGAGATGACCTATGACCCACCTTCGCAAAATGATGCTCGAGGAACTCGAGCGTCGCAATTACGCTCAGACTACCAGAGACTGCTACATCCAGACGATCGAGGACTTCGCGCGTTACTTCAAGCGCCCTCCCGACCAACTCGGTCCCGAGCACATCCGCCATTACCAAGCCTATCTGTTCCGCGAGAGGAAACTCGCCGCACATACCGTCACGCAACGGCTGGCCGCGCTGCGGTTCTTCTTCATCCAGACGATGAAGAAGCCATGGAGCGTGGCCGATACCCCTTATCCGAAGAAGGCGCGACACCTGCCCAGCATATTGAGCCCAGAAGAAGTTGCCCTCCTCATCGACTCAGCTCGGACTCGCTTTCATCGCATTGTCTTGATGACGCTCTATGGCACCGGGGTACGGCGCGCCGAGTTGGCCCGCTTGCAACTCCCCGATATCGACAGCCGACGCATGGTCATCCACATCCGGGGCGGGAAAGGCTGTCAGGACCGAGATGTCATGCTCAGTCCCATCCTGCTGGAAGCTTTGCGCGACTACTGGCGCGGGTTAAAGCGCAAACCTTCGCAGTGGTTGTTCCCCGGGGGCTGTAACCATACGGCGGATCATCCGATCACCCCCAAGGCCGTCTATCACGCCTGCCGCCAGGCCGCCCGACGCGCTGGCCTGAAGAATCGAGTCCATCCGCACACGCTTCGCCACTGCTTTGCTACACACTTGCTAGAAAACGGGGCTGACCTGCGCACCATTCAGCTGCTCCTGGGACATCATGATCTAAAAGAGACCTCGATCTACCTGCATCTCTCGCAACGTCACCTCCAGGCCACGGCCAGTCCTCTGGATTCGCTCAAGCTAAAAGGCAGGTCACCGCAGGAGGAGTAGATGATTCGGCCGCCTCTGGAGGTGGCCGACCTGGTCCG
>DATFYM010000170.1:0-19795 GCA_035315065.1 Terriglobia bacterium
CTTAGGCTCAAGAGAAGGATGACACGCCCAAGTCGGTCTGTCAACTAAATAATGCAAGAACCGACCTATTTGTGAGCGCGGGAGCCCCGCCGGGGAGGACTAGCTTGAGACATCTCCCTGTGAAAATGTAGAAACTCCAGAAAGCGGCAGCAAGCTGCCGCACTCCAAAAGCCCTGTAGGGGTACGGCTTGCCGTACCCTCTCCTTTTTGTCTCACACGACTGAACGAAAAGGATACGCCAAGCCATAGCCCTACTTGCGGTGCAGCTTAATGTTCAGACCACCAGGTAGAGTCTGGTATTCGTCATAAATCAAAGTGCCGGCGCCATCGTATACTTTCAGCCGAACCCTGTCGCCGTTGTTGCCGTTCACTTGAAAGTCGAACCTCCCCAGTTCATTTACCTTGCCCTCCACCGACTGGCCATCCACCATGAGGCGCAAACTGGCCCAGTCCTTGGGCGGCGGAATAATCGATCCGGTCAGACGGGTGACGGGTTGCGGTGCCGGTTGTAGCGTCACATCGAGCACAGCGCCTTCCAGTTTCAGGCGCTGCCATTCCTGTTTGTAGCCGTCCACCTGAGGCAGAACTCCTACGGTTGTGCCTTTGAACTTTGCGGGAATATTCTTGAAATCCGCCTCGCCGCTTGAATTGATGGGTTTGGAACGACGATCGCTATCGAGATCGATGGTGATTTCGCCGGACTTGATGATTGGCGCGCTGCCATCGGCGCTGTGCGCGCGCACCGTCAGGTCAAACGGCTCGCCTGTCGGACCCTTGGCAATGAGCAAAGACAGAACGACGATAAACAGCGCCGCCGGCCCCCCGAAGGTGGAGCTCTTGGAGGTGAACTTGCCCGTGCTCTTCATCGTTCCAAAGAGGAATGTGGCGCATGCCAAGGCAATGAGAATCTGCAGAACCGAGGATACCAGGCTCTGGGCGCCGCTTTGAGCGATCCTGGGGCCCTGATAAACGTAGAAGATCGTGAGACCGACCGCGCCAATCAGACCGACCAACGCCATGCCGGCATAGGCCCAAGCCGACAAAGGTTGCTCGGAATCGGACGCGGCGGCAACGGCGGATTTTCGGGCTGGCTTTGCTTCCTTGAAATTTGGATCTTCGCGGTCAAGCTGGGCTCCGAAGTTCTGCGTTTGGGCGCCTCTGCTGAATTCCCCCCGCAGGCGCTCCGCCTCCGACTTGACACTTCGCCGGAACTTCCTAAGCTGCCAGGTTACGGTGGCGGTTTGGCCATATTTCTGTTCGGGCCGGAAGTAAACGGCGAGTCGCCCTTCGAACTCCTTGGCGCTGGTCGGCGCAGGACTGAACTCGCTGAGGGTGTGACCTTTGGGCAGGACCAGAACCAACTGAAGACCCTCACCCAGCGCGACATTGTTGAACACATAGCGGCGAGGGCCGCCGCCAAGCGTGAGCACGTCGCTTTCAGCTCCAGGTGGGCAGTGCTTGTAACCCTCCGGCTGGCTCACGTGGACAACGCCCCGGCCCACCGGGTAGAAGTCCGGGTCGGGGGCTTCGTCAAACCTCACCCGCAGCCACCCGTATGCGGGCTCCTGCTGAGGCGGCTCAACCTCCTCCACGGTTTTCAGCAAGATGTCATTCTCGCTATATCGAAGGTCGAGCACGACGAGATTTCCCGGAGCTTCAGGCGCCATGTCGGCTCCTCCGTTAGGCTTCCTCTCGCGAATATGTACATGGACGTGTCACCGCCAAACCTCGGCCACGTCGGCAAAGGGGCGAGGGCCCCTTCCGATCTGCTTATTATCCATATTTTGATCAGGGAGGCAATGGCGGTTGCAGGGTCCGCTACCGCGGGTTGTCCTTTGGCGTTTCCGTCTTGGTCTGCGGACTCGTCTTGGCGCGAATCCTCGCGGCCTAATCTTCGTAAACCTTCGCTTCGCTCTCGCGGCCAAGCTTTCGAAGGACGGCTGCCGAGCTCTCAGCCGTCGCGGCGACACGTGGATGCTCCGGCCCGAGCGCCTTTTCGTCAATCGCCAAGGCCCGCTGGTAGAGTGGCTCTGCCTCGGAGTACCTGCCTTGGTCGTGGTACAGCACCGCCAAGTTGTTGAGGTCTCGCGCCACCCCCGGGTGCTCCGGCCCCAGCGCCTTTTTGTCAATCGCCAAGGCCCCCTTGATGAGTGGCTCCGCCTCGGCGTACTCACCTTGTTTGTAGTAGAGCGTCGCCAAGCTGTTGAGGTTTGTCGCCACATTCGGGTGCTCCGGCCCCAGCGCCTTTTGGTCAATCGCCAAGGTCCGCTTCAAGAGTGGTTCCGCCTCGCCATACTTAGCCTCAGCATCCAGCACTACCCCGAGATCATTCAGTATTAGCGGGTCATCGCTGTGAACGGCACCTGCCTTTCGCAAGGCAGATTCAGCCGCCGGATAGTGACCCTGTCCATACTCCGCTGCGGCCAACGAGTTGTACTTACTGACCAGGTCGTTCTCGGAGGAACTGATTGACTGCTGAAGGTACGTGCTCGCCTCCGGATATTGGTGGGCGTACAGTGCCGCCAAGCCCTTTTGGTACGGCCCCTGAACGTTCTTGCTCCACTCGGTGATCGCTGATTTCAGTTGTTCAACGGTGAAGCCCAACTCGCTGGCTTGGTCAGCCAGGAATTGGTCGGATTCCGGTGCCGAGGTTGGTTTCGGGCTGATCTGGGACGTAACGCCTTGAACGATTTGCTGGACGAGCTGCTGGTTGGATAGCAGGCCTGGATCGCCCTTCCGGGCCACGACGATTTTCACGGACTCGGCGCTGCTTTTGGGAATGTACGTCTTGCCGCTCGTTCCTACAAACGGGTCGATGACCACCCAATTCCGTACTCGGAAGATGATGGGATCTCCCGGTTCAAACTGGGAAGGCAGGGGAATCGCAAACTCTCCAGAGTCCGAGGACACTGTTCCCCCGGCGTTGGTCACACGCACCTCAACGCGCGCCACGGGCTTGCCGTCCTTCGTCTCGACAACCCCGGAGATCGATCGTGCCTGGGGCGCAGATTGTACGGATACTGGTGGCAGGAGAATGCAGAGGGCACCTGCAAGATGTTTTCGCCGGGAGGGCATTTCGCCTCCTCTTCGATATTCATCTTATCCATGCTCTGGCAGGGAAGCAACGGAATCGCGCTGCAAACACGGCGGAAGAGCTGGGAAGGGAGATAGCCAAACCTAAAGGACATGTTGTACTATCGGAGTTGACGGAACGCGCGGGGGCGGATCAGGGTAGGGAACACAGGGAGATGGCCGTGACCATAAAGCTAAAACCGGAGCATCAGCGTGTGGTTGACCGGGCCATCCAATCGGGCGCCTACCGCGACCCCGGCGAAGTCATCAGCGCCGCGCTGGAGATATTGGCGGAAGGCATTCAAGAGGGGAACGGCCAACCCCGCAAATCCCGCCTCTGGGAATTACGTGAAGGGCTGAGTCTAGGCGACATTTCCATCCGCGAACTGATTGAAGAAGGGCGCGAGTGAGCGCCTTCATTCTGGACGCGTCTTACACGCTCGCTTGGTGCTTCCCTGACCGCACCACCGCAAACACGGACGCCACTCTCAAGCGATTGGAAGCGCGCGAAGACAACGCCATCGTGCCGTGGGTGTGGCAGGTGGAAGTCGGCAACGCGCTCGGCAAGGCCGTCACGAGAGCCAAGGTACCCTTATCCCGCGCCCTCGACATCTGGGCCGAATTGCTGCTCCTGCCGATCCGCCACATGGCCATCGGCGACATTCCGCAGCTTCTTAGGCTGGCTGTTAAGCATAATCTGTCCGTGTACGACACCTGCTATCTGCAAGCCGCTCTCGCCTCACGTCTCCCGCTGGCAACCAACGACAAGAAACTGAAGGACGCAGCAGAAGCAAATCATCTGGTCACAATGACGCCTTAATCGGGCAACAGCCGGGCTGGGACTATTGTGACCGGAGATGAGGATCTCCTCGCTCTCAATCCCTTCCGTAGTATTCCGATGACCACCCGCTGCTCATCTCGAAGGCTGACCGCTGATGGGTGATGATTTCATTCGTATCTCAGCGCCACCGTGGGATCGACGTTGGTCGCACGGCGGGCGGGGATGTAACTTGCCAGCAGCGCCACGCCGGTCAGAATCAGCGCCACCGCGGCAAATGTCACCGGATCAGTCGGCTTCACGCCATAAAGCAAGCCCGACAAAAGGCGCGTTAATTTGAGGGCGCCGATAATTCCGATCACGACGCCGGTCAGAGCGGGCCTGAGACCTTCCCCAATCACCATCCTGAGAACATCGCCCTTCCGCGCCCCCAGCGCCATGCGAATGCCGATCTCGCGCGTGCGCCGGACGACAATATAGGCGATGACGCCGTAAATCCCCAGGCAGGCCAGCAGCAACGCCACTCCCGCGAAACCAGCAAGGAGCAGACTGATGAAACGCGGCACCGCCACCGACTCCGAGAAGTACTGGTCGAGGGTCTCCGCATGATAAATGGGTGTGTTCCGATCCAAGGAGGCTACCTGGCGGCGAGCCGCCTCGACCAGGCTGCGTGGGTCATTTGCGGTGCGCACCACCATAAGCATGGTATAGAAGGGGCTCTGCGCCAAGGGGGCATAAACCTCGGGAGCGGCTTCGCTGCCGAGGTCGCTTTGCTTCACATCGCCGATGACGCCCACGATTTCGCGCATCGGCGGCTCTCCCGGACCGTAGCCATTACCGATACCGGGCCTGACGTGCTTCCCAATCGGGTCCTGGTTGGGGAAGAAGCGCTGCGCCAGCGTGCGGTTGACGATCACCACCGGAGTGGATTTTGAATCGTCACGTTCCGTAAAGTCCCGTCCGGCAACGAGGCTTATACCCAGCGTGCGAAAATAGTGCGGTTCCACCGCGTTGAAGTCAGCCGTGGGTCGTGAGCCCATCGGCGTGGGCTCCCCCTCAATTTCAATGCTGGAGCTGATGTTGTCACCCGTCAGGGGCAGCGACGCCACCGCGCTGGCCGAACTGACGCCCGGGAGCGCGCTGATCTGCGTCACAACGTCGCGAAAGAATGCCGGAACCTGTGCGCCCTGTTTTTCAGCGGGCGTATCGAGCTGAAAAGTCAAGACATGATGTGGATCGAATCCCGGATCGACCCGAATGAGGCGCAGAAAACTTTGGATCAACAGACCCGCGCCGAGCAGCAGCACGACGGCCAGGGACACCTCGCTCACCACCAGAGCGCTTCGCAGGCCGCTGTGCTCCTTGCCTCCGCTTCCAGAGCCGCGACCGGTCTCGTTGAGCGATTCGGTGAGACTCATCTTTGCGACCCGCAGGGCGGGAGCAAGCCCGAACAGGATTCCCGCCGCGAGCGATATCAGCAAAGCGAAGCAGAGCAGGCGGGCGTCGAGGCCGATGGCGGTGAGGCGTGGAATGTCAGCCGGGATGAGCCGCACGAGCACCCTGAGCGACGCCACCGCCAGCGCGAGACCGAGGCCGCCTCCCAGCAGGCCGAGCCCAACACTCTCGGTGAGCAGTTGTCGAATCGCCCGGCGCCGGCTGGCGCCGAGCGCAGCCCGGAGAGCCATCTCCTTGTGCCGCTCAGTGGCCCGCGCCAACAACAGGTTTGCCACGTTGACGCACACGATCAGCAGCACGCAGCCCACGGCCGCCAGCAGCACCAGCAGCGGAGTGCGGATAGGCCCGATTAGACCCTCGACCTCCGGCACAATCCCCACCGTGCGCGGCTTGTTCTCGGGATATTGTTTGTTCAACGCGCTGGCGATCGCAGCCATCTCAGCTTGCGCGCGCTGAAGCTTGACCCCAGGTTTCAACAGGCCAATAACGTCGAGGTAGTGCGCGCCACGCTGTGCAGCCATCGCGTTTGCGCCACCTCGGGCGTCAACGGCGATGGTGGTCCACAACTCGACGGGCTCGCCCAGAATGGGGAAATGGAACGCCGGCGGCATCACCCCGACTACCGTAAAGGGTTGGTCCCCGAGTTGAAGAGTGCGACCCAGCACCGACGCGTCAGCACCGAACTCCCGTTGCCACAGAACGTAGCTCAAGATGACGGGATCGGCGCCGGCCGCCGCAGCGGGGTTGTCCTCTTCCGGGAGGAAACTGCGCCCGAGTGCCGGAGTTACCCCGAGCAGAGAAAACACTTGCGCAGACACGACCGCCCCTTGCAAATGCAGCGGCTCACGTGGGCCGATCAGAGTAAAGTCGTTGGTTCGGAAAACCGCCATGCTCTCAAAGACGTGATTCCGTGCCCGCCAATCAAGGTAATCCGGATAGGACGCTACAGCGCCGTGGCCCGTGGCGGCAATCACCGACCTGACTCGTACCAAGCGGTCGGCGGTAGGAAAAGGCAGCGGCTTGAACATTACCGTATCGACTACGCTGAAGATCGCAGTGGTGGCGCCGATCCCCAGCGCCAGGGTCAGGATAGCTGTCGCTGCGAAGCCGGGATTCCTCCTGAGCACCCGCAGGCCGTAGCGAACGTCCATGAAGAAATCCTCAACCGACGGCCACCGCCAAACCTCACGGCTGCGCTCCTCGAGCAGAGTCACGTTTCCAAACTCCCGCCGGGCCGCGTGGATTGCGTCTTCCCTCGACATGCCGCCCGCCACCAACTCGTCGATCTTCTCTTCGAGGTGCTCTTGAATCTCAGCGGAGAGATCGCCGTAAACACGGCGGCGTGATAACAGTTGCTTGATCCAGTTCATAATTTACCCGGTGCTAAACAGTAGCTATTCGTACCTCAACGCCACCATGGGATCGACCTTCGTCGCGCGCCGTGCGGGAAGATAGCTGGCGAGCAGAGTCACGGCCGTCAACACAAACGCCACGCTGATGTAGGTGACGGGATCTGTGGGACGGATCCCGTAGAGCAGGCTCGATAGCGCGCGGCTGACACCAAGAGCCGCGGCCAGTCCGATGATCACTCCGACCAGACTCAGCCGCATGCCTTGTTTTACCACGAGCTTCAGCACGTCTCGGCGCTCGGCTCCGAGCGCCAGGCGTACGCCGATCTCGCGGGTTCGCAGGCTCACGAAATAAGCCACCACGCCGGAGAGGCCGACTGCCGCCAGCACCAGCGCCAGCAGTCCGAAGACCCCCAGCAGGGTTCCGGTGATACGTGCGACAAAGAGTGGAATTGACATGTATTGTGCCATGGTCTCCGCGTCCAACACCGGCAGATTCGCGTCGAGCGCATGAATCTCGCGCTCGACGGTAGCCAGCATAGGCTTCGGATCGCCTGCCGTTTGCACCACCAGGACCCCTTGGGGCTCATAGACCTGTGAGAACGGCCGGAACATAAAGGGTTGGGACTCCTCGCGCAAGTTTCGGTACTTGCCAGTTGCGGCCACCCCCACAATCTCCAGGCTTTGCCGCTTGCCGAAGGCCAGGGCGATCCGCCTTCCTATGGGGTCCTGACCCGGCCAATAGCGCTGTGCCATTGCCTCATTGATGATGGCCACTCCCCGAGAAGTATTGTTGTCCTGCCGGCTGAATTCACGACCCCGCAGCAGCGGGGTTCCCATGGTCTGGAAATATCCCGGCCCGACTCCCGTGAAGCCGACAATAATCCCCGGCTGCCCGGGCGGAGGCTCAAAACCATCGATGGCGACCGCCGTCGCCATGCTCGAGAATCCTAAAGGCAGATGGTTCGCGACGCTTGCCGACCGGACGCCCGGCAGGGCCTTCACGCTTTCGACCAACCGGTCGTAAAACCCCCGGCCACGGCTCTCGGAGTAGCCGAGAATATCGAGATCCAGCGTGACGTTCAGCCGGTTGTTGACTTGAAATCCCGGATCGACCGAGGCGGCCCTCATCAAACTGCGCAAACAGAGGCCGGCGCCAATCAGCAGAACCGTGCAGACGGCCACTTGCCCGGTCACCAGCACGTTGCGCAGGCGGCTCCTTGCGTGGCTGCCGGCCGTTTCATCTTTCAATCTGGAGACGACATCCACTTTGGAGCTCCGCAGCGCCGGCGCCACGCCGAAGACAAAGCCCGCGAGTAACGACACCAGCAGCGTAAATGCCAGTACGCGCCAGTCCAGCGGAAGTTGGATGTCGATAAACGAGAGCATCGGCGGCTTGAGCTTGAGGAGAAGAGGACCCGCCGAGACGGAAAGCCCAGTCCCCACCACGCCGGCGGCGAGCGATAGCAAAGCGCTTTCCGTTAGTATTTGCCGGATGATTCGGCCCCGGCTCGCTCCCAGAGCAGAACGGACGGCCATCTCCCGCGAGCGCCGCGAGGCCTTGGCCAGCAGCAAGTTGGCCGCATTGGCGCAGGCAATGAGCAGGACCATACCGACCACGGCCATGAGCAGGGCGGTAAACGGCACGGCAAACTCGCGGAGTTCCGGCGGAATCCCTACCATCGGCATAACGGCCGCATCCCATCCCTTGTTGCTCTTGGGAAAGGCCTGCTCGAGCTGTTTTTCCAAAACGCTCAGGTCGGCCTGCGCCTGCTTGGGAGTGACGCCCGGCTTCCGCCGACCGGCCACAAAAAGCCAATAGCCGGTTCGATTGGCCAGCAGGTCCATGGCAGGGAAGATTTGGCGTTGCATCATCATCGGAGACCAGAAATCCGGCACGAAACCCGTTTCGATGCCGCTGAAATCGGCGGGCGTCACCCCCACAACGCTAAAGCTGTTCCCATTGAGGGTGAGAGTTTTTCCGATGACCCCGAGGTCAGAGCCCAGGCGTTGCTGCCAGAATGCGTAATTGAGCACCACAACCGGATTTCTTAGGGCGACTTGATCCTCTTCCGGCAGAAACGCGCGTCCCAGAGTCGGCTTCACTCCCAAGACGGAGAAGAAATTTCCGGAAACCAGTTGCCCCACGATTAGCTTGGTTTCGCCGCCCGCACTCCAAGCCACCCGCTCCAAGTCGCTGTTGTAGGCCGCGAGGCCGGAAAACACCGTATTGTGGTCTCGGTAATAGACGTAATCGGGATAGCTGTACTGCATATACCCGCCACTCGGAAGGTGATTCCACACCGCCAGCAGTCCAGCGGGTGCGGAGACCCCGGGCGGTGGACGCAAGAGCAGCGCGTTCACGTAACTGAAAATGGCGGTATTAGCTCCAATGCCCAGGGCCAGCGAAAACACCGCCACAGCCGTGAAGCCGGAGTTTTTGCGCAGCATGCGCGCGCCGTAGCGAACATCCATGAAAAAGTTCTCGAGGGAGGGCCACTGCCACACCTCGCGGCTGCGCTCTTCGACCAGGGTCACGTTTCCAAACTCCCGCCGGGCGGCGTGGGCCGCTTCTTCCCTCGACATGCCGCCTTCCACCAGTTCGTCGATCTTCTCTGCGAGGTGCTCTTGAATCTCAGCCGAGAGATCGCCGTAGAGACGACGGCGTGAAAACAACTGCTGTATCCAGTTCATAATTCACCCGGTGCCAGCACTCGCGTTATGCCTTCCAACATGCGCTCAAAGCTCGAGACCTCCCGGTGCAAATGTCTGGCGCCGGCAGGTGTGATTTTGTAAGTTCGAACCCGACGGTTGGTGGAAGAAACGCCCCATTCCGCCTTCACGAGCCCTTCCTTCAAAAGGCGCTGGAGCGCGGGATACAACGAGCCTTCTTCAATCTGAAGTAAGTCGTTCGACGTGCGCTTGATGTGCTGGGCAAGGGCATAGCCATGCAAGGGCTGGCGCTTCAGCGTGCGCAGGACCATCATTTCCAGCGCGCCGCGAAAGAGATCGCGCTGCTCCGGGTTTTTCATACGGTGATCCTCCAGACCGTTCTCGGACATGCCTAGAGTAAAATGGTGTCGTTCGCTTGTCAATGGGAATCTTCGCGCAGAGATGTTCGCGGCGGACATCCGAGATGCCCCCGAGCAGCCTCGCAAATCGCGCCTCTGGGAATTTCGGCTGAGCCTGCTGAACCTGGACGATATTTCAATCCGTGCGCCGGCGCGGTAAGACGGCGTGGGGCCAGATCGATCAAGACCGTCTTGAGGGAGCCACGAATTGACACCCCCGGATGCTCGGGCTTCTCATGATGCGGCACTGGATGAGGCGGGTCTATTGAGAGTGAAGCGGGAAACATGGGTTACTAACCGGTAGAAACTACCCGCCCTGCAGGCCTAGTGATGGCCCCGTAATACTGAAAGTTCTTCCAGAACTCGGGCCAACTCTGGCGCAAGCCGCGGCAGACGTAGATCTCCGGATGATCGCGGGTCTCCTCGTTCTCCACGGCGTAGCGGTTCCACGTGTGCCCCGCCAGATCACACGCGGTGAAATTACGCTCCACGAAGTGGCGCGACATTCCCACCACAATCATAGTCTCCGGCGGGGGACTGCCATAGCCGTGCTGCCAGAACGAGTTGATGCCGCTGATCGCCGGTGGCAATCCATATCGCGCACCATACAGATTGATGGCTCCGGCCTCTCCGTAATTACCGGCCAGGATACCCATTCGCGCGCGATCTTCTGCCAGCAACGAATCGCGAATCTGGGCAACCGTCTCCACCAACTCCGGCCAGCCGATCTCTTCTCTGAAATCGTCGTTGATCTTATTCGCAACCTTCCACCACCTCGAGTTGACCGGGGTCAGGGGCAGTGCCACGGCAGCAGCGATCATGATATCTGCGGCCAGGGCCGCCCACGCCAGCACTCGTGCCACGCTAGCCCAGTGGCGGCGTCGCAAGTCCAAACGAGCTAGCCGCTGCTCGCCCCACACACTACCCGCCGCGTAGAGCATGGGATACGCCCCCGCCAGGTAATAACCGCGGCCTTTGGCAATCACAAACAGTAGCAACGGAACGATATACATCCAGCCCAGAACGCGGAAACGCCCTGCCGCGTGAGCTTGGACATGGGCAGGCCCGGGGATTGCCACGGCCTCGTGCGGTCGATTTCCTCCGGCCGGGTCGGATGAAGGCGGGGCCAGCCTCGGCCGTACAGACGAGAACAGGTAGAAGTAGAGTCCCGCCAGCCAAAGCGGAAACGCGAAAAGCGTTAGCCAAAACTGGTCGGGAAGAAAGCCCGCAGTGCGGCCGATGCGAATGTCGCGCGCATGAATGTGGCTTAGGAAATCCAGCGACACAAAGCCGTGCCGCGCCTGCCAGGCGAGATTGGGCAGGAAGACTACGAGTGCCGCCGCGGCTCCGTACCAGAGCCACCTGCTTTTGAGGTAGCGGCGCGCGTCCGTCAGCAGCACTCCCACCGCGAGGCCGGCGACGAAGAAAAGCATCGTGTACTTCGTCATCATTCCGAGCCCGATGGCGCCGCCGATGGCGATCCACCAGTGTGGATCACCGGACCTGAACAGACGCAGGACGAAGTAGGCGGTCAGCACCCACAACAGGTAGTCGAACGAGACGTATTGCATCAGGGCGCCGCCCGCCAGGCAAAACGGAACCGCCGCGACCGCCGCCACCATCTGAGCCCCTCGCCGCCCGCCCAGCTCGCGCGCCATCAGTCCCGTCAGCACCACCGCTGCCGCCTCGGCCAGCGCGGCGAAGAACCGGAAGCCCGCCAGGGAGGTTCCGAAAAGGACGAGCGACAATCGGCCAAAGAACGGAGTTGCCGGCGGATAGGCCACGTATCCCCACGCCAGGTGGCGTGCGTCGTCGAGGGTGGCGAGTTCGTCGCGATGGAATCCGTAGCGCCCGCCCGTCAGCAGGTGCACGACGACCGTGCCCACCGCCAGGTAAATCAAGACGGCCACATCGCCGGACCAGATTGATCGTGAGTCGCGCATTCAGGGTGTCATTGTGCCATGCCTGTAACCGAAAGGGGTAGAATGAGCCGAGCTGGATAGTGGTCGGTTTTGAAGTCTCAATTTGTCCCCGGCACTCAGGTTTGTTCATGGCCCGATGTACTGGACCCTATCCCGTTCCTTAGTGGCTTCATGACCGCATCATGCGCTACATCGCACATTCCGAGGAGGCGCTTACGAATCTCCCGCTAGCAGGGCAGCGATGATTTGAGTCGTTCTGCGCGGGCCTGAAGAGAGCACTGCGGTAGGCGCCGGCGAACAACCTGCCGCGCCGCGCAACCCACTTCAAACAGTGCCGGGAGTATCAGAAAGTTCCGACAGCGATCGATGGAGAGACTCTAGGCGCCGGTTCTAACCCGGTATTGAACTCTGCTTCCAGATCCTGACGGCACGCCTCCGTTACACTTAACGAGGCGACGGTCCGAGCCGCCTCAACATGGGTACGGCGGCGATCGAGGGTCGGTCACGCGGGTCGACTTCCACGCGGGAGCCTGGCCTGTCAAAGCGATACTGTCGTCCGGTGACGGGCCCCCTCACCGTAAGTCCGGTCCTGCCGACGTACTCAAAAGTCGCGCCGACGGGTCGGAAAGGCTGCGGCCGCGGACTCGCGCCCGGCGCGGGTCTAGGAGGTTGGGGACTCGGAATTCCTGGCTGAAATTGTGCCCTATTTTTGCCGCAACACATCGTCTTCCTCCTCGTCTTCGGTAAATGCCGCCGCCGACGGCGTCCCGCGCGATGTCAGCCGTTCCAGCAGAATTGCTGCCGCCGACAACGCCGGCCACAACAGGAGCTTCTCCCGCCACCCCACGCCGAGAAACCACGCGAAGGGGGCAGCGATCCAAAGGCTCAAGCAATAAAAACAATCGAGCAGGCCTCCCCAGAAGCCGTCGCCCGCGCGCCGTCGCAGCCTGACCAGCAAATCCCACGGGCCATCTTCCGCATTGAGCAGATGGACGATGCGCCAGACGCCGAGGACCCCAAGTGCAAGCCAGTAGAAACGCAAGCCCGACCTGATTCAGCCTGGGGCGGGCTGTTGTTGCCACCCCGCCGTGCAGACCCGGTTAGAGATTCATAAAGGCTACGGGCCCCGCACCTTGCGATGCGGAGCCCGTTTAGATTTAGACGTCAGGCAAAGAGTCTGCCTGGACAATGGATGCCGACCTTCTTACTCGATCAGCGCTGCTGCTCGCAAGCAGAAACCGACCCCCTCTTCGTTGTAGTGACCGCTGCATGTGTTGCTCACCAGCGCCCGGTCCCACGCTTGGAGCAGGATGGTGTAGCCGCACGGCGTCATTCCGGCGGTAGACAAGGTGAAGGTTCCGGCGACTCCGCCAGTGTTCGTGCCGTCGTAAACCAATGACGTTCCAGGCGGGAAGACAACTGGGTTCTCCGGTTGCGGAACGCCGCCGACCGTGATCGGAACCAACCCGATGCTGACACTGCTGAAGAACTCGTCCGTCACGCTGTAGCTGCCGCTGATGCTAGCTCCCACCTGTACGTCACCGCAGTCTCCCGAGGGCGACGTGAGGGTGATGAACACCTCTGGCCGGAACTCCTGAACCGGGGGTCCGCCAGCAGTTAGCTCCCAATGCGGGTAGCCGTTGTAGACGTGAATCATCTTGCTTTGCGGCGGGATCGGCTGGTATTTGGAGCCATCCCAGGTGAACCCCTGGATTTCGATGGTGTAGTTGCCTTCCGCGAGGCCGCCAGCCTCAAACACGGCTACCGTCCGCGGATTCACCGCCTGCAGGTCTGACTCAAAGTAGGTGTAGTACTGCGTCCCTGGGGCGCCGGCCGGGACCGGACCCGGAGCGGGCACGACCGGACCCAGAGCCGGCCAGACGTTTGACGCCTGGAACACCCCGCCCAGCGCGTTTGGAGGGTAAAGCTCGAGGTTGAGCTGGCCCGTGAGCTGGAAAGGCGTTCCGACGGGTGGAGTTACCCATGCCTGGTAGATGATGGGATAGGTTCCCGGCAGGACCTTACCAGTCGTGTGATCGAAGACGTCGATCTTCGGGATGAAATCACCCTCTATAATGGTCTCGCCGCCGAAAGGACTCTGGTCTCCGGGGCAATCGCCCGTGACGTACCCGGGATCACCGGCGCCAACCACCGCAAGGCCGCTCGTGTTGTCGATGTTTGCCACGGTCACCCGACCGATGCGCATCAATCGCATCTGTTCCTGCTCACCCACAACCGCGGGAGCGATCTGGGGCTGAACATGGGTATTGAGAACGTTGCCCCACACCGGAATGAAGTTCGGACCGGTGGGAGGCGTCGCCCAGGACAGAATCGCGCGCAACGGGACGCCTTCGAGACCTTGGCATGGCGCCGATGTCAGGTTCGAAAGCCGGAACACCGCGTAGCTGATCGGGTGCAAAGGGCTGGCCGCCTTCAGATCGTGCACCTGCACTTGCGCTGTACCCAAGGCGTTCCAGACTCCACCGAAGAAAGCGAAGAAGCTCACGTACTCGGTGCTGCCGGGTGTGCACAACCCGCCAGAGTACCCGCTGCTCTGCTTCACGTGGATAACGCCTTCCAGCGCGCGGGTCTGAGGGTTGTACCCAGCGCAGGTCAACTGCTCAAAAGCTGTGTCGCCACTGGTCCCTTCGATTCCCGCCAGGATTGCACCTAGCTCCTCGCCGGCTACCAAGCCCGCAGACACGGACAGAGCCGCCGTGATCGGTCCCTTTGACAGTTGGGTTGCTTCGCTAAACCCAAAGCGGTGGCCCGGAACTTTCTTTTCCGCATACAAAGCCTTCAGCTCGCCGAAGCTCAGGGCTTTCGGCGGATTGGCTGGTAGTGGCTGCGTCACATCCAGGTCCTTGAGCAGGTCCGGCTCGATGGAGAGCTCCTTTCCCGCAATTAGTTCCGAGATCGGAACTTCAAACAGAAGCCGGGGCGCCACCTGGACGTTGGCATTGACCACATTGCCCCACACAGGAATAAAGTTGGGGTCGCCCGGAGTAGGCTCCCATTGCCACGAGAGAATAGCGCGCACCTCGACGATGTTCTCCGTCTGGCAGAACTTGCGCGCCTCGCTGAAGTCCACAGAGACCGAGTAACTCAGTGGAAGCGGCCCGGCCAGATCGTACACCTGGACCGAGCTCAAGCCCAGGTCGTGCCAGCCTGCTGCATCGTGCACGAAAAACCGCACGTACTCCGTTGTGCCGGCGCCACAGGCGTCGGTGCCGTAACCGGAATGCTGCTTGATGTTCACAACGGCTTCCACAAGGGCGTTTCCCAAAGGCCCGGAGGAATTCAGACCCAGGCACGTCAGATCCTCGTAGTTCGTATCGCCGCTGAGTTGTTTGATCACCTTCCCGCCGGACTTGGGAAAGGTGCCAAAGTAATTGGGGTTGCCGAGAATGAGTTCGTTGAACTTTCCCCGCTCTGATTGCATGAGTATTCTCCTTTTCAATTCTCGAGATATGGACAGCGATCGCCATCGGGTGCCGTTAAGACCGCCTCGTTTCACGCGGACCGCCTTGGCCCGCAGGGTCCCTTTTGTTGCTGATCCTTCTTCCCAACTTCCTCGAGGCGTCTTCAAGGAACTGCTCGAGCGCTGCATGGTGAGCCGTCTTGTGCAGGGAACCCCGTTGCTTACTGACTTCGAGCTACACATTAATGTTGATAACGGGCGCTGTCAAGTCCCTACCTGCTGAGTTACGATAGATAACCAGTACTGTCCAATTAGGGAAACGGGTTCGATTGCATACAGGGAAAACTCTCGGAGGTACCGTAATAGGTCTTGCTGTGCAGGTATTGTTTGATCCGGCGCAAGAGGAGTTCGACCTGCCAGCGGTCGCGTCCAAGTACTATCCGAACCGGGAGGAGGACCGGTCGATGGTGAGCGAGAGCGTCTGGATGGTGTGCGACCATAGCACATGTCGCGGACCCGCCGTCCAAAACCGGCTTGTTCGGCATCGTGGGCCTGCGGTAAGATGGCGTGGGGCTGGTTCGATCCAGAACTGCCTTGAGGAAAGCTATGAAGGTGACGCCCTCGCATGCTCGGGGTCGTCGCCCGACGCCGGACGAGGCGGACCCGTTGAGAGTGAGGCGGGAAACATGCGTACTGAAGAGAGCACTGCGGTGGCCGCCGGTGAACCACCAGCCGCGCCGCGCGACACGCTGACCATCATTGATAACCGCACCGGCAAGCAATACGAAGTCCCCATCAAGAACGAAACGATTCGCGCCCTCGATCTGCGGCAGATCAAGGTGAGGCCGGACGACTTCGGGCTCATGAGCTACGACCCGGCCTTCACCAATACCGCTTCCTGCATCAGCCGCGTCTCGTTCATCGACGGAGACCAAGGCATTCTGCGCTATCGCGGTTACCCGATCGAGGAGCTGGCCGAGAAGAGCACCTACCTGGAGACCGCGTACCTGCTGCTTTTCGGCGAGCTGCCGACGCGCGCTCAGATGGACGACTGGACCTACCACGTTACCCACCACACCTTCATTCACGAGAGCATCAAGAAATTCCTGGATGGATTTCACTACGACGCCCATCCCATGGGGATGCTGATCTCCGCCGTGGCGGGCCTTTCCACCTTTTATCCGGACGCCAAAGACATCTTCAGCGTGGAGTCGCGCCGCAAGCAGACGTGGCGGCTGATCGGCAAAATGCCCACCCTGGCGGCTTTTGCTTACCGCCATAGCCTGGGGATGCCTTATGCGTATCCGAACAACGACCTCAGCTACGTGGGGAATTTCCTGAACATGCTTTTCCGCACCACGGAGCTGAAATACCAGCCCAAGCCGACGCTGGAACGTGCCCTCGACATCCTGTTTATCCTGCACGCCGACCACGAGCAGAACTGCTCCGCCAGCGCCATGCGCGGCGTGGGAAGCTCGCAAGTGGACCCCTACTCGGCCATCGCCGCGGCCACCGCCGCCCTCTATGGCCCGCTGCACGGCGGCGCCAACGAAGAGGTGCTGCACATGCTCAACGAAATCGGCTCGGTGAGCCGGGTGCCGGAATACATCAAAAAAGTGAAGGCCGGGGAATTCAAGCTGATGGGTTTTGGCCACCGGGTGTACAAGAATTACGACCCGCGCGCCCGGATCATCAAGAACGTGGCCTACGAGGTGTTCGACGCCATCGGCCGCAACCCGCTCATCGATATCGCGCTGGAGTGCGAGCGCATCGCGCTGGAGGACGAGTACTTCATCAAGCGCCGGCTCTATCCCAACGTCGATTTCTACACCGGCCTCATCTACCAGTCGATGGGCTTCCCGGAGACCATGTTCCCGGTGCTGTTTGCCATCCCGCGCACCTCGGGATGGATTGCGCAGTGGGAGGAGATGCTGCTGGATAGCGAGCAGAAGATCGCCCGGCCGCGGCAGGTCTACCTGGGCCCGGGCGAGCGCCACTACGTTCCCCAGGAAGAGCGGGCATAATCGTTAGTGCCCTGATCCCGCCGGCAGTCTGTAACATCCAATTCCTGACAAGGCGAAGGATTGACGATTGCAGATTGACGATTGACGATTGAAAAGAGAAGAAGCAAGCCGCGCCGGCCTTTCAATCGGCACCGACAATCGTCAATGGTCCTCTTCCAATCGTCAATCGTCAATCGTCAATCTGCAATCGTCAATTCTTATGAAGGACAAGGCCTTGGTTACCGCCCGCAATTGTCGAGAATTAGGTGTTACAGCACACTGGTTACGGGCCCCTGGCCGCTTGTTCTTCCCCGTCCCGCGCGAGAAAGCCGGGTTAGACTGAGGTACGGCGGTTACCAATGGGAACGATTCGATTGCGCACCAAGATTCCCGGGCCTCGGTCCGAGGACTGGATGCGGCGACGCGCCTCCGCCGTGCCGCGCGGCCTTCATCAGGCGACGCCGATCTTTGTGGCGCGGGCGGAAGGCGCGGTGCTCGAGGACGTGGACGGCAACCGCTTCATCGACTTTGCCGGGGGCATCGGATGCCAAAACGTCGGCCATCGATCGCCGGGCGTGGTGGCCGCGATCCGCGATCAACTCGATCGCGCCTTGCACCTTTGCTTCAACGTGACGCCCTACGAAGGTTACGTGCGGCTGGCCGAGCGCCTGAATCAGCTTGCGCCGGGTGATTTTCCCAAGAAGACGATGCTCGCCAACAGCGGCGCCGAAGCGGTGGAGAACGCGGTGAAGATTGCCCGGGCTTACACGCATCGCCCCGCCGTGATTGCCTTCGAGGACGCCTTCCACGGCCGCACCCTGTTCACCCTGTCGCTCACCAGCAAGACGCATCCTTACAAGACGGACTTCGGACCGTTCGCCAGCGACGCTTATCGTATCCCTTACGCCTACTGCTACCGCTGTTCGTATTCGCTGGAGTATCCACCGTGCGGTGTTTTCTGCGCTCATCACCTGGAGGACACCTTCAAGCGCCTGGTGGCGTCGGAAGCAGTGGCCGCGGTCGTCGCCGAGCCGGTGCTGGGCGAGGGCGGCTTCGTGACGCCGCCGCCGGAGTTCTTCAAAGTCTTGCAGGAAATCTGCCGGCGGCACAGTATCCTCTTTATCGCCGACGAGGTGCAGACCGGCTTTGGCCGCACCGGGGCCCTCTTTGCGTGCGAGCGCTACGGCATCGCGCCGGATCTGCTGGTAACCGCGAAATCGCTGGGCGGCGGCCTGCAACTCTCGGCGGTCACCGGCCGCGCCGAGGTCATGGACGCGCCGGTGGTGGGCGGGCTCGGCGGCACGTTCGGAGGCAATCCCCTGGCGTGTGCGGCCGCGCTGGCGGTGCTCGATCAATTCGAGGGCGGAGATCTCCTGGCGCGCGCCAATGAGCTTGGGGAGCGCTTTGCCGGGCGGGCGCGGGCGTGGCAGAAACGCTGGTCCATGATCGGCGACGTGCGCGGCCTCGGCGCCATGCGCGCCATCGAGGTCGTACGTTCCGCCACAACCCGCGAACCCGCCGCTGACGAGACCAAGCGAATCGTGCGCTGGTGCTACGAGCACGGCCTGGTGGTGCTTTCCGCCGGCACCTACGGCAACGTCGTTCGAGTGCTCGTGCCGCTGGTGATCACCGACGAGCAATTCGAGGAAGGCCTCGGCGTGCTGGAGTCGGGCCTAGAAGCAGTGGCTAGTGGCGAGAGAAGAGAATGATGAATGCTGAATGATGAATGATGAACAGAAGAAGATGGCAGTGAGTCGATGAATGATGAACGCTGAACGATGAACGAAAGACAAGAACAAGGCTCGTTCTTTGTCTTCAGTTCATCATTCATCATTCATAATCATTCATCGTTCATCATTTCTGAAACCCGCCACCGTTTCCGAGGGGAGGACCCACCATGAGTGACGCCGCAACCATCGCTACCAAGACCTACGGCTTTCTACTGGATGGCCAGTGGATTTCGGAGGGTGAGCCCTTCGAGGTGAAATCGCCCTACGACGGCAGCGTGGTGGCCGCCGTGCACCGGCCCCAGGCCCGCCACATCGAAACCGCGATTGATGCGGCCGTGCGTGCCTTCGATGCCACACGCCACATGCCGGCCTACCAGCGGCAGCACATCCTGCGCGCGGTTGCCGAATCGGTGGCGGCGCGTCGCGAGGAGTTTGCCCGGACCATCGCGCTCGAAGCCGGCAAGCCCATCAAGACGGCACGCTTCGAGGTGGATCGAGCCGTCTTCACCTGGAATGTCGCCGCCGAGGAAGCCGTACGGATTTACGGCGAGTGGCTCCCGCTCGACGCGCAGGCGTCCACCAAGGATCGTTGGGCCCTGGTGCGCCGCTATCCGGTCGGTCCGATTGTTGCGATCACCCCCTTCAACTTTCCGCTCAACCTGGTGGGGCACAAGTGGGCGCCCGCCATCGCCACAGGATGCACCATCGTTCACAAGCCGGCCTCGCAGACGCCGATTTCGTCGCTGCTGCTGGCCGGAATTGTGGAGCAGGCGGGCTGGCCGGCGGGCGCGCTCAACGTGCTGCCGCTCTCCGGCCGCGACGCCGAGAGGCTGGTCAGCGACGACCGCCTCAAGAAGCTCACTTTCACCGGCAGCGCCGAAGTGGGCTGGCGTCTCAAGCAGAAGGCGGGCAAAAAGCGCGTCACGCTCGAGCTGGGTGGCAACGCCGGCGTCATCATTCACCACGATGCGGACCTCGAGAACGCGGCGGAGCG
>DATFYM010000171.1:0-10762 GCA_035315065.1 Terriglobia bacterium
CTGCTTCTGCTCATTTCTTCACCGCTGGTGTCAGGCTTCATCACACCTGGAAGACTGGCCACCTTCCCTTCGCGCTAACGAGGCCGAATCGGGTTCACTGTCGTTACGGCTCGCGGGTTCGCCTTCCAGGGCTTCGCCGGCGGGATTACTCTCGCCCACGCCCGGTCGGCTACCTGTCGAATGAGCAATTACAGGGTAAGCTCCTTTCAGCTTACAAGATCAGCCAGGCTTATCCTGGCGCTCCAGGTCTGCGTCGCTATCGGCCGTCCATGTGCCCTGCACGAGCGAGCCAAACAGGTACACTTTCGCGATCTCGGGATAGCGGGCCTTGGCCTCGGCCACAGCATGGCGAAGGTCGCGGATCACCTGGTCGCGGTCAATGAATCTGACTTCGGCAGAATTCCAGGATGCTTCGGGCATGTGGGCCCTGGGCGAAGAAGTGGCTAGTGGTTAGTGGCTAGCAAGAGCGCGTTCCGCTTTTGTCTCTAGCCACTAACCACTAGCCACTAGCCACGGTCATCAGGCCGCGCTGGCAACCCCGCTCTTGCTGCGGAAGCTGCTGAGGAGCACCTTCGACATCTCCTCGCGCTGAATCTGATTGGTGCCTTCGTAGATCTGGGTGATCTTGGCGTCGCGCATGTACTTCTCGATGGGGTAATCGTGCATGTAGCCGTAGCCGCCGAAGACCTGCACGGCGTCGATGGTCACTTCCATGGCCACGTCGGAAGCAAAGCACTTCGCCATGGCGGAATAGAGGGTGGGGCGTTCTTTAGGTTTCTTGTCGATGTGGCGCGCGGTAGCATAGACGAGGGCGCGCGCGGCTTCCACTTTCATGGCCATGTCGGCGAGCAGGAAGCGCAGCCCTTGAAAGGAGCCGATGAGCGCGTCGAACTGGCGTCGCGTGCACGAGTACTCCAACGCCAAGTCCAGCGCTCCCTGAGCAATCCCGAGCGCCTGAGCGCCCACGCCGGGTCGGGACACGTCAAAGGTCTTCATGGCGGTGATGAAGCCCGTACCCTCGCGTCCCAGGCAGTTCTCCGCCGGCACGCGACAATCCTCGAACACCAGCTCCCGCGTGGCGGAGGCGCGAATACCCAGCTTGTCCTCTTTCTTGCCAAAGGTAAACCCCGGAGTCCCCTTTTCCACCACGATGCAGGAGGCGCCGCGCGGGCCCTTGGTTGGGTTGGTGAGGGCAATCACGCTGTAAATCTCGGCTTCGCCGCCGTTGGTGATCCATTGCTTGGTGCCGTTCAAGATGTAGTGATCGCCGTCGCGGATAGCGGTGGTGCGGACCGCAGCGGCATCGGAGCCTGCCTGCGGCTCGGTGAGGGCGAAAGCCGCCAACTTCTTGCCGGCGGCGATATCGGGCAGCCAACGTTGCTTTTGCTCTGGGCTGCCCGACAGGAGAATAGGAATAGTGCCGAGCGCCGTGCCGGCAAAGCTCAAGGCGATGCCACCGCAGGCTTTGGAGAGCTCCTCCGTCACGATGACCATGTTCATGATAGGAGTGCCTTCGGTGAGACCGCCGTAAGCGTCATCAATGAAAACCCGGAAAAGATCGGTCTGAGCCAATACCTTCACGATGGGCCAGGGGAATTTGCCTTCGCGATCGTATTCCGCCGCGACCGGGCGGATCTCCTTCTCTGCAACCTCACGCGCCAAATCGCGAATGGCAGTCTGATACTCGCTGAATCCATAGTCCATCATTCGGAGAACTCCGTGAGAGGAATTTCAGCACCAAGGCTAGTCTAGCTGTCAGCCATCAGCCGTCAGCATTCAGCTAAACAGCCCCCCGGCGTGATCTCCTCTTTTTTTTGCTGACGGCTGATACCTCACGGCTGACAGCTCTATTTCGTCACGCACTCGGCCGGTTCCGGCGCCACAGCTTGCATCCCAGGCGCATCGTTCCACAAAGACGGCCTCACCAGCCACACATCGCGGTCCTTAAACACAAACCGGCAATAGTCGTCCAGGTCGCCGGCTCGAAAAGAAGTGACCTCGACCTGCCCCTCGATCGACCCGGGCTGGGCGGCTTTGCGGACGGCATCCAGGAGTGCAAGCACATTGGCGTTAACATCGCGGAGAGAGAGAACCACTCCATCCCCCATGGTCTGGATTTCGTACTCACCCTGCGGATAGAGGCCTCCGGGACGCTCCAGCGCTGTTCTAACCTTGTCTAAGGCACCCGGCACCGCTTCGAATCTTACCGACCCGTTCAGGCACTGATAAGGTTCGAAAACGACAGTCGCCGGCTGGCCTTCGTACGGAACCCACTTGGCTTCGGCATAGTCGGGATGCGCCCAGGAGACCGTGAGGTTGCCGCCTCGCCACACCCTCAGCCGAAAGTACTGTCCACTTTGCTCATCGAGATAGTAGAGCGCGCCGCCAGGGACTCCCCTACGCTCTACGTCTGACAAGTGGCTGAGAAAGTCCAACAACTCCCCAGCTATCTCCCTCGGTGCCGAAATCACGTCGGGTTGGACGTGGCTAACCACCAACGATGGTGGATCAGGTGAGAACTCCAACCAGACTGCTTCGATCGCTTCCAGCTTCCGTTGAGTTTCTTCGCTGAGCGCGCCCAGCGCAACACTTCCCGTGCACCCCAGATGAGTACGCATTCTCTTGCTCCTTTCCTTGCCGGGCTGCTGATTCAAATCGGTGCTGTCGCCCCGCTCTTGGGGCGAGACTGCTTGTAACTCCGCCTGCGGAATCAGCGCGGCCCCCAAAGGTACAGACAAGGGTATAGAAGTCGGGGAGGGGGACTCTGTAACGGTCGTCACAGAGGCGTGTGACGTAGAATTGACGATTGACGATTGACGATTGAAAGAGAAGCTCGGTGACGATTGTGGACTGCCCAATGAAGGGGCCGAACGGTCTGACTATTCTTCTCATTTCAATCGACAACCGTCAATCTGCAACTGACTGTCAATTCGTATGAGAGGGCAAGGGTGTGGCTACGGCTGGCTATGTTTACTCTTCTCTTTCAATCGTCAATCGTCAATCGACAATCGTCAATTCCGGGCCGCTACTCGAACAGGTCTTCCTTCCACAACCGCTGGCCGCCCAGTGAAGTGTAGAAACCCCAGCCGGCGATGGCGACGAAGCTCAAGAGTACGGCGAAAACCGCCGGTGCGTACCAGTTGGAGAAATCCAGGGTATAGGGTAGGTTTAAGAGAATATTGGCTGTAAAGATGGCCGCGGCCAGCGTGATCAGTCCGAAACGGGTGACGGCATACGCCGCGATGGAAAAGACCACCAGCCACACCGGCGCCATGTACTGAGGGTGATCGTTCTGGAGGGTATTCTGGGTTGCGAAGATAGCCACAAAGGCGAGCATCGCCAGCCATCTATTGCGCACTACCACTCTGAGCAGGAACATAAGGAAAAAGAACTGGAGGGTCGCAAGGATGCACTGCACGATTTGCTCCAGCCAGATACCCATCGCTTGCCGGCCACCGAGAAGTAGACTCTGGCTGCCCAAATGAGGTGTAGCCCCTTCCCGCTTGAGCGCAAGCTCACCCACGCCCACCACCACCGTCCATACCACCCCCATCGTCACCCCCCAAAGCACATCGCGGCCCACCAGCGGATCGCGCCAGCGGCCCGCCATCAAGCGGCTCCAGGAGATGATGGCCTGCGGCCAGCGTCGACGGACGTACGGCTCAAGCGCCAGGTAGAGTGTCCAGATGGCGGCGGAGAGGAACAGGCCCATGCTCACACAGACGATAAAGCGTCCAAAGGTAGCCAGCGTGGGGATGAAGTGGTCGCGGCACACCCAGATCGCTATTTCAATCACAAAGACCGCGGCGGCCAGCCGGAGAGCGCCGTGCAGATCGACCTTCCCCGCGGCATAGTTGCGGCGCGCGATCAGGGCTCCGCCGGTCAGAAGCATGATCGCCAGGATAACTGCCATGATCTGGGCGGCGTGCTGCCCGGCCCTCATGCTTGAGTACTGCGACCGGTCGGGCGTGGTCCAGGGACCAATCAAGGAGAAATAGACGGGCTTGCCGCGCCACGCTGCCGCTTCGATGCGTAAGGGTCGGTCAGAGCCAGGCCAGATGCCCGTCCACGCGGCGCGCGCGTCAAACGCGGCGAGCGACAGCCACTGCGGCTCGGCGTTGTGGAAGGCGGCCGGATCAAGCCCGGCAGCCGCGAAGAGAGGCTTCCAATCCAGCGGGCTTGCCGCCGGCGGGTTCGGATCCACCTCCTTCGGAATCGCCTGGAGGTAGCGAAGCCGGCCTTGGGAATCGAGGATGATGTTGATCATGCCCGACTGAATCGCCGGCGGATCAAAAAACTGAACCACGCCGGGCGTCAGGGAGGTGCCTTGGAATCCGTCCGCGTCCAGATAGACAGGGCTCTGCCGATACGCGTAGTGCAGCACCTGCGGCCGTTCGGACAGGACTCTGGGCCAGTTCGGGCGCGGCAGGTCGTGGTCGTGGACGTATTCGGTGAAGTCCGTGTCGTAATAAAACTCGGCGTTGTGGTCAACGGGTGACTCCGCGTAGCCCAGACTCTTGATGGTCTCTTGCGCCTTTACGGCCAGAGCCTCGGGAGGCAGCAGTGAGGGCATTAACTTGAGGCCGCTGACGTGCCACCCGATGGCAACGGTGATCGCCAGACCGGCGATCACCGCGGCCAAGGCCACCACGGCCGTTCGAGGCGCGATGCCCTCCGTTTCGCCCGCCGCGGCCACCATCTGCGGCGAGGGGGTTTCGCCGGCTGCCAGAGCGGCCGCCAGTGGATCGCCTCCCGGCAGAGCTGCCGCCACCGCCAGCGCGGAAGTGGGCCGATTCGCAGGATCAGGCTCCAGGCAGCGCAGGATTACGCGCTCCACCGCCGGATCGATATCCTTCACCAGGGTTGACGGGCTACTGGGCGGCTTCTCGTTACGCAGCCTCACCAGATCGGCGAGTTTCTCGGCGTCGTAAGCGCGCTTGCCGGTGAAGATTTCATAGAGCACCAGACCGAGCGAGTAGATGTCGCTGTAGGTCGTTACCTCCCGGCCTGCCAGTTGCTCGGGCGCCATGTAGGCCGGTGTGCCACTTCGCACGTCGTGCCCGGTAATCTGGTCGGCAAAACTGGCCAGACCGAAATCGGTCATTACCGCGCGGCCCCGGCCATCCAACATCACGTTGGCCGGCTTCAGGTCGCGATGCAGGACACCTTCGCGGTGCGCCGCGGCCAGGCCTGCACAAAGCTGGCGGGCGATCTCCAGGGCCTTATCGCCAGGCAGGCGGCCGATGCGCCGCAACAGCGAGGCCAAGTCTTCGCCGTCCACGTATTCCATGGAGAGATAGGTCTGGCCCTCCACTTCGCCCACGTCGTACACGCGGCAGACGTTCGAGTGTGAGACGCGCCGCGCGGTACGAACTTCGTTGCGAAAGCGTTCCAGGGTAGCTTGATCCTTAGCCGCCGCTTCGGGCAGGAACTTCAGCGCCACCGGCTGGCCCAGCGTGAGGTCGTCGGCGCGATAAACCTCGCCCATCCCGCCCTTTCCCAGCACGGCCACGATGCGGTATCGGCTGGCCAGCAGGGTGCCGGGCAGGAACCGGCCTTCACTGGAAAGGCCGCTGGAGGGGGCGGAGCTACGGAGGACTCCGGGGCCGCCAAGACCGCTTGCTCCGGCACGAGGCTTCGACACGGGACGCGCCGCTGGTCTCGGGGCAGGGCTAGGCAAAGGCTCCGCGGCTGTAGCGCCCACTGTCGCATCCAGGCCGGACACGATCGGCGCTCCACACGACGGGCAGAAACGGGCGGCGTCGGAAACCTGTCCACCACAAGAACTACACTTAGCCATAAATTGAATTACTCCTAAGAAGTGGCTAGTGGCTAGCGACTAGCCGTCCGCTCTCAGCTATCAGGGCCAAGTCCTGTTCTTGCCGATAGCTGAAGGCTGATAGCTGGATTCACTAGCCACTAGCCACTCCGGGTCAGCTCCCGCACGCCGCCGGCCCCGGCCACGATCACCTCCGATGCCATTCCCACGAAAAGACCGTGCTCGACGACGCCGACCACGCCGTTCAGCCGCCCGTCCAACTCTCGCGGCGATGCGATCGGTCCAAATCGGCAGTCGAGAATGTAGTGGCCGCTATCGGTGACATAAGGCTTTCCGTCCGGACCGGTCCGCAAAACCGGCGCAGCCCCCACGTTAGCGATCTTCTGCGCCGTTGTTTGCCATCCGAAAGGCACCACCTCGACGGGAAGCGGAAACGCGCCGAGGCGCTCCACCAGCTTGGTCTCATCGACCACAATCACCAAGCGCGTGGTGTTGCTGGCAACGATCTTCTCCCGCAACAGGGCGCCACCGCCGCCCTTGATAAGATTGAGCGTGTCCAGTTCCACCTCGTCAGCGCCATCAATGGTGAGATCGATGCGGGGATTCTCGGCCAGCGTCGATAAGGGAATCCCCAAGCTGCGGGCGTGTTCCTGGGTGTACTTCGAGGTCGGGATACCGACGATGCGCAATCCCGACGCCACGCGCCTGCCGACGGCCTCCACTGCAAACCAAGCCGTCGACCCGGTGCCAAGACCCACTATCATGCCGTCTTGCGCCTGGGCCACCGCCGATTCGGCAGCTTCTTTTTTCAGTCGATCACGGTCGAGGCTGCTCGCCATAGCGATCCTCGCTAAAAGAATCCGCCTTCCCGTTTTAGGCCGACCGCCTCACTGTAGACGACTTTCCGCGAGCGATCAAGGGGCTGGACTCTGGACGAAATTCAGGCAGTTCTGGCGAAAACCGCAATGTTATTTGCTATCATTGAGATGAAAGCGTGCTCTAACAGTCCGATTGCTGAATTAAGGCTGAACGAGGCCGTGAGTTGCAATTGAAAAAAATTCGAGAGAGTGATTTTCCCATCGCAATGCTTAAGCCAAGGGGTTGTGGAGCAGCTGCGGGAGACCTTCCGACCCAGAGGCACAGAGGCCCAGGCCCAGAGAGAGAGTGGAAACGTCGGGAGAAGATGATGTCTTCAGGTGATCCCCGCCCTGTTTCCGGGCTCTTTGTGCCTCCGGGTTTGATTTTTCACACTCCTGTAATCGATTTCCGTCATGTCAGGAGTATAACCTTAAAGGTGGTGCTCAAGAATGCGAGCGCGAGCGAAGGAGCCTTGAAGGAGAATCTATGAGCGAACAGACCCGCGTCAGCCACCCGATGTATAGCCTTCTACCCATGGAAATCCAGGGGTTCGAATCTCTGGCGGAGCTTGCCCTGAATCTGCGCTGGTCGTGGAATCATGCCACCGACAACGTGTGGGAGCAGCTTGATCCCAAACTGTGGGAGATCACGCATAACCCCTGGGTGGTCCTGCAGACGGTCTCGCGCGACCAGATCGATCGAGTGTTGTCCGATCCCATTTTTCGCAAGAACCTCGAGGGTTGGGTGCAGGCCAGGCGGAACGCGCTGACGTCGCCCGCGTGGTTTCAGGAGAATCATGCGCAGAGTTCCTTAACCTGCGTCGCGTATTTCAGCATGGAATTCATGGTGAGCGAGGCTTTGCCCATCTACTCGGGGGGGCTCGGCAATGTGGCCGGTGATCAACTCAAAGCCGCCAGCGATCTCGGTGTGCCGGTCGTCGGCGTGGGCCTGCTCTACCAGCAGGGCTATTTTCGCCAGGAGATCGACAAGGACGGGGCGCAACAGGCCCTCTATCCCTACAACGATCCCGGACAGTTGCCGATCACACCCTTGCGCCAACCGAACGGGGAGTGGTTACGGCTGGAGATTACGTTGCCGGGATACTCTGTCTGGCTGCGCGCCTGGCAGGTCCAGGTGGGCAGGGTGAAACTCTACCTTTTGGACAGCAATGACGCGGCAAACCTCCCTATTGATCGGGGGATTACCAGCGAGCTTTATGGGGGCGGGCCGGATTTGCGCCTCGAGCAGGAACTGCTCCTCGGGATCGGCGGATGGCGGCTGCTCCGCGCGCTCGGCATCCAACCGGAGGTCTGCCACCTGAATGAAGGGCACGCGGCGTTCGCCGTCCTGGAACGCGCCCGCAACTTCATGCAAGAGACCGGGCAGCCGTTCGAAGTGGCCCTGGCGGTTACCCGCGCGGGTAATCTCTTCACCACCCACACGGCCGTGGCCGCCGGCTTTGACCGTTTCGATCCTCCCCTCATCGAGCGACACCTTAGGGGGTATGCGGAAAAGGATCTGGGCATTGCGTTTCATGATTTGTTGGCGCTAGGTCGCCAGAACCCGGCCGACTCGTCGGAGCCTTTCAATATGGCGCATCTGGCCATCCGCGGCAGCGGCGCGGTGAATGGGGTAAGCCGCTTGCACGGGGAAGTCAGCCGGCGCCTCTTTCTGCCTCTGTTTCCGCGCTGGCCGGAGGGGGAAGTCCCGATCAGACATGTGACCAACGGAATCCACGTGCCCACCTGGGACTCGGCCCCGGCCGATGATCTTTGGACAGGAGCCTGTGGAAAGAAACGCTGGCTGGGGACGACGAAAGACCTGGAACAGGACATTCGCCAGATTTCCGACGCCCAGCTCTGGCAATTTCGGACCGCTGCCACCAAGTCTTTTGTGGAGTATGTTCGCAACCGATTGTCGCTCGACATGGAGACCAGGCACGCGCCGGCGGAGGAGATCGAGGCCGTGAAGCATCTCTTTGATCCCAACGCCCTCACCCTGGGCTTTGCGCGCCGTTTTGCGACCTACAAGCGACCGAACCTGCTGCTCCATGACCCTCCGCGACTGCTTCGTCTCTTGACCCATCCGCAGCGCCCCGTGCAACTCATCATCGCCGGCAAAGCACATCCAGCGGACCAGGCGGGACAGGCCATGATCCGGGAATGGATGCATTTCATCTGGCAGCCCGAGGCGCGTCCCCATGTGGTCTTCCTCAGTGACTATGACATGCTCTTGACTGAGCAACTGGTGCAAGGCGTGGACGTCTGGATCAACACGCCACGGCGGCCTTGGGAAGCATGCGGGACGAGCGGCATGAAGGTGCTGGTGAATGGAGGCCTCAACCTTTCGGAATTGGATGGCTGGTGGGCGGAGGCCTATACGCCGGAAGTCGGCTGGGCGCTGGGGGACGGCCGGGAGCATGACGACGATCCGGCTTGGGACGCGGCCGAAGCCGAAGCGCTCTACGATCTCCTCGAGCGGGAAGTGATTCCCGAGTTTTATGCCCGCGACGCGCAAGGTATCCCCACCGCTTGGGTGGCGCGGATGCGGAATAGCATGGCAAGCCTGACGCCGCGCTTTTCCGCAAACCGCGCCGTCGGCGAATACACCGAGCAACATTACCTCCCGGCGGCAGCCGCCTACCGTAAGCGCGCTGCCGATAAAGGCGCAATGGGCAGTAACATCGTAAATTGGGAACGTGCTCTGAAAGAGAAATGGGCCACGCTGCGCTTTGGCGATGTGAAGATGCAGACCAATACGGTCCAGCACATCTTTGAGGCAGAGGTGTTTCTCAATGGCCTGGATCCGAACGCCATTCGAGTTGAGTTGTACGCCAGTGGGACCAATGGCAGTGGCGCGATCCGAGAGGAGATGGCCCGCGTTCGCCCATTGGCAGGAGCAGACAGCGGCCACGCTTATGTCGCGCAGGTGCCCGCGACCCGTCCCGTCACTGACTATACGGCGCGCATTGTACCGCACTGCGATGGTGTTGCGGTCCCACTGGAAGATGCTCGGATCCTCTGGCAGCGGTAATTTGACCTCGGACGGAGGACGGATCTGAAGACTCAACCCCGCTGGCGGGAAGTTGAAGAGTTAATCGGGGCGAGAGGATTTGAACCTCCGACCTCTTGGTCCCGAACCAAGCGCGCTACCAGGCTACGCTACGCCCCGATAAGGAAAGTGACGAGTGACAAGTGATGAGTGACAAGTCGAAGGCTAACTTGCGGCTTTTCACTCATCACTTGTCACTTATCACTGCTTTCATGGTCGGGACGGCCAGATTTGAACTGGCGACCCCTTGCACCCCAAGCAAGTGCGCTACCAGGCTGCGCCACGTCCCGACGAAGCAGTGACGATTGATTGGTGAGGGGTGACGAGAAAAAACTCAGTGACTCACTGGACAGTGACGAGTAACCGGCAAGAGGCCGGCCACTTGTCACTTTCACGGTTCTTACTCGCCGCTCGCCGCCTATCACTCGCCACTACTCTTGTGAGACTAGCATTTCCGGGAGAGCATTGTCAACACGCTCTCCAGTTCGCGCTTCAGCGATCGGAGTTGGGTTCCGTCCGGAACCACCTGGAAGAGCGGCTTCTGTTGTTCACGTTTTCGGGAGAGTTCGGCAATCCGCTTCCGGGCGCCCTCGATCGTGTAACCCTCCTCATACAGCAGGCGCTTGATCTGGAGGACCGTCTCCACGTCCTTGCGGCGGTACAATCGATGTCCAGACCGGCCTTTCTCCGGCTTGAGAGTGGGGAATTCGGTCTCCCAGTAGCGCAATACGAACGGCTTGGTGCGGAGCATCCGGCTAACCTCACCAATCCGGAAGTAGAGCTTATCCGGGATCACCACCTCTGCGCTGGCGGCGTGAGCCCGGCGTCCGGCGGGCGACTGGCGTGCTGGCAACATTCGTCCCATTCGGAAAGGCCACTAGGCGACCCTCTGGTTATATTAAAGAACCGGAGCAGGGGCGTCAAGCACCGTAACTAGTATGACTATGTTAAGTCGTTGTTGCATTTCTCCTGCAGAGGATTTAGCATGGGCGCATGGAGCCCATACCGTGGAATGCCAAGCTTTGGAAAGAAAGCGTGACCCAATTGCTTGAGTTCCTGAATCCCCTCGTTGCG
>DATFYM010000172.1:0-8188 GCA_035315065.1 Terriglobia bacterium
GATCGGCAATAAAGTTTGTTGTACTTTGTTCATGGCAGTTCACCTTGTTGGTGTCGTGTTTCGGAATCCCAAACTCCTTATAACACTTCGGCCAACAAGGTGTTCTGCTTTTTCTGCCTTCCTTCAATCGCGATTATTGGGTCGGAAGAAGTCGAAAGTCGAGAGTTGAAAGTCGAAAGTGAAGACGCGCTTGAGACTTTACGGGAATCTGGCACCGGGCTCGCTTTTCACTTTGGACCTTCGGCTTTCGACTTTCGACTCTCGACTGCTTTTGTGATATAGAAGAGTAAGGGCCTATGGAAGAGAAAGACGCGGCCGGTTCCAATTCGTCCGAACGGCATCACTCGACCGCCGAGTACTGGCTGCATTTCTTCGAGACGCGCTACTGGCTGCGCGACCTGATTCTGGCGGTTCTGCTGTCTTTCATCGTGATTGTGTTTCTCTATCAGCCGGTGCAGGTGGAAGGCACCAGCATGATGCCCGAACTCACCAATCACCAGCGGATTTTCATCAATAAGTTCGTCTATCATTTCGAACCCATCCAGCGCGGCGACATTGTGGTGTTCTGGTACCCGCTCGATCACACCAAGTCGTACATCAAGCGCGTGGTGGGCTTGCCCGGGGAGTGGATGGCGTTGCGCGATGGCCGTGTTTATATCGACGGCGAGCCGCTTAAGGAAACCTATATCCCGCCCGAATACCTCGATCACCAGAGCTATCCGCCGGTGCAGGTGGAGCCCGGCCACTACTTTGTTCTGGGCGACCACCGCGAGTCGTCGAACGACAGCCGGGTGTGGGGCACGGTCGATCAGAAGTATATTTACGGAAAGGCGGTTTTCGTCTACTGGCCCCTGAGCCAACTCGGAGCCCTTAAGTAAGCTGCGGTTGCGGTCGAATTGTGAATTGTGACCGGCGAATAGTGAATAGTGAATGCTGAATCGTGAATTGGCAAGAGCCCGTCTTCCTTTCACAATTCACCATTCACCATTCACAATTCACTATTCACAATTGGATCCGCAGTCGTCCGTCTCTTAACCTATGAAATCTCAGCAAGTCGTCGCCAACCTGCAAGGCATCTTCCCTCCGGTGGTCACGCCGTTTAACCGTCGCGGCGATATTGACGAGGGCCTCTTTCGCGAGAATATCAGCCGCTACGTGGGCATCGGGCTCGCCGGCGTCCTGGTGTCGGGCTCGACCGGGGAGATGCCCTACCTTACCCCGCCCGAGCGGCTGCGCCTGACGGAGATCGCGCGAGACCTCGTCAAGCCGCCAGAGATCGTCGTCGTGGGCACCGGGCTGGAGAGCACGCGCGAGACCATCGCGCTCAGCCGCGAGGCGATTGCACGCGGCGCCGACGCTCTGCTCGTGCTCCCGCCGAACTACTACAAGGCGCGGATGGACGGAGCAACCCTGGAGACACATTACCGAGCCCTGGCGGACGTGGTGCGGCGGCCCATCGTTATCTACTCGATTCCGCAATTCTCGGGCATCAATATCCCTGTGGAAACGGTGGCCCGCTTGTCTCATCACCCCCATATCGCGGGACTCAAGGAGAGCTCCGGCAAGTTGGCGTTCGTGCGCCAACTCGTGCGGGGCACGAAGCCGGGATTCCGAGTGCTGGTGGGGGCGGTGTCAATCCTGCTCGACGCGTTGCGGTCAGGCGCGGCCGGGGCGGTGCTGGGGCAAGCCGACTTCGCGCCCGACCTTTGCGTCGCGGTGTACGAGGCTTTCCGGCAGCGCCGGTGGAAAACAGCGCGTGACTATCAGCGGCGTTTGTTGCCGCTGGCTACCCATATCAGCCTTCCGTATGGAGTGCCCGGGATCAAAGCGGCGATGGACCTCGCTGGATACGCGGGCGGCCCACCACGCCTACCCTTACTGCCCGTAAACTCTGTCGTCCGCCAGCAGATTTCCGCCGCCCTTCAGGAGGCGCGAGCCGGCCTGGAATTCTGAAGCGCCCCTCATCGGACCCGCATCTAAGTTGGTTCGTACGCAGCGCACTTACATGTCCGAACGAACGACGAGCAGGGAATGGGAAATTGCCGATTGCAGATTGACGATTGGACGACAAGAATGAATCCACAGATTACGCAGATTTCACAGACGCGAGAGAAAGGAGGCAAGAGAAGCGAATTGTGGTGTTCTTATCCTATATCTGTGTAATCTGCGAAATCTGTGGATTGTCTTCTTGTCTTCCAATCGGCAATCGTCAATCGGCAATCGTCAATTCTTCGTCGGCCACTCGTCGGTAGCCACTCTCTATGGAATGTTTCGCTATTCCGCACGCCCGTGTCCCCAAGTCCAGCGCCCTCCTTCTTGATTACCTCGATCACTTTGAACGCGTCGGCGCGTTCTTCGGTGGCGCTCCCTTTGCGACCGCAAGTTACCACGCTGTGGCCGCGGATCTGGAGAGGTTCGAGACACCGCGTGCCCAACTGGCAGCCATTCTGACGGAGCAGAATCAAGGCTTCGGAGGCGGCGACGCGACGCTGGCTAACATCCGTCGCTTGAGTGAGCCGGGGACCTTCGCCGTGGTCACGGGCCAACAGGTGGGACTCTTTTCGGGTCCGGTTTTCACGCTATACAAGGCCCTTACGGCGGTGCGGCTGGCGCAATCGCTCAGCGAGCGAGGCATGCCGTGCGTACCCGTCTTCTGGCTGGCTACCGAGGATCACGATCTGGACGAGGTGGCGCAGACGGCGGTTCTCGACAGAGCGGATGAGTTAGTCGAGTTGAGAGACCACGGCGTGCGACCGGCGCCGCGCTGTTCCGTGGGAAGGGCGGTCTTCTCCGATGAGATCATCGCGGCGCTCGATCGCTTGGAGACGGCGCTCGATGCCGGCGCCTCGCGCGATCAACTTCTGCTGGATTTGCGGGCTTGCTATCAGCCCGGCGTTGCCTGGGGGCAGGCGTTCGGCCAGCTCGTTACCCGCCTTTTCCGCCGTTGGGGCGTGGTCATGGTCGACGCGCTGGATGAGTCCCTTCACCGGTTGAGCGCGCCAACCTACGAGCGAGCCATCGACGCGGCGCCGGACCTGCGGGCCCGCCTGCTCGCTCGCGCTCAGGCGCTGGTCAATGGCGGATATCACGCTCAGGTGCACGTGGGGGAAGAATCGACCCTGCTCTTCCTTGCCGAGGACGGCAATCGGACGGCCGTGCACCAGCGGGGCGATCGGTTCGTTCTCGACGGCGCAACGGGGCCGATCGAGCTGAGCGTCGAGGACCTCAAGACCCGCTTGAGGGATCATCCTGGCGACTTCTCGGCCAACGCCCTGCTGCGACCCATTGTCCAGGATACGGTGCTTCCCACGTTGGCCTACATTGCCGGTCCTTCCGAACTCGCCTACCACGGCCAGAGCCAGACCCTCTATTCGAGCTTCGGCCGGCCGCAGCCGGTGATTTTTCCTCGCGCCAGCTTCACGCTGGTCGACACTCGCACCCGGCGAACAATGGAGAAGTACCACTTGGGAGTGGAGGACGTCTGGCAGGGCGAAGAGCATTTGGGGCGGAAGATCGCCGCCGCCGGTTTCGCCGAGGGTTGGTCAGAGCGGCTCGACCAGAGCGAGCAAGACTTGACGAAGTTGCTGGCGCGCCTGAGGAAGGATATCGAGACCATCGATCCCACCCTGCTCGAAACCCTCAAGCACGTGGAAGAGAAAATGAAGTACCAGATGGAGCGCCTGAAGGGGAAGATCACCCGCGCTGCGCTCGATCGGTCGGCGCTGCTGGCCCGGCACCAGCAGGCGCTGCTGCATTTTGTGGCGCCGCGCAAGGAGTTGCAGGAGCGCGAGATTTGCGGCGCCTGCTTCCTCGGGCGCGCCGGCTACGAACTGCTCGACCGCATCCTGGCCCAGATCCAGACTGATGCTTCCGATCATCAGGTGCTGACTTACTAGGAAGAATTTTGGATTTTGGATTGAAGAGCAGCAGACGGTAGAGAGTAGACGGTATATTGGGGAAGATCGCCTGCGGATTTTCGTCTTCCCCTGTATGCTGTCTACCATCTACCGTCTACTCTCTTCAATCCAAAATCCAAAATCCAAAATCCAAAATTCTAAGGTGCTATAATCGTGGCGTGTTTGCGGGAGGGGGATTTTATGGGAGTTGAAGCGGTCAAGCTAGCATCTTCGGCCAAGCCTGGGAGCCACCTTTACACCTTGCAGGTGGAGACTCATGCCAGGGTCGAATTCAAGGACATCACCGGTCTTGTTCAGAAGTTCATCTCCGATTCAAGAGTCGAGAGCGGCGTTTGCCATGTGTTCGTCCCGCACACTTCCGCCGCCGTTCTCATCCAGGAAAACGACGACCCGGCGCTGCAGAAGGATTTCGATGCGTTCCTGAAGCAACTGGCTCCGCGCGACAAGGACTATCATCACAACGACGGCAACTGCGATTCACACCTCAAGGCGGCTCTGATCGGGTGTTCCAAGACGCTGCTGGTGGAAAACAACCGATTGCTACTCGGGCACTGGCAGGGTGTGTTTCTCTGCGAATTTGACGGGCCGCGGCGGCGCGAGGTGCGGGTGAAGATCGTTGCGGATTGAGCCTGCCAGGTAGCGCGGGCGTCTCGCCCGCCCTTTGTACTGCTGATTGCCGATTGACGATTGAAAGACATGTCAGTCCGAGGGCACTTGCAATTGTCAATCAGGGGTCTTCAATCGTCAATTGGCAATCGGCAATTCCCATGAACACTCTTGGCATCTACGTCCAGATTCCTTTTTGCGCTTCGAAGTGCAGCTTCTGCAACTTCAGCTCCGGCGTCGCGCGGGAGACTGCCTTCGGCGGCTACTGCAAAGCGATCGGCCAAGAGATCGAGTGGTTGACCCGCCCGCGCCCTGTTCCCTGTTCCCTCTTCCCTGTTCCCTGTTCCCTATTCCCTGTTCCCTGTGTTGACACACTCTACCTGGGTGGAGGGACTCCTTCCATTCTCGGTAAGGAGCGACTGCAAGGGCTAATTGAGAACCTGCGGCGGCGCTTCCAGTTCCCGAACCTGCCGGAGATCACCATTGAGATTACGCCCGGCTCCGCGGACCGTCCCTTGCTGGAGGGCCTGCGCCGGCTGGGGTTCAATCGGCTCAGCATCGGGGCGCAATCATTCGATGACGGCGAACTGCGCTCGGTGGGCAGGCTCCATCGAGCGTCGGAGACGGTCCGGCAAGTCTCACTTGCCCGCGCGGTGGGTTTCGACAACATCAGTCTGGATCTCATCGGCGGCTTGCCGCACCAGACGCAAGATTCATGGCAACGCAGCCTGCGCTCCGCCCTCAGCCTGGATCCGCAACACGTTTCCGTCTACCTTTTTGAGGTCGACGAAAAGAGCCGCCTCGGCAGGGAAGTGATCGAGCACGGCCGCCGCTATCACGCCGACGCGGTGCCGGACGACGACTTCATGGCGTGGGCTTACGAAAAGGCGCGTGAGACCCTGCGCGGAGCCGGTTACAGCCAGTACGAGATTTCCAACTTCGCACGGCCGGGTTACGAGTCCCGCCACAACTTGAAGTACTGGGAACTGAAGCCTTACCTCGGCCTAGGCGCGGGCTCGCATTCCTTCGATGGAGTGCACCGCTGGGCCAACGAAGTGTCGCCCGAAATCTATGCGGCAAAGATCGGGCGCGGCGAGTCGCCGATTGCTGAGACACGCACACTATCTGTGAACGAGCAACTGGAGGAGTTCTTTTTCCTGGGCTTGCGCCAGCGCCGGGGTGTGGATCTTGCAGTCGCCGTCAAGCGCTGGGGGTCGATTGCCCGCTGGAGTGACAAGATTGCAAGGCTCGAGCAGGAGGGATGGATCGAGCGGCGCGACCAATCCATTCATATCCCGGAGCGGGCGTATCTGGTTTCGAACGAGATCTTTCAGGAGTTTCTACTGTAGGCGGCGGTCTCTGACCGCCGTGCGCAGCGCTTATGTTCGCGCCTTGGAGTGCGGTAGCGCGGCTACCGCCTTGGCGCTTCGGTTCGCGCTCCGCCCAAAAGGCGGCAGTGAGCTTGCCCTTGGGCGAAGCGAAGAGCTGCCGCACTCCAAGGTCGGCTGCGCTGGTCTTGCTGAATGCTGACCGCTGATGGCTTAACTATGAGCGAACCAATTGTGGACCTACGCAGCGACACAGTGACCCGCCCGACGCCGGCTATGCGCCGCGCTATGGCCGAGGCGGAAGTGGGGGACGACGTTTATCACGAGGACCCCACGGTGAACCGTCTGGAAGAGCGTGCCGCTGAGATTTTCGGGCGCGAGGCGGCAGTCTTTGTGCCTTCCGGCACCATGGGTAATCAGGCCGCCATCAAGGTACACACGCAGCCGGGCCGCGAAGTGATCTGCGAGGAGCGCGCGCACATCCTGAACTTCGAGATGGCGATGATGTCGGCTTTTTCGGGTTGCCTGCCGCGCGCCATCTATGCTGACGACGGTATCCTGACCTGGGACCGGATCGCCCCCCACGTGCGTGTCCGCAGCGAGCACCGCACCCTCACCGGACTGATCGAGATCGAGAACACGTCGAATCTTGCGGGCGGATCGGTCTACCCGCCGGAGATCGCGGACGAGATCTGCGATCGCGCCCATGCGGCCGGGTTGCCGGTCCACCTGGATGGCGCGCGTATTTTCAACGCCAGCGTGGCCCTGGGCCGGCCGGTCGTCGAGCTGACACGGAAGGCCGATTCCGTGATGTTTTGCCTGTCGAAAGGACTCGGCGCGCCCGTTGGCTCGATGCTTGTAGGCAGCAAGACGTTCATTGAGGAAGCCCGGCACGTGCGCAAGATGCTGGGTGGCGGAATGCGACAAGCCGGCGTCCTTGCTGCCGCCGGGCTGGTGGCACTCGAGGAGACTCCCCCGCGGCTTCACATCGATCACGAGAACGCTAAGTTTCTTGCCTGCGGCCTGACCGAGATTCCGGGAATCAAGATCGATCCCGCCAAAGTGGTCACCAACATTCTCATCTTCGATGTGTCCGGCACCGGGCTGGCGGCGGAGGAGATTTCCCGGCGTATGGCAGCACGCGGGGTCCTCGCTAACGCCACCTCACCGGCATCTATCCGCATGGTGACCCACTACGACGTGGACCGCGCCGGCTGCGCCCGAGCGCTCAATGTGCTGCGCGAAGTGATCGGAGTGCCTCAGCGGACCGCGGGTCGGAACGAAGGGGCGTGTCACTTGAGCAGAGTAATCTACGCTGTGGACATAGGCTCAACGCGCTGCGAAGCGGGCCGAACACCGAACTTCGGCTGGGCACGGGTGGACCCAGTCGACCCAAGCTCTGTCGTCGGTTCCTCTGACATCGGCAAGCTTGCTGACCGGATTATCCGAGATCTGCAAAACGAGCAGAGCGTTGCCCTCGGGTTCGAGGCCCCGCTCTTCATTCCAGTGCCTGCGGAGTCTTCAGCTCTTTGCTACGGCCGAAAGAATGAGGGAAGTCGCTCTTTCGCAGCGCCCGCCGGCCTAGCGGTTGCCACGCTGGGGCTACACCAAGTCGCGTGGATACTGCGTCGCATTGCGGATTCCTGCGGCGACTCGATTGAACTCAAGACAGGCGCCGAGTCATGGCCGCCCTCAGAGAGCCACCCGATTCTCTTTTGTTGGGAGGCTTTCGTTTGCGAGAAGGCACATGGGACGCACCTCCAGGACGCGGCTACAGCGGCGATGGCGTTTCTGTCGGCCGAGAGCAACTTGGCAGACGCGACAACAATCACGACCGAGCGTCCGCTTTCGCTCCTCGGAGCTGCAGCTCTTTGGAGCGGTCTAGCGACGGATACCGCTGTTCTACGCCAGCCCACGGTCGTTATCCGTCCAAGCGAACCATTTGCTGGAGTCGTTCGAGCAGCCTAACAAGCGCCCAGGCCGGTGGGCTCCGCTCGCGGCTGAGCGCCAGATCGTTATCCAAAAGGGGAAATCATATGGTACCAAAAGAGATTGCGGAAGAGGCCATCAAGAGAATGAATAAGAGAATCACCAACGAGATATTCTTAATCATGCGGATTCCGGGGCAGGCCGGGCACGATTCCGAAATCATTCCGGGCGCCATTCCGAAATGAAGCCGGGCACGATTCCGGGATGAAGCCGGTCACTTTTCGCCGGTGGCCGGAACCCTGACCGGGATCATTTCGGAACGATTTCCACAGCCCTTGCACCGTACGAGACGGGGCAGGGCGAAGGACGCTGGACAACAATGCGGGCATTAGGGTCCCACTGGTAAGT
>DATFYM010000173.1:0-5875 GCA_035315065.1 Terriglobia bacterium
AGCGTCCCTCTTGTCTCGATTTGATCACCCTCCTCCGCAAGGAAGCTGCCGAGCATCCCGAACTGCTGAAACAACTCGGCATTCAGCCTAGTTCCTCCCAGTTCGTCGCTGCTGCTGCGGCTTAGAATGTAGAAACTCCAGCCCACGGCTTCGCCGTGGGCTAAATGACTGCGCCCGCTTCGCGGGCTTCATTCCTCGCTAAACGACTGCGTCCGCTTCGCGGGCTGGCACCACCGTGCTATCTTAGCGCTCTTGGGCACGAGGCCTGCCCCTACCAGGATATCAAGGGCGGGACCCTTGCCGCTCTTTTTCGCTTTCTGCTTTCCAATTTCTGATTTCTGGTTTGACCCCATGTCCGACTCCCGCCGGCCGCATGCCGGACAACTTGCCGAAAACGGAGATTCGGAAAAGCAAAATCCACAGCACCGTGGAAAGCAGAAATACCACCGCCGCCATCGGCGACCAGACGTGGTACGCCGTTTGCAGCACGAGGTACCAGAGGATTCGCCAGCCGAGGAAAATCTCCGCGCCGAAACGGTAGAGCACGGCGACGAAAGGCACGGCGCCCACGAGCAGCATCAAGGCATCGGCGGCGCGGAGGGCGGGCTTGCGCGGCGGGTGAAGCAAGCGGGCCATATAGGCAAAAAGGCCAAGAAAGAGCCACATGGCGTATGGATTCAGCAGGAAGCTGCAAAGCACAGCGACGCACAACCACAAATAGAGGACTCGTTTCTTGCCCGAATAGGAAGGAGGCTCCGCGAGGCGGGTTTTCAGCCACCGCAGGATTCTGTATCCCGCCAGGAACGCCAGCGCCAGCGCGGCGGCGACGGAAATCGGGATTTGGTAAAGGAACGGGTCCTTGGGCGTGGCGGGATAAAGCTCCCAGCGCGGGAGGATGTCGGTGGCGGTGAGCGCGTAGAGCGTCACCAAGGCCAGCAACGCCGGAATGAGATAAACGAGCGGCCGGACCAGAGCCACCGCGGCCTGCGGGGGGCGGTCCTTTTCGAAATTAACCGCGGCAAAAAGGCCGGCGAGCAGAATGGGCACCAGGCCCAGCAACTGGATCAGGCGCACGATGCCATCCGGCAGGTAGCTCTTTCGCGAGAGGCGCCAGTAGTTCATGCTGCTTTCGATCTGGGGCAGGCGATCGAGCGCGTCAACGGCCTGCTCCACGGTGGCGCCGAGCATCCGAAACGATTGCGGATCGAAATCGCGGAACACGTCTTCCGTGCTGTGGTAGCGCCGGCGCGAGGCGGCGTACCCCTTGGTCAAGGTGGAAATATTGAGCGCGGGAATGCCGGCGCGAACCAGAGGTCCCTGGTCCTGCGCGGAGACCTCGAGGGCGCGCTCCACCCACTCCCAGGCGGCGCCCGGCTCGGCCACCTCGACGCCTTGGGCCTCGCCTGCTTCCACCAGGAGTTGGCGAAGCCAAAGGGGTGTATAGCCGCCCAACTGCCCGCCACAGTCGATGCCGAGCGCCGGGGCGCGGCCCCGGTTGAGGTAGTCGATGGAGATGACGGCGGTGGTGGATTGCGAATGGAAGAAGCCGGTGAGGGCGCGGGCGCCGATCATGCCCCATTCTTCTGCGTCGGTGGCGACGAAAATCAGGCCGCGATGACGGGGTTGGTCTCGCAAGACGCGGGCCAGCTCAAGCATCACGCCCACGCCGGAAGCATTGTCTTCAGCGGCTTGGTGCGAGGTGGTCTGCCCGTCGTAGTGGGCGATGACGGCGACGCTCTCCGAGGTCTGGCCCGGGATTTCGGCGATGACGTTGTGGCCTTCCACCCGCTGGCCGCGCAGCCACATGGTGAACGTGTTGTCGGTAACCTGATAGCCCCGATTGCGAAACTCCGTGCGCAGGTACTCCGCCGCGCGCCTCGCGCCTTCGCTTCCCGTAATGCGGTCCGGATACTCCTCGGCCAGCACGCGAGTGTTCTCAATCGCCGCCGCAGGGTCAAACTTGGACGCGATGGGTGTGACGGGCAGCGTGGGCACGGGGCGGCGCGCGAAAAGCACGACGAGCAGGATTACCGCCACCGTGCCGAGCAGCGACAGGCCGACGGCGATCCTCTGGGGGGTGGTGAGCATGTCCGAAAAAAGGGAGTAGGGAGTCGGGAGTAGGGAGCAGCCGGGCGGTAGTCCCGACTCCCGACTCCCGACTCCCTTCTTCAATGCACCGGTTCGGGTTCTGGAACGACGGGCATATAGTCAGCGCCGCGCGAGTGTGGATGCGCCCGAAAGAAGTGGTTCAAGGGCACGCGGCCCGGCCCGGTGGCGTAAGCCTTGCGGATGGCCTCGGTGACGTACGCCTTGGCCAGCATGATGGAGTCCGGCAGATGGCGGCCGAGCGCGAGGTTCGACGCGATGGCAGAGGAAAACGCGCACCCGGTGCCGTGCGTATTGGCTGGCCGGACGTGATCGCCAACAAAGGTCTCGCAACGGGCGCCGTCGAAATAAACGTCGGTGGGCCGGTCGAGGTGGCCGCCGGTCACCACCGCCGCCCGCGCGCCCATTTCCACCAGAGCGCGCGCCGCCGCTTTCATTCCTTCCACGCTCTCCACTGTGAGGCCCGACAATGCGGAGGCTTCACCCAGGTTGGGCGTGATCACGCTGACGCGGCGGAACAACTCCGCGCGCAGGAATTCCAGGCCCGCGGCGTCCACCAGATCAAACCCGCTCGAAGAGCGAAGCACCGGATCGAGAACGGATGGCAGAGTCGCGTTGGCGTCCAGAAACCCGGCAATGATCTCCGCGTTGGCACGGCTGGCCAACATACCGATCTTCACCGCGCGAAGATTGCCGTCGGCGACCAGCGACTGGAGGCATTCCTTAAGCTGGAGCGGTTCCACCGCGTAAACCGCCGTGACTCCCTGCGTGTTCTGGATGGTAAGCGCGGTGATCGCAGCCACGCCGTAACAGTTATGGGCGGCGAAGGTCTTTAGGTCGGCGGCGGTTCCCGCGCCACCGGACGGATCGAATCCGGCAATCGTCAGAATAACAGGAGGGCTACCATTGGCTGATTGATTCATGTGACCGCGTTCGCTCCCCACCGCGCAAACTTTCTGCTCGGATTATAGAGTCGCGCCAGAGAATGTCAATAAAATTAAGAAGGAGAAGGAAATTAAGAAGGAAACGCGATTCGAGCTTAGAATTAGCCATCAGCTATCAGCCGTCAGCTCTCCGCAAGAAAGTCCGGTGTCTTGCTGACAGTCTGATAGCTAGGGAAAGCCGAGGGCCTAACCCCTGGTCCCTGTCCCCTGACCCCTGTCCCCTGCTCCTGTCCCTTGCTTCTGGAATCGTTCCATGCATTCACGGGAGCAAAAGTGCAGAGTCTGGCCATGGTGGTGGAGGCGCTGGGAAAGTTCTGTCGAGACGAACATGCCGCAGACGGGGTCGCGCGCCATTTCTCCGGTCACGGCAGGCCGCTTCACCTTGGAAGGATCCGTGTAAAGCCGCGGCTCGGAAGTGCTTCTGCGTTCGGTGAATACCTGCTGCAAGGCCCCACTAATGAATCGCCACGCCACCCAGGCGAGGATGAGTTCCAACACGTAACGTAACAGAACGCCCATATTCTTCGGAAAACTGTCCCTCGGTCCGCTATCCGCCCTCGGCTATCAGCCATCAGTTCTCCGGCAAGACACTGGACTTTCTTGCTGAGAGCTGAAAGCTGAGGGCTGATGGCTGACCGTTGCTAGCTAACTCCAAACTCGAATCCATCATCCGCTGTAACCCGCTGTCCGTTGCTCGGAGAACAACATGCCTCGCCTATTGCGGCACGTCGCCAGGGGAACCTTGCGCGGCGTCGAGCTTCTGCTTCAAGTCGTCGAGGCCCTTGTAAGCAGGGTCCTGCTGGTGCAGGCGCGCCCAGGCTTTCCGGGCCGCCGCCAGATCGTGCTTTCCTTCCATCTCGACGATGATCAGGTTGAACATCGTCTGCTCGTGGTGAGGGTCAATCTCGAGGGACTTGCGGTAGGCCGCGAGGGCCTCGTCCGGATTCCCACTGCTGAAATAAGCAGTCCCCATGTCCGTCCGGGCATCGACATTCGACGGATCAAGCGCCAGCGCCTTTTGGTACCATTCGATGGACTGCGCGAAGTGTTTCTGATCGTAGAGAAAATTGGCGAGAGTCAGTGGAGGTTTGGGGTCTTTCGGATTTTGGGCCATCTCCTGCTGGACCATGCGGATCGCCGTGTCGGTGTCGACCGCTGGATGGCCCTCGGGCAGGGCCCGATTCGCACCTGCCGCGGTCCCGCTGGCCGTCTCCGCAGCCGGTGCGTCCCCCTGGGGCTGGGTGCTGGCGGCTGCCATAGCGCTCGCCGGCGACCTCGATGAGATCAGCGAAAAAGTGATGTACCCCGCGAGGAAGCCCACCACCAGGAAGACGGTCGCCGTAATGACAGTTTCTCTTTTCATCCGAATCGCTTGCGAATCTCTCCTTTTCAGTCTATAGCTCGCTTGGGAGAGCGTCAACGAAAAGTACAAAAACACAACCCTCCGGTTGACGCAAGTCTTACAATCGCTTACCCTCATAAGTGGATATATGCTCATATGACGAGAAATACCACGTCCGAGCCAGAAACCACCCGCCTGACCATTACATGGTCCAGGCGAGCCGATCTCGCTTTGCGCTCTTTCCTGGGCGCGCACGGCATGAAAAAAGGCGACATTTCGAAATTCATTGAGGAAGCCGTCCGCTGGCGCATCTTCCACCAGAGCGTCAGCAAAGCCCGGGAAGCCTTCGCCGACGTTCCGCCGGACGAACTCCAGAAGATGATAGACGAAGCGGTCGAGGACGTCCGCGCGAAACGCTACCGGGAACGCGCCAAACGGTCCTGATGCGCCTCATCCTCGACACCAACATCCTGCTCTCCGCGCTTCTCTCGCCCCTGGGCGCGCCGGCAAAACTTCTCGACGCCTGGGAGCGCAAGGCGTTCACGCTCGTCACCTCTGAGGCGCTCATCGCGGGATTCCGCGACGTCGCCGGCAGGCCGTTTTTCCGGACGAGACTCCGCGCCAGCGCGGTCGAGCTACTAGCGGCGGGCCTTCAGGACTTTTCTTTCTACTGCGGGGACCTGCCCTCTGGACCCGTCGGGCCGGACACCAAGGACAAGTTACCTGCTCGCGATGGCTGAAGCAAGCCAAGCCGAGTTCCTCGTGACCGGCGACAAGGAGCTCCTCTCCCTGAAACAGCACAAATCCGCCCGGATTATTACTCCGGCCGCGATGATCGAGATCCTGAAGGAAACTGAGAGCGGCGAACAACGGAAGGACAAGTGAAGCGCCGGTTTTAATGAGAAGGGCAAGATGCCAGTGCTGGCGGCCGACGAGGCCTGATCGCTGGAATGAATCGACACGTTAGCTTCGGATGCCGCTAAGTTAGTTGGGTATCCAGAAGAGATAAGTTACGATCACCTCCACCGGCGCCTCCGAAGGCGGAATGAAACGCCATCTCTTCGCGGCTTCCAGGGCAACGTCCTGTAGCGGTTCGGGACCGCTCAAGATGGCTGCATCCTTGACCTCGCCTTCTCCGTTCACCTCGAGTTGGATCTGCACGTCGCCTTCGAGGCGATTTCTCTGTGCCTCCTCTGGGTATAGAGCGACTTCGCCGTGCATGACAACTAAGTCCGCTGGCGCCTGGGTCAAGTAGGCGAAAACGAGCAGGGGGCTGCCGGAGCTGAACGACCGCTTTGGACGATCCAGGGAAAATTGAATGACCACTGTTAGCAGGCCGGGGCTCAACCCCATGGCGCGGCAACGAAGCTGTGCCGATCGGCCCAAGTCCTGAGCCGAGCAGAGTGGAGCCTTGAGCAGCCGCACGGACGCTTCCGTCAGTAGCTCGTGATCGCTCTTCAGCACCCGGTAATCAGAGATTTCG
>DATFYM010000174.1:0-20868 GCA_035315065.1 Terriglobia bacterium
AGCGTCCCTCTTGTCTCGATTTGATCACCCTCCTCCGCAAGGAAGCTGCCGAGCATCCCGAACTGCTGAAACAACTCGGCATTCAGCCTAGTTCCTCCCAGTTCGTCGCTGCTGCTGCGGCTTAGAATGTAGAAACTCCAGACCCTCTCCCAAAGGGAGAGGGCTGGAATCTCGAAAAGAAACTCCCTCTCCCTTTGGGAGAGGGTGGCGCGCAGCGCCGGGTGAGGGTTATCAACAATTACGCGGGACAGAACACTAGTCACTTGCCATTCGTCACTCGCCACTCGTCCGCTCTCAAAACATTTGCGTCGTCCACAAATCGTGCAAGTGCACCACTCCGGCCAGGCGTCCATCGGCATCCACCACCGCGAGGCCGGTGATCTTGCGCGACTCCATCAAGTTCAGGGCGCGTGTCGCCAGCTCTCGCGGCCCGATGGTGACGGGCTGGCGCGTCATGCAATCAGCGGCGGTGAGGCCGAGAGCGCGATTCCCTTCCCTCTGGAAAAAGCGGCGCAGATCGCCGTCGGAGATAAACCCCACCAGGCGTCCGGCGTCATCCACCACCGTCGCCAAGCCGAGTCCCTTGCGGCTGATCTCGTAAATCACCTCGGGGATGAGGTCGCCCGGACGGACGCGCGGTGCCCGGTCTCCGGTGTGCATCACGTCCTCCACGCGCCGCAACCTCACGCCGAGCCCGCCGCCCGGATGCAGCGTCGCGTAGTCCTCCTCGGTGAAGCCTCGCCGCTCCAACACGGCCATGGCCAGCGCGTCGCCCACCGCCAGCATCGCGGTGGTGGAAGCCGTGGGAGCGAGCCCCAGCGGGCAGGCCTCCTCGCGAATGCCGACGTCGATGACTACGTCGCTGGCCTGGGCGAGCGTGGACGCCGGGCTGCCCGTCAGCGTGATCAGCGGGATGGCGAGGCGCTTCACCGTGTCGAGCAGGCGCAGCAACTCCACGGTCTCGCCGCTGTAGGAGAGCGCCACCAGCACGTCGTCGCGCACCAAGCGGCCCAGGTCGCCATGCAGGGCCTCGGCCGGATGCAGGAAAAACGAAGGCGTTCCGGTGCTCGAAAGGGTAGCCGAGATTTTCTGGCCGATGAGGCCCGACTTGCCCATGCCGGCCACGATGACCCGGCCCTTCGCGCCAAAGACAAAATCGACGGCGCGCGCAAAACGCCCGTCGAGGCGCTCCACCAAGTCGGCAAGCGCCCGCGCTTCAATCTTCAAAACCCTTCGCGCGGTATCCAGGCTCATCAGAACTCAACGTGACGATGATAGCACGACGTGAGAACAGCTATTAGCCCTCAGAAAGCTGTGAAAGAATCAAACACAGAGGCGCAGAGACACAGAGGAAGAGTAAGAAGATGACATCAGATGTCATTTATTTCCAGACGTTTTCATTTTTCTCTGTGCCTCTGTGTCTCTGTGTTGGAAGCTCCTTCGCAATTATTTCATGCCTCTCCCCACGAAGAAAAAATTGGGTCTGGCCGCGGATCAACACGGATTGGCACGGATAAATCTTTTGCTTTGATGCGCGCGAATCCGTTATGGCAGAGACTCGCTGCCGCGAGGAACCCCACTCGCACGCGGACGGCCCGTGATCACCTCAGCCGAGTTTCAGCGTGGCCAATTCAGTACCGGCGACTCGCGCCTGGATCTTCGCGAACGCCACGTCGCGCGCTGTCGAGGTGTCGTCACTGAAAGGCGCAAATCCGCAGTCGTCTGTGGATCCGAGGCGGTCCAAAGGGATGAATTCGGCGGCTTCAAGAACCCGGTCCCGCACTTCCTCGGGCGTTTCGATCCGTGCGTCAATCGGATCGGTGACCCCCACGAAAATCATCTGCTCCGGGCGGGAGTGTTGCGCGATCAACCGCAGCACCCGAGTCCGATCCTTTTCACTCGCCAGTTGGATGTAGAAGTTCCCCACGGCCAAGGTGAAGAGGCTCGGCAACAAACTGGCATAGTCGACATCCGCGCTATGCGTCGCATCCTGATCGCCCCCGGGGCAGGTGTGAACTCCGAGCCGGCGTTTCTCTTCGCTGCTGAAGTGGCCCAACACTTGATTGTTCAAATCGATGAACTGCTGAAGCAGTTGGCGCGAAGGGTCAAGCTTGATCGAGAGCCGGCCTTCCGTGAAGTCGATCTGCACCTTGTGAGCGCCGGCGTCCAAGCAGCCGCGGATATCCGCCACCGCTTCGCGAACCAGGTCTTCCAGGAACGCCTCGCGCGAATAACCTTCAATTCCCTCTTGCGGGTAGAGGAGGCTCAACAGTGAGGCAGAAATTACGGCTTGCTTCAAGGGTTTCCGGGTGTATTTCCCGGCCGCCTCCAGGTATTGGCTGGCCCGAGTCTTGTAAGAAAAGGGGCCCGAGGCAAGGCGCGGCAATTGCCGGGTGTGACCGTCAGCAAAAGGAACGGAAACGCCGTCCGGCGTCAGGTTGCGAAGTCCGTGGATCGGGTAGGTGGCAAAGCTGGGCTTGGTTTGCTCTCCGTCGGTGATGACTGGTGATCCGGTTGCCTCGAAGCGCTGGATCGTGTCGCGAAGCCCGTCGGCATAAAGTGCGTCGAGCTCTGCTTGCGCCAGATGCCCCTGCTCAAACTCGCGGACGGCTTCGATCAGTTGCGGAGGTCTCGGAATGCTTCCAATGGGTTCTGTTGGAATCGGCATCGGCAGAGTGTACGACACCCTTGCGCGGCTGTCAAATGCGCTCTAATCCAGGTAGTGGTGTCATTTGACAAAGAATAGAATCCACAGATTCCGCAGATTTCTCAGATTGAGAAAAGAGCCACAGGCCGAGAACTCAGTGTTGTCGCAGGCGCAATGAACACGCGACGTGCTGGTTACTTCTTGCCGAGGAGGCGGTTTCTTCTCTTAATCTCCGAAATCTGCGTAATCTGTGGATTCAATTTTCTCCCAAATGACACCACCACCCTAATCCACGCGTTCCGTTTTTGTGTCTACCTCACACAGCACGTACACTGGGCTATGTTGCAGGCACAGCAATCTTCAAGAAGGAACCGCAGACCTTGCAAAGAATGAGCGACCAAGGTCCACCATAACGCGATAAAATGACCCCTGTTCGAAGAGGTTCAGATGCCAAGCACGTTTACACGTCGGAAGTTCTTGTGCCAGGGCAGGCAAGCGATCGTAGCGGGCGGCGCCGCAGCCTGCGCCGGCTCGGTTCTTAAGGCTCGCGATTCGGCGCCCGCGTCGCCGGCGGGTGTCGATTATTACCGCAAGCTGGGGGTGACTCCCTTCATCAACGCCGCCGGAACCTACACCGTTCTCTCCGCGTCCGTGATGCCGGACGAAGTACAGGCGGCGATGAGCTTGGCGGCGCAAGGACCCGTGAACATCAATGAACTGCGGGATGCAGCGGGTGAGTATCTGGCAAGACGCCTCCGCTGCGAGGCTGCCCTGGTAACCGCGGGGGCCGCCTCCGCGCTCACGTTGGGAACTGCGGCCTGCATCACCGCGGCGAATCGGCCTGCGATCGTGAGCATCCCGACCGATATGAGTGGACTGAAGAACGAGGTGATCGTCCAGAAGACCCATCGGTATGAGTATGACCATGCCGTCCGCAATTGCGGAATTCGCTTCGTGGAAGTGGAAACGCTCCAGCAGTACGGGCAGGCCTTCAACGAGCGGACGGTGATGGCCCACTTCTTTAATGCTGCCGAGGGCGGCCAGATCAGCCGCGAAGACTGGGTGCGGGTGGCTCATGAGCACGCGGTGCCTTGCTTCAATGATGCTGCTGCCGATGTTCCGCCTATCTCGAATCTGTGGAACTACACCGAGATGGGATTTGATCTGGTCACTTTCTCCGGCGGCAAGGGGCTGCGTGGCCCGCAGTGCACGGGTTTGCTGCTGGGCAGAAAGGATCTGGTCGAAGCTGCGAAGCTGAACAACTCGCCCAACTCGAACACTATCGGTCGTGGGATGAAAGTGGGCAAGGAGGAAGTAGTGGGTCTGGTTGCCGCGGTTGATTGGTTCTTGAGCCAGGACGATGTGACCATGGACGCGGAGTTCCGCAAACGAGCCGAGCGAATCGCCGAGCAGGTGAAGAGTATTCCGACTGTCGAAACGAGGATCTTCGTCCCTCCCGTCGCGAATCATGTTCCTCACCTGCTGATTACCTACGATCCGGCTCGCGTCGCGATCACGGGACAACAAGTGATGGAGAAGATGCGGAAAGGAAGCCCACGGATCGAGTTGAATCCGGGCACCGGAGGCGGACCTGCCAGCGCCGGCTTGCCGGGAGGCCCTAACACGATCGTCGTGGGAGTTTGGATGCTGCGGCCGGAGGAGGACCTGGTGGTGGCACAGCGCCTCCGTGAAGTGTTGCGTGAAGCGATGCAGGCATGAGGGAGCGCGCAACGAGTCGCGATGGTCCGCAAGCCACCGCGGGACGTTTTCGGGGAGAGATCACGACAAGTTTCAAGAAGTCAGGAGCCAGGAGTCCGGAGTCAGGAGCCAGAATGAAAGAACCGGGGAATCAGCATACCGTCTCTTCATTCTGTCTTCTGACTCCTGTCTCCTGACTTCTTTTTTCTGCGGATGCCCAAAAGGAGGCCACGATGCTTCGAACCCTCGCCGTAGCGGCGGTGGCGATAGCGCTCGCGCGATCTTCCGTGGCCCAGATGCCGCGGTATGACCTGCTGCTCAAAGGCGGTCACGTGATCGATCCCGCCAGCCACATCGACGCGGCCCGCGACGTGGCGGTGCTCGATGGGAAGATCGCCGCGGTGGAGAAAGACATTCCCAGTTTCAAAGCACGCAAGGCCGTAGACGTGACCGGGCTTTACGTAACGCCCGGGCTCATCGACATCCATGTCCACCTGGGGCACGGTGGAGCCGGTCTCGACTGGTTCGAGCCCAATGCCAGTGCCAACAATCAGCCGCTCGGCCTCCTGGCGGATACGATGCTGAACTCGGGCGTGACCACCGTGGTCGACGCCGGCAGTTCAGGGGCCAGAACCTTCCTGCGCGAGAAGCACGAGGCGATGGACCACTCCAAGATCCGCGTGCTGGCCTTCCTCAACATCGTCGCCGCCGGCATGAATAGCGGAAAGGAACAGGACGTAGCGGAGATGGACCCGCAGCTCTGCGCCCAGACGATCAACCAATACCGGGACGTGATTGTCGGCGTCAAGACGGCGCATTACTGGACTGAGAAGCCGTGGGATGCGGCGCATCCGCCCTGGGCCGCGGTGGATCGCGCCGTGGACTGCGGCAAGCTGGCCAACGTGCCACTGATGGTCGATTTCTGGCCGCGCCCGCCCGAGCGCTCGTATGAAGACCTGATCCTGAAGCATATGCGGCCCGGCGATATCCACACCCACGTCTTCGCGCAACAGTTTCCTATTCTCGACGCCAAGGGCAAAGTCAACGACTTCTTGTGGGAGGCGCGCCAGCGCGGGATCGTTTTCGATGTCGGCCACGGGGCCGCGAGTTTCTGGTTCCGCAACGCCGTGCCCGCCGTCAAGCAGGGCTTTATTCCCGACTCGATTTCCACCGACCTTCACACAGGCAACGTCAACGGGTCGGTAGTGGATTTCATCACCACCATGTCGAAGTTCCTGGCGATGGGCGTACCCCTTCCGGACCTGATCCGGCGCGCCACGGTAAATCCGGCGGCGGAGATCCGGCGACCTGAATTGGGCACGCTGACCGTGGGCCGCGACGCTGACATTGCCGTGATCGAACTCGAAAAGGGCCGGTTCGGCTACACCGACTGTGGCAATGCCAGGATGACGGGCGACGTCAGACTGGTGAATCGGCTCACGGTGAGGGCCGGCCGGATCGTCTACGACCCTACGGGTATCAGTCGGGTGGAATGGGAGAAAGCGCGCCAACAGTACTTCACCACACCGAAGCTGCAATCAGACCCGCCAGCCATGGCTGAGGAATAATCGAACCTCCGCCGCCTACGACTCGTGCGCAAGATCCCTTCGTCCATCCGGTCGGCAAAGCGAGAGCCGCAGCTCACTCTCTCAATCAGTCAACATACGCGATGCACTCGATTTCGACCGGCGAATCACCCGGTAAGTCCTTCGCAGCGATCGTCGTCCGAGCGGGCGGATCCTTGGGGAAGTACTGGTGGTAGACCACGTTCATATCTGCCCACTTGGTGATGTCGGTGAGGAACACCGTGCATTTCAGCACCCGGTCCATGGAAGACCCGGCCGCCTCAACCACAGTCTTGATGTTTTCCAGGCACTGGCGCACCTGGTTCTGGATGGGGCCTTCCACAACCTTGTGGGTCACGGGGTCTTGCGCGCCGGCGCCGGAGACGAAGAGCAGGTTTCCATATTGAATGCCCGAACTGAAGATGGCGTCTGGCGAGGGTTTCTCACCAGGCTTATAGATAGCCTTCTTGGCGGCCTTGCCCTGCGCCGGCTTGCCCGATACGGGCAGGCCGAGCGTGCCGACCGCGGCCGCTACGCCCGCGGACCTTAGCCCACGCTTGAGGAATTTGCGTCGATCCGGTTTCTGATTCTTCATCGAACAGACCTCCTGGTAAAGTTTACCAGCCTTGAAAACGGCCGGGCCCATAAAGTCTGCCACGGCCGCCGCTCACTTCTGTCTATATTATTTTAAGCACGGCTGCAATTTTAAGCATGGCTGCAGGGAACCGTGCCTACCCTTAACAAATCAAACCACTTAACTGGACAACCCTTTCAAAATGAGCGTCCATCTAATAGACTGGGGACCGCGAGGGCCCCACTGTGTCAGGTGATACGCAAGCCAAATCACCACCATCTCAATGCTACGAGGTGGTGCATGTCACTTATATTCGAACCTCTTGGAGACGAGATCCCAAGAGAGGGCGACGACTCTCTCGAGATCTCGTGGTTCAATGGAGACAGGCGGCATACTCCTGCTCCTCCTCATACTGACTCACCCTGCCGCCAGTTGCGCAGTCCGCAATTACACCGGCACGGAAGCGTCAAACCCGGAGACGTTGATTGAGCCAGCGTCTCTGGGATCTGCCACACTGTAGGTTAGTCGCAGTCACAGCCACCGCTAATAAGTCTGGCGGGGATGGCCAAATTCCAATTCCTTTCTATCCCTGGGTGGTGCTAGAAGGTGGGTTTTGGCTAGGATTCGTGCTTAGAGACCAATATCCCCAGCGCGCGACCTTGCGCCGCAACCAAATGGAGCGAAGTGGCTAGTGACGAGTGGCGAGTGGCGAGTGGCGAGCAAGAAAAATCGTCGCGAGCCGAGAAGAAGATTGGGGTTTGTAGTACAGGAGGACGCCATGAGCGAGGGCAAGACTCGACGGGATTTCATGAAGAAGGCGTTGGCTGGCGCAGCGGCAGCGCCCTTTCTAGCGCGCGGGGCGGAGAGCGCGGAGGCAGAAGACACAAGTGAAGGTCCCTCCGAGCCCAGGCGCTACCTGGAGCCTTTCAACTATTCCGGTGTTCGCCTGATGGACGGCATGTTGCGAAAGCAATACCTTGCCACTCGGGATTACTATTTCAACCTTCCTGATGACGACCTCCTGAAAGGGTTTCGCAAGCGAGCCGGTCTGCCCGCGCCAGGGAACGATGCAGGCGCGTGGGGCGCGGAAGACCTGGGCCCGGTCTTCGGGCAATATTTGAGCGGCATGGCCCGCATGTACAAGGCGACCGGCGACACGGCCATGCGCGACAAGGCAGTACGCCTCATGCGGGAATGGGTAAAGACCTTCGACGCGGACGGAGCGCCCTACTACGCCCCCTCGGCCAAGGAGTTGGACCTCTCGCACTACTCGTGGGACAAAACGGTCTACGGTCTGGTGGATCTGTACCAATTCGGAGGCGAGAGGGACGCCCTTCCCGTGCTCGAACGGACGACCGACTGGGGCGTAAGACATCTCGACCGCAGCCGGAAGCCGCCGTCGGGCTATGACACTCAGGGTTTTCCCGTCGAGTGGTACACCCTCTCTGAGAACCTTTACCGGGCTTACCAACTGACGGGAGACAGCAAGTACAAAAACTTCGGGGACCTCTGGCACTACGACCACTATTGGGGAATGTTCACGGGGAAGGTGCCGCTCGACGCGCGGGGATATCACGCTTACAGCCACGTGAACACCCTCAGCAGCGCGGCCATGACTTACGCCGTGACCGGCGATCCCGAGTACCTGAAGACCATCGTCAACGCCTGCGAGCATTTTCAAAACGTGCAATGCTATGCCACGGGCGGCTACGGTCCGACGGAAAGGCTGGTGGCGGCCGATGGATCGCTGGGGAGGTCGCTCGAGGAAGAAAACAACACCTTCGAGACTCCCTGCGGGGCCTGGTCGATATTCAAGCTGGGCAGCTACCTGATGCAATTCACCGGCGAAGCCCGCTATGGCGACTGGATCGAAAAACTGCTTTACAACGGGATTGGCGCGGCGCTCCCCATGGCGCCGGAAGGCAAGACCTTCTACTACTCCGACTATAGGCTTGGCCCGCCCGAGCCTCTCGCCTCGGCGCGCAAGGTGTACTACTGGGACCCCTATCCCTGCTGCTCGGGCACCTACATCCAGGCGGTGGCGGACTATCACAACATCATCTACTTCAAGGATGCCACGGGCCTCTACGTGAACCTGTTTGTTCCGTCGGAGGTCACCTGGAACCAAGGCGGAACGGAAATCAAGGTGACCCAGGAGACGAGCTACCCGGAGTCAGACACAACTTCGCTCACGGTGCAGGCGCCGAACAGCGTGGCCTTTGCGCTTAGGTTCCGCGTGCCGGGCTGGTCCGAAGAAACGAGCGTCCAGATCAACGGCGGGAAAGCGGATGTCCCCTGCCAGCCGGGCACCTGGACCACGATCGGGCGAACTTGGCAAGCGGGCGACCGGGTCAGCATCCAGATTCCGATGCGACTGCGCCTGGTGCCCATCGACACTCAGCATCCGAGCCGCTCTGCTCTGATGTATGGCCCGGTGGTTCTGGTTCAGGACGGCAGATACACGCGCCAACCCAATCTGAGCCGGAATGGCAGCGACCTCGCCAAGAGGATCGTCCAGGCGGATAAGCCGCTGGAGTTCAAGGTGGTCGACGACTTGCCCCCGTCGCCGTTCGTGCCCTCTACCGGGGCGATTATGCCCTTCTACCGAATTGCAGCCGGAGTTCCCTATCGCATGTACCTTGATCTGGGTGCTTGAGGGCGGCTGACGACGCAGGGGGTTTTTCACACCATGGGAGCATCAGTAATTCGAAATGGCGCCGGAGCGCACTCCCTCTAGTCTAGCTAGCAGGGTGCTGAAAAAACCCCTTTGGGCCCTCGTAGAGGCCGGCTTTAGCCGGGCATCTTATTGAATTCAAAGTGCCGCCCTAAAGGGCGCCGCTACGAAAACCGCTCGAAACAGGGTTTTTCAGCACCCTGCTAGGCTAGAGACTAGCTGAGCGCAACCTCCAGTAGGGTGTTCTTGAGGGAGCTCACCCGCAAAGCACGGAGAAACCGATGACGTTCCCTTCGCTATCCACCTTCTCCATCACCCGGTCGTTGTCCGTGGCGCGGAAGTAGCCGGCCTTCTGTTCGAAGATCACCTCCAAGAAGTCAGCTTTCGCATCGAACCACATTTTGACTACCTTCTCGGCCATATCATTTTGCCTTTCTTGAACGGACGGGCAACCGACCACGGACCACCGGCAACCGACTACTGTTTCCGGACGAACTCACCCAGGTCGCGCAGCCGCTGGACGAGCGGCCGGAAGAGGCGAAGATGAAGAGCGTTGGGGCCGTCCGACAAAGCCTTCGACGGGTTATCGTGGACCTCCATAAAGACTCCGTCCACGCCCGCCGCCACGCCGGCGCGCGCCAGCGTCTCGATAAACTGCGGCTGGCCTCCGCTGCGCGTGCCCTCGCCGCCGGGAAGCTGCAGCGCGTGGGTGACGTCGAGCACCACCGGGTAGCCGTAGTCTCTCATCACCGCCAGGCCACGCATATCGACGACGAGGTTGTTGTAGCCGAAAGAACTGCCGCGTTCGGTCGCCAAAATGCGATGGTTGCCGGCGCCCGCCACCTTATCGATGGCGTGCCGGAACTCCCATGGCGAGAGGAACTGGCCCTTCTTGATGTTGACCGCGGCACCCGATCGCCCGGCGGCAAGCAGCAGATCGGTCTGGCGAGAGAGAAAGGCAGGGATCTGGATGATGTCGCACACTTCGCCGGCAGGGCCCACCTGCGCGACGTCGTGCACGTCGGTCAGCACCGGGACCCCGAACCTTTCTTTGATCCGCGCCAGGATCTCGAGTCCGCGCTCCAAACCGGGGCCGCGATAGGAGTCGAGCGAAGTCCGATTGGCCTTGTCGTAAGACGCTTTGAAGACATAGGGCACGCCCAGATCGCGCGCCGCGGCCGAGAGCCGCTCCGCCATCTTCATGGCGTGCCGTTCGCTCTCGATGACGCACGGACCGGCGATCAGGAAGAGCGGTCGCCCTGCGCCGAGTGAGAGCTTGCCGATGCGAACGTTGTATGCCACGGAGGATCGAACACTCATGCGAACGTTAAAAGGGTAAAGGGTGAAGGGTAAAGGGTGAATGAATGCTGAATTATGAATGCTGAATGATGAACGAGAAAGGGCCTTTCTTCTGTTCATCATTCATAATTCAGCATTCAGCATTCGTTTTACCCTTCATCCTTTACCCTTCGACCCTCAACTCTGGAAGACCGACGCCCGGTCGTGCAGGCCCAGCCGCTTCATTCGGTGCTTGCAACAAGCGCCGATGAAGGCCCGAAACAGCGGGTGCGGATCCAGCGGGCGCGACTTGAACTCGGGGTGGAACTGGCAGCCGAGGAACCATGGATGATCGCGAATCTCGACGATCTCCACGTAGGTGCCATCGGGCGTCTCGCCCGTGATGTCGAGGCCGCGTTCCACCAGCATCGGCTCGTAGTCGCGGTTGAACTCATAGCGATGCCGGTGTCGCTCGGAAATCTCCAGCCCGCCGTAGGCCTGCTCGGCGAACGAACCGGGCTTGAGCCGCGCCTGCCAGGCGCCGAGCCGCATAGTGCCGCCCAGTTCGTCCACACCCCGCAGTTCGCGCAGCTTGTAGATGACGCGGTGCGGCGGGTTGGGATCGAACTCCGAGCTGTTGGCGCCTTCCAGTCCGCAGACGTTGCGCGCGTACTCGATCACCGCGCACTGCATGCCCAGGCAGATGCCAAAATAGGGCACCTTGCGCGTGCGGGCAAACTCGATGCCGCGCAGCATGCCGGGAATCCCGCGCTTGCCAAAACCGCCCGGCACCAAGATACCATCCACCGCCTCAAGCGGGCGCAGCCCGGCCTCGCCTTGCTCCAGGTCTTCCGCCTCGATCCATTCCAGGTTCACCTTCACGTCGTTGGCAATGCCGCCGTGAGTGAGGGCTTCGTTGAGGCTCTTGTACGAATCCTGAAGGCCGACATACTTGCCGACGATGCCGATCTTCACCTCGCCGGCCGGATGCTTCAGGCGGTTCACCAAGTCGATCCAAGGTTGCATGTTGCGCGGTTCGGTGGGGAGCTTCAAGCGCAGCAGTATCTGCTCGTCGATGCCTTCGTCGCCGAGCACCAGGGGAACTTCGTAGATGTGCTCGACGTCTTTGGCCGTAATCACCGCCTCTTCCGGCACGCTGCAGAATAGCGCGATCTTGGCCTTCAGCTCGGTGGGCAAATAGCGATCGGTGCGGCACAGCAGGATGTCCGGCTGAATGCCGATCTCCCGCAGGTCCTTCACCGAGTGCTGCGTGGGTTTGGTCTTGAGTTCGCCCGAGGCGCTGATAAAGGGCACCAGGGTCAGGTGAATGAAGATGGCGTTCTCGCGGCCCATTTCCTGGCGCATCTGCCGGATGGCCTCGAGGAACGGCAGCGATTCGATATCGCCCACCGTGCCGCCGATCTCAACGATGGCCACGTCGACGTCCTTCGAGATCTTCAGCGCCGCCGCCTTGATTTCGTTGGTGACGTGCGGAATCACCTGCACCGTCTTGCCCAGGTAATCGCCTCTCCGCTCCTTGGTGATGATGGTCTCGTAGATTCGGCCCGCTGTGCAGTTGTTGTCGCGCAACATGTGGGCGTGGGTGAAGCGCTCGTAGTGCCCCAGGTCGAGATCCGTCTCGGCGCCGTCGTCGGTCACAAAGACCTCGCCATGTTGGAACGGGCTCATGGTGCCCGGGTCGACGTTGAGGTAGGGATCGAACTTGAGGAGAGAAACCTTCAGGCCGCGCGATTCGAGCAGGCAGCCGATGGAAGCCGCTGCCAGGCCCTTGCCTAGCGAACTAACTACACCGCCGGTCACAAAAATATATTTGGCACCCATACGCCTCCTGGAAGTGGGGTTACGGGTTGGACCCGATGTTGCAATGTTCGATATGGAGCGCGCCGTTTGTGCATGCCGCAGGCGCAGGTCGAATCAAGGCCAAACTTAAATTTGTACCGAAGTGAAATCGTTCGGAAGGTTTCGGTACGAACGATTATCCACCGAAGGGGAGGTTGCTGTCAAATATTTTTTGCAGGTTCGTCAGCCGATGCGACGTCTCCGCCCTGCGGATCAAACTGCTCGCGGCAACCCGTTCGAGCTTCGAATTCCCAATTTCAACTTTCGGCTTTTGGGCTTCACCGGGAAATCGTCACTCCAACCGATCCTTCCAGCGGGTCCAGACGAACCACGCGCCGCCCAGGACAATCAGAATCACCAGAACGGCGTCGAAGCGGTGGAAGTACTGGCGCAGGATCTCCCAGCGTTCGCCCAGCTTGACGCCCGCGTAAGCCAGAGCCAGGCACCACGGAAGCGAACCAAGAAAGGTGAAGACGTTAAAGCGGACGAAGTTCATGCGGGCGATTCCAGCAGGAAGGGCGATGAAGGTGCGGATCACCGGCAGCAGGCGGGCGAGAAAGACGGCCCCGTCCCCGTAGCGAGTGAACCAGTGATCGGCGAGGTTGAGGTCGTGGTGGGTGACGAAAACATAGTGCCCGTATTTCTCTGCCAGCGGGCGCCCGCCCCAGGCGCCGACGGCGTATGCGACGATGGAGCCCACATTACAGCCTAGGGCGCCGGCGACCCCCACCCACAGTAGCTTGAAGCGGCCGGCGGACACCAGGTAGCCGGCAAACGGCATGATGACCTCGGAGGGAAGCGGAATGCACGCGGACTCAATCGCCATCAGTGCGACGATACCAGGATAGCCGGAGTGGGAGATGACGGCGATGATGAAGCGGGCGAGGAATTCAATCATGAAAAGAGGTCCTTGGTTCTCGGTTCTTGGTTTTTGGTCACCAGTCCTTGTTCAATGCCATTTCTTATTCTTGGGCGTTGGTCCCACTTTGAGCCACTGGCAGTCGGCCAGCGAAAACCCGAGGACAAAGGACAAGAAAAGGGACTTGCAAAGCGATTAATTGTATAATAGGAGTGCATTCGGCCGCTAGGAGCAAAAACCCATGGAAAGAACTCGGGCCTTAGCCCTCTTGCCGGTCACCTTCCTCTGCTTGCTGGCGCAGCCCTCCCGCGCCACGGACAACAAGGCACAAAAGAAGAAGGACGACGTCAACGAGATCGGCCATCGCCGGGTGGCGCATCGAAGCATGATTTCCCAGGACGAGGAAATCGCTATCGGCAAGCAATATGCGGACGAGATCGACCACTCGGCCAAGATCCTGACGGACTCCGTGATCAACGAGTACGTCAACCGAGTGGCGCAGAACGTCGCTCGCAACTCCGACCTCGCCATTCCCCTGACCGTTAAGGTGATCGACTCGCCGGAGATTAATGCCTTCACCCTACCTGGCGGGCTCATCTACCTCAACAGCGGCACTATCCTCGCCGCCGACGAAGAGGACCAGATCGCCGGCATCCTGGCTCATGAGATCGCGCACGCCGCCGCCCGCCATTGGGCGTCGCAAGTGACCAAGGCCACCATCGCCCGGTACGCGATGCTGCCCATTCTGTTTATCCCCATGGGCTACGCTGTGTACTCCGGCATTGAGGCAGCGTATATGAACGGGGTGCCGCTCGCCTTCCTGCATTTCAACCGCAGCGCCGAGTCGGAGGCCGACTACCTCGGCCTCCAGTACATGTACAAGGCAGGATACGATCCGAACTCCTACGTGGGCTTTTTCGGCAAGGTACTAGAGGAAGAGCGGCAGGTGCCGGGCAGCGTGCCCAAGTTGTTTCTGGATCACCCGCCCGCCGCCGATCGCATCCTGAAGTCGGAGGAGGAGATCAAGGAAATCCTGCCCAAACGGTCGCAGTACCTGGTGAGCACCTCGGAATTCGACGACGTCAAGGCGCGCATGGAGGTGGTGATCACCCACCGCCAGCGCGGGCAGCCGGGACCCGTGCTGGAGAGGCGGCAGGCTGGCGACGGGGCGGCCTCCTCGACCAGGTCCAGCGAGGGAAGCGCGGCGGAAGGCGATCCGCCCGTCCTGAAGCGAAAGAACTAAATCCTAGACCTGTTCGTCTGAGAGCGGGGCAGCCAAGCTGCGCTGCAATCGACAGTCGACCATTGAGAGTAAAGCGCTCCGAGGCCAAGCCGGAAAAGGGTTCAGATAACCCGAAGGCACCTGCCAACATCAGAATAAGCGCAGGGCGAAGAAGAGTCTGAGGGAGGTCCGAGGATATGAGACTGCACAAGCTGAGTCTTCTTGTAGGACTGATGCTATGGGGCGGGTTGTCGCTCGCGGCGTACGGTCAAAAGAACGACGTCGATGAGATCGGCAATCGCAAGGTGGCTCACAAGAGCATCATCTCCCAGGAGAAAGAGATTGCGATGGGCAAGCAGTACTCGGAGCAGATCGACAAGCAGGCCAAGCTGCTCAAGGATCCGGTCGTCAACGAGTACGTGAACCGGGTGGCGCAAAATGTGGCTCGCAACTCAGACCTGAAGGTTCCGCTCACGGTGAAAATCATCGACGACCCGACGATCAACGCCTTCGCGCTGCCCGGCGGGTTCCTTTATGTCAACACCGGGGTAATCAAGGCGGCCGATGAGGAGGACCAACTCGCCGGCGTCATCGCGCACGAAATTTCCCACGTCGCGGCGCGGCACTGGGCCTCGCAGATGACCAAGGCCACCCTGCTGCAATACGCCACCATCCCGCTGATCTTCATCCCCATGACCTACCCCGTTTACCTCGGTATCAGCGAGGCGATGAATTTCGGTGTTCCGATGGCGTTTCTGAGGTTCAGCCGCCAAGATGAAGCGGAAGCGGACTACCTGGGCATCCAGTATATGTACAAAGCGGGGTACGATCCCAACTCCTACGTGGCGTTCTTCGGCAAAGTGATGCAGGAAGAGCGCGGCTCACCGGGCAGCGTTCCTCAGGTCTTCGCTGACCATCCACCCACACCGGACCGGATTGTGAAATGCGAGGAGGAGATTAAGGCGATCATCCCCAAGCGGGATCAGTATCTGGTGACGACTTCGGAATTCGGCGATATCAAGACGCGAATGGCCAGCGTGATGGCTCAAAACAAGAAGCTGGAAAGGCCCGGACCCACCTTGGAGAAGCGCGACAAGACCGACACCACCAGTCAGACCAGCCAGGCAGGAAGTAAAGGGTCCACCGACACCGATTCGCCTCCCGTGCTCAAGCGCAAGGATGACCAGCAATAGCTTGGCGAGAGGTCAGGTGCGGGGCGGCGCGGCCGATTGGATGCCTAGCTTCCGAAGTTGCTCTTGGTAGTACTTGCGATAGAGGATGTCCCACTCTTCGCCGCCCTCCGGAATGGTCCGCTTTTGAGACGTGATGTGAAGCCGCACGGCGGCGTCGATCTTCTCTTCCTCGCGCACAAGATCGTTCAGGATCTTCACGATCTCGAGGCGAATGGTGTTGAGGTCCTCGCGGTAATCAATTTCGTCGAGGCCTTCAATGGCCGCAATCATGCGGTGCGAAAGTTGAATCACCTTCTCGTGGGATAGCTTCATAATTCGTCAGGGAATGAAATTTTCTCTAGCTAAGTTGGCTAGAGCACTACCTTCCGGTCGCGCACGAGTTGCCTCTTGACCTTCTTGAACATCTCCTCGTACTCGGCGCCCGTTTCCTTCATCTTCGCGTCATTCTGCTCGAGGATCTTGCGAACCTCATCGTCAATACGGTCTTCGATCGTCAGCTCGTCGAGCATGACTTGGGTCATGACTTCGGTGACGTACTCAGGCTGTTCGTAAACGATCATGTCGGCGGCGGTGAGGCGCTTAAGCGTCTCTTTGGCCATGTAGCTGATGAAGTCTCGCGTTAGTTGCATAATTATTGACCAGCGTTCCTTGACGCCCAACCTCATCTAGTGTATAGTCTGGGAGTCGCGGGTGTCAAGGATGGCGTGACAAGCGCGCCATCAGCCCGGTGTGTAGAGCCCGAATAGAAAGTGCAGCGCCCAAAGGTTAACGGGCAAAATGGGTAGCCCGAGCGGAGCGCTGCGGTTCCGGGGCGGTTAGCTCAGTCGGTTAGAGCGTCTGCCTTACAAGCAGAAGGTCATCCGTTCGAGCCGGATACCGCCCACCAGAGAGCAGTAGGCGGTAGGCAGAAAGCGGTAGGCAGCAGGCAGAAAGCAGTAGGCAGTAGGCAGAAAGCAGTAGGCAGTAGGCAGAAAGTAGTAGGCAGAAAGCAATAAGGCCTTGTTGGTCTTTCCGCCTACTGCCTTCTGCCTACTGATTTTCAAGTGGGGACGTAGTTCAGCTGGTTAGAACGCATGCCTGTCACGCATGAGGTCGCGGGTTCGAGCCCCGTCGTCCCCGCCAGCTCCTTCAAGAGGTTGCACATTCTGGCAAGCTTGCTCGGCGCGGGTTTTGTGACGTAACCACCATCAGAGAGACACTTCAAGGTCGCTTCCGGCCTTGCTGGGTAAAGGGTCTAACGCCTTCCGTTTTTCCTGCATCCGAGCACGGGAATAGCGTGTGAACCCCGCCAAAGGCAATACCAGCACGCCCAAATCAAGTGCTGATCGCGAGAAGGGGCTTGGAGGAGGAATCCGAATGAAGCGAAGGTCCTTCCTGCTGGCGGCACCTGCAGTGGCGGCGCTCGCCTCGACTTCCTGGGGTTCGGAGTCTCCGCCCACCCCTTATGGCGCGCTCCCGTCGACCCGCCAACTGCGCTGGCACGAGCTCCAGACCTGCGCCTTCCTCCACTTCACCGTTAACACGTTCACGGACCGCGAGTGGGGCGAAGGGGACGAAGATCCGAAGGTGTTCAATCCCACAAGTCTCGAACCCAACGCCATTGTGTCGTCGTTAAAGGCGGCGGGCATGAAGGGCGTGATCCTGACCTGCAAACACCACGACGGTTTCTGCCTGTGGCCGACGACCACCACAGACCATTGCATCCGCAACAGCTCGTGGAGGAACGGCAAGGGAGACGTGGTACGCGACATCTCGGCGGCGGCGAGACGCCACGGCCTGGCGTTCGGCGTGTATCTCTCACCCTGGGACCGCAACAACGCCGCTTACGGCAAATCCGAGTACCTGGTGATCTATCGCCGGCAGTTGACGGAGCTGCTGACGCAGTATGGGGCGATCTTCGAGATCTGGTTCGACGGCGCCAATGGCGGCACCGGGTACTACGGCGGTGCGCGCGAGAATCGCGTGATCGATCGGTTGACGTATTACGATTGGCCCCAAACGTGGGCGCTGGCCCGTCAATTGCAACCCGGCGCAGTGATCTTCAGCGACGTGGGACCGGACGTGCGCTGGGTAGGTAATGAAAACGGGGTCGCCGGCGAGACTTGCTGGGAGACCTACGATCCCGTGGGGGAACACGGCGGTCCGGCGGCGCCGGGCAATATCGACGCCAGGATGTCGATGGTGGGAACACGTGATGGAAAGCAGTGGCTTCCGCCCGAGTGCGACGTATCGATCCGGCCAGGATGGTTCTGGCACGAAAATGAAAACGGCAAAGTGAAAACCGCGCGTGACCTCTTGCGCCTTTACTACGGATCGGTTGGACGCGGCGGCAGTTTTCTCCTCAACGTGCCGCCCGACCGACGCGGCCTCCTGAACGACACCGACATCGCCTCGTTGCGGCAGTTCGGCGAGTTGCGGCGCACGACCTTCGCGAGGAACCTCGCCGCCGGCGCGCGCGTCGTGGCCTCGAACGTCCGCGGCAGGAGCCGCAGGTATTCTGCCGAGAACCTGCTGGACGGAGATGGTTCCACGTACTGGGCGACGGATGATTCGGTTACCACGCCCGAACTGACGCTGGAGTTCCGCCAACCGGTGAGCTTCAACGTGATCCGCCTGCGCGAGAACATTCGCTTGGGACAACGCGTCGAGTCTTTTGAGGTTGAAGCGCGACGAGCTGGGACATGGCACAGAGTTGCCGAGGCTACCAGCATCGGGAATTGCCGCCTGATTCGCACCAACGACTTCGTCACCGCGGACAAGGTCCGGTTGCGCATCACCAAATCACCGGAATGCCCAACGCTCTCGGATTTCGGTCTTTTCGCGGAGGAAATGGAGCCCGGTAGCAACGCTGAAGAACCCGTGGGCACGGAGAGCGAAAGGGAGTACCGTTAGTACCCAAGTACTGATCCTCAGGAGCTATCGACTAGCTGATCAACCTCCTCCATACTGGCATCGTCGCGTGCATGAGCCTCAAGTCCATTAACCCGCACGACGACAAAAAAGGAGAAGACACAATGCCCATCGGCACCAGGATTCGTGAACTACGCGCACAAAAGGCGATGTCCCAAGGGGACATCGAAGAAATCACCGGCCTGCTCCGCTGCTACATTTCGCGGGTGGAGAACGGCCATACCATTCCTTCGCTCGAAACTCTGGAGCGATTCGCGGCAGCCCTGGATGTACCGCTGTACCGCTTTTTCTATACGGGCGAGGATCTGCCCTCGACCCCCAACCTGACGCCTCATCCTACCCTCGAGCAACTGGCAGAGGAAGGGGGCAAGGACGGAGCCAGCGCCCGGTTCGTGCTGAAGCTCAAGAAGTACGCCGACAAGATCGTCGAGGCGGACCGCGAAGTCCTGCTGGCGATGGCCAAGCGCTTCTCAGCGCGGTAACGCCCGTCTAAGGGGACGCGCGACCACGCCTGCGTCGTGCGCTGTGGCGAAGGACTCCGTTCCTGCCGGTCGTGATGGCGGCAGGCAGCCATTGAAGGCAATTGGCTCCGCCGCCACCCACGCCCCGGGGATCGATCCGGGGCAGGTCACCTCAGATCACATCTTTCGACCGCGTCCATAGAGGACGCGCCCGGGCTTGGCACTCGTGTGCTGGCGCTGATCGACGACGACCGCACCGTTGACGATGACGTAGGGGATCCCCTGCGGATACTGCGCCGGGTCCTCGAAGGTCGCCTGGTCGCACACCGTCGCCGGATCGAAGATCGTGATGTCCGCCGCCATTCCCGGGCGCAAAAAACCGCGATCCGTAAGGCCGGTGATCTGTGCCGAAAGCGAGGTCATTTTGCGGACGGCGTCCGGCAGCTCCAGCACGTGTCTCTCGCGAACGTACATTCCCAGCACGCGAGGGAAGGTCCCATAGAAGCGCGGGTGGGGCCGGCCCATAAAGGTCATCGACGGGTTGACGGCGGCGCCGTCGGAGCCGATGCCGACCCATGGTTGCTTCATGGCCAGCTCCACGTCGGCTTCACTCATGCTGAAGTAGATCGCCATGGGCGTGGCGTGCTCGGCAATCAGCAAGTCGCATAGGGCATCCACCGGATCCTTGCCCATCATTTGCGCCACTTCGTCCATGCGCTTGCCCTCGTACCTCTTGTCCTCGGGCAGCCGGCACGACGCCAGCATCACTCCGTGCCAGCCCCCGCAGTCTTTGATTTCGTTGTTGTCCCAACCCGGCAGGCCCCGCTCGATGGCCTGGCGGATCTCGGTGCGCGCCGCCGGATTTCGCAAGCGCGCCACGACTTCGTCCGCCGTGCCCTCCAGGTACCTCGGAGGCAGGCATTGTTCGAGGCTAGTCATGCCGGCTAGGTAAGGATACTGATCGGCGGTGATGTCCAGGCCGCGGTCCCGCGCCTCCCGGATTACTTGGATCAGTTCCGGCATTCGGCCCCAATTCGCCTGGCCGTTGCTCTTGAAGTGAAGAATGTGACCGGGCAGGCGCGCCTTCTCCGCGATCTCGATCGCTTCGCGGATGGCCTCCACGCTGTTCGTGCCCTCGCCGCGAATGTGAGTGGTGTAGAGGCCGCCGTACTTCGTCGCCTCCCCGGCGAGCTCGATCAACTCCGCCGTCGTGGCGAACATATTCGGCGCGTAGATCAGCCCCGAGGCTACTCCGATGGCCCCGTCGCGCATCGACTGGTCCACCAGTTCCTTCATTCGCCGGAGTTCCCCGGTGGTGGGGACACGATTGACGTTGCCCATCACGTCGAGACGCACCTGCCCGCTGCCCACATAGGACGCGATGTTCACCGAAATTCCCTGTCGCTCGGCCCGCGCAAAGTACTCGCCCAGCGTCGTCCAGTCGCGCTTCAGGCCGTCTTTCTGCGTGAGAGGCGCAGTGCCATTGTCAAAGTCGGGAACCGCAGGACCGAGGATGGGGCCGGCGGAAGCAGCTTCGCCCAGGATTTCCGTGGTGACACCCTGGCGGACCTTGCTTTGCGCCGTGCCGTCCACCAGAAGGGTGTAGTCGGAGTGGCTGTGGAGGTCGATGAAGCCGGGTGCGACCACCAGTCCGGAAGCGTCAATCACGCGTTTGGCGCTAACTCCAGGCAGACGGCCGATGTCGGCGATCCTGCCGTCCTTCACCGCCACGGATCCTTCGAACCACGGGCTGCCGCTGCCGTCGATAACGTGGCCATGAGCGATCAAGAGGTCGTAAGGGGATTGGGAATCCTCTGGTGCCCCGCGGCGAGGCGAAAGGCCGACGCTGGGCTCGGAATACGCCAGCGCAGCGCTCCCCACTATCACCGATTTAAACAGCGACTTGAAAAGGTATCGGCGGTGCATT
>DATFYM010000175.1:0-47556 GCA_035315065.1 Terriglobia bacterium
TAGGCTCAAGAGAAGGATGACACGCCCAAGTCGGTCTGTCAACTAAATAATGCAAGAACCGACCTATTTGTGAGCGCGGGAGCCCCGCCGGGGAGGACTAGCTTGAGACATCTCCCTGTGAAAATGTAGAAACTCCAGGCGGCAGCTTAGCTGCCGCCTTTCGGGCCAAGCTCCGAGCTGTAGGCCAAGGCGGTAGCTTTGCTACCGCACTCCAAGGCGCGAACCCGAGGTCCGCGCTGGGCATGGCAGATGACAAGCTGTTGATTCGAAGACGGTTGTTAGAAAACTTGTGCACCCGAAGGAGCCGCGGCATGCTGAATCTAAAGGACTTAACAGCGGTCTCGGGCGAGCGCCGAACCACGTTTTCTCGTTTTGCGGGGCGAGGGAAACGTGGCGGTGGCAATCGATTGATTCGAAAGTGGTTTGATACGAGTATCCTGAGAAGAAGAGGCGAACACTTTCTCAATCTAAAGGACTTACTAACCGTTCTTTCGCCGAGCCGTCGGACCACTTTTTCGGTCTGTGTCCGGCGACGGAGATGCAGGCATTGCTATTTGTTGATTCCGCAGCGGTTGATGGCAAATTCCACGAGAAGGGCGGGGAAAGGTCCGCTCAATCTAAAGGACTTGCTAACGGTGTTTCCACCGGGCGGTGGGGCGACCTTCTCGGGCTTTGCCAGGCAGTCGAAGCGTGGCAAGGCCTATCTGTTGATTCCGGAGGGGTTGTTGGCCAGGTTGCCGGGGAGAACGGACGAAGGCTTACTCAATCTAAAGGGCTTGCTAATCGTCCTTTCGCCGAGCCTTGAGCGCTCATTTGAAAGCGAGTCCCGTTTTCAAGCCTCTTTTCTGTGCAGAATCGCGCCAAATTCCGCCATTTTCCGACAAAAACGTCCAGATAATGGCAGTAAATCAGGGCCTTTCGCGACCGATTTCACTGGTACGTGGAACGCCTTGCGGCTCGTGCCTAGCCGTGGTAGGTGCCTCCCGTCGGTTCTGGTGAAACCGAGAAGTCAGGAAATGAAATTCACATTGCGTGAAGCAGAAAGCGGAAGGACCCCCTTTCACTTTGCCAAGGGAATCAGCCATAATAGCGACGGAGGTGCATTCTCTTGCCTTATCTATCGACCGTTCGTCCCAACCCTGACGCGTTGCTGCGCCAAGTGCAGGCAGAGGAGGAGTATCACAAGCGCGGGCGTTTGAAAATCCTGCTGGGTTACGGCTCCGGCGTAGGCAAGTCGTTCCGCATGCTCGATGAGGGCCGGCGCCGCCGTGAAAAGGGCGAGGACGTGATCGTGGGGACCACTCAGCCCGTCACGCGCCCGGAGGTGCAGGCGCTCCTGCGCAAGCTGGAGGTGATACCGTTCAAGATGGTCGACGGCGTGCCGGTGATGGATGTGGATGCGATCCTCCGCCGGCGTCCCCAGGTTTGCCTGGTGGACGGTTTGGCGTACGACAACCCCCCGGGCAGTCGGCGCCCCAACCGCTGGCAAGACGTGCAGGACCTTCTGGCGGCGGGCATTTCCGTGATTGCCGCGGTCAACCTCCAATACATCGAGGAGCGCCAGGCGGAAGTGGAGCGCGTTACGGGCAAGCGAGGGAAGGAAACGGTGCCCATCAGTTTCGTCTACTCGGCGGATGAGCTTGAAGTGGTGGACGCGCCCGCTGGCGATTGCGTCGATCGCGAGGGTAACGCCAACGGCGGCGCTAGCCGCGAGGGGAGCCGCCAGCAGCAGCTTTCGGAACTGAGGGAGATCGCCCTGTTGCTGGCTGCCGACGTCGTGGACCGGCAGTTGGAGAACTACTTGAAGCGCAGCGGGGCGGAGCAGCTCTGGGCCGCTCAAGAGCGCATTCTGGTTTATCTGACGCCGGGCGCTGATGACACCAAAATCCTGGAGAGCGGGCGGCGCAATGCCGAGCGATTCCACGGCGAGCTTTTTGTGGCCCACCTCAGCAATCCGGATCTGCGGGCGAAGGAGCGGGCTGCGCTCGATGCCAATCTGGCTCTGGCCTTTCAAATGGGGGCACGCGTCGAAGCCTTGGAAGGCGAGGACGCTATCGGCGCGGTGATGAATTTCGCCCGCGCCCACTGCATCACCCAGATCTTTGTCGGCCGCAGTCCGCGCGAGAGCTGGTGGGACCGGCTCTGGGGCAGCGACGTCGACGGGTTGATCCGCCAGGCCGAGGGCATCGACGTGCGCGTCTTTCCGCGCTAGGATGGGAACCAAGGGCTGGGAAGGTGTGAAGTAATTGCGAAGGGGCTTTCAACCCAGCGCGGCCTTGGGCCGCAACCAAATGGAGCGAAGTGGCTAGTGACGAGTGGCGAGTGGCGAGCAAAAAAATCGTCGCGAGCCGAGAAGAAGATTGGGGTTTGTAGTACAGAGACACAGAGTCACAGAGGAAAATGGGAACCGTCGAGAAACAAAAGACCATCGCATGTGATTCTCCTTCTCTTCTCTGTGTTTAATTTCCTCACACGTTCTGGGAATCGGAGTCGGTCGTCCGCTTTCCCGAGGCGCGAGCAGGGTTATCCTTGGCTGGGGGCTGAGCACTGGATGCCGGACGCTTCGCTCCCCCGCTGCCAGACCCCGGTGATCAAAGACGAAGACTAATGTTAGAGCCTGCTCCAGTAGCTGCTCGCGGGAACCTTCGGATTTATCTGGGCTACGCGGCTGGCGTAGGGAAGACTTACCAGATGCTGGACGACGGCCACGACCTTCGGCGTGACGGCGTCGACGTGGTGGTGGGATACCTGGAACCGCACGGGCGCAAGGATACCATCGCCAAGGCGGAAGGCCTGGAGATCGTGCCCCGCCGCAAGCAGGAGTACCGGGGCGCGGCGTTCGAGGACATGGACACCCCGGCGATCCTGAAGCGCCGGCCCCGGGTGTGCCTGGTGGACGAGTTCGCCCACACCAACGTCCCCGGCTCCGAAAGGGCCAAGCGCTGGGAAGACGTAGAGGTGCTGCTGGCCGCCGGCATCGACGTGATCACCACCATGAACGTGCAGCACCTCGAGAGCCTCAACGATCAGATCCGGCAAATCACCAAAGTCCGCGTCCGGGAGACCATTCCCGACTGGGTGGTCCAGCAAGCCAACGAAGTGGTGATGGTGGATCTGCCCCCGGAGGCGCTGCTGAACCGGCTACGGCGCGGCGCCGTGTATCCGCCGGAGAAGGCCGAGAAGGCCTTGGCCAACTTCTTCACCGAGTCCAACCTCACCGTATTGCGTGAGTTTGCCCTGCGACAGACTGCTCACGAAGTGGACGCGCGGCAAGCCGTGGAGGAGCCGGCCGCGCCTCCTTCTCCGTGCCCAGGGGACGACGGCCCCGCCCGAATCACCCCTCCTCGCCAGACGGATCGCATTCTGATCTACGTCACCGATCACCCCTTGTCGGCCATGCTGATCCGGCGCGGCAAGCGGGTGGCGGACTATCTCCGGGCAGATTGCTTTGCCGTAGCAGTGCGGCCGGAGTTGGACCCTCGCGAGGTACCGGCGGACCGACGCGAGGCGCTCGCCCGGCATTTGAGCTTTGCCCGTAACCTGCATATCGAGACGCGAACCTTGTTGGGCGGAGACGTGGCCCGGACCTTGGTGGAGTTTGCCCGGCAGCAGCGGGTGACGCAGATCTACCTGGCTCGTCCCCAGGCAGGACCGCGGTTGCCGTTCGTCGGCCGGGATTTGGTGCAGCAGGTGGTCCGCCTGGCCAGCGACATGCAGGTGACGGTGGTGGCCGAACGCCGCCCGCATGCGGAAGGCAGAAGGCAGTAGGCAGAAGGCAGTAGGCAGTAGGCAGAAAACCACTTGATGGCTTGCCCGCTGAGGAGGCGATTTCTCGTCTTAATCTGCCAAATCTGTGTAATCTGTGGATTCCGTTTGCCAAATGACACCACTACCCGTCCGTCACTCGACGCTGAACCCGGCGCTGGCGGAGGTGGAAAGCTGGTCGGCCGGGCTCTGGAGCGTGACTTCCAGGGTGTACTGGCCACCCTTGAGTTGGTTCAGGTCAATCTGCTTAAGCACCAGCAGGCGATCCTGGGAGGGGCGCCAGGCAACTTCCTCGGAGCCCGGGTTGGCGACGATGCTGGCGCCCGACTTGACGGCGTAGGAAACGCGCAGTTGCTGGGCGGGCGCGGGCGCGGCGTCGCGCCGAATAATTCCGAAATAGACGGTGAGTTTGTCCGACCGCGCAAACCGAGGCGCGATGGGAAGGAAAATCTGAAAGTTGTCCCCCCGCAGCGCGTCGGCGGGATCGGCCGTTCCTTGGGCGGGCTCGATGTCGTTCGACAGCAGAAGGCCGGAGAGCATGAAACCGTTGTCACGCTTCGAGACGGCGACTTCTCGGTTGCCGACCGCGACGGTACCGCCGGGAAGCTGGAGGATAGCCTCGACGTCGATCGGCTCCATTTCGGACAACTCAAGCCGCGCGTTGATGTCCACCTTCTCGCGGCGAAATTCGTCCCACTGCTTCTTGGTGAGGTTGAAGGTGAGAGAGCGCTGGTGGACGGCAACCATCCGGCCGGCGTGGTTGCGCGCTACCAGAACCAGAGTGGCGACGCCGCCGTAACGGTCGCCGGCGCGCTCCAGGTTCACCAGTCTTCCGGGGAGCGACACCCGGACCGGCGCCTCGAACTTGCCGTCGGGAGCTACCAGGAGCGCCGCATTGAGCTCGGGAGCGAAGGCCGGCTTGAGAGAACCGTTCTGAATCGCCCCCAGCAACTGCGCTGCCGCCGGTGTCATCATCGCTTCCTCACCGGGTGGGATCGCCCAGTACCCTTGCCGGTAGCGCAGGCGCAAGTTTGGCTTCAACGCTTCCACCCGGATGTGGCGGAACGAGCCATCGTAGTTGGTGTCGCTGGGCTGGTACACCAGCGTATAGAACTCACGCAGGTCGCGGTCCACACTCTCCAGACCTACGAGCAGGTCGTTCTGGTTCTTCATCATCAAACCGCCGGTGGCGCTCGCCACCTCGCCCAGGTCTTCATGCAGACTATCGACACCGAGGTGCGCCGCCCAGTCGAACTTGTGGAGTCCGGTGGAGATCTGGTCGTACTGTCCCCAGTTGGCCATCCGGTAAGCATCGCGCGTGCCGCCGGGATCGGGTGGCATCGCGTTGGACGCGTCGTAGGACTCAGCCGACATGCCGGCGGCGTCGATCACGTAGAAGGCCACGTTGGCGCGGTTGGCGGCGTCGATCACTGCCTGCAACTCCGCCAAGGCGTCGGGCGAATGAAGAAAGCCCTCCGAGAACACCACCACGTTCTTTCGGCCCGGCAGGCTCTGATACGCCTGGGCGATGGCGCGCAACGCCAGCAACACGGCCCTTGCCTGGACGGTGGATTGGCTCCAGAGAAACTTCATCAGGGTGGCGAGCTCGATCTTCTCCATCTGAACTTCGGCCGCCTGGGCGCCGGCCCCGGCGCCGCCCCCTCCCTGAGTTCCCGAAGCCGGAGCCGTAGCAGTAGCTGTGACGCCGAGGCTGGAGGAGCCCCTGATGCCGTAGATCTCCTGGTTAAGTTCGTCAATCTCCTGCTGCGTCTCCTGGCGCTGCGATGTGGTAATCCGGCCTTCGGACGTGTGGCCGCTGAGCCGGCCGAGCGCCGCCAGCACCTGCTGTTTGTCGAAGGTGAAGGCGAGGGCCAGGTGCAGGCTCTGGTCGACAAAGTAGATTGCTACCAGGTCCTCGGCGGCCACGTCCTTGCGGACGTACGCGGCAGCCGCGTCGCAGGCGCGCTTGATGTGCCCCGGTTGCAGGTCGCCGAGGTCGAGCACCAGGGTGATGAAGTGAATTTCGGCCACACTTCGAGCTTCGCGCTCACCTTGAGTGGCAGGCGCGCCCGGAGCCTTGGCCGCCACGGTTTCCTGGCTCGATTTTTCGGTCGTCCTCACCGGTGGGACGAAAGTGACGATCTTCTGCTCCTCATTGTTCTCGAAAAGCTTGAAGTCCGCGGCCGTGAGCCCGGTTGCCGGCTGGCCTTTCTTGTCGGTGACAATCACGTCCACCACGACCGAAGGAGCCTGGACGCGAATCGTCCCGGGAGGCGGATTCTGCGCCTGGGGATTGGCGCGCGGGCCCGGGGCCGGAGCGAACCACGCGATCCATGCCAGCGCTGCCATGGCGGGCTCGCGAAGACAAGTTCTAGCGATCATAAACGTCACCCAGCTAAGCCGCTGGTCCAAGCAGTAGGCGTCGCCAAGTTCGGCCTCGTGCCAAGCCTGTATCAGAGCCTATCGCATTCGAACAGAGAGTGCAAATACCAATCTGGTCTGGTCCGCCGGCATGGCTAGTCGCGAACGTCGGTTCTCGGCCCACGGAGCCGCCGTGCCATCGCTACCTAAGAAAGGACTTGATTCTTCTATAATCGTATGCTAGGCTCGATCCGTATGATCGAGGCATCGAGCGGCGGCACCGCGCCCTATATAACTAGGCGGTACTATAAAGAATCATAATGAGTGAATCGGTCGGCCAAATTCAGGGGCGGGATCCCTAAGCGGTTTAGTTACTCATGGTTCGCATGCTCGTGGATCTTCACCTTGAACCTTCAACCGGTTTGACTTCTTCTGATGGCTGATGGCTGAAACCTGAGCGCTTTCTAGGAAACGAAGCCACCGAGTTGATTGATAATAAAGGATCGGGCTGTGGAAAAGTCAGGAACGAAGCCACCGTTTTGGGGCCAGAGGAAGAGTTGAAGGTCGAGGGTCGTATGTCGAATGCGGGAGAGTCAGTACGCAAGGGACTGCTCGGAGCTCTCCAACCTTGAACCCTTCAACCGGTTTGATTTCTTCTGACGGCTGATCGCTGAAACCTGAGAACTTCTTGAAAAACGAAGCCACCGAGTTGATTGATAATAAAGGATCGGGCTGTGGAAAAGTCAGGAACGAAGCCACCGTTTTGGGGCCAGAAGAGAGAGTTGAAGGTCGAACGTCGAATATCGAATGTCCAAGAATCACGACCCAAGGGACTGCTCGTAACTCTTCGACCTTGAACCTTCAACGGCCTGACTACTTCTGATGGCTGATGGCTGAAAACTGAGAGCTTTTTTGAAAAACGAAGCCACGGAGTTGATTGATAACAAAGAATCGGACTGTGGAAAAACCAGGAACGAAGCCACCGTCGGGGGTGGTGGTGAGGACGCCGACTGACGGGGGGAAGTCTGGTCATCGGCTGTCAAGCTATAAAACAAAAGAGTACGGCATGATACAAAGCTGATATTTTCATGGTCAAGCTGTAAAATGGCGGCTCGGCAATGGCTGTCCCGTGGTCGAGAGGCAAAAGGGCGAGGGACGAAAGACCAGGGACAAAGGACAAGGGACAACGGACAAATCTCTTTTAAGAGTTTCGAATTTGGAGTTTCGAACTTCCAAAGGCTTGATGTTCCGGCCATGCATGGGCTATGCTTCAGCGCGGGTAGGCACGCATGTCAAAGTACATTCTCGCTCTCGACCAGGGCACCACAAGTTCGCGCGCCATCCTTTTTGATCGCGAAGGTAACGTCGCCGCCTCCGCCAATCAGGAGTTCACGCAGTACTATCCGCAGCCGGGCTGGGTGGAGCACGACGCGCTGGAGATCTGGCAATCGCAGCGCGACGTGGCCGAGCGCGCGCTCGATCAGGCTCGCGTCACCGGCGCCGACATTGCCGCCATCGGGATCACCAACCAGCGTGAGACCGTGGTGCTGTGGGAGCGCGCCACCGGACGCCCGCTCCATCATGCCATCGTCTGGCAATGCCGGCGCACGGCGGCGATGTGCGATCGCATCCGTCAGGAAGGCTTCGATCGCACCCTGCGTGAAAAGACCGGCCTGGTGACCGACGCCTATTTCTCCGGCACCAAGATCGCCTGGCTGCTGGAGAACGTTTCCGGTGCCCGCGAGCGGGCGGAGCGGGGCGAACTCGCCTGCGGCACCATCGACGCGTGGCTCATCTGGAATCTGACGCGCGGGCGCGCGCACGCGACCGACGTCTCCAACGCCTCACGCACCCTACTCTTCAACCTGCACACGCTCGACTGGGACGAGGAGATCCTCAACTATTTCCGTGTCCCGCGCGCGCTTTTGCCGGAGGTGAAGTCTTCCAGCGAGACGATTGCCGCGACCGACCTCTTTGGCTCCGAGGTCCCAATCGCGGGCGTGGCCGGCGACCAGCAGGCGTCGCTCTTCGGGCACCAGTGCTTCACGCCCGGCAGCGTGAAGAACACCTACGGCACCGGTTGCTTCCTGCTGATGAACACCGGGCACGAGGTGCCACGCTCGGAGTCGGGCCTCCTGGCCACCGTCGGCTGGCGCGTACGCGGCGCCACCACTTATGCACTCGAGGGCAGTGTGTTCATTGCCGGCGCGGCCGTACAGTGGCTGCGCGATGAACTAAAGATCATCGAGAGCGCGGGTGAGACCGAAGCCATGGCACAAGCCGTGCCGGACACGGGCGGCGTTTACTTTGTTCCCGCCTTTGTCGGCCTGGGCGCGCCGCACTGGGACGCTTACGCGCGCGGTGCCATCCTGGGTCTCACGCGGGGCAGCAACCGCAACCACCTGGCGCGCGCCGCGCTCGAATCCATGGCCTACCAGACGCGCGCGGTGGTGGATGCGATGGCCCACGATTCCGGCGTCCGCCCGGCGGTGCTGCGCGTGGATGGCGGCGCGGTGCGCAACAACTTTTTGTGCCAGTTCCAGGCCGACATCCTGGGCATTCCGGTGGAGCGGCCCGCTGCCCACGAATCCACCGCACTGGGCGCCGCGTATCTCGCCGGCCTGGCCACCGGCTTCTGGAAGGATGAGGAACTCGCCGGGCAGCTCAAGGTAGACCGCTCGTTCGAGCCGGCGATGCCGACGCCGCGCCGAGAGGAATTGTACGCCGGGTGGCAGCGGGCGGTGGAGCGGGCCAAAGGATGGAGTCATTGACTGATGATTGGAAAGAGGAAGTCAGAAGACAGAAGACAGAAGACAGAAGGAAGAGGAACAAAGGAGAGCCTTTATTCTGACAAAGGAGGGTCTTTATTCTGACTTCTGTCTTCTGACTTCTGTCTTCCTCTTTTTCCAATCGCCGATCGTCAATTCAAGTTGTTCCTTAAGATTGACTTCCCCCTTGCCGAACGGTAGAATGGCTCATCCCTTTTCGATTGCGCGTCGGTTAGTTGGGAAAGGAGTCAGGGGATGCTGTTAGAGGAGAATAACACTGTCTTGGCGGCGCCGGAGGCCGCGCACCAGACGCCTGCCCAGCCAGACAACCACAATCAGAGTTCCGATGCAGAGTCTTCCGAGTCTGCGGGAGCCAGCCAACCCGCAACCGAACAAGCCAGCGCCGCGCCAGTTGTGGCGGTCGCGGCGGCCGTGGCGGTGGCGCCCACGGAAGAAGCCGCGGCCAACGCGGACCTGAAGATGTTTGAAGCCGCCATGGAATCCGGCGATACCAACCTGTTCGCTACCATGGATCAATTGCCCACCATCACGCCCGGTCAACTGCTCCGGTGCGAAGTGCTGAAGGTGACGGAGAGCGAGGTCGTGGTCGACGTCGGGCTGAAGTCAGAAGCCGCGATGCCGCTTGCTGAATTTATGAAGGACAGCAAGGTATGCGTGGCCCGCGGCGATGCGGTGGATTTGCTGGTAGAGTCGTACGACGAAGAAGAGGGCACGGTCAAGCTTTCGTATCAGAAGGCCGCGGTCCTGCGAGCCTGGGACGACATTGAGCGCGCGTTTCAGGAGCAGAAGCCGATGCGCGGGCGGGTGAAGGAGCGGATCAAGGGAGGCTTGGCGGTGGATGTCGGCGCTGTCGCTTTCCTGCCCGCGTCGCAGGTGGATATGCGGCCCTTCCGCGACCTCGACTCGCTGCTGGGGCAGGAGATCGAGTGCCTGGTGGTGAAGGTCAACCGGAAGCGCAACAATGTGGTGGTGAGCCGCAAGGCGGTGTTGGAAGAGGAAGCCAACCGGCAGCGGGCGCAATTGTTGGAGAAACTGGTGGAGGGCGCGGAACTAGTGGGCCGAGTGAAGAATCTCACCGAATACGGCGCCTTCGTCGACTTGGGCGGCATGGACGGCCTGCTGCACGTCACTGACCTCTCCTGGGGCCGCGTCAACCATCCTTCGGAGGCGGTGCACGTAGGGCAGGAGTTGACAGTTAAGGTCCTGAAGTACGTGCCGGACAAAGGGCGCGTCTCGCTGGGGCTGAAGCAGCTCACGCCGGATCCCTGGGACCATGCGCCGTCGACCTATCGCGTCGGCGACCGGATCTTTGGCCGGGTGGTAAGCTTGACGGATTACGGGGCCTTCGTCGAGCTTGAGGCGGGGGTCGAGGGGCTTATTCACATCTCGGAAATGACGTGGAGCAAACGGCTGAAGCACCCCTCGAAAGTCCTCAACGTGGGCGATCGGGTGGAGGTGGCGGTGCTCGAAGTCAACAGCGCCCAGCGCCGCATTTCGCTGAGCTTGCGGCAAACGCTGGAGGACCCCTGGTCGACGCTGGCCCAACGGCTCCCGGTGGGTTCAAAGGTTCAGGGTAGAGTGCGGAATCTCACGGATTTCGGCGCCTTTGTAGAGATTGAAGAAGGTGTGGACGGGTTGATCCACCTCACCGACCTCACGTGGTCGAAGCGCATCAAGGATCCGGCGGAGGTGCTGAAGAAAGGCCAGAGAATCGAGGCCCAGGTGCTGGCGCTCGACCCCACCAATCGTCGGCTATCGCTCGGCTTGAAACAACTCCAGCCGGATATCTGGGAGACGTTCTTCTCTCAGGCCCAGGTGCACGACGTGGTGCGCGGGACGGTGCTGCGCATGGCTCCCTTCGGCGCCTTTGTGGAACTAGCGGAAGGCGTGGAAGGCCTCTGCCATGTCTCTGAGATGGGCGCGGAGCGGGCCCGTCTAAAGGTAGGCCGCGACTATAATTTCCGCATCCTGCGACTGAGCGCGGAAGAAAAACGGATCGGCCTCAGCATGATCGACGTAGAACAAGCGCGCGCGCCCGAGCCGCAGGCCAAAGCGCCAGAGCCCGTCGTCGCGACCCAGCCCGAGGCCAAAGCGCCAGAGCCCGTCGTCGCGACCCAGCCCGAGGCCAAGGCGGCGGAGCCCGTTGCCACGACCGAGCCCGCGGCCAAAACTCCGGAGCCCGTCGTCGCGACCAAGCCCGAGGTCAAAGCGGTGGAGCCCGTTGCCGCGCCCGAGCCCGCGGCCGAAACGCCGGAACCCGTCGTTACTCATCGGCCTGAGCCCATCCCTGGGCCGACCGCGGAAGTCGTAGACCAGGCGAAGAGCACGGCCGCAATCCCGGAAAGTGGCTCTGAGGGTTTGGCGGAAGGTGGAGCCACCATAGCGCCTGAGCCTCTTCGGGCGGAGGTTGAAACCCATGCGGAGGCTGCTGAGGCGCCGGTTGGAGTTCCGGCGGTCGCGTCGGAGGCAGAGCCCGCAACGGCAGCGACCAACGAGGAAACTCCGGCACCAGCCGAGTAGTCCAAGCTGGCGTGGGCCTAGCCACGGAACTGGCAGTAGGCAGTCGGGAATCGGGTCACAACTCCCGCCTGCCGCTCTTACAGCATTTGAAGTAGTCGTCCACCAGCACGGAAGCAAGAGAATTCACCGGGGGGTACCAGGAGCAGATATGACTAAAGCCGACTTAATCGACGATGTGTCGCGGGCGATTGAAATGAGCCGCAAAGATTCGGAAGTGGTGGTGGAAACGATCTTCGAGAGCATCGTGAAATCACTGCAAGGGGGCGACAAGATCGAGATCCGTGGGTTTGGGAGTTTTCGCACCCGCCAGCGACAGGCGCGGTCCGGGCGCAATCCGAAGACGGGCGAGAAGGTGGCCGTCCCCGCCAAGAAGATCCCGTATTTCAAGCCGAGTAAGGAGTTGAAGGATTTGGTAAACACCAAGCCCGCCGCGGAGGCGCCCGCCGCCAGCGCGCCGGTTACGCCTGCCAGCTAGGGCGCTACGCTCCACCTGGCAGGTAGGAAGCAATGGACCAACTCTGGAGTCCGTGGCGGTTTCGCTACGTCAGCGAGGGGACCCGGACCGAGGGTTGCATCTTCTGTGCCATGGCGGCCGGGGATGCTTCTCACGACCGCGAGCACTTGATCCTCGAACGCGCCCGGCACAATTTCGTCGTCCTGAACCTCTACCCCTACACCACCGGCCACGCCATGATCGTACCTTACGCTCATGTGGCCCGGCTCACGGACCTCGATGGTGAGACCCTGGGAGAGATGATGGATATGGCGAAGAAGTTCCAGGTGGCGTTAGAGTCGGTATATCATCCAGAAGGATATAACCTCGGAATGAATCAGGGTCGGGTTGCGGGGGCGGGCGTGGCCGATCATGTCCATCTGCACGTGCTCCCGCGTTGGATCGGCGACACCAACTTCATGGCCGTCGTCGGCGAGACTCGCCTGCATCCGGAAGAACTCCACACCACCTACGATAAGTTGGCCGCGTTTTTGCGGCGCGGATGAACCACGAATGATGAACGGGTCGATGCCTCCTGTTTTCACTCCGACCCCGCTTTCTCAACCCCGTTGCGTGCGCGTTGAGCGCTGGGCAACATTTTTTGCTTGGACAGAATCAGAGAGTCTGGTATGCTGTTAATGTAAGCAGGAGAACGCTCGTTATGGCGTCGGATGTTCACAACACGTTGCGGAGGCCGATGGTTCCTGAAGCAGGACCGGCGAAGGGCCTCGACAGCCAGCGGGCGTTGGCGATTACCTACCGTTGGTTTCGAGCCCGATAGCCTCAGGTGCGATTCAGCCTACGCTAATTTAATTTACGATCACCGAACCGCTGGGTGGGGTAGATAACGGCTTCATCGACTCTCAATCGACCGCCGTTGCTGCCTGTTCTCCCAGCATCTGTTTTGGCCAGTGGCGAAGGATACGGATACTTCTCTGGTAGACACGCCCAGGCGTTGCACGTTTGAGCGTGGAGGTTCGAACCCTCAAGCCGTGTCCGCCCATTCCCTGGCCGCATCTTCATCGGTAGTGAAGACAAAACTAGAGAGGATTGATCGCCAATGAGCACGAACGGAGTTCGCAACGGGACTCCGGTCGGGAACGAACCGCTGTGCAAGACCTGTCGTTGGGGACACATCATCAAAGGCTTCGCTCAAAGCGAAGAGCGGACGATGTGCCAGTTCCGAGCATGGGACAACGGAGGCCGTCCAATTCCGTTCCCGATCTTTGAGTGTTCGGAGTACGACGACAAGCGCCGGCCCAGTCTCAATAGCATGGAGAAGATCGCCTGGATCCTGGTGACCAAGACGGCGGGCAGGCAGATCGGGTTCGTTTCGGCCAAGGAGTTCCGCAAGATCGAAGCCGAAGACGCCGAGATCACGCCCTGAAGGGCACACAGTTCGGACGGTGGTGAAGACGAGGGTTACTTCGGGACCCAACGATGCAGGTTCGAATCCTGCCGCGAGCTCAACCTTGCGTAGCTTAACTGGTAGAGCATTGGGCAATGTCCCTAGTCGCTTGTTCCCCGTCCATCTTATCGGCGGCCGCATTGCCGCCGCTCGAGGAAAGGAGAAACCAACATGGCTCGACTGAACATTCTGAAGCTGGGCGGGCTCTTCGGAGCCCCGCTCCAGACGCACGAAGGCGCACCGGCGCGAGCTCTCAGTCCGGAGCTCGCACTGCGGCGCTCCGTGCTCGCCTGTATGCTTTGGGAGAACCAGTTCTACGAGGACGGCGTCGAGATCGCCGGGCGCATCCAGGAGTTGGTTTCCCGTGTGGCCGCGAGCCATGTGGCCGCACTCGCCGTGGAAGCGCGCGAGAAGATGAAGCTGCGGCACGCGCCGCTGCTGCTGGTTCGCGAGATGGCGCGCCACAAGACTCATCGTACAGAGGTGGCGGAGACGCTGGTTCGTGTGATCCAGCGTGCCGACGAACTCGCCGAGTTCGTGGCGCTCTACTGGAAGGACGGGCGGACTCCGCTCTCCGCGCAGGTGAAGAAGGGGCTAGCGACAGCGTTCACCAAGTTCGACGAGTACGCGCTGGCCAAGTACGATCGCGCCCAGCCCGTCAAGCTGCGCGACGTACTCTTCCTTTGCCACGCCAAGCCTCGCGACGAGGCTCAAGCCGAAGTGTGGAAGCGGCTGGTGCGTGGCGAGCTGGCGACGCCGGATACGTGGGAGGTGGCGCTCTCCTCCGGTGCCGACAAGCGCGCGGCGTGGGAGCGGCTGATCCGCGAGCGCAAGCTCGGCGGGCTGGCTCTGCTGCGCAACCTGCGCAACATGAAGCAGGCCGGCGTGAGCGAGGAGCTCGTTCTCGGCGCGCTTCGCTCCATGAGCACGGCGCGGGTGCTGCCTTTCCGCTTCCTGGCGGCGGCGCGTTATGTCCCGGAGTGGGAGGAGGCGCTGGAAGCGGCGATGCTCGCTTCCGTGCGCTCGCAGGAGAAGCTGCCCGGCAAGACTGTGCTACTGGTGGATGTTTCCGGCAGCATGACGGCGCCGCTCTCCCGCCGCTCGGAGATGCTGCGCACCGACGCTGCCTACGGTCTTGCCATCCTGCTGCGCGAGGTGGCGGAGACGGTGAGCGTCTACAGCTTCTCCGATCGCCTGGTGGCCGTCCCCCCACGGCGCGGCTTCGCGCTGCGCGATGCGATCGACCGCAGCCAGAGCCACAACGCCACCTATCTCGGCGCGGCGCTGGCGCGGCTGGAGGAGCCATGCGACCGGGTCATCGTCATCACCGACGAGCAGGCGCACGACTCGGTCCCCAGCCCCAAGGGGCGCGGGACCATGATCAACGTGGCCAGCTTCAAGAATGGGGTCGGCTACGGCGCGTGGACCCACATCGACGGCTGGAGTGAGTCGGTGGTGGAGTACCTCCGCGCCCTCGAACAGTCGGATTGAGGCCGGGGCTTGCCCCGGCCTTGCCGGCAGAATTGCCGCGCCTCGTCGATTGATCCCGACCCTCGGTCCGGCCTACGGTCGGCGGCCGCCGAAGATCGCGTGGCCCGCTTTCATCCAGTAAACATCCACCTCAGTGAGCCCCGCCGCCTCCAGCCAAAGCAACTGATCCGGCAGGGGCGATGGCTTGTCGATGGGGCTAGGCTCCGAGCTGGAGAAATCGTTCCAGTCCAACTCCAGGAATTTCGCCAAGCCGGAGAGGTCGCCGCGCTCGCGCAGCGAACGCTCGCGCACCGCGTCGTCCCACTGGCGGGCGGCGACCTTCACACCCAACTGCCCGCGCGGCTGAATGAGGTCCGCGATGATAAAGGCTCCGCCCGGCGCAAGGGCGGCGGCGACGTCGCGGAACAGGCCCTGCTTCTGCTCGCCGTCGAGGTGGTGAATGGTCAGCGACGAGACCACCGCGTGGAGCGGCTCTGCGAAGTGACGCCATCCGGTGTCTACCAGATCGAACTCACGCAACTCAACCCGGCCACCGAATTCGGCGAGGCGCTCTGATGCCCGCGACAGCATACCCGGTGAGCCGTCCAGCGCCAGGATGCGGCAGTTGGGGTGCCGCAAGAGGATCGCCTGCGCGAGCAGTCCTTCACCGCAACAGAGCTCGGCGACGAGCGCGCCGGCGGGTGCGTCGGAATCAAGTCGCAGATCGTCTCGATCTGCAACTCCCTCTCGGGTACGAAGAGAGCAGCGTGCTCCCAGGTACACTGGCGTGGTCGCGGCCCACCTCCGCTTTGACTCACTCCCTGCGGGCTCGTCGTCACTCATACCTTCCCCCGACATCAGTGCTATGCTGACTCTTGACCCTTGGGCTGCGTCTCCTGCCATGGAACTCGCCATCTCGGTTCCGTTCGATCCTCACTCCTCGAGCCACCCAGATCGTGCGGGTGACTCTGACGGTGACGACGCGGCCTTCTTTGATGCCTTCCCACGCGTACCGGCGGTGTTTGCCCTTTTCTTTGATGATGCCGGCACTCGGCCGTACTTGAGCCGCACCGCCGACCTGCATCGACGGCTGGTGCGACTGCTCGGTCGACGCGAACCCGGCGGACCGTCGGCTTCGGCGCCCACAGCGGGTGCGGCTGACACACCGTCGCCACCCGGCACGCCGCCCCGTCGCCGCTCGATCATGCTGAGCCTGCGCGGCGTCACTCGCCGCATCAGCTACCAGCGGGTGGGATCGAGCTTCGAGGCGCGCTGGTTGCTCTACCAGCTCAACAAGCACTACTACCCGCAGGCCTACCGCCAGCGCCTGCGTTTGCGGCCACCAGCGCTGCTCAAGGTAAACTTGCGCAACCGCTTCCCGCGTTGCTACCCGACGCGTCGCCCCTCCAAGGACGGTTCACTCTACTACGGCCCGTTTCCGTCGCGGGTGGCAGCGGAGCACTTTGCCGCCGAGTTCCTCGACCTCTTCAAGATCCGCCGCTGCGTCGAAGACCTCAACCCTGACCCCTCACATCCCGGCTGCATCTACTCCCAGATGCAGATGTGCCTGGCGCCGTGCTTCCAGGGCTGCACCGACGGCGAGTATCAGGACGAACTCCACCGCGTGACCAGCTTCCTCGATTCCGAAGGCCAGACGCTGGTCCGCATCCTGCAAGCGGAGCGCGAGCAAGCGTCGGACCAACTCGAGTTCGAGCAAGCCGCCAAGACGCATCGCCGGATCGAGAAGGTGCACGAAGTGCTGCGGCTGAAGCCCGGCTTGGTGCGCAACCTCTCCGACCTGCACGCCCTCATCCTCCAGCGCGGCGCGGAGCCGAAAAGTGTGGCGTTCTTCCGCATCGTCGCCGGCGAATTACGCGGCCCCGTCTCGCTGCTGCTCGACGAGAAGGTCGCGTCGCCCGTGCCGCTCGACCAACAGTTGCGCGACCTGCTGGACAAGCTGGCGCCGACCACAGGCGCATACGAGACGATGGGGACGAATGGTCCGGCGAGCCGCCCCCGCAAGGTTCCGCCCTGGGAGCATCTGGCCCTCCTTGCCCGCTGGTACTACAGCAGCTTCCGCGAAGGCGAACTGGTGATGCTCCCGCCCAGCCGGAGCATTCCCCACGCCCGCCTCATCCGACTATGCCGGAAGATCATAGGGGATAGGGAATAGGTTACAGGGGACAGCAGCCGTGGGTCACGTAGCCTATCGATAGGTCTTGCAGGAATCCCTTCTTCTGTTCCCTGTAACCTGTTCCCTGTTCCCTATCTTCTACTTCACCTTGTCCGCCTTGATGATTCCCTCGCCTTCTTTGATGGTCAGAATCTGGTTCACCTCGACGTCGGTGAACTTCTCCGTCTTCCCCGCGATGGTCCCGGTGGTAGGCCATTTCACTTCGATGAGGTCGATCTTCTTCAACTGGCCGACGCCGAAGTGGAGCCGGAGGTCACTCTGTGACATGACACTGCCGCCGGTGTGAACCTCGTCGATCTGCGCGTGTTTGCCGGTCACCACCCGCACCCGAGCCCCGACGGCCGTGCGGTTGCAGCGGGTGCCGATCAACTTGATCTTGATCCAGTTGTTCTTGTTGCCGCCGTCGTTGCGCAGGAGCGAGGGCGGATCGTTCATGTTCAGCACCAGGACGTCGATATCGCCGTCGTTGTCGTAGTCGCCGAAGGCGGCGCCGCGGCTCGAGAAGCGCTCGCTGATGCCGGGTCCCATCTCCGCTGACACGTCCTTGAACTTCCCGTTCCCCAGATTGTGGTAGATCAGTCGCGGCATCTTGAAGTGCGCGTCGAGGTTGAACTTCTCGATCTCCGGGTAGACGTGGCCGTTGATCTGGATGATGTCCGGCCAGCCGTCATTGTCGTAGTCGACAAAACCGCAACCCCACTGCACGTACTGGGTGTTGACGCCCAATCCGGCCACGAACGTGGTGTCGGTGAAGGTGCCATCGCCGTTGTTGCGATACAAGTCGCAGGTGTCGTCGGCAAAGTTGGTCTTGAAGATATCCAGGTAGCCGTCGCCATCGTAATCGGCCACGCCCACGCCCATGCCGGCCTGCTCCTGTCCGTCCTCGTTGTAAGCGCAGCCCGCCATCACGGCGGTGTCGGTGAACGTGCCATCTTTGTTGTTGTGATACAGGATACTAGGCTCGGAATCGACGGTCACGTAGATGTCGGGCCAGCCGTCGTTATCGAAATCATAGGCCACCGGCGTAATGGAGTAGCGGGGGCCGGGTTTCAGGATGCCGGCCCTCTCGGTAACGTCGGTGAACGTGCCGTCGCCGTTGTTGTGGAAAAGGAGGTTGGTGCCGCCCGGCAGACCGCGAGGCCCGCACATCACCGGAATGCCTTTCCACTGGCAATAACCGGTCTGGCCTGGCGCCGGCACCTTGGTGATGTCGAACTCCATGTAATTGGCCACGAAGAGGTCGAGCCGGCCGTCGCGGTCGTAGTCGATCCAGATGGAGCCGGAGGTCCAGCGAACGCGCTCGTTGTAGACGCCGGCCTGCTTACTGACGTCGGTGAAGGTCCCGTCGCCGTTGTTGTGGAACAACGCGTTGTGTCCCCAGAAGCCGCAGAAAATGTCGTCCACGCCGTCGTTATCGTAGTCGCCGACGCAAATCCCGGTTTGCCAGCCAACCTGCCCGAGGCCCGACCTCTCCGTCACGTCGGTGAAGGTGCCGTCGCGATTATTCTTGAACAGGTGCGACTTCGGTTCCTGGCCTGCCGGCCACTTGTCGTCCGGCGGGAGACGCAGGCCGTTGGTCATGTAGACGTCCAGCCAGCCGTCCATATCGTAATCGAAGAAGGCGATGCCGCTGCCCTTGGCCTCCACGATGTACCGCTTGTGATCGACGCCGCCCCAAACGTTGGGAACCGTCAACCCCGCTTCCTTGGCCACATCGACGTACGTTACTGCATTACCCTCGTCCGGCCTAGGCGCCGCCAGTCCGGACGAAAGCAGGGACGAAGTCCCCCCCGCATCGACCACCAGCGGCCCCGTCCATCGGCGCAGCGGTGTGGTTAGCGCTTCCAACAACCTGTTCCCAAAGAGAACGGTCGAGAATCCGAGGAATCGCCGGCGAGGTAATCGCATCCTATTCGTCAACCAACGTAACTTGACAGCGGCCCTTCGAAGGACCGCAATCAGTCATTATACTACAGAGGCATTGAAGCCCGGACCTCGAAGCCGGTCAGGAAGGGGACCTTGGCTCAGCGTGGATGTTAACCCTGGAGATCTGGGGAAAGGCCCTGCGGAACCGAAACTCCAGGTCTTCGGTTATCTCGTGCACCCGTGTCACGGGGAGGTCCGGATCCAAGGTGCAGTGCAAACTGACGACCACGCTCGGACCGACCTGATGCGCCTCCACAGCGTGGCAATCGAGTACACCTGCTACCCCTCGGGCCACCCGCTCGAGCTTCCGTTCCATCCGTCCGGCGACATTCTCAGTAGCCTCAGCGCTCTCCACTTGCTCGATGCGCGGCTCAAGGTGGATGTTGACGTCCCCCACCTCGCGGATCTCTCGCTGGATTTCGCCTTCGAGGTCGGTAGCCCAGCCATGGGCTTCGTCGAGCCTCAGGCCGGGATCGAGTTCCAGATCGAGGCTCACGTTAACGCGCCCGTCCACCTCGTAAGCCGAGACATCGTGGACCTGGTAATTGCGCCGGTTGGCGATGGCGCGAATTCGCTCGATCAACTCGTTCGAGGCCGGCACGCGTGGTGTGGCATGGACCACGACGTCCGCGGTCGGGAAAAGTTCGAGCACTTTGGCCTCGACCGAGTCCGCAACCGCCTGGGCGTGTTCCAGCGGGACGTTGCTCTGGAGGGTCAAGCGCAAGTCAACGAACAAGCGACCGCCGCTCTGCCGAACACGGATGCGATCCTGGTGCAGCACCCCCGGAACCTGCGAGACCGCCAACGTGATCCGATCGGAGACGCCTTTCGGCGCTGCATCGACCAGGGCATCAACAGTCCTCTTGCCCAGCCGCAGGCTAATGCCGATAGAAATCCCCGCCACGAACAGGGCGGCAATCGGATCTGCGGCCCCCAGGGCCGAAAGCTTCCATCGCTCCGCCGCCTGGACCATCACCAGCCCCAGGACTACCACGCCCGAACCATACACATCCGTGGAGAAATGGAGGGCATCCGCTTCCAAAGCCTGACTGTTGTATTTCCGGGCGACGCGCGAAAGGGCGCGCGCGCGCAGCGTGTCCACCACCATCGACGCCAACATTACGCCATAGGCCCAGAGCGAGACCTTCACGTCCGCATGACGCACGTAAAGCCGGCGCAAGGCCTCGCCCACGATGAGAGCGCAGGTGACCAGGAGCAGGGCAGTCTCGAGGAGCGCCGAAAGGTTCTCGACTTTGCCGTGACCGAAGGGATGGCTCTCATCCGCGGGGAGATCGGCCACCCGCACTGAAAAGTAGGTCGCCAAAGCCGCCGTCAGGTCGAGTGCCGAGTGCGCCGCCTCCGAGAGGATTCCCAGGCTGCCCGTCAGTACGCCCACTGCGACTTTGAGGGCGGTAAGCACGCCCGCCACCACCACCGAGGTCCTAGCCACAGACTGTTTCTCGCGCGTCAGCGACTGCGTCACGGAAGTAGGCTCGGCGGGCATCTTGTTGAGTGAGGAGTCGGGATCCAGCAGTCAGGCGTCAGAATCTGTCGCTCAACGGCGCCCAGAATCATAGACACATCAAAAGAAACGAACTTCCTCCGCTTCAATGGCGCAGTAAAACTCAAGCACTCGATCACTCAATGACCCTGGCTCCGGAGTTCTTCCAGGGCTGCTTCCAGTTCGCTTCGGGCGTGGAGATTACCCTGCTTCCCGGTGACCTCAATCCCCTTGGCCAGGACCTGCCGCGCCTCTTCTTGGCGCCCCGACCGCACGAGGAGCTTGCCGGCCTGGTAGTAGGCGGCCGCGTACTCAGGATGGTGTGTCAGGAGATGTTCGAAGTGCGTCCACGCCTCCTCGCTGCGGCCGGCATTGGCGAACTCCATGGCCAAAGCGTACCGCACGAAAGTGCTGTTCGGGTCCGAGCGCAGGCTTCCCTCGAGAAACTCGATTCGGGTCTGTTCCATAAGCGTCCGCCGCGGGGATGATGTCCCATTGCACTAGCCTATCAACTAGCCTTGGCGGGATCAACCCTCCGGCCCCCTCTTCCACCATCTCGCAGCCTATGTGGCTTCGAATCAGGTTGCAATCAGGCCGCAAGTGAAATAGTATAGGCGACCGGTCGAAAGAAGGCAAACTCGTGGGACCCTGAGGGGATTGGGGACTGAGGGCTGGCAGAGGGACTCGCCGCTGATCCTCAGTCCTGACGCCTGGGTGCCTGCTTCCTTGGCCTTTTTTTCCATCGGCAATGTCCATCAGGCTCTCACGATGACTAAAGTAAAGGGAAGGACGGCCGCCGAATCGAAGACCGAAATGCTGGAGGTGGTGCTGCCGAACGATGCCAACCCGCTGGGAAATATTCTGGGCGGTACGGTCATGCACCTGATCGATATCGCAGGCGCTATCGCCGCTCATCGGCACTCTCGTAGCCTGGTGGTGACGGCGGCGGTCGATAGCCTCGACTTCGTGCACCCCATCCGCGTCGGCGAGATAATCAAGCTGCGCTCCCAGGTCACCCGTGCCTTTCACACCTCGATGGAGGTGGAGGTGAGGGTCTATCGGGAAGACTACATCACCGGCGACCGGCGTCAGACCAGTTCGGCTTTTGTCACCTACGTGGCCATCGATTCGCAGGGACAACCCAAGCCAGTTCCGCCGCTGATTCCGCAGACGGCCGACGAAAGGCGGTTCTACCGCGAAGCCCAGCGGCGCCGGCGGCGAAGGCTGGCCGAGGCCGCCCAAATGCACCGCCGTTATTTCGAGAAACAGGGGTAGAATCGAAAGTAGAAAATCGAGACTCGAAACTGGAAACTGGAAACTCGAAATTTGAAACTTCATCGCATTTGTTATCCGGTCAGTTTCCAGTTTCAATTCTCGAGTTTCTAGTTTCCATTTTCGAGTTTCGGTTCGCACTAAGGAGGCGTCACCATGAAGGTCAAGCGCAGCAAAGTATTTTCCGGAACCCCCTGGGAACCCATGGCGGGATACGCCCGCGCCGTGCAGGCCGGCGACGCCGTCTACGTTTCCGGGACTACCGGGACCGACCCTTCCGGCAAGGTATTGTCTCCGGGCGACGCCCGCGCGCAAACCGTCCAGGCGATTCGCAACATCGAGAATGCCCTCAAGCGGCTCGGACTCGGCCTCGAGAACGTGGTGCGCACCCGCATATTCCTCACCCAGATGGAACGCTGGGAAGAGGTCGCCAAGGCTCACGGCGAGATCTTCGGTGAGAAGCGTCAAGCTGACGGCACCATCCACTCGGGAATCCAACCGGCCACCAGCCTGATTGGGGTCACGCGCCTGGTCGATCCCGAAATGCTGGTGGAAATCGAGGCGGACGCCATCGCCTAGGACCGTAGGCAGAAGGCAGTAGGCAGTAGGCAGAAAGCAGCCGGCAGTCCAAGCCGCCTCAAGCCTTCCGTCGGCGGTTGACTGCTTTCTGCCTACTGCCTTCTGCCTTCTGCTTTCTGGAGGCTGACTCATGTTGAAACGTCGCGGTTTTCTTTCCACGCTATCTGCCTCATCCCTCGGTGCTGCTGTTCTTGGGCGGCTCCCACTTCTGGACTCGCCCAGCGTGGGACGTCCCGCAGTCGCCGCCCCCGAGCCACCTCGCGCTTACGAGCCCCTACCCTGGCCGGACGATTCCGATCCCGCCTTCTGGGACCGCATTCGCGACCAGTTCTACATCACGCCCGGCGAGGCGTACTTCAACACCGGGACGCTAGGCGCGACGCCGCGTCCGGTGCTGGAGCGCGTCATCGAGGAAATGCGCGTGCTCCAGGAGACCATCACCCGCTGGGACTACACCGAGCAGACGCCGAACTGGATCAGCGGCTACTCGCCGGAAACGCCTTTGCGCGAGAAGGTCGGGAAGCTGGTCAACGCCTCTGCCGATGAGATTGCCCTCACCCAGAACGCCACTTTCGGCATGAACTTCGTGGCCCACGGTATCGACCTGAAGGCCGGCGACGAAATCATCACCACCGACCAGGAGCACCCGGGCGGCGTCTGCGGCTGGCAAGAGCGGGCCAAGCGCGATGGCGCGGTGTGGAAGCAGGTGAAGATTCCCATCCCCGCCAACGACCCCGACCAGTTGGTGGACCTCTTCCGACAGGCGATCACCCCGCGCACTCGCGTCCTCGCCTTTCCGCATATCATTTCCAGCACCATGGTGGTGATGCCCGCAAAGCGCCTTTCCGCGCTGGCCCACGAGCACGGCTGCCTCGCCATTGTGGATGGCGCCCAGGCGGTGGGGCAGGTCGAGGTCAATCTCCACGACATGGGTTGCGACGCCTACTTCTCCAGTCCCCACAAGTGGCTGCTGGCGCCCGCCGGCAACGGCATTTTTTACATCCCTCGCGAGAAGCAGGACCTCTTCTGGACTACGCTGTGCAGTTCCGAGTGGGACGATCATAAGCAAGGCATGTATCGCTTCATGCAGTACGGCACCGGCAACCCGGCGCTCCAAGCCGGCCTCGATGCCGCGCTCGACTTCCACTTCCGTATCGGACCGGAACGCGTCCGCCAGCGGATGCGCTCGCTGGCCGATCGCCTGCGCTCCGGCTTGCAACAGATCCCCGGCGCCAAGATCAGCTCCCCGGTCCATCCCGAACTGTGCGGGGCCGTGGTCGTCTGGCGGATCGAGGGCGTGCCGGCCATGAAGCTCGAAAACGAGCTGTGGACGCGCAAATGGCTGCGCCCGCGCGCCGTGGGCGATAACCTGGGAGTCCGACAGTCGTGCCACATTTACAACAACGAGGCCCAAATCGACACGACGCTCGAAATCGCGCGCGATATCGCCGCCAAACGCGCCTAAAAGCCCGTCCGGAAAGCTCCCAGAGGCGCGAAGAATTGCCGATTGCAGATTGGTCCTGAACGAAGTGAAGGATGACGATTGGAAAAAAGGAGTCAGGAGACAGGAGTCAGGAGACAGAATGAAAAGCGTCTTATGCTGACTTCTGACTCCTGTCTCCTTTCTTCCAATCGGCAATCGGCAATTCCCCGGCTCAGGTACTCCTTCGGAATCGGGCTCTGGGGCGTTTCTCCCTGCCAAAAAATCGTGACAATCCACCATCGCTTGCCGTCGTTCATCAACTGAAAGCTGTTGATGCCGCGCTCGAAGGGCTTGGCATCATCGGCGTTGTGGCGCGACTCATAGGTGCTGAAGACTTGCGCGATCTGCCCAAACTCCTCCGTGCGCCGCGCGATCTCCCCCTCGAAAAATCCGTTCTTGGCGAAAAAAGCGTCACCGTGCGTGATGTAGTCTTCAGGCGTGAGCACGCGCGTGGTGAATCCCCCCTCTTTGGCGGGAATGGTGGGAATCAGTCGCGCCCCCGGAATAAAGAGGGAGCGGAAGCGGTTCCAGTCGCGCTGCTTTCCCGCCGGGCCGGAGATGGTGTCATAGGCGGCGTGCAGGATGGCGTCGATGGAAGCGCCATCGGCAGGATTGGCTTCCGGGGCAGCGGAACTCGCTGCCTTCGGCGAAGCGGCCGAAGCAGCTTTGCCCGACGCCGACGCCATCGCCATCGCTGTGGCCGCCGACGCAACCGGGCCCGTGGTCGCGGGAGCGGCGAAACCTCCTGTTGCCGCGGTCGTGCACCACATACCGGTCGCTACTGCCGACCGAGCCAGAGCCAGATGAGTCGAGAAGCTCATAGTTGATTCTTCCTCAGAAAGTCAGGCCGTTCCGCCGGCACGATTCAATTAACGGTTGGCGCGGCAGTGCCGCGGCCTGCCGGTTAAGCTTGACACGATCCGCCAAACTTGACACGTTTTAATAAAATCGGTCGCGAAAACCCCCCTCTATCTACCCCTTATCTGCCTGTTCGAACCCGTTCGCTGCACGTTTTTGGTAAAATTGGTAAAATTTTGGTACGATTTTGTAGCCCAAAAAACGTCCGAAAACGGACAGCCGTTTAGATAACCCATTCGTTTGCAATACAGGCTATTCCCTAAAGTCCGATTTCCACAGGGGGAAAATGGTAATTAGATTCCCCGTTAGTTTTTCTCAGTTTAACCATATTGGTAACCAACCGCGACCCGCTGGTTAAGTCTCGTGACCGCCTGCGTGCAAGGGTTGGAGCGCTCTTGCGAGATACTTTTGGCCTGCCGGCGAATTTGGGTTCCGCGATCATTGGGATGGCTCTCAAGCCGCCCCACCTGACGCGTTCTCACAAAATCGGTGGCGAAAAACGTCGATTTATGCCATATCCCGCCGAGTTTTGGCAGAATATGCTCGGAATTTGGTACGATTTTGCATAAAAAGAGCGCTCTCAAAACCGGCTCGTTCTTAGATAAGCCCATAAGGCTCGGCCGAAGCACTGTTAGCAAGTCGTTTAGATTGAGCAAGCACTCTCCCCTTCTCCATCGCCATTTGGCTAACAACCCTTGTTGAATCAATAGATCGGCGTCGCCGCGTTTCCGTCGCCCCGGCAAAACCCGAAAAGTCTTCCCCAACGCTGGCTGAAGACGTGGTCAGTAAGTCCTTTCAATTCAGCGTGTCGTGAACTCCTTGGGGCGAGCCACTTGGCTAGTAACCATCGTAGAATCAACGGATTGTCCTCGCGGATTTACGGTCACGCCCCGCGAACTCCGAAACCTGAATCTCGAAACCCGTTGCTCCCGATCGTTCATCTCTCACGCGCAATCCCTGCTTTTCTCGCTCCCATCGTGCCCTTCTCGGCTCGGCTCCGCTCCGCTTTTCACCGGACCGTCCCAACGCGTAGTGTTCCTTCTCCGAGCCCCGAGGCCCTGACTCCGACTCTTGCCTGGGAGTCCCGAGTCACGACCCTCGAATCCCGACCCGCCGAATCCAGCCCGGAGCCCCGCCTTTTCTTCCCGCGAACCCCGAACCCCGAGTCCCGGCTACCCGGTCCAATGCGAGCATAAGAGAATTATACAGTACCAAAAGATGGCTGTCAAGAGGAATATTTATAGGATCGGCATCAGATGCCCATGCCAGCACCGCGATCCGTGCGGGGCTCTCGGAGTGAGCGATGACTTTTCGCCGGGGTTTTGGAGTTCGGGGTTCGCAGAAGAAGAACCGCGGACCTGCGGACCATGTCCGGCTACGCTTGCTCCGGCGGAGGCTCCGTCTGGATGAAGCAGCTTCAGGCATCTGGCGCTGGCCATGGCATGAAAATGGACCAGGAGGTCGGTTTTGCTTTGACCACGCGGATTTTCTTGCCCGACCACTGGCACGCCACCATCTACCCGCCCTTTCCGGTGACCATTTCGCGGGTGAGGACAAGCATCAAGGTGAGCCCGAACCCGACGACGACACGGGAATTGCTGCGTCGGGACTGCGTTTCTGATAGAATTTCCTTGACCATGGCCCCTCAAGAGTTGGAAGGCGAGTTCCGCAAGATCATTGGAGACCTTGGCGCGCCCCTCGCAAAGCTCAGCAAATCGGACAAAGCGGCTCTCAAGCACCCCTTGGATACCGATGCGGCTAACGGCTTGGATCCAGCGTGGGAGCTACGAAGCCGATGGGCGGCCGGACTTGCGCTCCCCGAACCAATTTGCACCGCGACACTCATCGCAAAGGCCCTCGCGGTGGAGGACATCGCTCGAAACTTGGGAAGGTTGTGTACATCCCAGAAGGTAATTGACGCTTCCGCACCAGCCACGGCCTTGGATTCCAAGTTGAGTGTGTGGAATGTTGAATCGGTCCTGTCTGTACTGCCCCGCGTGGGCAAGAAGCTCGCGACAGCACCTAGCGGAACCGCACTTTCACGAAACGCACCCACAGTCCTCCGAAATGAAGCTGCTGTTGCCTTACTGAGGACCATCCAACGAGCAGCCCAAATGTTTCTCGACCAGGAACCTCCCAAGCTCACCAAGCAGCAAAGGCAGAGGAGGACAGCAGCGATCAACAGTATTCTTGATTTGGCCTTTATTGCAGCGGACGGGAGCCGCTCCGCCCAGGTCTGCGGAGCAGCTCTGGAACTGGTGGACTCTTTGGGAAAGAGGTTAGGCTTCGCGCCGGTCGAAGAAGCTATGGAAGGCGAATGGTTCCAATTCACGTCATTACCTGGGGTATTGATTACGGATTTGATATCCAAGGGGTGCCTGCGAGACGCCGAATTTCTGGCCTACCGGGCTCGACTTTTGCCGGAGTCGAAGTTAAGCCTTGAGAATGCGATTCGAACCATGCTTCGTGAAGCCGCCCCGACTGTCCCAATGGCTTCCCGCGAGTGGCCCGAAGAGTTTCTTGGGCAGAAAAAGGTCGCCGATGTCAGGAGCATGCAAATTGACGCCTCCAGCGATGTGACGCTGGAACGTATGGCGGTGCTACTTCTCGCCTCCTGGGACGCCAAGGAAGACGGAGAGCGCGCACTCCAGTTATTTCAATTGGTTAGCGGCGTCTGCAGGAATGGCTTTCGGCTTTCCCTCGGCGGCGACCTTGATCAGATCACCCCCTTTGATCGAGCCTTCCATGAGGCGAGCGGAGTTGAGATCCTCCCCGGCCAGTTGGTGAAGCTATCCCGCCCATGGGTTCAGTGGGGGGACGGCTCAACCGTTCGCATTATTATCCGCGCGCTGGCAGAACTGCCGAGGCAAGCCCCAAGCTACCGATGAGCCTCGTAGCCGGTCTGACCAGACGGGGTGACAAACGGAGGTCCTAGTGGCGGATCAAATCAAAACGATCTGGATCGGCTTGGACTGGGGTACCCATTCCTCCAAGTGGTGGTACACAGCCGAAAACCTGGATGAACATTCGTTCGGGCCGAGCGCGGTTCCTGCGGTAGTCGACTCAACGGTATCGGGAAGGCACCACCTTAAGGCTGGTGCGGGAGCGAACAGTCGTCCCGGCAAACGCCGTTGCAGGACGCCGCCTGAAGAGACGCCTGATCGAAGACACCATGGGAGCCGATTACTGGGAAGCAAGACGTGAGGACACCGGCACCAGTCTGGGAGATGTCGCCGTATTCAGTCTTTGTGTTTTGTTGGGCGACGTTGCAGAAAACGTGAGAGCAAGGGGCCTGGAGTTTCTTGCCGAGAGCCAGATCCGCCTCCGTTTTTCCATGCCGAACTGGGTCGGGGCGAGACCTGAGGATCGAAAAGCTCGCCAGCGTTACGGAGGCTCTGCTGGACCGCCGCATACCGACGCCTGTGGCCAAAAGGACCAGTGTAGTCGCGCTTTCCCTGGATTGGCCTGCGGAGCCCCTTGAGAGGGCGAGGCGTGCTGTCTCAATGGGGGCAGGCAACAAAGCCTTAGGCTTAGGGCAGCTCTGCTACCGCGACAGCGGTTAGGGCGCGCAGGCGTAGGAATCTACCGTTGCTGTTTCGTGGAGGTACGTTATCTTCTTCGGGAGGACTTCTTTGTCCCTGCTGTTAGACGCCGCGTTTGCCGTCGGCCATCATACGCTCCGGAAGGATGGTGTTGATCCGGCTCAGGTGCCCCCCACCTTTGAATCTCAGCCCTCGGTCCGAAACATTCGAGATTCAAGATTGAAGATTCAAGATTGAAGAATTCAGGATTCAAGATCGAAGACTCAAGATTGGAGAATTCGAGACTTAGGATTCTCAAGATCGGAACTCAGGATTGGAAAACTCGAGATTTGAGCCTAGAGTTTCTCCGCTCCATTCAGCTTGCTCAAGTCTCGGTCGAACGTGCCCAGTGGCAAATGTCCAGCTTTCCGGGCCAGTTCGAGCAGGAGGCAATCGGAAAAACTCACTGCCGGCCGCTGGCGGAATTGCACCAGGGCGGCGGCGACGATGTCCGAATCTTGTAAGGTGAGGTCCTTATGGTTAAGGAGTGTTTCAACCGCCGAAGCAATCTCAGCGGGGCCACGTTCATAGACGGCCGAAAGGACCCAGACTGCTTCTGCGAGCGCCAGGACGGAGACCCATACGCCACCCTCCACCCAGCGTGTGGCGGTCGCAACCTGCCTGGCGTCGTCCCGCGTGAGCAGTCGAACGAGGACGTTAGTATCAACGGCGCGCATGCCGCTCCCGCACATACCGCCTGATTCCCTGCTTCAGTTCAGCGAGTGTGCGAGGCCTGGGGTGCCGATCCGGGAAAAGAGCCCGATGGACATCCTCCCAACTGTATCGCGCCGATCGCCGCACCACGATCTTTTCGCCCTCTTGATTCCACTCCAGAACCGATCCGGGGCCGATCCCGAGTCTCCGGCGCACTTCCGCGGGCACGGAAATCTGACCTTGCGCGGTGACTTTAGAGCGAGCCAATGCCATGCATTCATCTTACCACGGTAATGGGTAGGAAGCAGGAGTCAAAGACGCGGAGAGCCAGGGACCAGGAGTAAGTTTGAGGTTCCTTGAGAATCTGGCCGCTTGGCAATTTCTTTTGTCCCTGCTGTTTACCAGCCGCTCTTGCCCTCGGCGATCATATGCCTCGGAGAATGGTGTTGATCCGGCTCAAATGCCCCTCACCCTTGGACTTCAGCCCCTTGGCTCGCAACATTCAAGATTCGAGATTGAAGATTATTGAGGATTCAAGATTCTGGATTCAAGATCTGAAGACTCGGGATTGAAGATTGATTCTGGATTCAAAATTGAAGATTCGGGATTGAAGACTCAAAAACATTCAAGATATTTAAGATTGAGGGTACAGGATTGCAAGATCAAGGTTCAGCGTGTGACATCACGCTGTGCCGGCTCCTCAGTAAACAAACCGGTAAGCGGTTTGTCTGCTGTCATCTGTGGAAACGCCGAGGTGTTGTCTGTCGCTCGATTCTGAAGACACCACTACGGCTGGAAACATCACCGCGGCTGGAACATCATTCGGCTGGGACATCGCTACGGCTGGGAGGGGACCGCGGCTGGAAACATCACTACGGCTGGAGCATCGATACGGCTGGAATCACTACGGCTGGAAACGCCACCGCGGCTCGAACATCACTCGGCTGGAGGATCACTACGGCTGGGAGGGTACCGCGGCTGGAAACATCACTGTGGCTGGCAAGGTTTACCTCCGTTCCGAATACGTTCCAGCTCCTTGAGGAACTCGGCGCGATCGTGCGCTGACTTGTCGGCACGGCGCGTCTTTCGCTCACGTAGCGCTGACCCTTCAGCTCCGAGTCGCGCAGCATTCGAGTCCAGGCGCCGATTTGCTTGGAGATGCTTTCGGTTCTCGATTTCAGATTCCGGATCTCGGACTCAAGACCAGCGAAAAGGGAAATCTTCGCCAGCAGGCACAGCATCGAGCGAACCTCGCCGGCTGAGCCGCGCGCGATATAGAGGAAGGTCAAGAGCTCCTGATTGGTGCCCCGCTCGAACCCTTCGGCAACGTTGTTGGAAACCGAGACCGCGGCGCGCTCGATCTGGTCGCGCAGAGAATATCGTCATTGAAAGGCGGGGTTCTCTGTCAGTTCGTACACCTCGACCGCCAGATCGATGGCCGCTTGCCAGACGGGAAGTTGCTCGAAGCGCTCGTACTTCATTGAAGCCCCCCTTCCAGGTTACGTGTCTGCGAATCTCCCCAAGTTCAGGACAAAACATTCCGGATTCCGGATTCAGGACCAAGACCTGTCGGCAGCGTGTCGACCTTCGCGACAAACATTTCCAGATTCCGGATTCCGGATTCAAGACCCTCAAGATTCCTGACCTCGCTTTGGAATCCGGAATTCAACACCAAGACCGCCAAGATTCCTGATCTTGCTCTTGCAATCCGGAATTCAACACCAAGACCCTCAAGATTCCTGATCTTGCTCTTGAATCCGGAATCTTGAATCTGGAATCTCTTTCTGACGCCCCTCACTTCGGCGGCTGAGCTTGCGCCATGCGCTTGATGACCTCGCCCAACTGTTTGATTTCCGCGCCGTACCCGGCCCAATCACCCTGGCGCAGCAATTGTTGCGCGCGCTCGTAGTGCTGATTCGCCTGGCGAGCGAGCGCCTGCAAGTCGGCCGCGCCCGATGGGGCCGACGGGGCCGACGGGGATTGACCCGCGGTGGCCGCATTGCCCGTCGGCGCACTGGAGGAGACAGTGCCGCCGAAGATTCGGGAGAGCGCGGCGTCGAGCGTCGCTTCCATCACCACGTTGTCCGAGTAGGCTACGATGACGCGCTTCAACTGCGGCAGGGCGCCGCCCGCCTCGGCGCTGAGGTAGAGGGGCTCCAGGTACAGCACCGAATTGTTCACCGGGATCACCAGCAGCGTGCCGCGGATCACCTTCGACCCGCCCTGCCCCCACAGAGTCAACTGCTGCGAGATGGTGGGGTCCTGGTCGATGCGTGATTCGATCTGCTGCGGTCCGTAAATCAGCTTCTGCTTGGGGAAGGCGAACACCAGCACCTTGCCGTAGTTGGGGGCGTCGCAGCGCGCCGCCATCCAGGCGATCATATTGTCCTTGCGCGGCGGCGTGAAGGGCACCATGAGGATGAACTCTTCCCGCGTGCCGACCTCGGCCAGCTTCATGATGGTGTAATAAGGAGGCATCGCCTGCCCGCTGTTGGAACTGGCCCCGCCGCTCTGCGCCACCCGCCACAGGTCCTCCTTGTTGTAGAAAACGCGGGGGTCGGTCATGTGGTAGGCCGCGTACTTCGCCGCCTGGATGGAGAAGAAATCGATGGGATAGCGGATGTGCGACCGCAGGTCCTCGGGCATGGCGTCGAGCGGCTCGAAAACACCGGGAAAGATCCGCGCGTAAGCCTGGATCAAGGGATCGGTAGGATCGCTGATGTAGAAGTGGACCCGGCCGTCGTAGGCGTTGACGGTGACCTTCACCGAATTGCGAACGTAGTTGCCGAGGTCGCCGGTAGGCTCAGAATAGGGATACTTCTCGGAAGTGGTGTAGGCGTCCAGCATCCACACCATCGCCCCGTCTTGGGTAATCACCAGGTAGGCGTCGGTGTCGAAGCGTAGGAAGGGGGCGAGACGAGACGCGCGGTCGATGATCTGGCGATAAATTATCAAGCGACTCTCGGGGCGAATGTCGCTGGAGAGCAGGATGTTGAGCTCGCCGAACTTCACGGTGAAGAGCAGGCGCCGGAGCACGTTTCCCACCGTGACTCCGCCTGTCCCTTGATAGGTGGCGTAAACGTCCTGGCTGCCGGAGGGGTAATCGAACTCCTTGTTGCGCGTGTCCACAAAGCAGTACTCGTTCGATTGCTCGCCATAGTAAATCTCCGGCCGGGCGATGCGAATGGGGGGGATGCTCGACGCCGGCGGAATGTCCTTGATGAAAAAGACCGGCAAGCCGTCGGACGTGATCTCGTTCACTGGGCTCATGCACAGGCCGTAGCCGTGCGTGTAGGTGAGGTGTTCGTTGATCCAGCTTCGGTTGGGCAAGCTGGAGGCGGTGAGCTCGCGGGGCGAGAGCGATACCTGCCGGTACGTCCCGTTGATCCAGTAACGGTCGTTATCGACGTGAAGGAAATCGTAGTAGGTGCGGATCTCCTGGAGCTGGCCAAAAGTGGTCTTGAGCGGAGTGTGGTCCCACAGGCGGACGTTGCGCATGGTGGCGTCGTTGGACCGCACCGCGTTGAGCGTGAGGTCCTCGACGGCGGAGAAGTTGCGCTCCTCAAAGCGGTCCAGGGCGTAAGCCTTGCGGGTGAATTCAATGGCGCGGGCGATGTAGAGACGCTCCTTATCGAGCTCGTTGGGCGCCACAATGTAGCTCTGGATGATCGCGGGATAGATTTCGCCGCCGATTATGCCCACCACCACCAGCAGGCCCAGGCTCCAGAGCGCGGGCCGGAGGCTGCCGCGACCGCTGCGGATTCCCGCCGCCACGAAGGCTACCGCCGCCAGCAAGGAGAGAACCAGCAGAATGCGTAGGACGGGCAGGGTGGCCGCCACGTCCGTATAGCCGGCGCCGAAAACCTGCCCGCGCGGCGAGTACAGCAGGTCGTACATCGCCAGGCGAAAGCGGTAAGCGATGGCGACGAAAATCAGCGCCGCCACCGCCATCAGGTGGATTCGCGCCTCGCGGCTGAGCGCAGGACCGCGCTGCGTTACCCACACGCCGCCCTCGATGAAGTAGAGGAACAGCGCGCTCAGCAGGCAGGCGATCAACACCAGCATCACAAAGTGATAAAGGAACCACACGAAGGGCAGGCGGAAGAGGTAGAAGCTGAGGTCGATCCCGAACAGCGGGTCGGCCTGTCCCATCAGCACCGGATGCTGCGCCAGCAGGTATTCCATCCAGTGCGTCTGCGCCCACTCGCCGGTGAAGAAGCCCACCAGCAGCACGCCGGCCCAGACCAGCCAGCCCAGGATCGCCCCCAGCCGCTCGAGTCCGGGGACCTCGATCGTCCCGTCGTGGACCTGAAATCCGCGATGCCGGGCCAACCGGCGCGCGAGAAGGAGATTGGCGCCCACGATCACCATGAAGCCGAGACCCGCCAAGCCGCTGAGGAAGATCTGCGACTTCAGGACCGTGGTGTAGAGAATTCGGAAGCCTTCCTGGTTGAACCAGATCCAGTCCACCAGCAGATCGATGCCGTTGGAGAACAAGGGTCCGAAAATCAGGAGGAAAACAAACACACCCACAATTACCCGTACAATTCGTTGTCGATTCATAGTGCAGTTATCTTACACCCGAAAGGCAGGAGTCAGGAGCCGGGGTGAAAACACGCAAACTTCGTGTCTTGTCCGTAGTCCTCCCCCCGGGCGGGAGGTCGGTTCTCCCGGCTCAGGGAAGGTTCAGATCAACCGCATAAATGTCTGAGTGGCTGAGAACCAGCGAGACCACTGGAGAGTCATCCGGTGCCAAGCCGGCCAGAAAGTAGTTCCGGACGTCCGCCCGCAGAATCTGTTCAAACGTCGCAATGCGCTCAATCTTGCCGTCGCTGATCCGCACTCGAAAGATGGGCTGGCTGACGCCTCCGGATAAATCCTGCGTATAAACGTACTGGCTATCGTGCGACCAGAGACCCGCCCGGACAACCTCGGCGCGGAAGAGTTCAGACCACCGCTTTGATTGAGAGTCGAAGAGCATCAGCTTTCGGTTGTCCCGGGTTTGGGCAACCTGATAACGTCCGTCCGGCGACCAGGACAAGGCTTTTAGAGCTTCCGCCCCAGGAAAAACGGAAAACCGCCTGGTTTTCAAGTCGATCTGGTAGGTGCCCTCCTGTTCCGGCCCGATGATGCTCGGTCCGGCCAAGTGGCTCGGGGAGGCAGGGATCCGTCCGGTGAAAAACAAGGAGTCTCCGCCGGGAGACCAGTCGGGGTAGACGCTGTAGAACGTGGTCACGGGTTCCGGCTCGCCTCCCCCGGATGAGACCAGGAAGATCTCCCCCGGCTTTCCCGGTACACCCCCAAGAAAGACAATCTCCTTTCCATCAGGAGACCACCGGGGCTGCCCTGCGTTCATGGGAGGAAATGTGAGTTGCTGTCTGTCGCTGCCGTCCGCCCTACTCCGCCAGAGGATGGATTGCTGCATGTTCGGCACGACGTAAGCTACCCACTGACCGTCCCTGGAAAAGTCGACGTCGCGCGCCCGGACTCCGGGGAGATAAGGAACGAACTGTTTCGATCGCGCGTCGTAGCGCGCCAATTCCCGGACCTCTTTATCCCCCGTGTAGAAGATTCTGTTCTTGGCGGCTAGTACAGTCCATAGGCTGGAGTCTGTGGTCATGAGCTGGACAGGAGCGCGTGAGGGCCGGCGTAGGAATCTGCCCGTTTCAGAGATTGCCCAGATGCTGGCCAAGCCGGCGCGGGTGGAGCGAAACACGAAGTAATTCCCGTCCGGCGTCCAGTCGCCGTCGGATTCTCCGTCTCCGTAACCGGCTGGGGGCTCTCTCCACCCAGCCAGCAAACGATGAAGATTACTGCCTTCGGGATCGACCTCCCAAAGTGCGAGTGTCCACACTTCGTTTGCCCAGGCGCTGAAGCGTAAGGCCTGTCCGTCGGGCGCCCAGCGTGAGAGCCATCCCTTGCCTTCGGCTGTCGCGAGCTTGCGGGAGTCCGAGCCGTCAGGCTTAACCACGTAGAGGCCGGAGCCGGAGAAATACGCAATCTTCTGCCCGTCGCGGGACCAAGCCGCGTCGTGACCGATTACGCTCCCGAGGCGGCGCGGCGACGCTCCTGTTGTAGGCACCATCCAGAGCGGGACATCATCCTCGTCACCGGTGTAGCTGCCCACGAGAAGCTCCGAATGGTCGGGGGAGATGCCATAAAGCGCGGTGTTGGGAAACGGTGTAGGCACTGGGACCGGCTCGCCTCCCTCGACTGGGACTTGGGCGAGCGTGTTGCGGCCTCCCTTCCTCTCCACGAAGTAGAGCCGCGTCCCATCCGTCACCAATCGAGAGGGTGGATCGACCCGGCCGAAATGCGTAATCTGCTTGATCCTGAGTACGGTGGGCGGCGGTGATGGAGAAAGCCAAAGCCAGACTCCCGCCACTGCCAGAGCCACAGCCACCAGAAGAACGGCCCGCCGCCAAGGCCGGTGTTCCGTACCGCTGCCAACCTTGGAACCGGCCGTCGGAGGCATGACGGGGAGAGCGTTTCGGTCCCTGGCGGAAGTCGCAACCGCGGGCAGCGGCGGCTCCGTCTTGGTCGCCGGCCCCTCGCCATTGGACACGACAGCAGCCACGGGGGCTACAAACCGGTAGCCGCGCTTCGGCACTGTCTCGATGTACTCCCGCCCGCTATCCCGGTTCCCCAACGCCTGCCGCAGAACAAAGATGTTCTTGGTGAGGTTCCCCTCCTCCACAAAGGTATCAGGCCAGACCTGCCTCATCAGTTCTTGTTTTTCAACCAGGCGTCCGGCGTTACCGACCAGCACCAGGAGGATGTCAACCGCCTTAGGTGCTAGCGGAACCGGCTGGCCATCGCGCAACAGGAGGCGCTGGCCGGCGTCCAGAACGAAGGGGCCGAAAGTGTGCAACTGCTTGACCTGCCCACTCATAGGCGTGGTAAGAAATTTGTAAGAATTTTTCCAGGGCTTTGGAAGGACTTCCTCGCACTACCCGGCTAACTTCTGTTGACCGACAAAAAAGGATGCTGGCTTGTGGAAGCCTCCCGAACCGAGGCGATTATACTCCAGGCCGGCGGTCGGAGCAACACGGCCCGAGTGCCGTAGGATTAGTCCCCGGGTTGGGCTGGGCCCCTGACGATAGCAGGACGGTTGGTCACCAACAGTTGTGCGCTGCGGCGGAGCGATCTCTAGTGTCGTGTCACGTCTAATTCTTGCAGCGGCTCTGCCGCCCTGATGTGCGGAAAGCTAAGAGAAGAAGTTTCTTCGTATTGGCGCACGGAAAGGCTGAGCTTTTCCGCAATAGGGAGTTTCCATGACGACGCCAGATTCGAGAGGTGATGAAATGATGAGCTTGGGTGCAAACAGGGAAAAGCGGCGGCCGCGAGTGGCCTGCTGGATGAGGGTTCTTTTCGCGACGGCGTCTCTTTTGTTCATGGGTGCCGGCACGGCGCGCGCCCAGATCATCGACAATTGGACCGACGGGACTGGGCTCTGGAACAACGCCGCGAACTGGGACAACGGCCTGCCCCAAAACGCCGGCGGCAAGTACTATGATGCGGTGATCAACGGCACGGGCAGCGACACGATCAATTTCAATGGCTTAGCCCCGGTGATTGTGATCGATACCCTGACGTTGGGCACCGGCGAGACGCTTTGGAATGATGGATCGGTGCTGACCATTGGCGACGCCACGTCCCCGTACGCCAACAGCGGCACCCTGGTCAACGCCGGGACCATTAATTGGAATGACTTCAGCCCCCTGACGATCAACATCTCGGGCGCAGGGCCGACCGCCAACGGCACCGAGATCAACTCCGGCACCATCAACTTCAGCTTCGGCGCCTCGCTGGTGTTGAACGATGGCGGGAACGGCAGCACCTTTTCTCTCTCGGGAGGAGGCCAAATCACATTGGCCGCCGGAGTCCCGGGGCAGTTTCACACCGGAATCTACGGCGCCAATAGTGACGAGACACTCAACAACATCAACAACATAATCTCGGGCACGGGCAGCATCAACAACCTGACGATCATCAACGGCGGCACCATTAGCGCCACCGGCGGCGAAAGCGATTTGGTCCTCCGACCCGGCGTCGGCCAGACCGTGACCAACAACAACATGATGACGGCAACCATCAACGGTATGCTCAACTGGGATGCCACCGAATCCCCAGGGACTCTTGCCGCGCCCGTTTTCAACAACCAGGGCACGGTGACGGTAAATAACGATGGGTCTCTGATTTTGACGGCCCTTGCCGGCACAACGGCCTATTTCAACAACGACGGTAGCATTACCGTGGGCGGCATCAACAGTGCCAGCCTGGAATTGCAAGGTGGCAAGTCGACCTTCGATCTGGGAAGCGTCGCTGGCCCGGGTTCGCTGACGCTCAACAATGGCTCCTCTGTACTCGGGGAGAGCGGCACTGAGCTTCTCATCAACGACACCGGCCACACCATCAACGGAAGCGGATCATCGTATATCTCCAACCTCGACCTCATCAACAACGGCACGGTGAGCGTAAACTCGGCCTCCTTGCGCATGCAGCCTAGCGGGCTCTCCTCCAGTCCCGGCGTCCTCAACGGCGGCGCTGGCTTGATGGAGGTGGCGGACGGCGCCACGCTGATTTGGGATACGACCAGTTATCAGGGGACTTCGTCCGCGCCCGCTTTCAACAACCAGAACACGGTGACGGTGGGGAACGCGCCCGGTTTTGCCGTTCTGGAATTGCTGGTTCCGAACAACGCGACGGCCTATTTCAACAACGACGGCAACATTAACGGCCGCTTCGAATTGAGTCTGGTCGGCAACGGTTCAACCTTCGATCTGGGAAGCGCCGCTGGCACGGGTACGCTGACGCTCTTCAACTCCTCGATACTCGGATATTCCGCCAACGAGCTTCTCATCAACGACACTGGCCACACCATCATCTCGACCAGCTACTCGGCGATGGCTTCACTCGACTTCACGAATAATGGCACGCTGAATGTGGCCTCGGGCAGTTTGGAAATAGCCCTGTCGGGGCTCTCCTCCCGTCCCGGCCTCCTCAACGGCAGCGGCGGCGTGATGCAGGTGTCGAGCGGCGCCGTGATGAATTGGGATGCCAGCGATTATCCGGGGACTTCGCTTTCCAAGCCCGCTTTCAACAATCAGGGCACGGTGACGGTGGATGATGGTGGAGGGTGGGCTTGGCAGACCCATCTTGCGACGGACTTTATCAACAACGACGGTAGCATAACCTTGGGCAGCAGCAGCGGCGCGTCCCTGGAGTTGGGCGGCGATTCAACCTTCGACCTGGGAAGCAACGGTGGCACGGGTTCGCTGACGCTCAACGGCTCCTCCTCGATATACGGCTTCTCAACCACTCTTCTCATCAACGACACCGGCCACACCATCATCGCCGGGACCGCGAACTCGGACTCGTCGATCTTTGGCCTCGACCTCATCAATAAGGGCACGGTCAGCGTCCTCTCGGGCTCCTTGGCCATACAGCCGAGCGGGCTCTCCTCCCGTCCCGGCGTCCTCAACGCCAGCGCCGGCGTGATGGAGATGGCGAGCGGCGCCACGCTTACTTGGGATACCACCTTTTATCAGGGGACTTCGCTGAACACGCCCGCTTTCAACAACCAGGGCACGGTGACGGTGAATGATGGTGGATATCTGACTCTAACGGCCCCTACTGGCGCGACGGCCTATTTCAACAACGACGGTAGCATTACCGTGGGCAACATCAACGGCGCGAGCTTGGTGTTGGCAGGCAGCAACTCAACCTTCGACTTGGGAAGCGTCGCTAAAACGGGTTCGCTGACACTCAACGGCATGTCCGCGATATCCGGGACTTACGGCAATGAGCTGCTCATCAACGACACCGGTCACACCATCACCAACGTGAGCGGGTTCTCGGTCATCTCCAGCCTCGACTTCATCAATAAGGGCACAGTGAACGTGGCCTCGGGCTCTTTGGACATAAGCCCAAGCGGGCTCTCCTCCAGCCCCGGTGTCCTCAACGGCAGCGCCCGCGTGATGGAGGTGGCGAGCGGCGCCACGCTTACTTGGGATACCACCAGTTATCAGGGGACTTCTCTGTCCGCGCCCGCATTCAACAACCAGGGGATGGTGACGGTGAATGATGGTGGAACTCTGACTTTGACGGCTCCTACCGGCGCCACGGCCTTTTTCAACAACGACGGCAGCATTACCGCGGGCAGCATCAACGGCGCGAACCTGGTTTTGAACGGCGACGGTTCCACCTTCGACCTGGGAAGCGGCAAGGGCACGGGTTCACTGATGCTCAACAACACCTTTGTGCAGGGAACTTACGGTACTGAGATTCTCATGAACGACACCGGCCACACCATTCAGGGGTCGGGCACCATCGAAAATCTGACGTTGGTCAACAACGGCACCATCGACGCCGGCAGCATCGGCGGCGTCGGGACCGCCAACCCACTGGTCACCTCCGTCAGCAGCTTTACCAACAACGGCACGGTAAATGTGGACGGCGCGGGCCTGACGGTGAACGGCGGGATGACCAACAACGGGACCGTCAACGATAACACCACCATGATGCTGACGGGAGCGCTCACCAATGCCGGGAGCATCAGTCTCACCCAATCTGGCGGCAGCCTGAGCGTGGCATCCTTCACCAACACCGGCGGGAACGTTTTCGTCGGACTCGGCGAAAGCGTGAACGTCACCAGCAACTACACTCAGTCCGGCGCCGGAGCCGTCCTCAAGGTGAACGGGAGCCTGACGGCGATCACGGCTTTCATTAACGGGGGCACGGTCTTTGGCACCGGCAATATCCAAGCCAACGTCATGAACAACGGCGGGACGGTCAACGTCAGCGACCCGGGCACGCCTAGCCGGCTGACCATCACCGGAAACTATACTCAGGGTCCGGGCGGCACGCTGATAATCGACATCACGGGGGCAAATGCCGGCGAGTTCAGCGTGCTCGATGTTACCGGGATGGCCTCCTTGGGCGGCACGTTGGACATTGACTTCCTTAACGGCTTCACGCCCGCGCCTGGGGAAATGTTCCCCTTCCTGGTCTACGGGTCGCTGGATCCCTCGCATGACAATTTCTCCAGCGTTGACTTTGCCGACTGCCCGAATTGCGCAACGCCCGTCTTTGGACCTAATGGCGTGGTCTTCGAGCCGTCTGGTGCTGGTGGGTCGACGACCCCGGAGCCCTCCGCCTTGATCCTGTTTGGGACGGCCATGCTCGCAATCGCGGGCTATGGCACAAGAAAGCATCGCAAAGCCTAGCGGAGACTTCACGCCCCTTCGAAATCTGCGGTTCGTTCTTTCGAGGCGCAGAGTCAGGCGCAGTTTGCCTTACTCTGCGCCTTCCCTGGGAGCTGACATTTCGCGGGGCGGGGCTCCAATGCCTATATGCGCAGGTGTGAGTCTGCGATCGGCGAACCTATTCCGGGCCGGTTGTATTAGTAGCGAGTGCTTTCTTGAGCTTCCGAAGATGTTCGTTGCGATGAAGAGAGCGCCTTAACGCTCGCTCAAAGCCGGCCCCGTTTATTTGGCCAATAAGTGCCTCGCTTAGCCGGTCTACTTCCGCATCGACAGCCGACGCGCTTTCCATCGCCATTTGCGCTGCCAGTCGGCCCGGGACGGCGCGGAAGATGATTCTGGCCGCCTCATTGATGGAGTTGACTGCTTGGGCCGGAAGCCGAAACCCTTCGAATGGCGAGCTTTGCCATTCTTTCAAGAGATACAAAACCCTCTGGTCCCAGAAGGCCAAGTGGCAAAGCACAGTGGCTACCGTCCAGCCGCCACCGATCTCGCGATCGAAATCCGAGTCCTGCAACGAAGCGATGAATTGGCTCAATTCGAGTCGGGCGATTTCATTCTCCCGGGAATAGCCGCCCATCATGTTTGTTATCATATCTAGCTCACTCCCCAATCGCCTTCAAACTTCTCTACACCGCACCAGCGTTAGTGTCCTGCAAGGCTAAGATTTGGCACTGGCCGAGCGGCTTACGTAAGGAGATGCGAGGCCATTGTCACGCATAACCGGCGGCATTTCGAAGGTGCGGCTAGCTTCGGAATTGCGGTTCTCAGTCCGGCGGAATTCCTCGGGCGTCTGGGAGTCTTATCATGAGCACCCTTAGTCTGCGTATTCCCGAGTCTCTTCATCGCGAGCTCCGTGAACTGGCTCGACGCGAAGGCGTGTCGATTAACCAAATCATCAGTTCCGCCGTTGGCGAGAAGGTGGCGTCGCTCAAAACGCTTGACTACCTTCGTGAACGAGCGAGTCGGGGAAAACGATTGCGCTTCGAGCAGGTTCTTGCCAAAGTGCCGGACGTGGAGCCCGAAGAAACTGACCGTCTGTTGATCAACGCGCCGAAGTCGACGACCGTCTCCCGTCGTGCGCGTCAGAGGCGCGGGCGAAACCGGTAGCGGTCGTCCTACACAAAGTCGCGGCCGATCAGCCGCTCGATGCGCTTGCGTATGGGCGGGTGGGTGGAGAATAGGCTGCTCATGAATTCGCCCGTGGTCAGCGGCTGAGCGCAGTAGATGTGGGCCATGGCGGGCGCCACCTGCATGGGCGCGCGCTTGGAATACTTGTCGATCTTGTCGAGGGCGCGGGCAAGGCCCATGGGGTTGCCGGTGATCAAGGCGCCGGTGTGGTCGGCCTCGTACTCGCGCGAGCGCGAAATGGCAAGCTGAATCAGCATGGCGGCGATTGGCGCCAGAATGAGCATGGCGAGGCCGGAGAGGGCTCCGCCGCGGCGGTTGTCGCGGCTCCCGCCGCCGCCGAAGCCGAAAATCTCGGCGAAATACGCCATACGCGCCAGCAAGGTGATGGCGCCCGCGACCGTGGCCACCACGGCGCTGATCAGGATGTCGCGATTGCGCACGTGGCCCAACTCGTGGGCCAGCACGCCTTCGATTTCCTCGTCGTCGCAGATCTCAAGGATGCCGCGCGTGACCGCCACCGAAGCGTGGTTGGGGTTGCGGCCGGTGGCAAAAGCGTTGGGCGAGTCCGTGGGAATCATATAGATCTTGGGCACAGGGATGTTGGCCTTGGCCGCCAGGCGCTCCACGATCTGATAAATGCGCGGACCTTCCTGGCGCGAGATGGGCTGCGCGCCGCTCGACCTCAGGGCAATCTGGTCTGAAAAGAAGTAAGTGCCCAGGTTCAGTACCGCCGCCAGCACGAGGAAGAGAACCATACCATTCTGACCGGCCCACCAATCGCCGAAAACCACCAGGATGCCCGTCAGCGCGGCCAGGAGCAACGTCGTCTTAAAGTTATTCCACATAGTTTTGTCACCCGGGCCGGCTAGCTCAGTTCTAGCCGCCCGTTTGATTAGATGACGGATTCTCCTTTCGGGAATCACAACCGCCAGGGGATTCGGGGTTGGGGATTCGGGGTTCGCAGAGGAAGAAGCGGCGACTCACGATTCCCATCTCCTCTGCGAAACCCGAACCACGAATCCCGAATCCCGATGCTATTCATACCGCAAGGCAACCATGGGATCCACCCGCATGGCGCGGCGGGCGGGGAGGTAGCACGCAACCAGGGCGACCAGCGTCAGAAGAACCGCCACGCTGGCAAAGGTGAGTGGATCAGTGGCGCTCACGCCGAAGAGCATCGAGTATTTGGCCATAAGACGGGTCAATCCCAGCGCCGCCAGAAGGCCGATCGCGACTCCCAGAAGCGCCATTCTCGCCCCTTGCCCCAAGACCAAACGCAACACGTCCTTTCGCTCGGCGCCGAGCGCGATGCGGATGCCAATCTCATGCGTCCGCTGGCCCACCAGGTAGGAAATGACGCCGTAGATGCCCACGCTGGCGAGGCCGACGGCCACCGCCGCAAAGGCGGCCAGCAAGATCATGGCGAACTGGCGTGTCGCCAGCGACTGAGCAATGATTTCGTCCATGGTCTGAATGTCGAACACCACCTGCTCGTTGTTCATGTTCCGAAGGGCGGTTCGAATCGATTGTGTGATTGCGGCCGCAGGGCCGTCGAAGCGCACCATTCCGCCCGTGCCGCTCCACGATAGCGCCATGGCAGCGTCAGGGAGCTGCATGTACGGGAAATAGAGCTGAGCGCGCAGTGATTGGGAATCGTCCGAGTCGAGCCCCCACTGTTTGACATGCCCTACAATGCCGACGATTTCCGCCTCACCGCCTTTGTTATCCAGATACACGCGCTTGCCGATGGGGTCCTGATCGCCGAAGTATTTGTGGGCGAAGACATCGTCGACTGCGATGACGTGAGGCGAGCGTTCGTTGTCTTTGGGGGTAAAGAACCTCCCGCGTTCTAACGGAATGCCCATCACCTTCAGGTAATCCTCCTGCACCACGTAGCTGAGGGCCCAGGACATGTCATTCAGGGTCGCTGGCTTCGGTTGCCCTTCGATCCAAAACAGGTCTTCGTCGTCAGAGGCTAATGGTATTGCCCCCCAGGAAAGAGATGCGGCCTGCACCCCCGGAATCGCCTCCAGAGTCTGATTGATACTGCGCAGAGCGGCGCGAACGCCGGCAGGACTCGCCGTGCGCATGGAAGGAGAAAGGGAAACACCAAACGCCAGCACCTGATGCGAATCAAATCCCGGGTCGACACGCCAGAGGCGAGCCAGGGTCCGGACCATGAGGCCGGCGCCGATGAGCAAGACCAGAGCGAGCGCCATTTCCGCCACCACCAAAACCCCGTGCGCGCGGTGGTGCGCGCCGCTCGCGCCGCGTCCGCCTTCCTTGAGCGTGTCGTGCAAGCTGGGTTTCAAGGCTTTGAGAGCAGGGGCCAGGCCGAAGAGGACTCCCGCCAGTAATGAAACCGCCAGAGTAAAGATCAGAACCCGGGCGTCGAGTCTGATCTCGCCCGCACGCGGCAGATTGGCTGGCAGCACACCCAGGCCGGCTTGGGTGCCCCACGCCGCCACGAGCAAGCCGAGCCCACCTCCGGCCAGAGCGAGCAAGACGCTTTCGGTAAGAAGTTGGCGAATGATGCGTGTAGGGGCAGCCCCTAGGGCTAGACGAATGGCGAATTCGCGGCTGCGTCCGGTGGAGCGCGCCAGCAAAAGGTTGGCGACGTTCACGCACGCGATCAGGAGCACAAAAGTCACGGAGGCCAGCAGCACCAGCAGGAAAGGCTGGACGCGACCCACCATGTCTTGCCTCAGGGGCCGGAGCGTCGCGGCGATGCCCTTGTCGTCATCCGGATAGGCAGCGGCGAGATTTCGCGTAACCCGATCCATATCGGCCCGCGCCTGCTCAATCGTCACTCCAGGCTTCAGCCGGCCGATTCCATGAAACCCCAGTCCGGCGCCACGCTTAAGGAGCAGATTATTGTCCCATTGGCCGATCGGCACATACACTTGCCTGGCGGTAAAGCTGGGGAGGAGCAGATCGAAATCTGCTGGGATCACTCCTACGATCACGTAGCTTCTGCCATCCAACGTGATGCCCTTCCCCAGGACGTCTCGCGCTGAGCCGAACTTCCGCCTCCAGAGGCCGGCGCTGATCATGGCAATGGGAGCTGCGCCCACTCGATCCTCGCCTGGCTCAAAATTGCGCCCGATCACGGGCCTCACGCCGAGGAGCGGGAAGAAGTCTGGTGCGATAAACTCGCCGCTCACCCGCTCAGCTTCGCCCATGCCGGTCAGGTTGAAGGAGTAGCCGCGCGCGATGGCCATCGAGGAGAAAGTGCGGTTGTCCTTCTGCCAGTCGAGAAAGTTCGGATAGGAGATCGAGCCGGCCTCAAAATTCGGCTTGCTCTCGTGGAGCGTGACGAGCTGCTCCGGCTGGGGGTAAGGAAGGGGATTCAGCAGCACGCCATTCACCACCGAAAACAGCGCGGTGTTGGCGCCGATGCCCAGCGCCAGCGTCAGGATGGCCACCAGCGAAAAGCCGGGGGCCTTCGCCAGCACGCGAAGGCTGTAGCGGACGTCCTGCCAGAGGTCTGCCAGAATATTCCGCCTCTCTCGCGTACCTGGAATAGCGTGCTCCGGCGTTACCGAGCGCTCGACCCGTTCCAGTTCTCGGGCCAGAAGTCTCTCTCGGTGGAGTTCTTCCCAAGCAGTTTGGCTGGCTTCCGATTCCGTGGCCCCGCCGGCCAGCAGTTCCTGGTAGCGATCTTCGAGGTGCAGCGCCAACTCCTCGACGATCTCCGCCTCGCGCGTTGGCGCCAGCTTCAAGTTAGCGAGCTGCTTGCTGATCTCTTCTTTCCAGTCGGACCGCTCGGTCATGTTCCTTTCCCCTGATCCTTTGACTGCCTCGACCGGTCAACGGTCACTTCTGAGCAGCTATCAGCCCTCAGCTAAAGGTTCGTGATCTTCATTCGTACCGTAAAGCTACTGTCGGATCCACTTTGGTCGCGCGGCGTGCCGGGATGTAGTTTGCCGCGAGGGCCACCGCCGCGAGGACCATCGGGACCGCGACAAAGCTGAGGGGGTCAATGGGACTTACCTGATAGAGCAGGCTGGCGATGAGGCGAGCGAGCGCGAATGACGCCGCCAGACCCACGGCCACTCCACCCAGCATCCAGAGCAGCCCCTCTCCCACCACCAGCCTCACAACGTCGCGGCCCTGCGCGCCGAGCGCCATACGGACCCCAATCTCGTGGGTCCGTTGCGTCACCGAATACGACATCACGCCATAGATCCCTGCCGCGGCCAGAATCAGGGCGATGGCCGCGAACGTTCCCAGCAGCAGGGTACGGAACCGCGGCTGGGCCACGGAATCCGAGACTAGCTCATCCATGGTGTGGACCCCATAGAGAGGGATGTCGTTGTTGAGCGCCTGAACCTGCCGTTTTATCTCCGAGAGCAAGGCGAGACGAGGCGCTCGCGAGCGGATCACGACGTTGCTGCTGGACAGTACGGTCTGCGCATAGGGGACATACATGATGGGATCGAGCGCGGTCGCCATCGCGTGGTGGTGCACGTCGCCGACTATGCCGACGATCTCGCAGCGGAATTGCATTCCGAAGTCGATGTTCAGGTGCTGGCCGATGGGATTCTGTTTGGGGAAGTACTGGCTCGCGAAACTGCGGCTAATGATGGCGACTCGGGCCGCGTTCTTGTTGTCCGAGTCACTGAAGTACCGGCCTTCGATGAGCGGGATGCCCATGGCCCGGAAATAATCGGTGCTGGTGACGCGCGCGTCTTCGTCGGGACGATCAGTGGGCGTGACCGGCGGCCTTCCTTCGATGGTAAAGTAGGTATCGTTCTCTTGACCGCTCAAGGGCAGCTCCGAGATGAGCCCCGCATATTCCACCCCCGGCACGGCTCGCAGCCGGTCGAGCAACTGGCCAAAGAACACGGCCCCTCGAGCCTGGTCGTTCTGACTCGAGCCAAAGCGCGGGAGCGAGACTTGCAGGCTGAGAACGCGGTCGGGCTCGAAACCCGGCTTGACGCTCGCGAGCCGCGCAAAGCTGCGAATCATCAGGCCGGCGCCAATCAACAGTACCAGCGAGAACGCCACCTCGGCGGACACCAGCAAGTGGTGAAGCCGCTGACGCCGCCGGCCCGGCGAAGCCCCGCGACCCCCTTCTTTGAGGGTTTCCGTCAATTCCACCTTCGACGCCCTTCGGGCCGGCGCCAGGCCGAAAATCATGCCGGTGAGGATCGAGACGAGGGCGGTGAAAGCCAAAGCGCGGATGTCCAAGTGAACTTGATCGAGGCGAGGAATATTGGCGGGATGCATCGAGATTAACGCTCGCAGCCCCACGATGGCCAGCAACACGCCGAAGGCCCCACCGAGTAGACCTAGCAACACGCTCTCGGTGAGTAATTGCCTCATCAGCCGCCCGCTGCTCGCACCCAGGCTACTGCGCACCGCGATCTCTCTGTGGCGCGCGGTCGCGCGGGCCAGCAGCAGGTGGGCCACGTTAGCGCAGGCGATTAACAGGACGAAGCCGACGGCGATCATCAGCACCGTGAGCGTCGGGCGCATGTCGCCCACCAGCTTTTTTTGTAACAGCACCGGCTTGACGCCGTAACCGTGGTTCGAATCCGGGTACATCTTCTCCAGGGTCAGGCTGACAGAGGTCATTTGGGTGCCGGCTTGCCCGAGAGTTACGTCCGGCTTCAGCCGGCCGATGGCCCGAATAAAGTGGAAGCGCCGGACCTGCATTTCATCCATCTTGAAGGGCAACGGGTTCCAGAGCTGCACCGCTTGGGGAAACTCAAAGCCCGCCGGCATCACGCCGACGATCGTCATGCTTTGGCCGTCCACGTTGAGCGTCCTGCCGATCGCTTGCACATTACCGCCGAAACGGGCTTGCCAGAGGCCGTAACTAAGGACCACCACTTGGGGCTGCTGCACCTGCTCATCGTCCGGCAAGATGGTTCGGCCGAGGACGGGCTTCGCACCGAGCGTTTCGAAAAACCCGGCCGAGACCGCAGCCGAGGAAACACGCTCCGCCTTGCCGCTCCCTGCCACGGTGCTGTCGATCGGCAGGAAGGCGGCGAGATGCTCGAACGCGGTGCTGCGCGCGCGATAGTCGAGGAAATCCGGCGGAGAAATCGCGCCGCCATACAGTTGACCCGTACGCAGGTTCGCGGGCCACATCCAAACCAGGCGGTCCGGCTCCGGATAGGGAAGCGCACGCAGCAGCACGCCATAGAAGACGCTGAAGATCGCCGTGTTGGCGCCGATGCCGAGCGCCAGCGCCAGTACCGCCACCGCCGTAAAGCCCGGATTCTTGGCCAGCATGCGCACGCCGTAGCGCAGGTCAAGCCAAAGGTCGGCGATGACGTTCTTGCTTTCTCTCGCTCCC
>DATFYM010000176.1:0-24867 GCA_035315065.1 Terriglobia bacterium
ACCGAGGTGCGCCCGTTATCGCTACAGTAGAGGGCGGCGAAGTCTTCATCCCGGAACAGATGTTGCCGGTTCTGGGCCAGGTACCCGTACAAGGTGTCGCGCCCGACAAAATCGAGATAGATCCGGTCGGCGGCAAAGAGCTTGTCTTGGGGAGAGCGGGTGCCCATCATGACCGTACCTCCCGGCCCGATGGCGACTTCTTCTCCCCGGACGGCCGGGCCACGCCGGAGAGGGCCTTCCGCTCCGGCAAGCGCACCAACAGCAGGTGGGTGCGGTCGACCACCTTCCAGGTGACCGTCTCGCCGGGTTGCAAGTCGAGGGCGGAAGCCAAGGGAAGGGGGATGTTGGCGTAAACCTGCACGGTGCCGCCCTGGCGGCGGATGCCCTGCAGGCGAGTCGGGAAATGATCTTCGAGAGTGGCCATATCTATGCAATATCATAGATTCAGCAAAAGTCAAGGATTTTTTTGAACTTCCCTGCACTTTTTTTGCTACTCATCAATATCCGCCGTTCGGCCCCCCGAAACTCGAACATGAGGTTGCTGCGGGACTTTCCGGATGAGTCTCTAGGGATCCTCCGGGAAGACGCCGAGCGGCGCCAGTTCGCGGACGACCACGCCCGGCTGATCCGGTATCTCTACGGGGAGAATACTACGGACCATGGAGGGGCCATCCAGGCGCTCTTCCGCCAGTTGGCCCGCCCGGAGGAGGAGACTGAGGGGAGAAGTCCCAAGAAGCAGCGCGAGCTGCTGCTGAATGCGATCGAGGTGGAGACGCAGGAGGTGGAGACGGAATACGCACTGTTCCGGCGGGACCACATCGAGTTGACGGCGTGGGCGAAGGGAGCGATGCTGGCGCCGGACGAAGGGTCGAGGTGGATCATCCAGGAAGCAGCGACGCTGGACCGGGCCATCGACCGCAAGATCAAGCTGCTGATGGAACTGCGGAAGGATTTGCGGCAGCAGCTCAAGTGGGAGCGCGAGGAAGCGGAAGCAAACGCCGGGGCCGACAGTCAGGAACCGGTCGCCAGCAGTCAGGAGCCGGTAGGGGCGAGTTTACCTCGCCAAGGTGAGGAAGAGAACAAAGATCCTCAGCCCGAAGGGGCGAGTTCACCTCGCCAGTCTGAGGAACTGAACCAGGCTCCCCAGTCCTCGGCTGCAGGTGGAGGCCGTGTGGGCGGCGCCGCTGAGAGCACCGAAGCGTCTGCGGATATGGCCCCTGCGGATGCCGAGGCGGCGCACGACGACCATTTGTAGGGCCGAACGGCGTTCGGGCCCCATGGGCGAGATGCCCATCCCGCCTAGTCTAGGCGGGAGGCGAGACGCCCGCGCTACAGCGTAAGGGGCTCTCCCTGGCCCTGGCGGGAATCGTGCCAAGCAGGGGTCGGGTGGCACCGGTGCGCCAAATGAAGGGATTTCTCCGTGTGTTCTCGTGGCATCGGACAGTCGCGAGTGCCTTACTTGAGGTCGAAGGCGCTGGTTTCGGGAGAAAGAGGCCGAAAGTGGAGGGTGGGAGGCTCAAGAAAGTCGAAAGTCAAGAGTTAAACGTCGAAAGTGAGGCGACGATGACTTCCGACCTTTAACTTTCGACTTTCAACCGTTTTTTGAGCAAGGGAAGCCACGATGTTATTGAAAAGACAAAGTCGAAGGTCGAGAGTCAAAAAGTCGAAAGTCAAAGACGGGCTCGACTTTCGACTTTTGACTTTTGACTTTCGACTCTTGCTGAACCTTGACGGTTGGGTTGGTTGATTACCACTGGCACCGAGGGCCAGCGGGCGATATAATCGTTAGTCAGGTGAGCCGTGCTCCGTTTATGACCAAGCCCCGCATCTCCGTCGTGCAATACTTGAACACCGCGCCGCTCGTCTGGGGAATGCTCCACGGCGCTGAGCGCGGCAAGTTTGACCTGGAGTTCACCACCCCGGCGCGGTGCGCGGACGCCGTCGCCCAGGGGCGAGCCGACGTGGGGATTGTTCCGTCCATCGAAGTCCCGCGGATTGACGGGGCGGAGATCGTGCCCGGCGTCTGCATCGCCTCCAAGGGACTGGTGAAGAGCGTGCTGCTGCTCAGCCAGGTGCCGATTGAGGAGATCCGGTCGGTAGCGATGGACAACTCGTCGCGCACCTCCGCGGCCCTGGTGACGGTTTTGCTGCGCCGGTTCTATGGTCTCGATTTCAGATCGGAGCCGGCCGATCCGCAGCCGGAGGAGATGCTGAAGCGGGTCGACGCGGCGCTCCTGATCGGCGATCCGGCGCTAGCCTATCAGTTGAAGGTGGAAACTGGAAACTGGAAACCGGAAACTGGAAACTCGAAATTGGAAACTGGAAACTGGAAACTGGAAACTCGATTCGACAACTCGATTCCGGCATGTCATTCTGAACGAAGCGAAGAATCTCTTTTTGTCACGAGGGCAGCAACCCTTTTTGTTTACGACCTGGCCGCCGAGTGGAAGAAGTTCACCAGTCTGCCGTTTGTGTTTGCGCTTTGGGCGGGGCGGCCGGAAGCGGGACTGGCGGAGTTTGTGCGGGAATTCCAGGAGTCGCGCGACCAGGGACTGCGACACCTGGACGCGATAGCGTCGGAATGGGCACCGCGCCTGGAATTGACCGAATCGGCGGTGAAGCTTTATCTCGCCGAAAACATCAATTATGACCTGGATGAGGAGAATCTCGCGGGCCTGCGCCTCTTCTACAAGCTGGCGGCGGAAGAAGGACTGACTCCAGCCGGGAAGGAGCTGCGGTTCGTTTCACAGACGGTGGCCATGGAATTGTGAATTATGAATTATGAATGATGAACGAAAAGAGGCAGAAGGTAGACGGTAAACTGCATAAAGGGGAAGAAGTCCTCTTCCCCGTGTGCCGTCTACCGTCTACTTTCTACCTCCTTCGTTCATAGTTCATAATTCATAATTCATAGTTTTCTTATGCTGACTTCACCCCAAGCTCTCGAGATGCTGGCGTCCGACGATCTGATCGGGCTCGGTATGGAGGCCGACGCTGTGCGCCGGCGCTTGCACCCCGGCAACGTGATCACCTATCAGATCGACCGCAACGTCAACTACACCAACATCTGCACCGAATATTGCTCCTTCTGCGCCTTCTACCGGCCGGTGGGCTCGCCGGAGGGCTACGTACAGCCGCTGGAGTCCATTTACCAGAAGATCGAGGAGACGCTGGCCCTGGGCGGCACCGGCGTGCTGATGCAGGGCGGGCTGCATCCCGACCTCAAGCTCGACTACTACGAAAACCTGCTGCGCAGCATCAAGTGGCGCTATCCCCAAATCCACCTGCACTGCCTCTCGGCGCCGGAAGTGCTGAACATCGCCGAGATCTGCGGCACCACCGTGCGCGACGTCATCGCCCGGCTCATGGACGCGGGCCTCGATTCCATTCCCGGCGCCGGCGCCGAGATTCTGGACGACGAGGTCCGCTTCCGCATCGCGCGCCTCAAGTGCCGCACCGATGAGTGGCTGGAAGTCCATCGCACCGCGCACCAGCTTGGCATGAGGACCACCGCCACCATGATGTTCGGCTGTGGCGAGACGCTGCAGCATCGCGTCAATCACCTGGAGCGCATCCGCAACCTGCAGGAAGAGACCGGCGGCTTCACCGCCTTCATCCCCTGGTTCTTCCAGCGCGAGAACACGTCGCTGGGGCGCTTGGTGCGGGAAGAGATAACCGCTGTAGACTACTTGAAGACGCTAGCCATCTCCCGCCTGTACCTGGAAAACATCGTCAACGTGCAGGCTTCGTGGCTGACCCCCGGCCACAAGATCTGCCAGATCGCGCTCCGCTTCGGCGCCAACGACGTGGGCAGCATCCTCATCGAAGAGAACGTGGTCAGCGCCGCCGGCTGCCACAACAAGTCGACCGAGGAAGGTTTGCGGCGCCTGATCGCCGACGCCGGCTTTCGTCCCCACAAGCGCGACACGCTCTACCGCATGTACTTCCTGAACTAGCCCTGTCCAACGAAGGCTTGCCGGCCGAAGATTGAAAACAGCTTCAGCTATCAGCGCTCAGCTCTCAGCACGAAAGTCCGGTTCTTGCTGATAGCTGATAGCTGATGGCTGATAGCCAATCGAGGGGCAGGCTAAACGCGTCCCAGCCCAAGACGAGCGGGAGTAATTCTGTTTACTTTGATTGGTGATTGTGATACAAGTCGCGCTTCGGTGGTGCCGCTATGGAAATGCATCTCGGTTTGGTCGACTACTCGATCATCGCTATTTACTTCGCTTTCGTGCTGGGCATCGGGTTCTGGCTGCGCAGCCACATGAAGACGAGCGAAGACTTCTTCCTCTCCGGGCGATCCATTCCCGGCTGGGTCACGGGTCTGGCTTTCATGTCTGCCAACCTCGGCGCGCTCGAGGTTCTGGGGTACGCGGCCAACGCCGCCAAGTACGGCGCGGTGGTCACTCACTTCTACTGGCTCGGCGCGATTCCGGCCATGTGCTTTGTGGGCGTCTTCATGATGCCGTTTTACTACGGCAGCAAAGCGCGCAGCGTCCCTGAGTTCCTGCGCCTGCGCTACGATGAGAAGACGCGCACCTTGAACGCGGGTGGCTTCGCCATCCTCACCTTGCTGGTCTCGGGCATCGACCTGTACGCCATGGCTCTCCTGTTCCAGCAACTGCTGCATTGGCCGTTTTTCGCCAGCGTCGTGGCGTCCGCGACGGTGGTGGCGGCTTATATTCTGCTGGGCGGTCTGACCTCCTCGATTTATAACGAGGTTCTGCAGTTCTTCCTCATTGTGTTCGGATTCCTGCCCATGACCATCCTTGGCCTGAAGGCGGTAGGCGGCTTCCTGGGCCTCAATAGCAGTCTGGAGTCCGTGGCCGTCAGCGCGGGCCATCCCGCCGGTTTCTACGATCACGTCTGGGCCAACCTCGGGCACGCCAGCAATAATCCCCTGGGAGTGAACTGGATTGAAATGACACTAGGGCTGGGCTTCGTTCTTTCTTTCGGGTACTGGTGCACGGACTTCCTGGTGGTCCAGCGGGCTCTGGCGGCGAAGGACATGGCAGCCGCGGAACGTACGCCCCTGATCGCCGCCGTTCCCAAGATGTTCTTCCCGGCGCTGGTGATCCTCCCCGGTTTGGTGGCGATTGGCTTCCCCGAGGTGAGTCCGGGGTTCGGCACGCCGCCGAACTTCAACTTGGCGCTGCCCTTGATGTTGCAGAGGTTTTATCCGTCCGGCTTGCTCGGTATTGGCATGACCGCTCTCCTGGCAAGCTTTATGTCCGGCATGGCCGGGAACGTGACCGCCTTCAACACCGTCTGGACCTACGATATCTATCAGACGCACATCAATCCCGGCAAACCCGATCGGCATTACCTGATGATGGGCCGCGTGGCTACTATTGTTGCCGTGGTCGCCGGCGTCTTGACGGCTTTCATCGTGCTGCACTTCAACAACCTGATGGACTACCTGCAGGCGCTGTTCAGCATCTTCAATGCGCCTCTGTTTGCCACTTTCCTGCTGGGCATGTTCTGGAAGCGCACCACCGGTCACGGCGCGTTTTGGGGACTGCTGTGTGGCCTGGTGGGTTCGACCTCACATTATGTGCTGTACCGAACCGACGTGATCCGCTATTACAGTCCCATGGGCGCGAACTTCTTTCAGGCGATGTGGGCCTTCGGGATTGGCCTGGTGGTAACCGTGGTGGTGACCTTGATGACCAAGCCGCGGCCGGAGAGCGAACTGGTAGGGCTCGTTTACTCCCTGACGCCGCGGCCGGAGCTAGCGCGCTTGCCGTGGTACCAGCGCCCGGGCATGATTGCGCTTGGCGTTTTGGGACTCTGCCTCATTCTCAATATCATCTTCTGGTGAGACAACTATGGCTGCAATAGGATCGCTTGATATCCGCTGGCCCATCGGATTCATTTTCACCATCTACGGGGTCATACTGCTGGTTTTTGGCGGCCTCGGGCAGCTTCGAGGGCTCGCGGACATGGAGCATGGCGTCGTCGAACTGCCTGGCGGGCTACTGAACGTGGACCTGATCTGGGGCGGAGGCTTTCTGGTGTTTGGATTGCTGATGGCCTGGATGGCGCGGAGAGCGTCACGCCAGCCATGATCGAGTCCGTGCGTCGCACTCAGTGCGGCACTGGGCCCTTGGTCACCGCGGCCACCAGCGAAAGCACCAGGAGAACGAGCAGCGCGAAAGCCAGGAACCTCCCGACGGGCGTGAGTTCCGCCTCAACCCATCGGCACGGAGCCGCGGGGCTTCGGCGCCGGGACAGGTACCAGGGGAAGAAAACGATCCAGAGCATCACCGACCCCAAGGCCCAGCGGAACGGTTTAGGAATCGACTTGGCGCGAGCGTCTTGCAAGACCCAAATGGATGATCCGAGAACGGCGCCAAACGAAATGAGCTGAGCCTTGGCGAGGCTCACCAGCGACAGACTAACCCCCACTAACACCAGCCAGGCCAGCAGCACGACAAGGAAGATCTGCCAGGAGAACGACACGGGTGGAGCGGCGGCGATCGTAGCCGGTCTCTCCGCGGGGCGGGTGCCTTCCCGGCGCTTGATGTTGGCTGGATCCACCGGCTGCCGGCACGCCGCACAGACACGGGACATTGGCCCGAGAAGCTGACCGCACGCCGGGCAGGGAAAGGGTTCGTCGTCGGCCGGTGGCGGAGCGTTGCGCTCGAGGTTCTTCGCATTAACGGCGGCCTCGACGTAGGCTTTGATTTCTTCCTTCATGGTCGTTCGGGTGATCGCCATAGGCTATTGGCGCCACTCCCACGCCGCCCGTGCGATCACGGTCTAAGGTCGCTATTCCCGTACCGCGCTCCGGCTCAACGCCTTTCGTTCCATCCTTGATGCTCGTTCCAGTCTAACACCTGGCGCAGCTCCTCGGTGCGGGAAAGTTGGCTGAAGCTGCGCAGATGGCCTTCAGCCACATTGCCGCCCTGCGATTGATAGAACCACCATGCCTCCTGCGCTAACGCCGCCGCCTCGCCGGAAATAAAGAAGGTAAGCGGCTGGTAATGATAAGGCGTGGGCGGTTGGTCCTTGTATGCGTGGTCCACCAGCAGCCGAAGTTGGGGCGGGACGCGGCCCTCGGCGGCGAGTTCCTGGAGCGCTTTCACCACGAAGTAATTGTTCACGATGTGGTCGATATGCCCGGCGCTGCCCGGGTGTGCGGTGCAGATAACGTCCGGCTGATATTTCTCGATCAGCTTCTTCGCCGCCTCCACCACCGAGCGCCGGTCGTAAGAGACATTCGGTTCCACCATGCCTGCGTACGGTGCGTGGTCCGTCGCCAGCAGCGGGTCCAGAAACGGCTCCGACGGCTGCGGGTGGTCGTACCAGATCATGCCCGAGGCGCCGTCCGGCAGGCCTACAAACTCGATGGACTCGCGCGACACGCCCAGGTGTCCCAGCGAGGCCACAGTCTCCTGCATGCGAATACCGCCGAAATTCATGGCGTCGGCGGCATCGCACGAGCGCTCGTAGTAGCGGTCGCACGAGCCCGCGTCGCCGCCGGTGAAATAGACATAGTGGACGGGAATGTGATTCTCAATCGCTGCCCGTGCGAGGCCGGAGTAAGCGCCCTCGTCGTCCTCGTGGGCGCAGAAGATCAGGATGGATTTGGGCAGTGGGTTCACACCCAACTCCAGCGTGTTGGAGGCCAGCACGCCGCCGTTGGTGTCGCGAACTTCCACCACCACGCGATCGATGCCGGCTTCGTGTGCGGGCAGCGCAAATGCCGCGCTGCGATGGAGCGAGGATCCGTCGGAAGCGAGGTCGAGTTGCTGGTCGGTGACGTCGGTCGCCAGCTCAGAGCCGGCCGAACTGAGGAGGCGCGCCACTACCTGGACAGCGTGCCACGCCGCGTGCGTCGGGTTGGCCAGCGCGAAGCTTACGGTGGCGTTCGCACCCGGCGCCCACATCGTGTGATCGTGGTCAAACGTGATCGCCGGCGATTCCGCTTCGGGCGGATAGAAATGGCGATAAGCGAAGCCGTTGACAGCGCTGAGCTCGGGGTAGAGGTACTGGCCCGGATACGGCCGCGGAGAATCGATGCCCGGCGGCTGGATGATCACCAACGCGCTGAAGGCGATGTCTAACACCGTCTTGCGCTCGTGGTCCCACACGACGACGCCGTATTGGTGGAACGCCGTCTGCTTCACGGCGCCAGCGACGCCCGCCGTCGCCGAGTCCAGATCGTGCTCAGCCCCAGCCGGCAGCGTGAGGCTCTCGGCCAGAGCGACGATCGATTTCGCCGCCTCGGCGGTGGGCGCGGCAATCCAGGGCCAGTACCGGTCCGAGAACTCCACGCGCAGCCCGCTCAAAGATTGATCGGTAAGGTTCTTCAGGACCACGTGGCACTGCACGCGGTCGCCCGGAGTGTAGAGGCTCTTGTTCAGCTCCACCCGCTCGATCTCAACCAGCCGGCGATGCACGGCGAACGACGCCGCGTTGGTCTGGCTGAGGACGGTGGCGCCGGAGTTCGGGTCCTTTCCAGCGAGATCGATCTCGTAGCGCCCCGTGCGTGCATCAGCGGGAATCTTCCAGATAAGGTGATAGCCGGTCGAACGGTCGCTGCCTGAATCCAAGGCGCCGGGGGCTGACGAAGATTCCCCGGAATGGACCAGCGGAGCCCGATCCACCAATGGCTTCGATTCTCCGGCGTAGCGCACGGTGGCCACCAAACTGGACGCCGGAAGGACACTGGCGCCCGGCGGGAAGATGATTTCCAGGCGGACGTCCGAACCCACATTGTACGTGGTGCGGTCCGTGGCCGCCTCAATCCCCTGTTCGGCCCAGACGGCTTGCGCCGGGGCCACCGCCAGCATCAGGACTGCAATCCAGAGCGTGCTGAGAGGTCTTCGCTGCATGGCCCTCCTTACGGGTGCTAGAAGAAATGATGAATTATGAATGATGAATGATGAATGATGAACAAAAGAAAGGCCCCTTTTTCGCTCATCATTCAGCATTCATCATTCATCATTTTCTTCTTCCGTTCCCTATTGCTGGCCCTCGAGGGTATCGTACCCGGCCGCAGCGATCTCGCCCATAAGCTGCCCAACGATCTCGGTGATGGCCTGCTCATCGGGCACGGCGACGCGATTGACGTAGGCGGCAAAGGCCCAGCGCTTCCCGGCAGTATTCGTGATGTAGCCAGCCAGGCCCTTGGCGGTCACCATCAGGTTGCGGTCGAGGGCGTTGTATTCCCCCAGGGTTCCGGTCTTGGCTCGAACGTTCTCCGCCGCCCGGCTGTGGACCTGAATGTTCCAGAGAGTGCCGTCGCGGCCCAGGATGGGAAGGGCGCGGAAGAAGACGGGGAAGTCTTTCTGGCCGGACATATATTCGAGGTAGTGCACCATGAAGTCGGGCGTGAAGCAGTCGGAATGCGCGCCTCCCGCGCCGTCGCTCTGCGAGGCGCCGCTGAGGTCCAGCCCGGCCTTCTCGAGGAAGTCGTGCTCCAGGCTGAAGCCCGCCAGGGCGAACTCGGATTGAGCGTGAGCCAAAACCGCGCCCAGCAAGTACGGCATGATGCTCGCGTGGAGGTTCTGGCTGACCTTCAACGTCACCTTGACCTCCTCCACCAAGGGTGGTGAGATATGCTCGGCAAGTTGATGCTGGGGCGTGTAGGCGGCGGCGAGCACCTTAAAGTCGGGCTTGGCGGCCGGGCCACCCGAGGCCACGGTGACGCCGGCCTCGCCGAGAGCTTGAGCGAGGGTCATTTCGGCGAAGCGGCTGGGCCGAGGTACGGCGTAGGCGAAGAGAATCGACGGCTTGCCCCCCGGCATGTTTCCGGTGACCGTAACCGAGTGGCTGCCGTCCGGATTGGTCGCGTCGTTGGTCCAATTGATCTCGGGCTTGGAATCGGCGGCGCCGGTGCGAGCGTCGTTGGTGAACTTGACGTACGCGGTGGCCGGCGAGATCTGGAGGCGCACCGGGTCGCCGACGGTCGCCGCCGGACTGGCCGTCACATCCACCAGGTTGTCGTTGACCACGATGGGCGAGATCACGGCGCCGGTCCCCAGCTCCGCCTCGCCTTCCGGGAACAGGCTCGTATCCACCAGCACCCGCCCCTCGATGCGCCGCACGCCGTGCGAAAACACTTGGCGCGCCAGCTCGCGGATCACCAGCAGCGGATCGCCGTTGACCGCGCGCGCGTCCGGGTTGCCGCTGCCGCCGTAGGTGTGATCCACATTTTCAAAGGCCAGGGTGCCGTCCGGCTGGATGCGTCCGGAGAGGTTCGGATCGCCGCTCGCCACCAACACCAGGTCGCCTTTCAGCGTGCCCTTCTCGACCGGGCCTGTGGCGTAGACGCGCGTGTGATAGCGGTAATCGGCGCCGAGCAACTCGAGGGCCGTGCCCATGGTAAGCAGCTTGGTGGTGGAGGCGGGCGTGAAAAGCTTGTCGCCGTTGAGCTGGTAGATCACCTGATGCGTGTCTAATGAGTAGAACTCGATGCCGAAGAGAGCGTGGCGGACCTCCGGCCGGCTGATGATCCGCTGGATGCGCTCCGCTAGGGTGAGTGCGGCGGGTCCGGCGGCTCCAGCCGCCCGCGCAGACTGCCTAGCCACGAGTGATCCGGCGAGCAGGGCGTAACAGCACAGAGCCATTACCAGAGAGCGAGAGCGTGTCGCCCGCTCTCCCAGGCGTAGACTCTTCACAGCATTTGCGATTCTCATTGAAACGAAGACCCTCCTTGTCAGCGTGGCCCCGAAGCTTGCGCCGATCGAAGCCGGCGCCAGGTCGGCTGGGAATTATAACCGCATTCACCCTCGAGTTCGAAACTCGAAAATCGAAATTAGAAAATTGAAGTCGTGCCCCGGCTCTTTTCGAGTTCCCATTTTCGAGTTTCGCGTTTCGCGTTTCGAGTTTCGAATTTCGAGCCGGAGTGATAACTTATGCCTTCTTACGGAGAGGCCATGGCCACATGGAAGTCAGGCGGCTGAAAACTGTGGAAGAGTTCCGCCAGTGCGAGCGCATTCAACAGGCGGTGTGGGGAACGTCATCGGTTTCGGGCGAAGTGCTGAGCGTGACCCAGAAGTACGGCGGCGCGGTGATCGGGTCGCTGGTCCACGGCAGGATCGTCGGGTTCATCTACGCCTTTCTCGCGCGGCGCCACGGCCGGTTGATCCACTGGTCACATATGATGGCCGTGGAGCCGGGTTTCCGCGACCGCGGACTCGGCCTGCGAATGAAACTTGTGCACCGCCAGCTTGCTCTCGAACAAGGTATCCGGTCGATCTGCTGGACGTACGATCCGCTCCAGAGCCGCAACGCTGCCCTGAACCTGGCGCGGTTGGGCGGGCGGGCGGAGGAATACCTGATTGATGCCTATGGCCACTTCGCCAGCGTCATTGAAAAGGGCCTGCCCACCGATCGCTTCGTGGTGAACTGGAGAGTCGCGGCGGCGCACGTGGAACAGAGGCTGGTGGGCCAGCGCCCTCGCGCCAACTTGGCCCTCCCGCGAATCAACGCAACCCGCACCAACGCGGATGGACTCCTGGAGAACCAGTCCCTCCGGCTAGGCCTGGGAGACGCGCGACTGCTGGTGCAGGTTCCTGTCAATACCGACGCCATGCGCGAGAACGCGCTTCCGGTCGCCCGGCGCTGGCGCCTGGAGATTCGCAAGGCGATGACGCACTACTTCGCGGCCGGCTACATCGCCGATGACTTCATCAGCCCCGAAGCTTCCGGCGACGGCGGTTGCTACTACGTGCTGCGCCGAAAGTAGCGCGGAGGGATTGGCGATTTCTGATTGACGATTGGACTCAGCTTTCAGCTATCAGCGGTCAGCTCTCAGCACAAAAGCCGGTTCTTGCTGATAGCTGATGGCTGATAGCTGATCGCTTTTCCAATTGTCAATCGTCAATGAAAAGAAGGGAGGTATACTGTGAATAGGATGAGCGAGGCTAGCAAGTTGCCGCCCGTAGACGTCCTGCTGACCCGCGAGGAATCGGTCGCGGCGAATATTGACCGGCTGATCGGGGGAAGCCGGTCCTCGATTGTCGCAGCCCTCTACCGCCTCAACAGCAAGCGCCTGGGCCGGGCTCTGGGGGAAGCGGGAGAGCGGGGTGTCAGCATCCGGCTGGTGCTCGATCGGACGAAGTACGAGGAAACAGAGGTAACGCGTGAGATTGTGGCCAACGGCCGGTTCGCCTTCCGGCTCACACACGGCCGGAGGGGTCGCGCATCGAAGATGCACCACAAGTTCGTGCTGGTCGATGAATCCATCGTGCTGACCGGCAGCTACAACTGGACCAACGAATCCGAGGAAGACAACTACGAAAATCTGGTGGTCCTGCGCGAGCCGCGGGTGATTGAGGTCTATCGGGCGGAGTTCGAGAGGCTTTGGGCGGAAGCGTACTGAATGGTGAAGGGTGAATAGTGAATTAAAGGAAATTCGTTTCACCATTGGCTGTTCACCATTCACCCTTATACACGGAAGGACATCGAGATGACACCTGACAAAGCGTTGGAAGCCGAGGATCCGCAATCTGAGTACGAGCTTTGCATCATGCGCCACGGCGCGGCCGCCCCCCGCGGCGTGGCGGGCTACACGGAAGATGCGAAACGCCCTCTCACCGAGCCGGGTAAAAAGAAAATGCACGAAATCGCCGCCGGCCTCAAGCAAGCTGGCTTCGAGGCGGACTGGATCGTCTCCAGCCCCCTGGTGCGGGCGGTCGAGACGGCCAAGATCGCCGCGAGCGCGCTCGGTCCCCTCGCCCCGTTGGAGATCTCGGAAACTCTCAGCCCCGGCTCGTCTCCGGAATCCCTGCTCGCATTCCTGGCCAAGCACAAGAACCGCCGGCGCATTCTCGTGGTGGGACATGAACCCGACCTGAGCCATCTGGCGGCTCGGTTGGTCGGGGCCGCACGCCACGCCAACCTGGCCTTCAAGAAAGGCGGGTGCTGCCTGATCAGCTTCCGCGAGTTTCCGCCCAAGTCGCCCGGGCAACTCGTCTGGTGGCTGACGCCGCGGATCCTCCGTAAGCTGGCGTGAAATCAGGACAGGGGTTGGAGGTCCATTTCGCTAGCTTCAATTGATGAAGGAGCTGGAAGCCCATGATTCGAAGACTGGGTTGTACCCTAGTTCTCGCCGCGCTCTCTGGCGCGTTCTTGGTGGCGCAAACCGGGATCGCCGCCGAGTCTCTCGCTGTGGAAGGGGCGCCGGCGGACAGCGGCTACAACGTAGGCACCCTCGCCACTATCCGCGCCACGCTCACCGATGCCGCCGGTGGTTCCGCGTTGCGGGACTACGTGGTGTTCGCGGAAATCCAGTACGTGGGCACCACGGCGACGGTGAATGTCCAGATGGACCGGCAGGCCGATGCCCCGCAAGCCGACCCACAGTCAGAGAGACCCGGCGGGAAAGGCGGCAACCGCTCCGGCGTCGCCCACTTTGAGACCTCGTGGCCGATCCCCGCCGATGCTCCCACCGGCCTCTACAGCGTGGTACTCCAGGTGGAGGACGGCCGCGCGCACCAGGTGGTGATGAAGAAGAAGCTGCGCGGCTTTGCGGTCTACAAAAAGCTGGTGCAAATCTCCAGGCTCGATTTGGACAGAACGTTCTACGTGGCGGGCGATCCCATCCAGTGCCAGGTGTCCATCGAGAACCTGACGGGCGCGGATCTGAAAGGGCTGCGCATAGAGTTCTCCAACTCGAACTACCCCTGGATCTCGCTCTTTTCGGGCGAGAAGAGCCTCGCCGGGCGTGAAACCGCGAACCCCGCGCTGGCCCTCAACGTCTTGCGCGATGACCTCACTCTGCCGGCGCGCGGCCAAGTGACTTTGCCCATGATGGCGGCGGGTACGGCGACGTTTCTCCAAGGACAGCAGGTGGCGGTGATGGGGGCCGGCGGGCCTATGCGTCACGAGAAGGTTCCGCCGCCGGAGACCGATCAGTACACGGTGGCGGTGTGGAACCGCGATCGCACGATTTTGTACGACATGGGGTTTACCCGACCGGCCATCATCCGTACCGCGACGCGCGATCTGCCCAAGCCCTACAGCTTGAGCTTTACGCACCGCTATAACTCTGACATCGATTTCACCAAATACCGCGACTTTTACGCGCCGGGAGAGACCTCGCCCGCCATTACTTTGGACCGCTCGCACACGCTCTACCGCCCAGGTGATACGGTGAAACTGAATGGGGTGCTGAAGGACTTGGGAACGAGCCCCGCGCATGGATTCAGTTGGCAGGTCCAGGTGAAGGATAGCACGTCGGGAGGCGTAGTTGGGGTCGACCACTCGGCCTTCGGCCGATCCTACCCGCTTAAAGACTATGCCGCCTGGACCATTCCCGCTTCCCAGGCGCCGGGCACGTACTCGATTGCAGTCATAACGGGTGGCACTGATCCGGGGTCGCACGCAAAAACGACCCTGGAAGTGGCCGTCAACCAACTGCCGTCATCGCTGCTGGTTTTCTGCCCGCACGAGGACGACGAGCACTCCTACGCGGGGCTGATTCGCGCCGCCGTCGAGGCCGGGATTCCCGTGCAGGTGGTGATTTTCACCGGCGGCGACGTGGGCGCCTGCGAGCGGTACTATGGGAAAGCCTGCGGGCCCAACGAAGCGCGCGAATTCGGCATGGTGCGAATGGAGGAATCGGCAGAGGCATTGGAGCACATCGGACTCACCCGCGACCACCTGAGCATCATGGGCCTGCCCGACGGAGGCTCGGGCGAGATCTGGTTTCACCATATCGCCGTCACCGACCCCTTCCTCTCAATTTATCTCGCCACCGATCACGCGCCCTACGAAAATATCCTGAAGCCCAATCTGCCCTATGCCCGCGACGCGGTGATCGAGCTTACGAAGCAGATCATCACCCAGTTTCACCCGGCCATGATCGCCACCGCTCACCCGGACGAACGCCACGTGGACCACCGCACGGCCAACTGGTTCGTCATCAAGGCCTGCCAGGAGTTGCTGGCGCAGAAGGCGATCGACCCGGCCACCGTGATTCTGGCGGACGAGGCTTACGGCGCGGGAGGCTACAAGCCTGCCCCCTATCGGTACGAGAGGGCGCCGGTGTTTCTGAGCGGCGAGGCGGCGGCCCTCAAGCAGGAGGCGAGCTGGATTTATCAGTCGCAGGACGGCAATCTGAGCGAGGGTATGAGGAAGACTTTCGACGAGCTACCGCGGGAAGAGGTTCACTACCGGATCGTCGATTGGCAGGAGCACGCGGGGTGGAATGAGTAGAATTGACGATTGTCGATTGTCGATTAACGATTGGAATGAAGTTGTCAGTCGTCGGTTGTCAGTGGTCAGTTGCAGCAGCGCACGAGGGGCAACTAACAACGGACAACGGACTACAGACAAAGGACGCCGCCTCCAATCGGCAATCGTCAATCGGCAATCGTCAATTCTCCTACCGGCCGTCCCAAGTTCCCGCCGGCAAGGACTCCATGCGGGCGGTTCCAAAGGCTGGCAGAATGGTCTGCTGCGGGACCGGACGTGGGCTCGGCCGCAGCAAGGCTTTCACCCGCGTGCGAAGGCGCGCCAGGGCCACGGAATGAACCTGCGAGATGCGCGATTCGTCGACGCCTACCCTCTCGCCAATCTCCTTCATGGTGAGCTCGTCCTGATAGTAAAGGGTGATGATCTCGCGATCGCGCTCGGAAAGGCACAACAGGGCGCGATTCAGAATCTCGCGCTGCTCGTCGCGGGCAAAGAGATCAAAGGGGCTCGCGTGGTCGTTGCCGGCCAGGTTCTCGAGGTCGGGTGGATGGGCTTCCTCCGCCTCCGTGGGCCGCAGCCACTCGACGCCGGTCGGCTGAAGCTCGTTAACGATCTTGTACCACTTCTTCAGGCTCACGCCCATGGCGGTGGCAAGCTCATCGTCCGCGACCGGACGGCCGAGCTTAACTTCCAAGGCGTGGTAGATCTGCTGAGCCTTCTTGTTCTTCTTGCGCATGTCGCGCGAGGCCGTGTCGAGATTGCGCAGGCCGTCAATGATGGCGCCGCGGATTCGATGACGGGCGTAGGTCTCGATCTGAACGTGCTTGCGGGTGTCGAACTTGCGAACGGCATCCAACAGCCCGAGCAGTCCCGCTCCCACGAGGTCATCCACCTCCACATGGTTGGGCAGGTGTTCGCGCATGCGATAAGCAACTTTCTTCACCAGCGGGAGAAGTTCCACCACCAATTCATCGTGCCCGTCGCCTTGAGTCGCAGAAGTAGCCAGGTGCGCCGCTCGCGAACGCGCCGAGTGGGCCGAAACCTGAGTTCGCTCGATCTGCCGCTGCCGGGACGTGCGGCCACGCTGCTGCCGCGCCTCGCCCTCAATCTGTCTGCCGGTTACCGCTGCGTGAGTCGTCATTTCGAAGCCTCCTGTTGTTTTGTGCTCATCGCTTGCGCGTTCGGCTGTAAACAGAGCAAGCAGGGCACCTCCCCGGAAGTACCGAAGTACTGCCCGCGCGAACGCGTGCCGCGAAGAGCACCGCCGGCGGTTCTTGCGCTTCACTCCGGACCGGTGCTCAAAGCGACGGCAGCGATTTTTCGGAGGGCGTGGCAGGAGTTGGTGGGAGTAGCCAAAGGGAGGAAAGACAAGACGGCATCATGGTTTACACGCAACCATGGTCGGGCGTGGTTCCGCGTCTGGCGCGGGCAATCTCAACCATGTCCGGGAAGTGGATCGGTAGTTTCAGCGCGATTCAGGAGGGTACGGAACCGATTAGCGTGGTACGGGTACGGTGCTGAACAAAGGCGGTCGCCAAGCGCGGAACGGTTCCATTTCGGGAATCAGACCCATACTGGAACCGGTTTGCGGGAAACCGCCTCGCCCACTGATAAGTATTCCTCTCATGCTCGCGGCCCACTTTGTCGATACAGCAAGGGGAAGAGAGGCTGCTGTGACTCGACGCCGCACCAATCTGAAGTCCGCAATCCACCGCGCGGAGTCCGCCGTCAAGATGGGAGCGGACCACGTCGAGATCACGCCGGCGCCCGAGACGCTGCACCACGTGGACGAAGATGCGCTCTCCGCAATGCAGCCGGGAGATATCCTCATGCTCGAACGGGTGCCGTCGCTGCGGGCGCAAGTGGAGAACGACTTTCTCGCCGTGCTGGCCTGTCCGCAATGCGGCCAGCTCAGCTTGATTACCCCGCCGCAGTACTTTGGCGCCATACCTGTGCTCTGCGGTTCCACCGCGTGCTCCTGCCGGCTTCGTATCGAGGACCGGCGCCGTTTCGTCTATCTGCTCCTGAACTGACCGGCAAGGCGCGACACGGCGGCAGGCTGGGAGAGTCAAGCGGCACCCGCCGTCCGAGTCAACAGTCTCTCCCCGCTCCACATCTAATCCGGTGTATCGACCAAGAACTTCCTTGTTCGATGGCAGTGGCTCATTTGAGTCCCGGCCAGCGGACTTCCTTGATTGCGGCAAAGGACCATGCATGATCCGCGAAGCGACGCACAAAGTCGACGCCGGCCACGACCTGACGCGCGCGGAAGCTCGCGTGGTGATGGAAGAGCTGCTTTCCGGCGGCGTGACTGACCCGGAGATCATCGCCTTTCTCACCGCTCTGCGCGACAAAGGCGAAAAGCCTACCGAGCTGGTAGGCTTTGCAGAAGTCATGCGCCAGCGTGCGACGGAACTGCTAATGGAAGCGGGAGCGCCAGTGAACGGGCTGGCCGCCGGCGGGCCGCTGCTCGATACCTGCGGGACCGGCGGTCACGGCCACCGTACGTTCAACGTCTCGACGGCAGTGGCGCTGGTGGCGGCGGCGGCAGGCGTGCGCGTGGCCAAGCACGGCAACCGCTCGATCTCCAGCCGCTCCGGTAGCGCCGACGTGCTGGAAGCGCTGGGAGTGGCCATCGATTTGCCGCTGGCGCGCATCCCGGAGTGCCTGGAGAAGGTCGGCATGGTGTTCCTCTTCGCACCCCACTTGCACCTGGCCATGAAGCACGTAATGAGCGCGCGGCGTAGCCTCAAGACCAAAACGGTGTTTAACCTTCTGGGTCCGCTGACCAACCCTCTGGGTGCTACGGTGCAACTGCTGGGCGTCTACGACCGCGCGCGCACCGAGATGATGGCTCTCGCCCTCATCGAGGTCGGCACGAGGCGGGCATTGGTGGTGGCGGCGGCGGACGGGATCGATGAGATCTCCACTACGGGACCGACGCAGGTTTCGGAGACGGATGGGAAGACCGTGGTGACGCGCCACGTGGAGCCTGGGGACTTTGGCTTGGAGCGGGCGCCGGCCGAAGCCTTAGAGGGCGGCGATCCCAACACCAACGCCGAAATTCTCCGTCGCGTGCTCGCAGGAGAGAGAGGTCATCGGCGCGACCTCGTGCTGGCCAACGTCTCCGCAGCTCTGGTGGCGGCCGGCAAAGCGTCGGACTTCCGGCAAGGCGTGGCGATCGCCGCGGAGGTCATCGACTCCGGTGCCCCGCGTCAGACCCTCGCCGCATTGGTCGAGTTCACGCGGCAATACCGCAAATGACCGGAGTGTCTGCGAGGAAGATGCTTGGAGTTTGAAACCGAGAGGCTCTGGATGACCGAGTGGCAGACCACTGACTGGCTCCCTTTCTGTCCCATCGCCCGGGACCCCGGTGTCGCTCAATTCCCAAGCAGCGGGCGGCGGTTAGTGGCCAGTAGCACTCCCCACTGCGACGCTGTACCGCTACACCAGTGCGGCTTTGCAATACGCCACGCACCGCTTCATCTCGGCGATGGTATCCGTGCCCGGCTTGCCGTACTCGTACTCGATGTTGGCGGGAATGGGATAGTGGCTGTCCCGCAACAGTTGCAGCACACCGGTAATGTTGGTGTCGCCCTGGCCGAACGGCTCGTTGGCGCCGTGGTTCTTCTTCCGATCTTTGATGTGCAGCGTCACGATGCGATCGTGGTGCTCGCGGATGTAAGCGACGGGATCGCCGCCAGCAGCAACAAAGTGGCCGATATCGAGATTCACTCCGATATACGGCGACGCGCCCTCCATCGCCCGCGCGAAAGTCTCGGCGGTGGAGAACTCGTCGGGATTGCGCGTGTTGTCGTGGCCGTGGAACCCGACCATGATCTTGTACTTCTGCGCGTACGTATCCACTTTGTGCGCGATGCTCACCTGGGACGAGGCAGTGATGTACCTCACCCCCAGGGCCTCGGCCATCTGAAAACCCCGATCGTACTCGTCGTCGGTCATTTGCTTACTGAAGCTGTAGTTGAAAGCGTAGAGCTTGACGCCGGCCTGGTCGAACTGACGGCGGACATCGTGAAACTGAGAGAGCGGGACGCTCAACCGCCACTCGCGCAGCTTGTGGAAGTCTTCCGTCTGGGGCTCAACGTGTCCCTCCCAAAGCTCGCACTCCCCCAAACCGACTTCCTGATAGCCCTTGATCGCCTCCGCCAGCGGTCGATCACGGAACGAGTAGCTCTGTGCCCCGATCTGGACTCCGCCGAACACCGAATCAATCCAATCGGCGCCCCACAGCGGCGCACGCGCCGCCGCCAACCCTGCCACACCTGCCACCAGCCGCTTGCCTGCATCCCTTCGCGTCATCAGTGCCATCAGCTCTCCCTCCAGCCTGAATCATTCGTCGCCAGTATAAGGGGTGCAGGCGAGCATTGCAACCACGCAGATTCGACTGCCGACCATCTCCTGATCCGCGTAATCTGCGGACGATCTTCTTGGCCGATATGGTACGCTAGACTTCGACCATGCAACGACAATTCGAAGCACTCTCACAGCAAGCCTTCGACCTCGCAATCATCGGCGGCGGCGTTCAGGGAGCGGCCACAGCGCGCGAGGCCGCGCTACGCGGCCTGAAGGTGGCGCTGGTGGAAGCGCGCGACTTCGCGTCGGGCACCTCCAGCCGCTCGTCGAAGCTGATCCACGGAGGGCTGCGCTATCTCGAGCAATACGATTTCCGGCTGGTGCGCGAAGCCCGTGTGGAGCGACGACTCCTCTCGCAGATCGCCCCGCACCTCGCGCGGCCCGTTCCCTTCCTGCTTCCCATTTACCGAGGGGATCCGTACTGGCCGCTCAAGATTCGCGTCGGCCTCACGCTCTACGACGGGATGGGCAATCTCGGCCGCGACGATCGCCATCGCTGGTTGAGCAGTGCCGCCGCCGCGCACGAGACGCCGCGGCTTCAACTCGACGGCCTGCGCGCCATCGCCGTGTACCACGACTCGTTGACCGACGATGCGCGCCTGACGGTGGAGTACCTTCTTGACGCCGCCGCACACGGAGCTGTGATCGCCAACTACGCCGCGGTCGGCGGCGTCGCCACGGCGCCCTCTTCCACTAGCAAGCGGGTGGTGGCCGCCGAGGTTGAGGACCGTCTCTCGGGACGGCGCGTGGAGTTGGCGGCGCGCCTCTGGGTGAACGCCGCCGGCCCGTGGGTGGACCACGTGCGCGCCCTCGTGCCCGGCTTCGACGGGTCGAAGACCGTGCGGCTGACCAAGGGGACGCATGTGATTATCCCTGCGGTCTTCGGCAACTATGCTTTGCTGGCGTCCATCTTGCCCGGCGACCGCGTGTTCCTCACCGTGCCGTGGCACAACCTGGCCCTGCTCGGTACCACGGATACCGACTACGAGGGTGACCCGGCCGCGGTGAGGCCCGAACCGGCGGAAGCGGACTACCTGCTGGGAGCATTGAACCGAGTGCTGAGCCAACCGCTGGGGCCGCGCGACGTCAAGGGCGCCTGGGCCGGCCTGCGTGCGTTGGTGGCCCCCAACGGCAAGCCCGGCGTAACCCCATCGGCTACCACGCGCGAGTATCGTTTTCACGAGGACCCCTGGGTGGAGAACTTCATTTCGATTTGTGGAGGCAAGCTCACCACGGCGCGCGCCCTCGGCGAGCACCTCGTGAATCATATTGCGGCGCGCTCTGATATGGCGGGGACTCTGGGCTCCAGCGCCCAGGCCTTCGATCCAAGGCTTAGCCGCACCACGCCGCTGCCCGGCGGCCAAACCGGGACTTTCGATGCTTACGTCGACTATGCGTCTTGGGAAGCGGTTCGCCTTTTCGACGTCCCCCATCCCGTGGCAGAGCGCATTGTGCGCACTTATGGCAGCCGCTGGCGCGACGTCCTTCAGCCGATCGCCGAGGACCGGTCGCTAGCGCGGCCCCTGCCTGGCTCGCCCACCTTGATCGCAGCCGAGGTGCACTTCGCGATTCGCCATGAGATGGCGATGGGCGTGGACGATTTCTTGCTGCGCCGCTCCGGGTTGAGTTGGACCGCGGCGCTGCTGCCGGAAGTCGCTGCGCCTGTGGCCGAAATCTTTGCCGAGCATTTCGGCTGGAGCAACGAGGGCAAGCGGGCAGCGGTTGCATCCGCGGATTACAGCGACTGGACAAAGAACATGAGTCTTCGCTGACACGCGATTTTGGGTTTTCGGTTTTGGATGCTTTCGATTCCAAGTCTGAGGAGCATGCGAGAGTGGGGTGTGCGCTGTCCGAGAACTGTCTATACTCCGGGAGCGTATCCATGGACAACTGAACAATGGGCGTTTTAATCCAAAATCCAAAATCTAGAATCCAAAATCCCCGACCGCGCCCTTTGATCATCGGCCACCGGGGCGCCTCGGGCGATGCACCCGAGAACACCATCGCCGCGTTCGATTTGGCAATGGAGCAGCATGCAGACGGAATCGAGTTCGACGTTCGTTTGTCAAAAGACGGCGTTCCGGTGGTCATTCACGATGCGACGCTCTGGCGCACCACTTCGGCACGCGGCCGCGTGCGTGGCCGGACCCTCGCCGAGCTGAAGCAGTTGGATGCCGGCTCCTGGTTCAATCGTCTGTTTCCCCATCTTGCCGACCCGAGGTATGATGGCCAGCAAATTCCGACGCTGGCCGAGACCCTCGCCTGGGTCCGCTTTCGGCGATGTCTCGCCTACCTTGAAATCAAGGGAGGCAGGCTTACCTGCCCTGGCATCGAGGAGCTAGTGCTGGCAGAAATCCACCGTGCGCAAGTTCTGTCCCTGGTTACGGTGATCTCGTTCCACCAGCCCTCGCTGCGACGCGTGCGCAGCCTCGATCCGCAGATCGCGGTAGGGGTCGACTTAACGCAGCCGCTCGCCGCCGTCCGGCTCGCGCGCTCGATCGGCGCGCGGACCGTGCTGCCTAGCGGCAGATTCGCACGACCCGTATTTATCGCCCGCGCTCAGCGGGCGGGGCTCGCCGTTGTGGTTTGGGGCGTGGATCGAGAGGACGCGATGCGGCGCCGCATCGCCGCCGGCGTGGACGGGATCATCACCGGATATCCGGGCCGACTCGGTGAGGTCCTTCGCGGCCCGTCGTCTGTTGTGCGTAGCCGAATACTGCCCGGGGCTTCTGCAACGGACCGCCAATCACCAACTGCAGACTGACCTAAAACACGATGGAGCCAAAACCCAAAGACCGCCATCAGAAGATCGCCAAGCGATTCGTGATTTCGGGCCGAGTGCAAGGGGTCGGCTTCAGGTATTTCGCGCAAGGCTGGGCCAACCAGCTCGGCATCTGCGGGTACGTCAAGAACCTCTGGTCGGGTAGTGTGGAGGTTTACGCGGTGGGTGACCCGGTTTCGATGGAGGAGTTCAAGCGTCAACTCGCCGAGGGGCCGCGCATGGCTCGCGTCAAAGGCTTCGAGGAAATGGACGAGACGGTGGAGGGCGGCTGCTCGAGGTTTTCAATCGAGTAGGCCGCCCCTTGTCAATGGGCAATGGAACGCGGGCGTCTTCGAACGGCTCAAGGACTCAATGGACCAATGACGCAATTCTTCGGGAGGCTGCATGGACGACCTGAAAAAGCTGATTCGTGAAATCCCGGACTTTCCCAAGCCCGGAATCCTGTTCTACGACATCACCACGGTGCTCAAAGATCCCGTCGGCTTGCATCGTGCAGTGGACGAGCTCGCCGACCACTATGTTGGTCGGAACATTGACGTCGTCGTGGGCATTGAAGCGAGGGGGTTCATCTTCGCGCCCATCGTGGCTTACCGGCTCAATGCCGGCTTCGTACCTGTGCGCAAGCCCAAGAAGCTCCCGGCGGAAGTCCAGCGCGTCTCCTACGATTTGGAGTACGGCAAGGACGAGTTGGAAGTGCATCGCGACGCCATCAACCCAGGTCAACAGGTCCTGATCATCGATGACTTGCTCGCCACCGGCGGCACCGCCAAGGCGGTGACGGGACTGGTGCAGTCGCTGGGCGGCCACGTCGCCGGCCTGGGTTTTCTGGTGGAGTTGGAGTTCTTGAAGGGCCGCGACAAGCTCGCTGGCTACGAGGTCCACTCCGTGCTGAAGTACGACAGGTGAGAAACATACTGTGAGAAACACACGGAATGATGGGCCAGCGCTCCGCCCTTCCCAACCCTTTGGCAGCAACCCGCCAGGCTAAGCCCGCACGAGTTCAAAGACGGTGATCTCCGGCGGGGCGGCGATGCGGATGGGTACTCCGATGGTGCCGATGCCGCGGTTGACGTAAAGCTGAGCGTTGCGTTTCTGGAACCACCCGCGAATGTAGGGCGAGACCAGGCGGCTGGGCGAGATGCCGGGGTGGACGAACTCGAGCGACACCTGCCCGCCGTGGGTGTGTCCGGCCAGGCTCAGGTCGATTCCCAACTCCGCCGCGCGGTCGAAGGTGTTGGGGTTATGGCTCAGCAGGATATTCACCGATTCCGGGTGGAGCAGGCGGTCGACGCCGGCGAGGTACTGGCGCACGAAACCTCGCTCTCGCCGCCCAGTGGAAGAGTGCGTTTGAAAGTCGACGCCGATCAGGTTCAAGGTTTCGTCGCCCGCCGGGCTGCCGGGGCCCCCGGCGGCAATCGAGATGCGTTCCTGCCGCAGGATGGGAATGCTGGCTGCGGCAAAGAGCCGGGTGATGGAGTCCTGAGTCTTCGTCCAGAGTTCATGGTTGCCGAGGCAGCCGAAGACACCGCGCGGCGCTTTCAGGCCGGCGAGCACGTTGACTACGGCGCCCTGGGTTGATTCGTCCCAGGTGACATAGTCGCCGGTCAGAACAATCAGGTCCGCCTTAAGCTGATTGGTGATGCCCACCACCCGGCGGATCTCCGCCTCGCTCATGAAGGGTCCGATGTGAAGGTCGGAAAGTTGGGCGATGCGAAACCCGTCAAAGGTACGGGGCAGGCGGGACAGGCGGATTCGCTGCCACGTGGTTTCGAGATCGACCCGCTCGAAGATCATCCCATAGGCTCCGGCGGCAAAGGGAAAGGCTCCCACAGCCAGGGCTGTCCGCTCCAGAAACCGGCGGCGGGTGGGCGAGGGCAAACCCGGCCGGTTTGACCGATCGCGAAGCGTGCCGCCCGATGCCCCTGCCGGGACTGCCGGCGACGGGGATGCGGCTACCAGCTTGCGCGCCGCCCACGCAGCCAGGCGAAAGAGGCGCACTGCAGTGCGGAACACCAGAACCAACAGAAAGCCGATCGTCGACCCAAAGAACCACCACGCGAAGGGTGCGTCCAGCAGAGCAGCCTTCAGCGTAAGATGCGTGGGGGTGGCGCCGTGCCCCAGCCAGGGGAGGGCACGGGCAAAAAGGAACAGATAGGCGGTAAGCGCACTCCAGCCCAGCCACTTCCGCCAAATCGGATTCCCGATCAGGCTCGCTGCCCGCTCGCGCACCCGCTGAATCCAGAAGACCTGGCTCGCAACCAGCAAGAGGAGGACGAGGCCCGAAAAGGCCGCGCGAGACAAAAATGAGAAGCCATGCATCAGCATCTTCTAAGCTTGCGCATTCCATGGGGCGGTTGTCAAGCGTGCGAGGTCCGAAAGGGTGCTTAACAGTTTTTGGGGAGTACCCGCGGACGCACCTAGTATGACTATGTTAAGTCGTTGTTGCATTTCTCCTGCAGAGGATTTAGCATGGGCGCATGGAGCCCATACCGTGGAATGCCAAGCTTTGGAAAGAAAGCGTGACCCAATTGCTTGAGTTCCTGAATCCCCTCGTTGCG
>DATFYM010000177.1:0-13447 GCA_035315065.1 Terriglobia bacterium
CGAGCCTAGTCATGTATCAGTGCCGAAGCTGCCCCCGACCATCGAGGAGTTCCACGCCCTGCTGGGGCGCGCCCTGGACCTGGAGGGCGAGGGGGAAGCGCACTTGTTGTCGATGTTGACGGGGCCCCTCTGGGACCGGCTCCACTGGTGGACGCGGCGGGAAGAGGAGGAAACCGAGAAGTTGGAGCAGCTTTTCCAGGAAGGCGGTGGCTTGGCGGCGGGTGTGCCCGCCTGCTTTGATGACCTCCTCAACCGCGTGTTCGATATCAAGATTGTCTTGAGCGTGACCGATGGCTTCGTCGTCCGGATGAACATACCCACCAAGAGAATCGCGGGGGGCCTGGAGTGGTGGATGGAGCAGAGAGGCCGGATTATCGCGTCCCGGGGGCAGAAGTTAGAAATACCCGTCAGACCTCCGGCCAAACGTCCGGTGGGGACCACTGCGGATCAGCCCAGCCAGGCAACCAGCGGTTCGGGGGACCCGTCGGCGGTCGCCTAATCCCGCCCGGCCGGGATTGTTGGGACGGGGCGGGGAATTGACGATTGACGATTGACGATTGACGATTGAAAGAAGAGAAGCGAGCCCTTCGATAAACCGTGAACGGTTGGTGCTGGGACGGGGTGGGGAATTGACGATTGACGATTGAAAGGCAAGAAGCAAGGCGCTCGGGTTAAGGGCGAACTGCTGGCGTTGCGACGGGCGGCCCAAAAGGTAATAAAGGGTGAAGGGCAAAGGGTAAGAGGTAAAGCATGCCGGCCTTAGCTCTACACAGAAATGAGCGCTCATCCGTACAAACCGGTCACGGCCCAAGAAAGCCTGGGCGAAGAGCGGGAGGCGGCGACGCGCGGCGTTTTTGCCGGTGTCGACGTGGGCGGCACTAGAATCAAGGTCGGACTCGCCGACCGGTCGGGCCGCCAGCTCTCGTTCAATGTGCTTGAGACTCGAGGTTGCCACGATGCCGAGAGCTTTCTCGAAACCATTGCCGCTCAGATACAGACCCAGTCGAGCGCCGCCTCGCTCCCAGTCGCGGCAGTCGGAGTCGGATGCCCGGGCCGGGTCGACTTCACCTCGGGCAAAGTCGTCTGGCTCAGGAGCAAGCTCCGGTTCCTGGAGGACTTCCCGCTCGCCCTGCGGCTCGGCGACCGGCTCGGGTGTCCGGTCGTGTGTGACAACGACGTGAACACGATCCTGGTCGGGGAGATGCGTTTCGGCGCAGGCCGGGGCTACCGCGACGTCGTCGCCGTGACGGTGGGTACGGGCATCGGCGGCGCCCTTGTTCTCGGTGGGTGTCTGGTGCGTGGCAGCAACTGGGCAACCGGCCACTTTGGCTACATGTCAGTCGATCCTTGGGGAGCCCGGCACGTCTGCGGGAACACCGGCACTGTCGAGGAGCACGCTTCGCAAAGCGGGATTCTGCGCCAACTGCGCAGAGCGCTTGAGGCACGCGAGACCTCAACCCTCACACAATCGCTCGCGCGTGGCGAGGAGCCGGGCCTGCGCGAGCTGTTCGAGGCGGCCGATGCTGGCGACCCCCTCGGTCGCCGACTTGCCGACCGCCTGACGTGCGAGCTCGGAGTGCTCGTCGCGAACCTCGTCCACGCGATCGATCCCGAGGTGGTCCTCGTAGGCGGTGGCCTCATGACCCACCGCTCCAGTGTCCTTGATGCCGTCCGGTGCGAGGTGGCGAAGCGCATCGAATCTCTGCCACCTGGGGCGGTGAAGATCCTGCCGATGGCCCTCGGAGACGCCGCTGGTGTGCTGGGCGGTGCAGCCCTGGCGATGGAAGCGATCCCTGATACAACTTGCGTTCGCAAGGAGTGATGTGACGGAGGAAACTACGAAGGACATGCCCCGCGGTGAGGTCGAATTTTCCACGATTCCTGGATTTTCCGGTTGTATGCAGGCGCAAATTGCTGGTTTTCTACGGTGGCAGGCCGACCCGGCGAACCAAGTCGCGAAAGCGCGGTTCGGAGCGCAAGAGGTCCAGGCAGGGGTCTATCTTGATAGAGGTAAGGCCCTTGTCGCGCACTGCATAGGCTCTTTCCAGCCAGGCGAAAGCCGCATCCTTTTCACCCAGCCATGCGTAGGCTAGTGCGATCTCGTACGTCCCGAGTCCATCTATTTGCACGTGCTCTTTCAACTTCGCAACAGCGCTGCGTGCCTCGGTTACCCGACCCGCTCGGGCACAAGCATTGCCCATGTGGCCCAGAACGTGAGGATGATCGCCCAGCTTTTGAAATGCTCTGATGGCTTCCTGGTACATGCCTTTCTCCACCCAAATAACAGCGAGCTCGAAAGGAGGGATAGCGCCGGGGTCCAGCTCCAGTGCCCTTCGAGCTTGGGCAAGCGCCTGATCGTATCGACGAGCACCGTAGTAAAAGCCAACCACAGCAGCGCGCGAAACGGGGGAAACAGGATCGAGCTGGAGGAGCAGTTCAGTCTGTGCGATCGCTTCCGTCGGCCGGCCGATCGCCTCCAGGTAACCGGCGTACGACCGATGGACAGAGGCCGAGTTCGGATTGATCTCCAGCGCTCGCTTGAGCTCTCGCTCGGCTGTGCCCCAGTCCCAGTTCAACCCAATCAGGGCATCCGCAAGCTCGGCGTGCCCGTCGGCGAGATCGTCATCAATCTCGAGCGCCTTCGCCGCCGCGACTTTAGCCTTGGAATAGGCCTCGAAATAAGGAAGCCGACCGGCTATCCCGAGTCCGTTGTAACAACCTGCCAGCGCAGCATAGGCCGGCGCGTAGGAGGGGTCCTTGTCGCTCGCCCGCTGCAAATAACTGACGGCAAAGCCGGGGTCTCCCCGGTTCAGGAGGTACATGCCTTGCAGATACAACTCCTGGGCTTCTGGGTTCACTTGGCGGGCGCGGGCGAGGCGCGCCTGCTCCTGCGGCGTCACCGCGATCGTGATTTCATCGGCAATCGCCTGCGCCACCTCGCCCTGTAACGTCAGCACGTTTGTCAGGTCGCGGTCGTAACTCCGGGCCCAGAGGTGGCGCTCGGCGCCGTTGGCGATTGCCACTAACTGGACGATGATCCGCACGCGGTTGCCCTCGCGCAGCACCGACCCTTCCGCCACGCCGTCCACTCCCAGCTCGTGGGCGATCTCCGGCAGCCTCTTCTTCGTGCCCTTGTAACCCATCACCGAGGTCCGGGAAATGACGCGTAGCGCTGAGACCTGGCCCAAGCTGGTAATCAGCGCCTCGGTCATGCCGTCGGCGAAGTACTCCTGATTCGGGTCGCCCGACAGGTTCTCGAGGGGCAGGACTGCAAGGGAGTGAATCTGCGGCGCCGCAGCCGGGCCCTGAAACCACGTCTTGAAGGTTCTGGAACCGAAAGCCACAACCAGACCCAGTCCGAGGGCGACGCAGACCACTGCAATCAGCGCCCCGCGCCTTGAAGCCCGGCTGTACCAGGGCGGCCCTTCCTCGACGGCGTCCCGAACAGGCGTCCGAGCGACTACAGCCGCGTGACTCTCGCCTAAAGCTCCTGCCCTCGCCTGGGAGCTGGCCGGCGTCATGCTCTTAAAACCGGCGGCGCTCTTTTCCACCCATTCCACCGGCACCAGCCAGCGGTAGCCCCGGCGGGGCAGGGTTTCGATGTAGTGGGGCTCGTCGGCATCGTCGCCCAGAGCTTGGCGCAGCTTCTTAATAGCCGTGTCGACGCTGTGACCAAACTCCACAATCGTATCTTCGGACCAGAGCTTCTTCTGAATCTCCTCTCGCGTTACCACCTCGCCGGCACCCTCCAGCAGCAGAACCAGAATTTGAAAAGGCTGGTTTTGTAGGGCGATCTTTCGCTTGTTCTTGCGCAGCTCCCCGGCCTTGAGGTCCAGCTCAAAGGCGCCGAAGCGCGCCGACCGCGTCGGTTGAACCGGCTTGGTTACGCCTTCCATCGTTGGCCTCGACTCTATGCTGGATCAACGAAACGCCCCGTAGCCGCGGCGCTCATGTTCCAGCCGGGCTGGTTTGCTAGGGTGGTAGGCCGACGCGGCGAACCAAGTCGCGAAAGCGCGGTTCGGAGCGCAAGGGGTCAACGCAGGGATCGATCTTGAGATTCGTAAGTCCCTCATCATGTGCTTTATAAGCCTCTTCCAGCCATGTAAACGCCTCGTCCTTTTTACCCAGCCCGGCGTAGACCAGCGCTATTTCGTATCTCCCAACGCCCTCGTTTCGCACGTGCTCTTTCACTTGCGAAATGGTCTTGCGCGCCGCATCTACCTGGCCCGCGCGGGCATAAGCATTGCCTAAGTGGCCTAAGGCATGTGGTCGATCGCCTAATTTCTGGAATTCCCTGATGGCTTCCGCGTACATGCCCTTCTCCACGTAAATAGTGCCCAAGTGAAAGATGAATTCTGAGAGATTGTAGTCCCGTGGGGATGCTCTTCGAATCTGCGCTAGTGACTGATCATACTGACGGGCAAAATAATAGGTGGCTCCTGCCGTCGAGTATGAGCGGCTGGAAACAGGATCGAGTTCCATACCGCGCCTTACCTCTGCAATGGCTTCGGGCAGTCTGCCGGTTCGCTCCAGGTAAACCGCGTATCTCCAATGGCTGGGCGCTGAGTTTGGATTGAGCTCCAGAGCTCGGTGGAACTCCTTTGCCGGGGTGACCCAGTCCCAGTTCAGATTCATCGCCGCATTCGCAAGCTCGACATGGCCTTCGGGCAGAGCATCATCCAACTCGATCGCCCTGGTCGCTTCGGTTCTCTGCTTGGGAAACGCCTCCGTATAAGCGACCCAGCCGAATTCACCGACAATGCCATAGCTATCGGCTAATGCCGCATGCGCCTGTGCATAATTGGGGTCTTTATCGATTGCTTTTTGGAAATAATCGATAGCACTCTTGGGATCGCCGGTATTTAAGAAAAGCATGCCCCGTAAATACAGATCTTGAGCTTCCATGTTGACCGGGCGCACGCGGGCAAGGCGCGCCTGCTCCTGCGGTGTCACGTTAGCGTTGATCTCATCGGCAATTGCTTGCGCTACCTCGCCCTGGAGTGCAAGAACGCTGGTCACGTCGCGGACGTAGTTACGGGCCCAGAGATGGTGATCGGTCCGGGCATCGATCAACTGGGCGGTAACCCGCACCTGGTTGCCCTCGCGCAGTACGGACCCTTCAACGACGCCATCGACCCCCAATTCACGGGCGATTTCGGGTAGCCTCTTCTTCGTGCCCTTATAAGTCATCACCGAGGTCCGGGAAATGACACGCAACGCAGAAACCTGGCCGAGGTCGGCAATCAATTCTTCTGTCATGCCATCGACGAAGTATTCCTGCCGTGGATCGCCTGAGAGGTTCCCCAAGGGCAGCACTGCGAGGGAGCGAATCTCCGGCGCTGCGGTCGGACCTTGAAACCAGTTCTTGAAAGTTCTGGGACCGATGGCCTCAACCAGACCCAGTCCGAATACCACGCTTAGTGACGCAATCAGCAGCCAGTGCCATGAAGCCCGGCTGTACCATGGCTGCCCTTCCTTGACTGCGTCGCGAGCAGGGACCCCAGAGGGGACTTGTTCGACGCCAGCCGTCTGACTCACGCCTAAAGGCCCCACCGTGGCCGGGGAACCGACGGTGCTCGTTCCCACCCATTCGATCGGCACAAGCCAGCGATAGCCCCGGCGGGGCAGGGTCTCAATGTAGCGCGGTTTGTCGGCATCGTCGCCGAGAGCCTGGCGCAGCTTTTTCATGGCCGTATCGACGCTGTGACCAAACTCCACGATCATATCGTCGGGCCAGAGCCTTTGCCGGATCTCCTCCCGGGTTATCACCTCGCCGGCGCCCTCTAGCAGCAGAACCAGAATTTGAAAAGGTTGATTTTGTAGCCGGATCTTTCGATTGTTCTTGCGCAGTTCCCCCGCTTTGAGGTCGAGCTCAAAGGCGCCGAAGCGAGCCGACCGCGTCGGTTGGACCGGCCTGGTTATACTTTCCATCTTTGGACTTGACTTTACCACTCGATTTGAGCGGGGTCAAGTTCCTGCTCATGGTCCCCACGGTCTCCCGGAACAGGCACAACCCTATTTTCTTTCAATAGCGTAGGAGTTCAGACCTGGTTCAGACAGAGTTCAGCAACAACTGAGCCACGGTTCACGGCCAATGCATTGACCGAGATCGGCTCCTTAGAGCACCCTCGCCACTTAGAGTCATTGTTCGGCGAGAAGTCGACTGCATGGTCTTTTAATGGTGAAGCAGTCGAGTTGATTGACGCGCAGTACTTGGAGAACCTTTTGACAAGGATAAGGAGCTAGCAATGAGCAATTTCGCAGAAGCCGTCCTGCCACCTGGGCCGATACCGCGACGGTTCCACCCTACAGCAGCGATCGAGACCTTAGTAGAGCCGCGTCCGTACGCAGCGGAAGCTGAGGATTCGAACCCGGGTTTTGAAGGTCTCATCGGATCCAGTTCGGCTCTGAGGGAAGTACTCGATCAAGTTCGAACCGTTGCGCCCACCGATTCTACCGTGGTCGTCGAGGGAGAGACAGGCACCGGCAAGGAATTGATTGCAAGGGCGATCCATGCTCACAGCCGACGGCGGAGCCAGCCCCTGGTGAAACTGAACTGCGCCGCCATTCCTCTTGACCTGCTCGAAAGCGAGCTCTTCGGCCACGAGAAGGGCGCCTTCACGGGTGCCGTGGCACGGCGGACGGGCCGCTTCGAGGCCGCAGACCGGGGCACCCTGTTTCTCGACGAAATCGGCGATATTCCGCTGCCACTGCAAGCGAAACTGCTGCGAGTCTTGCAGGAGAGGGAGTTCGAAAGATTGGGCAGCTCACGAACCCAGCGAGTCGACGTACGCGTAGTGGCCGCAACACATCGTGACCTGACCAGGATGGTCTCCGAAAAGAGCTTCCGGAGAGATCTTTACTACCGGCTCTATGTGTTTCCTATTGAGATTCCTCCGCTCCGCGAACGAAGGGAAGACATTCCCCTGCTGGTTGAGTACTTCGTTGACCGATATGCCAGTAACGCAGGGAAGAAAATACGGGGTATCAACAAGAGGACCATGGAGATGCTTCAGTCATACGCTTGGCCGGGTAACGTTCGAGAACTACAGAACGTGATTGAGCGGTCGGTCATCGTGTGTGAAACGGAGAACTTCGCACTGGATGAGACTTGGGCCTTCTCGGGAACCGGTTCCGGCTTAGCGAGCAAGCCAGCCGCCCTCCGAAGAGCTTGTGAAGCTTAGGAGGAAGACTATGAGTCGGGCTTGTCTTGAACGAAGGCGGAGGACGGCTCTTGAAGCAGAAGGTCGCCGCAAAGTAGTCTCTCTCAGGATCACGTTGGAGAAGTGCATGCCGAGGGAACGATGAATTGAGATTGATCTGGCTACGGTGAATTCGACCCCGAAGTGCTCTCCCTTCAAGAATTTGTCATAGGTTTTCGCGAAGTTCGCGAATTCGCGAAGAAATTGCGACTCCAGGATACGCGAGCCCGAGTGTTTTGAAGGGCTTACCGATGGCGCTTGGATTGCTGTCATCAACGGACGAAGGGCCAGAAAGAAAGGCCGAACGAAAAAGGAGAGAAGCCATGGACAGAATGCTGGTAGTTGTTTTTGACACGGAAAGCAAAGCGTACGAAGGAAAGAAGGCGCTGGTGCAATTGGATAACGAGGGCAGCATTGTAGTCTACGCCGACGCCGTCGTAGCCAAAAATGCAGATGGCACCGCAACGGTCAAGCAGAGTGATGACCCGGGACCGCTCGGGACTCTGCTGGGGACCTCACTGGGAAGCCTCATCGGTCTCCTCGGCGGGCCCGTCGGCCTCGCGATTGGCGCGACGGCGGGGTTAGCTGCCGGCGGCACGGTGGACTTGGGCAACGCCAGGGTCGGTGACGACTTCATCGACGACGTCAGCAAGAAACTGCTGCCGAACAGGTTCGCAGTGGTGGCGGAGATCCAAGAAGACTGGACCACTCCGGTGGACACCCGCATGGAAGCCATCGGCGGAACGGTATTCCGCCGGGCGCTGTCGGAAGTGAGGCAAACCGTTGACGACGAAGACGTCACGGCTATGAAAGCCGACCTCGCGCAAATGAAGGCCGAGCAAGCCAAGGCTCACGCCGACCGGAAAGCCAAGCTCCAGGAAAGGATCAACCAGCTCGACTCCAAGATCCAAGCTCGGCTGGAGAAAGCCAAGGAGCAACGCCAGGCAGCGGAGCAACAGGCAAAGGCCAAGGTCGAAATTCTCAAGGCCAAGGCCGTCACTTTGAAGGCCAAAGCGACAGAGACGCACAACTAGCATCCGATGCACTATCGATCTGGCGCTCCTACCAACGTGGTCGAAGTCGCGGACTGGTTACATATTTGATGGGAAGTACGTAACGGAGGCCGAACCATCTCGGGGGAGGTGTAGCATGAATCCATTCAAAATACTTCGAAAGGCGCTCTGGTATGCCATAGCGGTGGGGTTGTGTCTGGCGGGAGCAGGAACCCTGGCGGCGCAAGGGCAAAAGCAGGACGAAGAAATGCAGATGGGCCAACAGGTCTTCGATCAACTGAAGGCCAAGGGCGAAATCGTCCAATCGTCACCCCTCTACGACACGTTGAATCCGATTGCCGACGCCATCACTCGGGCAGCCCAGCCCCGCTACAATCATCCGTTTAAGTTTTACCTGGTGCACGAGCCGCAACCAAACGCTTTTTCAGCTCCGGGCGGCAACGTGTATGTCGTCGATTCGCTCCTGTACTTCGTGAAGAACACTGACGAGCTCGTCGGAACGCTGTCTCACGAGGTCTCCCACACCATCCATCACGACAGCATGACGTTGATGGAAAAGGAGCAGAAAATCGCGGAGCGGGAAATCGCGGCCGCCGTGCTTCTGGGCGCCGATCGCTTCCAATTGTTGGGGATCGTCCTACTGGGGAAGCTCCATTCCCTAAGCTACTCCCGCGAAGATGAGTCACGAGCGGACCTGACCGGCGCCGACATCTGTGCCACAACGGGATATAACCCGTACGGGTTGGTGTGGCTCTTTCAAGATTTCCAGAACGCCAAAATGGGGGATGTTCCGCAGCTTCTGTCGGATCATCCCGGCAATCAGCAACGTGTCAATGCACTGGAGAAGCATTTCCGCGCCGATCCAGCGGTCTTTGGGAAGTTCAACTCTGATCCAAAATCGGCGAGACCGATTTCGGTCCCGAAGAATTCCGCGGAGGTATTCCTGCGCTGAAAGCGGGCGAGGCTACTTCATTGGTATCGCGATCGGCGTGGACCTCATCTTTGACGGCGGGGCCCTGGTAGCTGTCGGCGCCGCCACTCACAGCTTGTCCTAAGCGGAGACCGGCCGAGCTGCCGGATTGCCCCGTGGGGACCTGGCTTGAATGGTGTGGGATGGCGCAGAGGGTGGATATCGAAAGTAGAGCAGCATGTTCAGAGTCGACGATCGTACCGGCAATGTCGTTACCACCGTGGCGCTCTTCCTGATCGCAGCGACGATCCTCTATATCGCGCGTGGAGCTTTCCTCATTTTGGTGCTGTCCGTTCTCTTTGCCTACTTGCTCGAACCGGCGGTCATGTTCATACAGCGGCGTTCGTGGCTGGGTCGGAAAAATCGTACGTGGGCGATTGCGCAGGTGTACTTGGCCGCGACTCTTGTGCTGGGCACTATGGGGTACAGGTTAGGTCCACACCTTGCGGCGCAAATAAGGAGCCTGAATGCGGCTGTGCCCGAGCTCCTGCAAGATCTTTCCAGCGGAAAGCCTCCTGCTGCTCTGGTGGGCAAGCGTGGCTTGAGCGCGACCCAGCAACAGCGGATCCATGACCTGCTGGCCCGTAACCATGACTTCCTGGCGCATGTTTTCGAGCGCGGCGCGGCATCCATCGGGTATATCGTCGCCAGCGCCATCTGGCTTTTTCCCATTCCCATTTTGGCGGCCTTTATCTTGCGAGACGGACGGCCGATGGTGGATGCCCTGATCGAAGCCGTTGACCCCGGGCTGGACACACTGCCAACACGAATCCTGCGGCGGATTGATACGATGCTGGCCAAGTACATGCGCGCCCAGTTCATCCTGGCGGGCCTCTCCTTCGGCTTCTACAGCGCCTCCATGCTGGTCCTGAGATTCCCCTATGCGATCGCGCTGGGCCTTCTGGGAGGCGCTCTGGAATTCCTTCCCATGGTGGGATGGATTATTTCCGCCGCGGCTATTCTAACGGTCGGCTTCCTGACCCACTCCCACTGGATCTGGATGGCGGGACTGTTGGTGGCCTGGAGGCTGGTGCAGGATTATGTGAACTCGCCGCGCATTATGGGTAATAGTCTCGATCTACAGCCCCTGACCGTCGTATTTGCGCTCATGGTAGGAGGTCAGGTGGGAGGCATTGCGGGTGTGTACCTCTCGGTACCAATAGCCGCTGTGCTGCGAATCGTGTGGCTGGAATGTCTCGCAAGCCGGAAGCCCTCGCCGGCCCTTGCTGATCCGCCGCTCGTGCAAATGAAGGCATGAATTGCTGCAAGCGCCGGAGTAATCTTGTCTTGCCGCCGCAGCGCGGCTATCCAGGCAGGCTTCCGAATCGAACACCATCGCGGAGCAGCTACAGCGCTTGACAGCAAAATGGGCCCGATTTGAGGTCTGCGGGTGTGCACCTCCGACGGCTTTCTGATGTCGGGATGGTGGAATCCACTACGGGCTCGCCGACGATGGCTATTTCTTTCTCGACCAAGGAGAGATCTTCTGGGGTTCGGATTGGGTTCAAATTCGATCCGGATTCATCCTGTCCGGCAGGACGATCGCGTCGCTGACGAAGGGATGTTTGACCATGTAGCCGGTGGGCGTCTCGCCTGGACGGTCTCGATCACGGCCTCGACCACGGTGTTCTCGACGCTGGTGTACTCGGGCGCCGGGCCTCCGTCTGCGTCGACTGCGCGTTGCGCCTCCGAAGTCCCAAGCAGCCGGAACAGTTCCGCGAAGTCTCCGTCTCTCGCGGCGGCCTTGTCATTCTGAGCGCAGCGAAGCCTGCCCTTGAGCGAAGCGAAGGGAATCCCTCTTCGACTCTGCCGGCGCGTGTTCAACGACGGTGTAGCTCGACTCGAACTGAAGCTCACGCAAGACTGTCGCGGATACCGAGCACCAAGGGGCCGCTATAGCTGTAGCTGCGGCTATTCGCTGGCCCCTTACCGTGGTAGTCTGCTATCGTGAAGTTTGAATGGAACCCCGAGAAGGCGCGGAGCAACCATACCAAGCACGAAGTCTCGTTCGACGAAGCCGTGACCGCGTTTGGCGACCCGTTGGCGGTCACGGATTGATCGCCCGGATCATTCTTGGGAAGAGTAGAGGCTCTTGATGGCAACGACATCATGACGATTGTGGGGGTGGCACTATGAAGGAATACGACGCGATGGTTCGCATCATCCTGCAGTACTACCCTTCAGTGCAGGCGATCTACCTTTTCGGTACCCACGGCACGGGGGATGCGTGGCCCGACAGCGACGTAGATATTGCCCTCCTGCTGCCTCCGGAGCATAGCCGCCCGCAGCCGCACTTGATGCTGACCCCCTGCCACGATGCGTTGGCGGACGCCCTGGGAAAGCCCGTGGACCTGCTGAACGTCAGGGAGGTCTCGACGGTTTTTCAAAAGGAGATCGTTCACTCCGGGCGGCGCCTCTACTGCACGGATGAGAATGCGGTCGCCGAATTTGAGATGCTGACACTTTCCCACTATCAAAAGCTGAACGAAGAGCGAAAAGCGATTCTCGATTCCTTTGAAGCGACGGGAAGGGCCTACGCGGTATGAACGATGTGGTGATCAACAAAATTCAGAGCATTCAGCGCTGCGTTCGACGGGCAAGGGAAGAATACGAGGCTGATCCCGGCAGCTTTGCGAGCAACTACACGCGGCAGGACGCGGCGCTGCTGAACGTGGTGAGGGCGTGTGAGACGGCCATCGACTTGGCCAACCACATCATCCGGGTCCACAAGCTGGGGATACCGGTATCGAGCGCAGACAGCTTCGAATTGCTCAAAGCCGAACGAATCATTAGCAGCCGGCTGGCGGAACGCATGAAGAGAATGGTGGGTTTCCGGAACACGGTGGTCCATCAGTACACGAAGGTAGATCTTGCAATCGTCGAGGCCGTCATCGTCACTGAATTGGATGAACTGCTGGCTTTTGTGGACCAGATCCGGCAGTACGTGAATGGCTCTCCGTCCTGAATTCTCAATATCGCCTTACGCCATCCTCGATCGCGCGCTGCGCTTCTGAAGTCCCAAGCAGCCGGAACAGTTCCGTGAAGTCTCCGTCTCTCGCGGCGGCCTGCAGCTTCTCAATCTGCTCCAGAGCGTGCCGTTCGATTTCCAACGCAATCGGCTCTTCCGGCGCGTGTTCAACGACGGTGTAGCTCGACTTGAACTGGAGCTCCTGCGAGACTGTTGCGGATGCCGAGCGCCACCGCGTTCTGGCCCCAGGCCGCGGGAGTGAACTGTTCATCTCGCTGGGGCGAGGCGACCATGGGTGGGTGAGGCCATTCTCTTTCCCGCCGCCATCGGCCCGTCGCGACCAGCAAGGTTCCACCCACCACGGTCGTCCCGCCGATGACCCCGTCGAGGACGATATAGAGAGCCATCTCCTCCAGTTGGCGGGAGGTATGAGATGATAGAGAAGAGCGAGCAACGTTCCGGTGAGCCAGGACGGGCGGCCCCACTCTATGTCGCGCACCCCGCGCGGTTCTCCCAAAGTTTAGGGTCAAAGAATTCGGCTATAATGTAGACGAGAGGCACTGATGAATGCCATGGTTGAACAGAAGGTCCAAGATCTCTCGGCGATCTGCAACCGGCGAGCTGTGTGCCGACTGGCTCTGTTCGGCTCGGCAGCCAGCGGCCCCTTTGACCCTGCATCCAGCGATCTCGATTTTCTTGTCGAGTTCCAGCCGTTGAGCCCCACCCAGCATGCCGACCAGTACTTTGGACTACAAGAAGACCTGGAGCACCTTTTTGGCATGCCCGTTGAACTGGTCGAACCCGGCCCCATCCGCAATCCTTATTTTCGGCAGGCCATCGAAAAGACCCAGGTACTCCTTTATGCTGCCGCTTGAGGTCCGCAAGTACCTGTTCGATGTCGCTCAGGCGTGTGCTCTGCTCACTCAGTTCACAAACGGGAAGACCTTCGCCGATTACCTTGCCAGTCCTCTCCTCCGCTCTGCGGCGGAGCGACAATTCGAAGTCATCGGAGAAGCTCTTAATCAGGCCCTCCGCGTGGAACCGGGGCTTTCCCGCCGTGTCAGCAACACCCACCGGATCATTGCCTTCCGCAATCGCCGGGCCTCCCTGTCGAGGGATGGGGAGATTGAAGGAAGAATCATGGTCCCGTCCCAACGGGATCGCATAGATGAGTGGTGGAACCCAGAGTTTCCATCGCCGGATTCGACGAGGCGAGCCTTGGTCAGGAAGAGCCGAGAAGAATCACTCAGGACGAAGCTCGGGAAAAGCGTCCGAGCTTCGTCGAGGAGCCAGT
>DATFYM010000178.1:0-6665 GCA_035315065.1 Terriglobia bacterium
CTGGAAGCGATCGGCCGCACGCCGCTAATCAGGCTGAATCGCATGATCGGCAACAGCAAGGCGCAGGTCTGGGCGAAGTGCGATCAACTGAATCCCGGCGGCAGCGTCAAGGATCGCATTGGCATCGCCATGGTGGAGGACGCCGAGCGCCGCGGCCTGTTGAAGCCCGGCGGCACTATCGTGGAAGGAACTTCCGGCAACACCGGCATGGGCCTGGCGCTGGTGGCGGTGATCAGGGGCTATAAAGCTATCTTCACTATGTCGGACAAGCAATCAAAAGAGAAGGCCGACGCCCTGAAGGCGCTGGGCGCCGACGTGATCGTCTGTCCCACCGCCGTCCCGCCCGACGACCCGCGCAGCTATCATCAAGTCGCGGAAAAACTGACCCGCGATATTCCGGGCGCCTGGCACCCCAATCAGTACCAAAATCCGGCTAACCCCGAGATTCACTATCGCACCACCGGCCCGGAAATCTGGGAAGACAGCGAGGGCCGCATCACCCACTTTGTGGCGGGCATGGGCACTGGCGGCACCGTCACCGGCATCGGGCGTTTCCTCAAGGAAAAGAATCCCAAGGTCAGGATCATCGGGGCCGACCCAGCCGGCTCGATCCTGTACGACTTCTTCCATACTGGCAAAGTGGTGAAGGGTGAGACCTACAAGGTGGAGGGCATCGGCGAGGACTTCTTCCCTGCGGCGCTCGATTTCAGCGTCATCGACGACGTGGTTCGCGTGACGGATAGGGACAGTTTCCTGTCGGCGCGCCGGTTGGCGCGCACGGAGGGCATCTGGGCGGGCGGATCGACGGGCACGGCCGTGGCGGCTGCGCTCGAGGTGCTGCCCTCACTCACCGAGAATGACTTCATGGTGGTTTTCATTCCCGATTCCGGCTCGCGCTACCTGAGCAAGGTCTACAACAATGAGTGGATGCGTGACAATCGCTACGTGGAAGCCGCCGTCCCGCTGACCGCGGCGGAGATCGTCGAGGCCAAGGCCAGAATCAGCCAGCGGCGCGACTTGGTGACGACGGCGCCCTCCGACCCGGTGTCGGTCGCGCTAGAACGCATGCAGGCTCAGGACTTCTCGCAACTGCCAGTCTTCGAGCACGGCGCGCCGGTAGGTTCGCTCTATGAGGACGAAATCCTGGGGCTGGCGCTGGAGGGCAAGAACCTGGAAAAGCTGATCGTGCGCGAGGTCATGGGACCCGCTTTCCCGGTGGTGCAGCAGTCGACCACCATTGACCATATCACTGGCTGCATCACGCGCGATTGCCCTGCCGTTTTCGTGGAGTTAGGTAACAGCCATTATGAGATTCTGACCAAGTATGATCTGCTGCAGGCGATCTCGCGGCTGGTGGAGCGGGGAAGAACCCTGTCATAGCCCGTCCGGCAGCCTCGATTGAAGGCGCTGCAGGCGATCTCGCGGCTGGTGGAGCGGGGAAGAAGGGAATGGGGAATAGGGAATAGGGAATAGGGAGAGAGACCGGTGGGTAGGGTTCCCTACTCCCTGGTTCCCGATTGCCGGAGTTAATCATGGAAATGCACATTCACCCGCAGGACGTTCTTGACGCCCTGCGCAAGATTCGGGATCTTAGCTCGCAGCGCGATATTGTTTCGCTGGCATATGTGAAGGATATTGAGGTCACCGGCGAAGGTCGCGTCTCATTCGCCTTGCAATTGCCGAACCCGTCGAACCCTGCGAGCCAACAACTGATCCAGGCGGCTCACGATGCCGTGCGGGCGCTGGGCGTCGCCAACGTCCAGATCCAGCTCATGGCGGCGTCATCCACCCGGTTAACGGGCCCAACGGGGACCGTGGGTGCGCAGGCCAACCTGATCCCGCAGGTGAAGCACACCATCGCCGTGGCCAGCGGCAAGGGCGGCGTGGGCAAGTCCACGGTGGCGGCGAACCTGGCCATCGCGCTGATGCGCGCCGGCAACCAGGTCGGCCTCATGGATACCGACGTCTATGGCCCCAGCGTGCCCATCCTGATGGGTGGAAGCAACGAGCCGCACGTGGTGGAGGGCAAGATCGAGCCGCCGGTGGAATACGGCGTCAAGATCATTTCCATGGCCTATTTCCTGCCTAAGGATGAGGCGGTGATCTGGCGCGGACCAATGCTGCACAAGACCATCCAGCAGTTTCTCGGCGAAGTCCGCTGGGGCCAACTCGATTATCTGGTGATCGACCTGCCGCCCGGCACCGGCGACATACAGTTGAGCCTTTCGCAGACCATCCCGCTCAGTGGCGCGGTGATTGTTTCCACGCCACAGGACCTGGCGCTGACTGTCGCCTCCAAGGCCATCGCCATGTTCCGGAAGCTGCACGTGCCGATCCTGGGCGTGATCGAGAACATGAGCACCTACATCTGCCCGCAGTGCGGCCACCAGGAGAGCATCTTTGGACACGGCGGTGCGCGCGCGGCTGCCGCCAAGATGGGCTTCGCGTTCCTGGGCGAGATTCCTCTCGATACCCGCATCCGCGCCCAGAGCGACGCCGGCAAGCCGGTGGCTCTCGACGATACGACGCCCTACGGGAAGCCGTTTGCCGAGATCGCGGCAGCGCTGGAGGCCGAGGTTGCGGCAATCCACGCGGAGGAGAAGATCGAGATTGAATGAGGAGGTCGCCAGCAGTCAGGGTTTGATGCGCTTTGCATAATAGGGTGACAAGTGGACCCCCTCACCCGGTCCCGCTAAGCGGGACTGGTCCCGCTAAGCGGGACCACCCTCTCCCCCAAGGGGGCGAGGGTACGAATTCAACCTTTTTCTCCCCTCGCCCCTCTTGGGGGAGAGGGGCCGGGGGTGAGGGGCCCGGTCACTCAACTCCGCAAAGCTCATTAGCCGTCAGCGAGCGGCAGCAGGCTGGCGACTTCATTTTGTTTGCTGATTGCTGACGGCTGAATGCTGATAGCTTGCAACTGGCGATGCATGTGACACCCCAAAAGATTAAACTCGCAGCCGGCAATAACACGCTGAGCGTTCAGTGGTCGGACGGCCACCTGAGTGTCTATCCGTACCGCTACCTGCGCGACAAGTGTCCGTGTGCCACGTGTCACGATATGCTGCATAAGCCCGCCGGGCCCGCCAGGCCGCAGGTGATTAGTCCGTTGCCCATGCTGGGCCAGAAAGCGCTGCGACCAGACCGTGCAGAACTGGTGGGCCGCTACGCCCTGCAAATCTACTGGAACGACGCGCATTCGGCGGGGATTTACAGCTTCGAATATCTTCGCGAACTGTGCCCGTGCCTTGAATGTGATCAGAGGCGGGCCAGCACACCGACGTAGCGGGCAGGATTAGGAGCTAGCTAGCTAGCTAGGAGGATGTGAAGATTAAATACAGAGGCACAGAGACGCAGAGAAGAGATAGAGAAGGGCATGAAAATGTTGTTTGTTTGCCGACGTTCCCATTTTTCTCTGTGCCTCTGTGTCTCTGTGTTGGAAGCTGCTCCCCAATTACTTCACACGATCCCAGGCCCTAGCCGCAGTTAGAGAAGGAGGAACCTGATGATCCGCATCGCTGCTGGACTCACGTTCATTGCAACTGCTGGAATAATTCTGTCCGTGCTGTTGGCGGCCGAACCGCCGGCGAGCACCAGTCATGGCCTGTTGCTGGTCGCCAACAAAGGCGAGCAGACTCTCGGGATCGTCGATCCGGTTTCCGGCCGTGAGATCGCGACCGTGCCGGAGAGCGGATTCACGGGTCATGAGGTTGCGGCCTCGCCCGACGGCCGCTTTGCCTGGGTTCCGATCTACGGCAACTCCGGCGTTGGCTCACCCGGCACGGACGGCCAGACGCTGGACGTGATCGATCTCGCGTCACGGAAACGGGTCCAAACCATCGATTTTCCCAAGCCCTTGCGGCCCCACTGTCCCGTGTTCGGCCCCGACGGACGGCTCTACGTCTCGACGGAGTTGGACAATTCGATCACCGTGATCGACCCCAACGCGCGGAAGATTGTGGACTCCATCCCTACCGACCAGCCGGAGTCGCACATGCTGGCCATCACCCGCGACGGCAAGCGTGTTTACACCTCCAACGTCCACGCCGGTACGGTGAGCGTGATTGACCTTCCGGCGAAAAAGGTGATCGCGGTACTCCCGATTTCCAAGGAGGCGCAGCGCATCGCCCTCTCGCCCGACGACCGTTGGGTGTTCACGGCCGATCAGACCTCGCCCCGTCTGGCGGTGATCGACACCGCCACCAACACCGTCAAGAGCTGGATCGACCTGCCCGGCATCGCCTACGGAACGCACGCCACGCCCGACGGGCGCTGGCTGATTCTCGCCCTGATTCGCATCAACAAGGTCGGCGTGGTGGATCTGCAATCGATGAAGTTGGCGCGGACCATCGACGTGCCCGCGGCGCCGCAGGAAGTGCTGGTCCGGCCCGACGGCCAGGTGGCCTATATTTCCTGCGACGTGAGTCGTAAAATTGCGGAATTAGACCTCAGCACGTGGAAGATCTCCAGGCTGATCGATGTCGGCAAAGGCGCCGACGGCCTGGCGTGGGCCGAGAAGAATTGAGTGATTGGGTGATTGAGCGATTGAACCAACGACTCAATTCTTGCAATCGCCCAATGACTCAATCACCCGATCACTCAATGACTAGACGGAGGTTGCCATGAAACTGCTCAATTTGGATTTCACTCGTATCGCTCACGACACGTTCCGCATCGCGGGCTCGAAGGTGATCTATACCGACCCTTTCAAGGTGACGAAGACCGACGATGCCGACATCGTTCTTCTGAGCCATGAGCACTTTGATCACCTCAGCCTCGACGACTTGAAGAAGGTCTGCTTTCCCGGAACGTCGATCCTGGCGAGTCCGCTGTGCAAGGACGAATTAACCAAGGGTCTGAAGGGAGTCCACATCAAGGAATTGCATTACATCGACCCCAACGGCAAGCACGCCGTAGGCAAGGTGGAGGTAGAAGCCGTGCCGGCCTACAACGTGAATAAGTTCCGCGAGCCGGGTCACCCCTTTCATCCCAAGGGTGAGAAGGGGCTCGGCTTTGTGATCAAGATGGACGGCACCACGGTCTACTACGCCGGCGACACCGACTTCATTCCCGAAATGAAGTCGATCCAGTGCGACATCGCGCTGCTGCCCGTTTCGGGCACCTACGTGATGACCGCCGAAGAGGCGGCGCAAGCGGCGGCGGCGATCAATCCCAAGATCGCCGTGCCCATGCACTACGGCGCTATCGTGGGCAGCGACGCCGACGCGAAGAAGTTCAAATCGCTGGTGAAGAACTGCCAGGTGGAAATCGTCTGAGGAATTGAAAGTCGAAGAGAAGCGATCTGGACTTTCGACTTTGACTCTTCGACTTTCGACTCCCTTTGGGACCCGCACTCCAGACCTACCCGAAGTATGGCAGTATGCCAATCTGACGATAGGGGGAGGGAGAGTGGGATAAGCCACTCCCCCTCCCTCCGAACCGGACAGGCGGGTCTCCCGCATCCGGCTCTCCAGTCGGTGGTCTTACCTCGGAGAGGAGTGATGACGGCCCGCCCGACGCTCAGGAGGAGGCATCGAGGGGTCGGCCAGAGGGCGCATCCTCCGAAGAGGATCATCACCATGAGAAACCAACCCGTCCAGAGTACTCGGCTCCGTCGACGGCGAGTCGAGTCCGCGTCCGACTGAGCCCGAAGGCATTGGGTCGCGGGGATAGGCTCTGCCCCGGGTAATTCCTCATCCACCTTCCTGCGTCCCTTGGCTCCAGGCCCATTACGGCCCTTCTTCGCTGTCGGGTCGGAGGAGGCGCGCTTGCGCGCTGGCCTCCGTCCGCCGCTCAAACTGCACGGACGGTTTTCCCGTATGCAGCTTTCACGAAGACACCTTCCTTCGGAGACGCGAGCAAGGGGCAGCACCCGAGTGGTCCCCTCATCGCGCCTGTCAGGTTGATCCGGGCCACCAGTATCCTCGGACGATGATGTACGGGTTTTTCGCTAAGCGAACTGATCCACCTCATCGCCCTTACTCATCTGGCTGCCCTTCTCATCCCTCCGGCCTTCGCCCGCCGTCTTCCCCGACCCACTCCGGTCGCCGATCGCTCGGTCACGCGGTTTTAGCCGCGCTTCAGGTACTACTCAGCGGTCCGACTACTGACAGGGCATCACTTCCCACTTCGCTCGCGCTTATAGGGTCGCTTACTCCGGCTGTTCTCCGGAGACCCTGCCAGTCCTCCTGAGGTCACGCGCTGCTCTTCCGTACCGTGCCATCCGCAAACACCTTGGTGCGGTGGGTGAATGAGTACGCCTTCGCCTCCATAGTGCAGGCTCGACCGATCCCACCTTTGGCCGACCGGTTCATCATCGGGGTGGCCCCCATCGATTACGGCCCGGTACTTCTCCTCATGCCCTTCGGATTCCACCTCACGATGGACACCCTGCCCTCCAGAGAGTTACGGAAAGTACCCGACTCTCTCTGGCCAGCGAGGAATTACCCCCGCTTTCGGATATGGCGCCCCTCATCCGAGCGCCAGAGGGACTTTAACCCTCCTGAACAACGTGCTGCTCAGCACACACTATGGGCGCTCTGACTCCTGCCCGGGCGGGTCTCCGGCACTGGGCCAGCGGCGAGATCACCGTCTTGGTCCCGAGCAGGTCTCCCTGATTCACGCCCTTGGTCTTCCGGCCATTCCGTCTCCAACCATCTGCGCAAGCT
>DATFYM010000179.1:0-10999 GCA_035315065.1 Terriglobia bacterium
CACTCTCTCGCTCGCGAACCTCGCCCCGAACGGCTCCGCGAAGGCCTTCCTCTACAGCAACGCGAATCTGGCCGGAATCGTCGCGCAGCCCGATGTGACGGTGACCCCGCCGGCGACGGGGAGCACCACCAGCACCCTCAGCACAACCTTCCCCGCCCAATCGATCACCGTCCTCGTGGTGCCCAAGGCGTAAGGGTCTTTTCGCAAACTGTCCGCAGGTCTGTCCGCCATAATGCGCGAAGCGCCTTGGAGTGCGGCAGCATAGCTGCCGCCTTTGACCCCGAAGAAGAAAGGCGGTAGCTGCCGCTACGGCGCCTGCGGCGCAAGGAATCTGCCCGGAAAGGCGGCGTTCCAATGATCAGAGCCGACCACTCTAACGGTTTCACGCCAGAGGGAAAGGCAGAACGTGTTGCCAAAGCTCGCGCGGCTCTCTATAAAGAAGAACCCATCCAGTTGCGTCCTGGAGGAATGGAAGTGGGTGGCCGAAGACCCTGAGCTCCAAGATCAGTTCTGAGCATGGCGACCTCGACGCTGCGCAACCTACCCGGCCACAGCTTCATTTTCATCGATGCCAACATCTTTGTCTACGGACTGAGCGGGCAGTCCGGCCAATGTCGGCAGTTTCTCGATCGGTGTCTGAACGAGGAAGTCACCGGAATCACGCTCTTTGAGACAGTCAACGAGGTGACTCATCGGCTGATGGTTGCCAGTTCAATCCAAAATCCAAAATGAACTTGAAAGCGTCACCACTGATGTGGTCATGTATCGTCGTCGTGGTAGAGAGCCCGTAGTTCCTTCTTGGCTTGCTCGAGGATTTTCCTTTGCCGGCTGTCCAGGTTTTTGCCGGCCCGGTTGATGTAGAAATTGAGCATCGACATCGCGGACTGCCGCGGTGAACCCTTTCTTCTTGAGCTAGCCTCAGCGGATGCTTTTAGCGATCGGGCGATCCGCTTGGGATCGGTCCAGGTGAACAGGCCGCTTTCCAAGTCAAGGGCGTTGCTGTGCTTCGTGACATCGGCCGACCAGTACTTCTTGGAGGATATTTTCGACATTGAGTTGACCCTTCACCCGTGGCGTTTCGAAACCGTCAGTTTCGATGTGCATGGCGCCGTCCCTAAACCGGCGCGCTCGCGTCTCGGCGGTGGGTCAATTCATTATGGCCTTGCCTCGCCAACCTCGGCATATGGCTCCCCTTCTGCGAACCCCGAAACCCGAATCCCGAATCCCGCGTGGCCCGAACGCCCCATTCGCTACGCTCAGGGCAGGCTGTTCGGCCCTACACCTGACGTTTCCATTCTTCGAGCGCGCTCCGCACCTTTACCGCGCGGGGATCCTCGATTTCCTCGAAAACCTTAAGCGCCGCCTCGGCGAGTTCGATGGCCTTCTGGTGCTGGCCGAGCCCATTCATGGCGAGGCTCATGTTCCAAAGATCGGCGCCTTCACCTCTGCGGTCGCCGAGGAGATCGCCTTGCCCGAAAACGTCGCTCCGCTTCCTATGGAGGGCGGGCCAGACCCGCAAGTTAAGTGTCAGGACCAACCGGGTCTGGTCAAGCGGCGCACCCTGCTGCGCCTGGCTGGCGCCGCCGCCAATCAACAGTTTCTAATGCCGCCAGGAAACTCATCGTGGGTCACACCCTGAAGCAAGCGGCCGTGCGCGCCCTTGCGAGTTCCGCCCCACTGTTTGAAGAAGAACGGCACGCCGGCGCGGCGGCATTGGTCACGGATGGAGAGGACCCACTTTTCGTCCATGGGCCGCGCGCCGGGGCCGCTTTCGCCCCCAACAATCACCCAGCCGATACCCGCCAGGTTCAGTTCCCCGAGGTCTTCGAGCAGCGGCTCTACGGAAAGAAAGCGCACCGCTGCCGGGGCCGCCCGCAGATGGTCGATGCGGGGCAGGCCGTCCCGACGGTTCTCCACGCTGACGCCCCACCAGATGTGAGCATGAGTCGCGGCATGTCGCAGCCTTGTCGAAAGCATAGCGCCCATACGCTCGGCGCGCTTGGTCAGAACTTGAAAGGTATGCCAGCGGGCCGCGATCATCACCTGGGTGATCGCGTCCACGTAATCGTCGGGAATGCCGGGGTGGAAGAAATCGCTCATCGAGTTGACGAAAACCCGCTTTGGCTTCGGCCAACGCAACGGGTCTTCGAGCTTCTCGGGCACGAGGCGTAGGTCGAACCCCTGTTCGTAAGGATGCCCTTTGACACCACGGAAACGCTCGGCAAAGGCCTCCGCGTAGCAGTGCGCGCACCCGGCGGCGATCTTGGTGCAGCCTCGTACGGGATTCCAGGTGGCGTCGGTCCATTCGATAGAGGTTCCCAAAGACATTACACCGCTCCCCGGCTTCTGTATTTCTTGAAGATGTCGAGCACGATATTTTCCGCCGTGTCTTTCTGAGAAGCGAAGAACAAATAGTACACCACCGCGCCCTTGGAATTCCGCATCGGCATCGGCTCGGGGACCCTCGCGAAGCCCGCAACATTCCTGAGCCTCTCGCGGAACCCTTCCGCCACTACCTTGTTTGGTTCCTTTTCCAGGTAGGTGCCAAAAAGCCCCGTCTGTAGGGTGTACGCTATTTGCCGCCACGACTCGTCACCCCAGAAGGCCGTGAGCCTTTCGACTTGCGCGGCCGGTGCCTTCTCCGGGTTGCGCCAAAGGACGTTTCGGTTGATATCCTCGACGGGAAAGTTGAGGAAGAGGTCGATCGTCTTCATCTGCCCGGCAGTGAACATGACCTCCCAATTCAGGTGAAGTCCATAGGGATCGAGGATACAGAGACCACGGCGGTAATCTTCGTATCTCACACGAGGCAGCACTTGTTTGAGGAGCACCGCGTTGGCGTCGCCTTTGTGAACAAACACATCTTTCCGCGAGCCGATTAGCTTGCGCAGGTAATTGGTCTTCTTCGAATCTATGTCAATCAGGTGGTATTCGCGAAACGGCGGCGAAACATTCAGCGCATTCAGCGGACTACCGGGTACAGGCTCACCAGTCACCTTGCGAATGTGGACGCCCGCGCCGGCGAAGGCATCGATATAGGCGTGCGTCAGGAATGGCTGCGCCGACAGAATCTTGGAGTACGCGGCGGCATACTCCCGCAAAATGTCCAGCTTGACTTCGGACCAGTAACCAATCTGGTCGAAACGCAGCTCGTCTGGCATCAACCAAGTATTCGCCTTTTATTCGCTTAAGTCAACTGCGTTGTGATGTCTCTTGCGGTTGGACGCACCACGAAAACGCGATACCCAAGGAGCCAGCCACGTCGTTGAGCGTTTGGTAAAGAGCGAGAGACACCGGATCAATCTTCCCGGACAAGTCCAGCAAGTTGTTCATCGTATATCCGCCTTGCCGTCTCGAGATTCCGATCATCCCCTGTGGCGACCAGATCTGCGTAGACAAGCAAGGGGTGCACGATGTCGGTATCGGTCCAATCACATTTGGTATTCCAGAAGGCCTTTAACACCTCGACGTTTCCTCGTGGGTCAGTCCGCAATCGGTTGGCGGCTAAGAGCCCTCCGGGCGCGTCTTTGATATACACCGTCGCCCGCTCCGGCTTCAGGTAGCCGGTAAGGCGCGCGGCGGCTATTTCACCTCCCCAGTAAGCGTGAAAATCGCGTACGCGCGTGTGCTCCCACCATTTCGGATCGGGTGCGGCATACCTCCCAAGGAGCAGTTTTGGGCGTAGCTGGTTGGGGAATGCTGCTACCCAGCTTTCCAACAGTTGCTTCTTGTGGATCAACCTTCGTCCGCGTTTGCCCATTTCGAGAAGATAGCCGAGCCTTGCCAGGTCATCCAGAACCCATGCCACGGTGCCCAGCGCAACCTGGGCAGTCTGCGCAATCGTTCGGTAGGGTGCGCAAGCCAATTCTTGCCGGCAGAGTAACGCGAATACTACTTTCAGTCCAGTCGGCACAAAAGCTCGGGTGGGCCTTTCCCGGGGGAATCTTGGGGGCGTGTGACCTTTCATGTAAATAAATATGGGGGGAGCGTTCAGGTACGCATTTCCCAAGGTGTCCAGGAAGGGGACATCCATTTCTTTCAGTCGCTCTGCCATGTTCGGGTTCACATACTGTGTTACCAAGAGGGCTTTTTCCGGAAGCCGTTTCATCTGCTCGATCGGCTGACCGAGAGTGTAAGGGTTCAGCGTTCGCTTCACTTCTGCATCGAAGCAGGTTTCCGCTTGGGGAAACTCGAAGCATACTTCAGCGTCCACTCGCCGCCCGAGTCGTCCAGGCTCCATTCGGTGACGCACACGAATCCCGGTGGCCCGGCGAAATGCCTCGATTGCGTTTTGCAAGAGTTCCGTTTCGGCCTCGCGCTTCTCCATTTTCGACAACCCTCCATTCTTGCCCGTGAGAGGGAGTCCCACTTTAACCTAAGCAAGGCTTGTTCACTATCGGACGGTGTTCATTATAACTGAACAACGATAAATAATGAACAGACTTCTTTCGGCTCTCTCTTTCGCGGTTAGGAATCGCGACAAACTCCAACTGCTCTTAACGGGCGGCGGCCGGTCTCCAGGCTCGGCGGTTTCTAGTATCCGAAAGAGGACTTTACTTTCATATAATCATATGTTAGCCTGGGTCCGTATGATCCAGTCACCCATTCGGCCCACGGATGCCACTTACGCGGTACAGCGGCTAACGTGGATTGGCCGAGGGCTGGAACTGAAAACTGATGACTGAGAACTGATCGCTCTGAAAGAACGAAGCCACCGGAGGCGGGAAGGCCCGATTACGGAGGAACTTATCTGCCCAAAAAGGGGCGGGAACTGAGAACTGATGGCTGACTATGGCTGACGACTGAGAACTTGTATGATCGATGGTTTGACCACTAGAGTAATCATGGCTACGAGGCAAGGCAGAGGGGCGGCATGAGCGACGATTGAGGGAAGACCGAGGGAAAAAGATGAAAAAAACGGACCGAACCCAAATTTGTGCTGGTAAAAAAGCACATCTTGGGTTGGGTTTTCCATACGAACCCATTTTGTTATCGGATCGCCAGCCAGATTTTACCATTGACCGGCGTCGCGGATCGTACGGACAGTGGAAAAACTCGGACCTGGGAACCTTCAGGCGCGAAAGTCAAGCTGAGAAGGGCCTGGACTGAAAAGTGACAACTACTGAGAACATTTGAAGAACGAAGCCACCGAGTTGATTGATAAGAAAGGATCGGCGCTTGGCGGAGTCAGGAACGAAGCCACCCTTTGCTGGCATGTGGTAGCCGGTAGACGGCATAAGGGGAAGAGACGTTTTTCCCTTCATACCGTATGCCATCTGCCGTCTACCTCATGATTTTGCGGACCGAACCCAAATTGTGTTGATATCAATGGACATCTTGGGTTGGGTTTCTGGACCGAACCCAATTAAGCCACTATCTTGATGAAAATAAACAGCTTATTCTGACGAGAGCCACCATGTGATTGAAAAATATGAGGGTTAATGGCGGTTGCGTGTTCTGATGGAGGAATATGAACGATTGGATCGTGAGCATTGCCCATGGCAACGCCTTCGCGACCGAGGGACCGCAAACTGGAAACTGATGACTGACAACTGAGAACTTTTTGAAAAACGAAGCCACCGAGTTGATTGATAACAAAGGATCGGCGCTTGGCGGAATGAGGAACGAAGCCACCGTTTGAAGGGCAAAACGCGGTACGCAGTCGGCAGATCGAAGGCAGGAGACCGAGGACTCAGGCCGATCGCCCGCCTGGAATCGGAAGCGTGCGGGGACACACTGCCTGCCTACCATTAACCGCCTAATGCCACTGCCGGCGGCCGACTGCCTTCCGCCCGCTGCCTACCGCTTTGTGGGTTGCCATCGGGCGGGAAGGGCGATACAGTGTTGCGTGCCGCCGGCGAAGTTCGATCCGGGCCGTAACCCGGCTTGTGGCACCGGCACAGGTGAAGGAGATCTTGGTATGCGTCGCGTGATTCTGGTGGCTATGATCCTGCTCTCCGCGAGTCTTCAGCCTCTATGGGCCCAGGCGGCCAAGTCCTCGCCACTGCTGGCTGCCACCCCACCTATGGGTTGGAACAGTTGGGATTCCTATGGTTTGACGATCAACGAGTCCGAGTACAAGGCCAACGCCGACTGGATGGCGCAGCGCCTGAAGCAGTTCGGCTGGCAGTACGCGGTGGTGGACGAGGGATGGTTTCTCCAGAACCCGGAAAGCGGCGGCAAGCCAGCCTGGCAATACACCCTCGACGCGGAAGGACGCTACCTGCCGGCGACGAATCGCTTTCCCTCAGCGGCCAACGGCGCCGGCTTCAAGCCCTTGGCCGACTACGTGCACGGGCTCGGCCTGAAGTTCGGCCTTCACATCATCCGCGGCATTCCGCGCCAGGCAGTCGACCAGAACCTGCCTGTCGGGGTCTCCACAGGGGGCTCGCCGTTTCACGCCCCCGAGGCCGCCGACCCCTCCGACACCTGCTCGTGGAATTCCGACAACTTCGGCGTGAAAGACAACGCAGCCGGGCAAGCCTACTACGACTCCGTGGCCCGGCTCTACGCCGGTTGGGGACTGGATTTCATCAAGGTGGACTGCATCTCCAGCCGCCCCTACAAGGAGAGCGAGATCCGCATGATCAGCGCCGCGCTGAAGAAGACGGGCCGCCCGATTGTGCTGAGCGTCTCGCCGGGACCCACATCGCTCGCGGTCGCCGCCAGCGTGCGCCAGTACGCACAGATGTGGCGCATGTCCGATGACTTCTGGGATTATTGGACTCCGGCGGCGGAGGGGGACTGGTACCCCCAAACCCTGCAAGGGCAGTTTGCCACCGCCGCCGTCTGGGCGCCGCATATCGAACCCGGACACTGGCCGGATGCCGACATGCTGCCCATCGGCTACATCGGCCCCCGGCCCGGACTCGGCTCGGCCCGCCCCACCCGCTTCACCCACGACGAACAGCGGACGCTGCTCACCCTCTGGTCGATCATTCGCTCGCCGCTCATCCTTGGCGCCGATCTGCCTCACAACGACGACTGGACCACGTCGCTGCTGACGAACCCGGAGGTGATCGCCGTCGACCAGCACTCGACGGGCAACCGGCCGCTGATTACCACCAACGGCCTGGTGATCTGGTCGGCCAAGCCGCAGGATGGGAAGGGAGAATACCTGGCGATCTTCAATCGCGGCGACACCGAGCTCAAGGTCGCCCTGGGATGGAACGAGGTCGGCCTCCGGTTGGGCCACGCGTATCAGTTGCGCGACCTCTGGGAGCGTCATGAAGTAGGCTCTTCAACTAGTCTTACGCTGACCGTGCAGCCGCACGCCTGCCTGTTGTATCGCGTGCGGGAATGAAGCGGGGAATTGACGATTGACGATTGGAAGAGAAGACGCAGGCGGCGCGACAGATTCCTCATACCGTTCGGTCCAACTTGATCGGCGGCCCACCACGAAGGAACAGGTCCAGGGTTTGGCGGATGGGAAGAAAGCCCTGTGATGACGGTCACATAGCCGGGTGACCGGGATCATACCCCCAAAACCCAGAACCGCTCACAGTAGTGGTGCATGAGCGGGAGTCGATGCATGCTAGCACGATGCGCGGCGATTCGCCGCCTCTGGTGCACCCGCTCACGTCACTCATTCCCGACCAACCTGACTCATTACCAACGATCAGCTTATAACCAGACGACAAGGAGGAAAATATTATGGCAATTGCCGAGTTAGTGAAGAAGAACGCCTACGACTCCGCGATGGAGAATTTCGACCTCGCGGCGGACGCCCTCGAACTGGACCTGGATCTGCGACGGATGATCAAGTATCCGGAGCGAATCCTGCAGGTGAATCTACCGGTCCGCATGGACGACGGGCACATTCACCGGTTCGAAGGCTTCCGGGTGCAACACAGTACGGCGCGGGGTCCAGGCAAAGGGGGAATCCGCTATCACCCCAATGTGACCCTGGACGAAGTAAAAGCTTTGGCCACCTGGATGACCTGGAAGTGCGCGGTGGTAAACATTCCGTTTGGCGGCGCCAAGGGCGGCATCACTTGCAGCCCCAAAGACATGTCGCAGGGAGAGTTGGAGCGGATGACGCGTCGCTACGCTGCCTCGATTCTTCGCTTGATTGGCCCCGAGCAGGACATTCCCGCTCCTGACGTATACACCAATTCCCAGACCATGGCCTGGATCATGGACACCTACAGCATGACCAAGGGCTATATGGTCCCCGGCGTGGTCACCGGCAAGCCGATCAGCCTGGGTGGGTCGCTGGGTCGCAACGAGGCCACCGGACGGGGAGTTTTCTATACCGTCCAGAGTGCCTGCGAGCACCTGAAGTTCTCCCTCCAGGGATCGAAAGTGGTGGTGCAGGGGTTCGGCAACGCGGGCTCTATCGCCGCCCAACTGCTCCACGGCAGTCAGGCCTTGGTGATCGCGGTCAGCGATTCGCACGGGTGCATTTACAACCCCGCTGGTCTCGACGTTCCCAAGCTGATCCTCTACAAGGAGCAGACGGGTAACGTGCTGGGCTTCCCGGGCTCGGAGGAGATCAAGCCGCAGGAATTGCTGGCCCTGGATTGCGACATCCTGGTTCCCGCCGCCCTGGAGAACACCATCGACGGAGAGAATGCCCCGACCGTGAAGGCTCGAATTGTAGCTGAGGCGGCCAACGGGCCGGTGACGCCGGAAGGCGATATCACCCTGGAGCACAAAGGCTGCTTCGTGATTCCGGACATCCTTTGCAACGCGGGAGGGGTCACGGTTTCCTACTTTGAGTGGGTGCAGGACGAGCAGCACCTGTTCTGGGAGGCCGACGACGTCTACGCCAAGCTGGAGCGCGTGATGAAGACCAGCTTCGCCGAAGTGCTGAAGATCCATCTCCATTACAAGGTCAGCATGAGGACGGCGGCCAACATGCTGGGCATCGGGCGCGTGGCCGAGGCCACCAAGATCCGCGGACTCTATCCGTAGCCTGGGCATCGGCATCGGGTAGAATAAGCAGTCACTGGGTAGTGGCTGCTGAAGGCCCCGCCCCGGGGGTTCAGGAAGAAGAAGGCGGAAGGCGGAAAGCAGAAGGCAGAGAGCAAGAGAAGCCTTTCCGGCTTTCGATTCGACTTCCAGTTTCCTGGGCGGGGCTTTCGTTTGCAAGAGGAAGGCAGAAGGTCGCTTCCCGATCACGGGCTCTTTCGGCTGAATACCTTGGAAAGCTCCACTTTGAACACCGGTTTGTCCCCGATCCCGGTGATCCGGATCGGGATCACCATCCCGGCCTTACCCCTTTGGAACAAGGGATCCACCGGTTTCAAGAGCACTGACTTCCAACCGTGCACCAGTTGGGAGAGCTTGGCTCGGAGTTGCAACGTACCTCGGAAGTTGAATTCCTGGCTGTGTACCGTGTACTGCCCCTGTAGTTGGACCGACGCCCCGGGGACGGCGAACGTCAAGTCGGAGAACGTCATGACTCCTTTGCTGAGAGTGAACTCGCCTTTGAGGTCAGAGAGGACAGTGCCTGCATCCTCGGGATGCGGCTCTCCCTGGCCGAGACGACTCAACTCTCCCAGCTTCTGCTCCACTTGCGCGTCGGTGAAGCGAGCCTGCTCGATCCTGAAATCACCGGCGAGCTTCAGCCGATCGAACAGGTCGCCCTCGCCGGCAGGCAACTCGAGCTTAGTCTTGAGGCTGGCGAGACCGGTGATGGGCGGTGCGGCGGACTTGGATGCCAGGCGCGTCAGGTCCTCGACGCGGGCGTGGTCGGCGGTGACATCGAGAAAGATGCTCCGGCCCTTAACTCCCGGAGTGCGCACCACGCCCCCGCTTGTTGCCAGGGCCGAGTGCAGGAAATCGGCGCGCAGGGGTTGCAGCAGGGTGTCTCCGCTCGTGCCGTCGACGATGGAGTGGAACTGGGTTTTCAGCAGAAGAGAATGGCGGCTGGCGCTCAGTTGAAAGTCGGGGATGGTTGCCTCGCCGTCGACCTCGACCCGGTCGAGCACGCCTTTGTACTTGCCGTCGGACGAAAGCATGCCAGCGATGCCGCGAAATGTGCTCAGGTCGGCGTTCCTGAAGGTATACGACCCGCTGATCGGCGTGAGGCGCGGCTCCTCCGCGTCCCAGGGCCCGAACTGGCCGCTGGCGACGATCTCCCCGGTTGGACGCGGGTTGGTAAGCTCGGCGTGGAAGGTCATGGGTCGGCCCGTGCCGGCGTCATAGTAGGTGAGATGATGGATCTCGAAACTGCGCGGCGGCCTTCCCGGTGTGGAGGAGAGAAAGTCCAGTTGCGCCTGATCGGCAGTGATAATGTCCATCACCACCGCCAACGAACCAGGCGACCCTTTCTTTACCGGCGGTTTGGCCGACGGCGGTGCGCCTTCATGCTTTCCGCGCGGAGGAAGTTGAATCCAAAGGCCTTCCAGCCGCACGCTGCCGACATGCTTGGTGGGCCTCAACAATTCGATGAGCCCTGCCCGCGCCGAGAACTTTTGTACTTGAATCAGCGGCGGCAGGTCGGCGCGTCCCGCGGGCCGCAACACCAGTCCGGCGCCGGTGATCCTCACCCAGGGCATTTTCACCGAAACATCGAAAGAGGCCAATTGCACATCGCAGTGGAAACGTTCGCGCAACGTGCTCATGGCGCGCTCACGGACGTAGGCCGGCACGCGACGGATCGCCGCCGTTACGACGATGGCGGCGACGATCGCGCCTGCCATCAGCAAAAAGCCGGCGACGACCAGCCACCTTCGCATGAACCCGTGTTCCCCCCTCATTTGAGCCATCATTCGACTCTTAACCAGGTGAGTCGGTCGTCGCCGATAGCGCGCCGATCGCCCGCTAGGCGTTTCCACCGATAACCACTTCTTTGCTGTCCGGTCCGTGGGCAAGAACGGCGCGCGGTCGATTGCCGTGGCGGCGGCCCCCCAAGCCGAAGTTCCTGCTATTAATTCCGTAAAGTGGTTTGAATTGAAGGTGATGGCGGATTTTCGACCTCCGAGTGTAGTCATGTAAGTGATGACTCTGTCGATTTGTGTATAGATTATTTGCTTGTATTGTGGCACTTTTC
>DATFYM010000180.1:0-3150 GCA_035315065.1 Terriglobia bacterium
ATCTTTCCCGGTTTCAATCCATCACGCCTCCAGGCTCGACCGACCACCAACGGCGTTAGCGCGTAGAACCGCGAAGGCGCGCCCTCGGTATGGCAGTTTCGAATATGAGGGGCTGGTTTGCAATATTATTGGCTACGTCACCCAGTTGCCGGGTGGGAATTGCACCCACTGAAGACCCAACACCTTTTCACGGCGCACACTAGCCGCGTCCCCGTTTCGCTCCCCGCCGCGCGGCCAATCCCGGGCCGGATTTTCGGAGCAGGAACCGAAAAGGACTTTCTCGCATCATTGTGCGTAAAATCGGTTCCTGACACCTTATCTGTGATCTGTGATAATCTTATCTGTGATAATTCAACGGTATTGGGTTTAGGCGGACTCGGCCGCGGGCGCCATCGGTCTGCGCTGCCCGCGACCCATCGGGTGGTTTGGACAGGTCTTCCGGCTCGATCGTGATGAGGACGCACTTGAAGGCCGGAGTTTTGGAAAGCGGGTCGGTGGTCGTCGGCACCAAGACGTTGGCTTCCGGGAAATACATGAGCGCATTGCCGGCGCGAATGTCGTAACCGCGAAGCAGGATGCCAGACATGGCGCCGGCGGCGCCTCGCACCGTCACGCGCTGGTCTGGTTTTAGACCGAGCTTCTCGATGTCCTGGACGTTCATCAGGATCACGTCGCGCCGTTCCTGGCCCCGGTAAATGTCTTCTTCTTCGTACACGACCGTGTTGAACTGTCCCTCAGAGCGCACCGTCATCAGCCGCAGCTGGGACTCTCCACCGGGCAAGGCCGGCAACGGGTTGACAGCGAACTGCGCCTTGCCCGATAGGGTCGAGAAGCGCGGTTCGTGGAACGTGCGGCCGTCGATCTGAAACTCCTGCTGCGTCTGGTCGATGGTGCCGATCTTGTCCCAGCCAGGAATGATATGAGCGATCATCTGCCGGATGTTGCAGTGCCGCCGGATGGTCTGCCAGTCCACCGGAGTGCTGGTGCCGAGGACCTGCTGGCCAATGGTGGCGATGATGTCCACCTCGCTTCGCGGCCCTTGCAGCCGGACCTGTCCGCCATCGCTCAGACGAACAAAGTTGAACATCGATTCCTGGGTGGTTTTCTCCGGTTCCTCGTCGCGGGCCAGCACCGGCAGGATGAGCGTTTCTCGTCCCCGTCCCCAGACATGGCCCGTGTTCAGCGTCGTATTGAGATAGGTGATGAGGTCCACCTTCGCCAGCGCCCGGCCGGCGAACTTGGCGTCGGGGTTGCTGCCGAAGAGGTTGCCGCCCAGGCAGAGCGCCGACCGGATCTCGCCGCGGTCGGCCGCCTCCATGCAGCCCATCGTGTCGAGGCCCGGCGTCTTGGGCAGCTGCACCTTTAGGTAGCTTTCGAGGTTTTCGAAGATCTTCTGTTTCAGGCTCGGCACGACGCCGACGGAACCCAGCCCCTGCACGTTGGAGTGGCCGCGGATCGGCAAGACGCCGCAGTGGGGCCGGCCAATCATGCCGCGCAGCAGTGCCAGGTTGACGATGGCCTGCACGTTGGCGACGCCGTGCTGGTGTTGGGTGATGCCCATCGTCCAGCCGAAGACGACCTTCTTGGCCCCTGCGTAGAGGCCCGCGATCTTCTCGATCGTCGCGCGATCAACGCCCGAATCGCGTTCGACGGCGTTCCATGGGGTGCCGCGCACCTGCTCGGCATACGCCTCGAAACCTTCCGTCGCTTGGGCGATGAAGCCGTCGTCGATGGCGTTGCGCTCGAGGAGCAGCTTGGCCACTCCGGTCAGCAGCGCCATGTCGCCGCCAATGTGCGGTTGGACGTACAGGCTGGCGATTTCCGAGCCGAAGAAGAGGCTCCAGAGGTCGGAGGGAACGCTGAAATTGACCAGGCCGACTTCCTTGACCGGGTTGATGACGACTACCTGGCCCTTGTTCCGGCGGATGGTCATCAGCGTCTGCATCAGGCGCGGGTGGTTGGAGGCCGGGTTGCCGCCGATGAGGAAAAATAGGTCGGCGTGTTCCACGTCTTCGAGCGTGACGGTGGCTGTGCCGGTACCCAGCGATTTGCCCAGGCCGACGCCGCTCGCCTGATGGCAGTAAAAGGAGCAGTTGTTCACGTAGTTGGTGCCGTAGAGCCGGGCGAAGAGCTGAAGCAAGAAGCCGGCTTCGTTGGAGGATCGGCCGCTGGCGTAGAAGAAATTCTGGTCGGGCTGGATCGCCTTGAGCTTGTCGGTGAAGCGGCGCAGAGCCGAATCCCAGTCGATGGGACGATAGTGCGTGTCCGCGGGGCCGGCGAACAACGGCTGCGTGAGTCGGCCGCACCACTCCAACTCGCGGGAAGACAGGTTATGCAGTTCGGCGATGCTGTAGCGCTGGAAAAACTCGGGCTTGAGTCCTTCCTGCATGTCGGCGACCATGGCCTGCAAGGATTTCTTGCAGACCTCGGGCCAGTGGCCCATCTCATTGCGCATGCCGCCGGCCTGGCCGCCCATGCCTAGGGCGCAGGTCTTGCAAGTGTTCTTGGTCCGCATCGCTTTCCACAGCTGCCACCAGCCCACGCGATTGGCCATGCGCAGGGTGTACTTAATCGCCGCCCAGCCGCCGCCCCGTTTCATCCGTTTCATGGTTTGGAAAGTCCTGCGGTGAAAGTCCAGTCTCGGGCGACGGGAAGTTTGAAGAGGAACCAGAGCTAAATTGCACAAGCGTACTATGTTGAATTGCATTTTACATTTTAGGGCAGGCGGGCACCACGACAACAAGAAAACGAGATCAAGCCTTCAGGATTTTCCTAGCGCTCGCCAGCTGGTGCGCGATGAGAGGAGGACTGCGTAAGACAGGTAGGATCCTTTTCCGGCGCGAACCTGTTCCAGGGTAGTGAGTTTTCCTGCCCGATCGGTCAATAAAACACGCACGATGGCCCCATAGTACCAGTATGGAGACACACCGCGGGCTTCTGAAATCCGGTGTCAGTTCATCATTCTCGCCCGAAAAGATGAATCGACATCGGATTACACGAAAAGATGAACTGACATCGCGCCAAGAAGCTCGGGAAAGGTGCGTTGGACTATCTGCAATCTCATCCCTTTTGCAAAAAGGAGACTCTCGGGTCATGAGTCTGGGTCATCCGTCTTACCCACGGCCGAAAGGCACGAGGAACCATAGCATG
>DATFYM010000181.1:0-3306 GCA_035315065.1 Terriglobia bacterium
AAACTTAGCGTAAGCGTTTTATAATCAAGCAGTTTGGCCGGTTATTTTGGCCATAACTGGTCCAATCTGTGCACGCGCTTGTAACCTCACTATTCTGCTGGAGTTAGATTTAAGCGGGCATCATGATTGGCCAGTTATGGCGGCGACCCACTCCTTTGCCGGAAAACTGAGCAAGGGCCGTACCACGACGACTGTTGAGCCGGGAATTGAGGCCGCAAGACGATCGGCCTGCTTTCGAGTTCGAGCCGGTGAGAAAACGAAGAACGTTCCGTCGGCTGCTTGAAAAACCGTGCCGGCGCTGAACGGCCGGTCTTTGGTGACGGCAATCACCAGAAAGCGCCCATGGCCGAGAATCCACGGAACGCCGCTAGTCAGGTCGAGGCGATATTGCGCAACGACCTCAATCACCCTTCCAGTTACTGGGACCTTACGATCGCTATTCTTCTTGAGCGCCGCAGAAAACGGCGCGTTCTTCTGGTAGGCCTCGGCGACTTGCCTCTGATCTTCGGGCGAATCGAATGCGTTGAACCACCAGATTTCCTTCGGTCCGGTGAGCGACTCCATCGCCAGATAGGGATGTGGGCACCCAAGTTTGGCGCTGAGGCGCGCGGTCTCCTCCTCGATCTCCCGATACGCATTTTCACGACCGGCTACCAAAGGCTCGCGAGCGATCAGAAGTATCGGCGCCGGCATGGTTACAGGTTGCATCATGGCGAGTCCCCATAGGAGTGCCACCGAGATTGGCATCGCAGCAATAGTCTATTCTTGCGGATAACCTTCCAGTTGTTGGGTCCTTCCAACGTGATGGAGAAGGTGGTCCCGCGGAGGCCCGGCTGGTCACTTCCATTGGCTACGACTGTGTCGGCTGCGCCGGGGGCAAAGGTGATCGTGTATCTGTTTGCGCCCACGACCTCAACCTTCATTTGGTCGGTGGGTTTGCTTTTGGACGGATTCACCTTCCACTTGCCTACGAAGGGATCGTTCGCTGCCCAGAGCGTGCCCGTAACCAGACAGAGGTAGAACAGCAGCAACTGAAGAGTAAGCTTTGACATGGAGTCCTCCTCGAATTGTATTCAGGTTCTCCTGGTTTTCTTGGCACCTGCCACCTTGCTTCTCATCTCTAAATTAGCTGAATGCCGGGCCTGCGGAGTGCCAAAGCATATAGAGAAGATGTCCGCAGGGTTTCGCATTCGCCTGTGTTCAGCCTGCACCGTGGTTTGTTGTGGGGCACAGCACGCTGGCGACCAACCCTGCGTCGCGCCGAGCAGCGCGCGGCAACAACCGAAGGCTCATCTATCTATTGCTGCAGCTTGAATTAGCCGCCTTGAACGACTTGGCTCTATGGCGCGAGAGGCAAACCGTTGACGCGGGACGTGTCTGGCAATGTTCGTAGGCGAACAGTGCGTCCCGCACTCGGACACTCATTCATATCTCAAGGCCACCATCGGACCAGCCCCCAGAGACTGATAAAATTGGCACCCTTTTATCATGGTGCTGATAGTCGCGGCTCAGCGTGACAGTCTCGCGACATTACAGGTATGATAGGCGCCTGAAGACGCGGTTAGATCCTGCAGGCATTCAGAGGGTGGTGTTATGAGATCTCACGTTCACGGGATTCTCTTGGTACTGTCTGTGATTCTGATGGCGGCATCCGCCACGGGCGCGGACGCAACAGTTGTCGCAACCGATACCGGCCTGGTGGCGGGCAGCGAGAGCGCCGACTTGCAGGTCCGCATTTTCAAAGGCATTCCCTACGCTGCCCCTCCCGTTGGCGCTTTGCGATGGAAGGAGCCGCAGCCGGTAACCGCTTGGGCGGGAGTACACCGGGCGACTGAATTCGGCGCGCGCTGCATGCAAGGCCGCATTTTCAACGACATGGTTTTCCGCGACAACGGACCCAGCGAAGACTGCCTGTACTTAAATGTGTGGACGCCGGCCACGTCCCCACAGGCGCATCTGCCCGTCATGGGGTGGATTTATGGCGGCGGTTTTGGCGCCGGCGCTACCTCCGAGCCGCGCCAGGACGGTGAGAGTCTGGCGAAAAAGGGAGTGGTGGTGGTTAGCATGAATTACCGGCTGGGAATATTTGGATTCTTCGCCCATCCGGAGCTCACCGAGGAATCCGGCCACCATGCGTCCGGAAACTACGGCCTGATGGACCAGGTGGCAGCGCTCGAATGGGTGCGAAGGAACATTGCCGCCTTCGGCGGCGACCCCGGAAACGTGACCATCTTCGGCGAATCGGCGGGATCGTTTTCCGTCAGCGCGCTGATGGCCTCGCCGCTGGCGCAGGGCTTGTTCCACCGCGCCATCGGCGAGAGCGGCGCTTTCTTCAGCAACACCCTCCCGGCCAAGTCTCTCGCTGTATCGCAAGAAGAGGACCAGAAATTCGCCGATTCCATGGGCGCCCACTCGCTTGAGGCGCTGCGCGCCCTTCCCGCGGCCGCGCTTCTCGACGCCGCCCTGAAGCAAAAGACGCTCTGGTTCTCGCCCAACATCGACGGCTACTTTTTGCCGGAAGAAGTTCGTTCCATCTTTGCCAGCGGCAAGCAAAGCAAGATCCCACTTCTGGCGGGTTGGAACGCGGATGAGGGAGGCTACCAAGCCATCTTCAATGATTCTCCGCCGACCGCGACGAATTTCGTCACGCGGGCGCACGCTCTGTTCGGCAACAAAACTGACACGCTGCTGAAGCTTTACCCGGCGGGGACAGACGATCAGGCCAAGCGGTCGGCGCAGGATCTCGCCGGCGACCAATTCATCGGGTTCTCCACCTGGAAGTGGATCGAAATGCAGGCGGCCACCGGGAATTGTCTGGTCTTCAGGTATCAATTCGACGACGCTCCGCCGCCTCCGAAGGGCAGTACGGGGCCTTCGCACGGGGCATACCATTCGGCGGAAATTGAGTTTGTCTTTGCGGCCTTGGCCTCGAAGAACCTCCCGTGGCGGCCGGAGGACGAAAAGCTGTCGGATCTCATGTCTTCCTACTGGAGCAACTTCGCCCGGACGGGCGACCCGAACGGTCCCGGATTGCCTCGCTGGCCCGCTTATAGCCGCGAGAGCCAATACGAGGTGATGCATCTCAGCGCCAGCCCGTATCCGGCTCCCGACGAGCACCGCGCCCGGTACGAGTTTCTTGACACTGTGCCGTCCCATCCCTAGCCCCCCGAGGAGAATGTCATGTCTTGGCCCACACCGCAGGAGCTTGCCCATTACACTTGTTATCGCGCCGCCGGCCCGATTGCGATCGACGGCAAGCTGGATGAGCCCTCTTGGAAGCTCGCGCCGCGCTCGAGCCGCTTTGTG
>DATFYM010000182.1:0-19513 GCA_035315065.1 Terriglobia bacterium
TCTTCGATCTGGGCCCACGCCGCATCGGAAATGGGAGCAAGCTCGCGATGCAGATTATTCATGTGAGATATCTCCTTTAAGTGAACCGATATTCAGGGAACCATCGTTCTCCCGCGAGACGGATGGAGAAGGTTCGGCCGCTCCGGACGCAGCGGAAGACACGGCAACGGCCGGTGCATCCCCATCTACGTTGTCCAGAAATGTCGCGGACGGCACGAAGAACAGGTTTCCGGTGACCGCGCGGCTGAAGTCGAGCAGCCGGTCGTAGTTGCCGGGTGGCCGGCCAATGAACATGTTCTCAAGCATTTGCTCAATGGTGCTGGGGGAACGGCTGTAGCCAATGAAATAAGTGCCAAATTCGCCCTCTCCGGCGCGGCCGAAGGGCATGTTGTCGCGCAGGATCTTGATCTCTTTCCCGTCCTCGACGATCGTCGTGAGTGCGTTGTGCGCCGAGGTTGGTTTGACGGAGTCGTCCAATTCAATGTCAGACAGCTTCGTGCGTCCGATGATTCGTTCCTGCGCCTCCGTGGACAGCGCATTCCATCCGTCAAGATCGTGAAGATATTTCTGTACGATGACGTAACTGCCGCCGGCGAACGCGGCGTCCTCCTCGCCGATGAGGACGGCGTCGATCGCTGCCTCGCCCCTCGGATTCTCAGTTCCGTCGACAAAGCCGATGATATCGCGGTCGTCGAAGTAACGGAATCCCTGCACCTCGTCTGCCGGCGAAACGGCATCACCGATACGTGCCATGATTTGCGTCGCCAGCTCGAAGCATAAATCCATGCGCTTGGCGCGAATGTGGAACAGCAAGTCGCCGGGCGTGGAGACTGCGTGGCGCGCTCCGGCACGAATCTCCCGGAACGGATGCAGCATTGCCGGCCGCGGCGGCCCGAAGAGCCGGTCCCACGCGTCGGATCCAAACCCCATGACGCAGGAGAGGCCCCCTTCAAGGTCGCGAAATTCCACCGCGCGCAACAGCGGGGCGAGGTCTCCGCAGAACGACCGAACGGTTGTGCTATTTTCGGGGCCCGGATTCAGTGTAGCAACCAGGAAGATCGCGGCGCGGGTGAGCGGTGCGGCGACCAATTGCGCGACGCCACGCATGCCACCTGCCGCTTCGGGCGCGCTGTTCGGATCGGGCTCCATCGGATGTCATCCTGGCGGGGCCGGCGGAATTTTGCTCGTCCAGATATCGCGCTCGCCTCGCCTGCAATCAATTGGACCGCAAGCTTACCATCGCCCCCCGACAAATGTCCAGGGCGCCTCCCCGCGATCTTCCCGTACTTGGCGCCGGGCGGGATGAGGACACTTTCGCCGACTGTCGATTTGCGGACCCCTTCCCTGCGTAAGTTGAAACAATCGTCGTGAAAACACATCTAAGGCAGGTGAGCTCCTCGGTTCTCAGTTTTCAGTTCCCAGTTTTCAGCGAACTGCGGACCGAGAACTAAAGTTGAGCGGTTGGGGACTGAAGCCCGAGAAGAGTAAAGGCACAACACGAGATAGGAGCAGGGTTCAGGCACAGGAGTGAGAAGGAGAATCGCCGCGTCTCGCTCTGACGCCTGTTCCCTGTTCCCTGTCCCCTGTTCCCTGGCCACTCCAAGATGCATCACCTGCTCCAATCTCTCGTTCGCCCCAGCTACCCGGTGCTGTTCGCCTTCGTGTTTGCCGAGCAGATGGGCATCCCGATTCCCTCGGCCCCCGTGTTGATGGCCGCCGGAGCCTTGGCCGGGACCGGCCGGCTTTCCCTGGTGGCAGCGATTCTGGTGGCCGTTCTGGCGGCGATGGTGGCGGATGCGATCTGGTATGTGCTCGGCTGGTTTCGCGGACACGCCATCTTGAAGCTGCTTTGCCGCATTTCTCTCGAGCCTGACTCGTGCGTTCGCCGCACCGAGAACGCTTTTGCCGAGCGTGGCGGCCGCGTGCTCCTTTTTTCGAAGTTCGTGCCGGGACTCGGCGCCGCGGCGATGCCGCTCGCCGGCATGTTGCGCATGACGATCGGCCGGTTTCTCGCCTGGGAGAGCGCCGGGGCGCTGATCTGGGCCGGCAGTTTCGCGGTCGGCGGCTTTCTTTTCAGCAGGCAGATCGAGCGCGCCATCGCGATGGTCCTGGGCTTCGGCAGTTGGCTGGGCTTGGTCGTGATCCTCCCCCTTGCCGGGTACCTCGGCTGGAAGTATTACCAGCGGCAAAAGTTCCTTCGGGACCTCCGCATCGCCCGTATCACGCCCGAGGATCTGAAGCGGAAGCTCGATGCGGGGGAGAATCTCGCCGTCATCGACCTTCGCCACGCCATCGAGTTTGATGCCGAAGGCGTAAAGGTGCCGGGCGCGATCCATATCGACCCGCAGGAGATCGAAACGCGACACGTGGAGATCCCCCGCGACCGCGACGTCGTGCTCTACTGCACTTGACCCAACGAAGCCACCAGCGCCCGTGTGGCGCTGCTCCTTCGCAACCGGGGTATTACTCGCGTGCGGCCTCTTGCCGGGGGTCTCGAAGCCTGGCGCGAGCGCGGGTATCCCGTGGAGACCAAGCTGGTGCAACTGGAGGGTGCGGGGGAATTGCCGATTGCAGAGTGACGATTGGACAATCCATCAGCTATCAGCCATCAGCTATCAGCAAGAACGGGAACTTTCGTGCTGAGAGCTGACCGCTGATAGCTGAAAGCTGTTTCCAGTCGTGAGAGGCCGCGACATTCGCCGTCATTTGAGCGAAAATGACAAGGTATGCTCATGTGGCTGCGGCGCCGGGAATGGAGCACACGCCGGCTGGCGGCGCGATGTCAGCGGGCGCTTTTGACCGCCGTGTTCTTCATCCCTACTGTGCCCGTCGCTCCGGCATTCGAGACCCGAAAACTGAAAACCGGAATTCCGCAGGCCGACGTCCCGAGAGCAGGGACGAACTTCGACTTTCGAATCGCGAGTTTCACGCTTCCGGCCGGCAATCCGCAAACGACAGCCGGAGGTGAGAAGCACGAGCTGCGGATCACCGTCGTCGACGAAAACGGCGTCGCGGTTCCCTCGGCGCGGATCACCCTGACGGCGAAGGAGGCCCAGACCCAGCCGGCGAAAGGCGAGACGGATTACGCCGGTGGCTATGAGTTCACCGGCCTCGATCCCGGCGTCTACGAGCTTCGCGTCGAGAAGGAAGGCTTCTACGCGGTTACCCAAAACGAGCTGCGGGTGGGCGAAACTCAGGCCACCGATGTGACCCTGAGCCACGAGCGCGAGTACTACGAGGCGGTAAATGTCGTCGCTTCGCCCGCCACTATCGATCCGCAGAAGACAGAATCCAGCCACTCGCTCGAAAGCCGGCAGATTATCGATCTTCCCTTTGCGGTGCCGCGCGACATTCGGTACGCCCTGCCGCTGCTGCCAGGCGTGCTTCAGGATTCGACCGGGCAGCTCCATGTCGACGGCTCCTCCACGCGGCAGGTGCAGGACGTGCTCGACGGGTTCAACCTGAGCGATCCGGCCACCGGGTTATTCGATGCGCGCGTGAACGTGGAGGCGCTGCGCAGCGTCGACGTCGCCAGCAGCCGCTACCCCGCCCAGTACGGAAAGGCGTCGGGCGGCATCCTTAGCATGGACACCGGCATGGGCGACGATCACCTCCGGTTCTCCGCCTCCGACTTTGTGCCGTCGGTCGTAAGCCGCAAGGGACTGCATATCAGCGGCTGGACGCCGCGCGGGGCGTTCTCCGGCCCTCTCGCTCACGGCAGAGCCTGGTTTCTGCTGGCGCCGGAGGGTGAATACGATCTGAACCTCGTCAACGAGCTTCCGCCCGGCGCCAACCGCAACTCCGTCTGGCGCTTCGAGAACCTGGCCAAGGCGCAGGTGAACGTGACGCCGCACAACATCCTCACCACCAGCCTCCTGCTGAACCGATTCCAGGACCATCACGCCGGCCTGGACGCCCTCGACCCGATTTCGACCACCGTCAATCTGGACGATTCCGCAGACTTCGTCAACGTTAAGGATCAAGCACTCCTCTCGCGCGGAATGCTGGCCGAATACGGGATTGCTTACAGCCGCTTTCGCACCCGCGAGCGTCCGATGGGCGACGAGACCTATGTGATGACGCCCAACGGCACCAGCGGAAATTACTTTGAAAGCGCCCAAGGCCATTCAGGCCGCTGGCAGGGAATCGCCAACCTGGTGCTGCCATCGTTTCCGGCTTGGGGGCGGCACGAGTTCAAGGTGGGACTGGATGTCGATCGCGTCATTTACGATCAGGCCTACCAGCGCAGCGCGATTCAGATCCTGCGCGAGGACGGCAGTCGCTCGCGCACCGCAAGCTTCCCGGGCAGCCCGTCACTTTCGCAGTCGAACTCCGAGTACGGAGCTTACGCGCAGGATCATTGGTCCATTTCCGACCGCCTGCTGCTCGACCCGGGCATCAGGTTCGATTGGGACCAGATCACCCGTGGCGGGCTGGTGTCGCCGCGGCTCGCCGCGAGTTTCGTGCCCAGCCGCGCGGGCAACACCAAGATCGTCGCCGGCGCCGGGGTCTATTACGACGCGTCCAACCTGGAGCTCTATACGCGCGGCCGGGAGGGCCAGCGTGTCGACACCTTCTACGACTCGACCGGGCAGGTGGTAACGCGGCCGCCCGTGGACAGCGTGTTTCAGGTCGGCCCCAATCTGAAACAAGCATGGTTCCTCAACTGGAGCGCTGGCGTGGAACATAAGCTGCCAACCTCAATTTACCTTCGCGCCGAATTCATCGAGAAGCGCGGCCACGACGGCTGGACCTACATCAATCCGTGCTCGGGATCGCAGGGTTGCTATACGGGCCTTTTCACGCTGGAGAACCAGCGGCTCGACCACTACGACGCGATCGAAGTAACCTTCCGCCGAACGTTCAGGCAGAACCATGTTTTCTTCGCGTCGTACACCCGCTCCCGAGCCAGCTCGAATGCGGTGCTCAACTTCAACATCCTCGATCCGCTGTTCGCACCGCAGGCGGGCGGCCCGTTGCCGTGGGACTCACCGAACCGGCTGGTGACCTGGGGCATCGTGCCCCTGCGGAAGAAAGTCGACCTCGCCTACACAGCCGACTGGCGCGACGGCTTCCCTTTTAGCATCGTCGACCAGAACCAGGCGTTGGTGGGCGCGCCGGATTCGCGACGCTTTCCCGGCTACTTTTCGCTCAACCTGGCACTCGAGAGGCGGATTGAACTTTTCGGTTTCCAGTGGGCTGTGCGGGCCGGGTTCGACGACATCACTAACCGGCACAACCCGTTTGCGGTGGACAACAACATCGACTCGCCGCACTTCCTCCAGTACAGCAGCGTCGACGGCCGGGCACTGACGGGACTCATTCGGCTGCTGGGCCGGAAATAGAAGATCTCCCTCGCGTTTGCGCGGGCTTCCTGAGGCGGCTCGCTTCACAGGCGATGGTCTGCGATTATCATGAACAGAGCGACCGCAACCGAGAGCGGCGCCAGCCCAGCCAGAAACGTTGGACGCACGAATTGGTTGCCCACCGAGGGGAACTTCACGTTGCCTCGATCACAATCGAGTGTGACCTAGGTCACTTCCGAAGCGCGGTCTGATTACTAAAATGTACACTTTGAGGGGAAGAGTAATCGATTACTTAAGGAGTCGCACTGGGAGAGAGAATCAGGGTTACGTGGTTATGTAATTGGTTATCCCACGCCAGAGCGGTGTTAACTATAGTCGAAAGTCAGGCAAATCGAGTCTCAGTAAGGGGTCTTGATACTTGTGTACGCTCGTCATGATAGCGCCATAACCGACCCCAATCCAAGAACCTAGTCCCTGAGCAGGAAGAGAGAAGGGGAAGCTTATCTATTGATAGCATATTAACGTGTCATATATACGCGTATACTGGCGAAGGGGATTTAGGTTAACATTTGCCGTTTTTAGCTCTTGAATCGGCTTCCATACGGTGTTACGATGCATGGAACTATGAACTGGCTCTGGCAAGGGGGAATTCTCGTCGCGGTCTGTGTGTCGCTTCGGCGCATACTCCACATGGATGCGCCGAGGCTCAGATCGTATAACGGGCTGACGCTGCTCAGGCGCGAGCAGGCGCGAATCTACGATCTGGTCGTGCGGGATCAGGAGATCGAAGCCACCATTCTGGGCGTTGCTTTGAACGAAGCCATCGAAGAGCGGGATTTGGGAAACCACGAAAACGCTTGGCGGCTGGTGCTGCTGGCCGCGTCGGAATGGGATCGGCTGGCAGGCACCACGATCACGGTCCTGAGCCAGATGTCGAAGTACCTGCCGGTCGCCCGCCTGGATTCGCCGGCGCGCCGCATGCAGCCGGAGCGCTTCAAGTCGAAGAGCATGATTGACTACGTGCGTTTACACGAGATACTGACGCAGTTCGTCTTGCATTCCAAGCTGCGGTTTCAACTCCATCTGCGGGTGCTGCGACGGGCCATCGAGACGCTCACGGCCGAGTTCCGGCATCTGCATCAGACCGCCGAACGGTCGGACGTTCGCCCGCTGGAGTTGTGGGGGCGTCTCGATCTCTGCTTTCATGATCTTGATCTACTCGCCAAAGAGACGCTGCTCGCTCTGCGCGCTTTCCTTCCCGGTCTTTCCGAGGATGAACTAAGAAACTTCGGCGTCGACCTTCATGCGCAATTGCCGAGGTTCGCGCTGTTCGACGAGACGATGGAAAACAAATGACTCCTCGCTGACAGACCCTTTTTTGCCCACCTTGCGGTTGCTCCCGCAAAAAGCCCGGGTAGTTCCCTCGCTTCAAACATGCTCACCAGACCTCAGGGGAGACGGTGGCCCGGCGCCTCCGGTTTTTGCTGGGAAGAGTCAGGGCGCCAAATAGGCGCGGATCAGGTAGGAAGCTCCGAGTACGAGCAGCAGGACATTGGCGACGAGGAAGAGGTGCTTTTTGAATTCCTGGTGCAGTTCGGCGCCCCAAGCGAGGGCCGCCAAGGAGGCCACCGCTGCTCCGTAATAGCCCAGCAAGCTGCCGGCGAAAAACGGCACGACGTGCCAATAGCCTTTCAACCGTCCCTCGGCAAGGATGGGTCCGGCAATGGTGAGCCAATAGATCCAAGTGCCCGGAGCACCAACCTCGGCAAGGGCGGCCGCGGTGACACTGGCGTAAGACATTGACGACGACTCGGCCATCTGTTGGCGCGTCTTTCCGCGACTCTCGATCAGGGAATACGCCGCGAACGCGATCACCGCCGATCCGCCCGCGTACTGCACGTAGTGGGCGATATTCCGGGGCACGTGCTGATAAAAGAAAAACGTAATGACCAGCAGTAGGGCGTCGATAGCCAGAGGCGTCGCAATCAAAATCAGCAGCGCCCGCAGCCATCGGTTGAGGGACACTTGGGCGAGGGCGATCATGTGCAAAGGGCTGGGGAAGAGGCCCCCTGCAACCCCCATTCCGGCTCCAAGCAGTAGAAGTTCCATAAGCATCCGGGGCAGTCGCGAAGAACCTTCAACGCCGTGCGGTGGGCCTATTTGAGCGGCAGGCGCATCTCGTTGGTGGGCGCGAAACCCATCGATTCATAAAGCGGCCGGCCGTATTCGCTCGCGTGCAGATGGACCCAGGTAAACTGCTGCTCGCGGCACCACTCGATCATCACCCGCATCAGCCGGCGGGCCACACCGCGCCTCCGCGCTGCGGGCTCCGTATACACATTGAAAACGGTGGCGCGATGCGGATGAGGATACTGGGGATGCGGCGGCCGCGGGATCAGTCCGATGCCCCCTCCGCCGATCACTCGCCCGTCGGCGTCGAGAGCCAGCCAACCCCGATAAGAGCCGTCCCGCAAACCCTGCGCGTAGTATGTCCGGGCAGCCGCCAGCATCTCGTCGAGGCCGGCAGTGTCGGTGTGGCCCATTTCGTGGAACATGGCCCGGCGATGATGCAGGATGACTTCGAGATCAGCAGCCGCGGCTTCGCGGATGACCATAGCCTCGTACATAGTTTGTGATCCGGTCGCGCCGGGATGAGCATGTCGCGCGAAGCGAGTGGATTTGCGTGCCGGTGGCCGCTGAGAAGCTCAGGCCTTTACTTCGACGATCCGCACCTCGTTCATCACCACCGGCGTGCGAGGCCGATCGCCGGCGCCGTGCGGCACTTTTGAAATTTTCTCCACCACGTCCTGGCCGGTCACTACCTGGCCAAAGATGGTGTGATGATCGTTCAGCCACTCGGTGGCAGCCACGGTGATGAAGAACTGGCTGCCGTTGGTGTTCGGCCCGGAGTTGGCCATGGCGAGGCGGCCAGGGCGATCGAAACGAAGGTGGCTCGTGAACTCGTCCTCGAACTTGTACCCGGGTCCGCCGGTGCCTGCCCCGCGCGGGCAACCTCCCTGGATCATGAACTCCGGGATGACGCGGTGAAAGATCAACCCGTCGTAAAAACGACGAGTCGCTTTCTGGCGCGACGCTTCATCGACGAACTCCTTGGTGCCCTTCGCCAAGCCGGTGAAATTGGCGACAGTCTTGGGGGCATGGTCTGGAAAAAGTTCGATCGTGATTTCGCCCAATGTGGTATTCAGTACCGCGTAGAGCCCGGGTTTCAGGTCGCTCATGGTCAGGTCCTTTCCGCCAGTCTGAAGAGCGGACGAGTCGCCTGCTCTCCCAGGGTCAAGCATCTCTTCTAGGTTCCAGCCTTGGCAGCCGCCGCGGGCTTGGGCTTGGCTGCTGGCTTGGGTGCTCCGGCTGGCTCCGGCACGACAATAACTGCCGTCTTGATGCTATCCAATAAGGGGTAGTTCTTGTCGAGAAAGGCCTTTCCTTCATTGGTGAGCCGCTGTTGGTCCATGCGGTCGCCGTAGCCGTTATAGAACTTTCCCACCACGTCGAAACCCTCCACCACCTTGCCGAACGGCGCGAAGCCCATGCCGTCGAGGCGGGCGTTATCCGCCAGGTTGATGAACACCTGGGTGGTACGAGTGTTGGGGCCAGCGGTGGCGAAGGTGATGGTGCCGGTCAGATTGCTCTGGCCGACGGGGTCGTCCGGGATTTTGGCTTCTGCCCAGGCTTTGCCAATCTCGGGCCTGGCAGGAATGCCAAACTGCGTCACGAAGCCGGGCACGACGCGGAAAATGCCGGCACTATCGTAGAAGTGGTTTCGGACGAGGTTGTAAAAGCGGTCGGCGCCGAGCGGAGCCCAAGCGCGCGTCACCTCGACCACGAAGTCGCCCTTCGTGGTGGTGAATTTCGCCTTGAACACGTCGGACGCCTTCCGATTCAGCGAAGCCGGATTGAGCAACGACGGCCTCGGTGCCGTGCTCGTCGTGGTGGCCTTGTGAGCCGGTGACTTGGCGGGCGGCGCGGCCTGCCCCCAAACGGAGGCGGCGACCAGAAACGCCGCGAATAATGAGCTTGCGGTTGTTCTCATTCTAGTTCCTCTTCTTTTCATGTTGCCATAATTTCGGTAGACGGTAAACCTGTAGGGAGGTCTTTTCCCTGTCTACTGTCTACTGTCTACCGTCTGCCAGTTGGCGCGAAACCTGTTCCACCTGCCGCATCACACGGAGCAGATTGCCGCCGAGAATCTTCTGCAGGTCTTGCTCGCTATACCCGCGGCGCGCGAGTTCGATGACCAGATTGGGCAGTTTGGAGCAATCTTCCATTCCGCGCGGGACGAAGCCCTCGACTCCATCAAAGTCGGAACCCAACCCGACGTGATCGACGCCGCCCACCTGGACGGCGTGGTCGATGTGGTCGGCGATGCGTTCGAAGCTCGGCCTGGGCAACCGGTCCGCGTATTGCTGCTGGATCTTCGATTGCTCGGCATAGGTCAGGCGCTTGCCTTCCTGTTTGGCCTTTTCTCGCGCCGCCTTCAAGTCGGCGTCCATCTCCGGCTCGATGGCCTTGTAAGCGCTGGCGAAGCCCGGATCGAGGAAGCCCTCGTAGAAGTTGACGTCCATCACGCCGCCGTTCTTGGCCAGGGCGCGGATCATGTCGTCGGTCATGTTGCGCGGGGCAGGGCAGAGCGCCCGGCACGAGGAGTGCGAGGCGATCACCGGCGCTTTGGACGCGGCCACGACGTCGTAGAACGTCTTGTCCGAGACGTGGGAAATATCCACCATCATGCCGAGCCGGTTCATGCGTTCCACCGCGCGGCGGCCCAATTCAGAGAGGCCGTTCCATTGCGGCTTGTCGGTGGAGGAGTCGCCCAGCTCATCGTCTTTGGTGTGGGTCAACGTCATGTAGCGCACGCCGAGCTGATAATAGACGTCGAGCACACCCAGATCGCCCTCGATGATGTGCCCGCCTTCCACGCCCATCAGTGCGGCTAGTTTCCCGGCGCGGTGGATACGCTCGATGTCGTCGGCAGTGCGGGCCGGCTCCATCTCGGCTGAGTGGCGCGCCACCTGTTCATTCACCACGTCGATCAGGTCGAGCGCGCGATGGATCAGGTCCTGTTTGGGCCACTCGGTGTCCACCCAGATGGAGAAGAATTCCGCGTCCAGATGCCCGGCGCGCATCTTAGGAATGCTGATCATGTATGGGCTTGCCGGGTCGGCGAGATCGTAACCCTCGTCGAGCATCATCTGCGGCGTGTCGGCGTGTGTATCGATCACGATGGCGCGGTCCAGCACGCGCTTCGCGACCTTGCGCGCATCGGCTTCCGAGCGCTCTTTCGCATACAGGGCCGAGGACACGAGCGTGAGGAGCGGAAGCAGCACGATGACTCGCAAAACCAGGCGCATGAACTTACTCCCTACAGTCCAGTACCGAAGCGACCAGCCGAGGTCCCAATCGTTAGCGCCAGAAGTCATTCAGCTTCCTATTACGTCAGCGGGAGTTTTCCTGCCACGCTCGGTCCGGTCGAAGTCACGATCAAAACTCAACAACGTGAGCCCGTATTGGGCAGCGGCTGCATACTGATAGGCATCGTCAAAGTCTAATTGGAATTTGCGCCGAACAGCCAGCACTTCGTTTAGCCCCGCTATATCCAACCGGATAACGACCACCCCGAAGCCTTCCACCGTTTCTGCGAGGAAGTTTGCAAACGCTCCGTCTTTCTTGAGGCGAGTCAGGATAAGGCCGATCGAATAGAGCGAGAATTCCGTGATCGCGAGGTCCGTCGCCTCGCGAGCCTTAAGGAGCTTCCGCACTTCGTCGGCCCTTTCCTGGTCGAGCAGGAGTTCCAACCAGATGTTGGTGTCCAGAAGGAACATCAGTCGCCCCACCACTCCAATGACTTCTTTTGCAGCTCCAGAGACGTGAATTGGTCGCGGAATTCCGACAACGCGCCGGCCCAACTCAACCCCACCTTGCGCCGCGCCGGCCGACCCCTCTTGTCGAGTAAGAACTGTGCAAAGTCCTGGACCTCGCGCTTCAAGTCAGGTGGAAGTTCTTTGATCAATTCCTCGAGAGTTTTCATGGATTCCTCTTGCCTCGGTTACATGAACTTGCGTCGCTTGAACGCCGCGACATCGGCCGCGCTGAGTTCGAACTATTCGCCGTTCTTTCGTCTCGACTCGAACCGCTTGTGCCAGTAGGCTTCGATGCCGCTCGGATCGTCCGTCCGGATGACATGGGTCGTCGCGGGCTTTTCGGGAAGCTGTATGGCAAGCTCGTACTCTCTACGCCCTGCGGCGTTGGTTTTGCCAATTTTGTAGAAACGTCCCGACTTGATGAGATAGACGAAACCAATATCTTCCGCTTGCGGCCTGGATTGGTCGCCTACGCCCCGATCCCGAGCGACGCGCTCTTCGCATAGGCGGATCACGTCTTCGTATCCGGCGTGGGTTCGACAGAAATCGAGAAGCCGTGCGACGAGCCCTGCCTTTGTGCCGAACCTGTCGAACGTATTGTGGCTCGGGAAACCGAATCACTGTGAGTTTTGAGGCGCAGGTCGCCCCCGGTGGGCATCCGGCCCAGTTCGTGGGCAAGCTTTGCGTACCTGTCGAGGAGTTCCATTTCGTCGTACGCGCCCCGGAGTTGGTTCGGAGCAAGACCGGCTTCACCCTGGCGTCGCTCCAGCGAGCCCAGAATTTTCCGTACCAGTCGGTCTGATTGACTCCCGTCTCGGACGCGAACCTCTCGCTCCCCAATGGGACCCCACCGTTTGCATTGGCGGTTCGCTTGATTTCCTCTAGGATGTACGCCTTGTTCATGGCCATCGATGTCGCGTGAAACTGCATGCCATAATCTGCCATTACCGACTCTTGCGATTCGCATCACGGGAGAATCACCGACGGTCCTCAATGATCGTTTGGGAGAGCGGCTTGCCTCGCAATTTCAGGGGCTTGAACGGCCTATTCACCGCTCTTGTTTCCAAAGAGCGACGACTCGGTTTCCGCCGCTTGCGTGCCTCAAGCCAGCGCTTGAATGAGGTCTGACTTTCCCCCGACGCCCGTCCCAGGAGGAGGTTCTCTACACTCAGGTCTTCATCGAGGTCAGGCCAGTGGATTCCCTCCCCGTCGCCAATAAGTCGCCACTGATTCCGCTCCTCGGGTGCGCCGTGTAACAGCCGCTGATACCATGCCAGGGGCACCGAAATCGTGCGGCCGTCCAGAAGGTCGATGACGAGGCTATCTTCCGTCACGGCGACGCGTTGCGCTCTCGGTTCGCGGACTTCAGTGGCCGAAGTAATCATTCCAGCTCCTTAACAAATATACCAAAACCGGCAGACGGTAGACAGTAGACGGCAGACAGGGAAGAATCCCGCGCCTCCAGTTGGTTCTTCCCTGTCTTTCCCTGTATGCCGTCTACTGTCTACCGTCTACCTTCCTCAATCGTAATACTCCAGTCCCAAATGCGTGATCATCTCCTCGCCGCGCAGGTACCGCAGCGTGTTCTTGAGCTTCATCAACTGGATGAACAGGTCGTGCTCGGGGTAGAGGTGTGGCGGCACAATGGGGCTCTTGAAGTAGAACGAGAGCCACTCCTGGATGCCCTTGCGCGCCATCTCCGGGCAACGCTGCGCGAGGTCCATAAACAGGACCACGTCCAGCACGATGGGCGCGGCCAGGATGGAGTCGCGGCACAGGAAGTCGATCTTGATCTGCATCGGATAACCCAGCCAGCCGAAGAGGTCGATATTGTCCCAGCCTTCCTTGTTGTCGCCACGCGGCGGATAGTAGTTGATGCGTACCTTGTGGTAGAAGTCCTTGTACAGGTCGGGATAAAGCTCTGGTTGCAGGATGTATTCCAGCACCGAGAGCTTGCTTTCCTCTTTGGTCTTGAAGCTGGCGGGATCGTCCAGCACCTCGCCGTCGCGGTTACCCAGGATGTTGGTGGAGAACCAGCCGTGCAGGCCCAGCAATCGAGCCTTCAGGCCGGGCGCGATGATGGTCTTCATCAGCGTCTGCCCGGTCTTGTAGTCCTTGCCGCAAAGGGGCACATGGTTCTTCGCCGCCAAGTCCATCAGGGCGGGAATGTCGGTGGTGAGGTTGGGTGCCCCGTTGGCGAAGGGAATGCCCAGCTTGAGCGCCGCGTAAGCGTAGACCATGCTCGGCGCGATCTCCGGGCTCGACGCGCGCAGGCCCTTCTCGAAGGCGCCGAGGGTCTGGTGCACGGGGCCGTGCTCCAGGAACGCTTCGGTGGAGGCGCACCAGATCATCACCAGGCGCTCGGCGCCGGTGGTTTGCTTGAACTTGCGGATGTCGTCCATCAACTGCTCGGCCAGGTCCATCTTGTTCTTGCCCTCTTTGATGTTAGGGCCGGTGATGTTCTTGACGAACTCATGCTCGAAAACGGCGGGCATGGGGGCGATGCCTTCCAGAAAATCTCTCACCTGGTAGAGCAGCGTCTTTTCCAGCACCCCAGCCTTGAGCGCCGCCTCGTAGGCGTTGTCGGTGAAGATGTCCCAGCCGCCGAAGACCAGGTCGTCCAGGCCAGCGAGGGGGACAAAGTCCTTGATCAGGGGCGCGCGGCGCTCGGTGCGCTTGCCCAGCCGGATGGTCCCCATTTGCGTGAGGGAGCCGATGGGTTTCGCCAACTGTCGGCGAATGGCTTCAACCCCTGCAATAAAAGTCGTCGCTACGGCGCCCATGCCGGGAATCAGAACTCCCAGTTTCCCTTTGGGTTGGTTGATCTTAACGATTTTCTTCGACACGGTAGCAGTACCTCCCAGGTTTCCACGGGCAGGCCAATGGCCATTGCCCGCCCGGGGGAGCGCAAGCGTCCCCAGAGAACCAAGGATGATGTGCCAAGCGGGCCAAAATTGCAACCCTTGCCTGGAAAAGGAATTGACGTTCAATAACAACATTGTCCGCCTGGCTGTTGGCCCGCAAGTCAGAGTCGCTGGCTTTCGGCTGCGCAAGTGATCCGAACGAGAGGGTGATGGGAAATGCCGGCCAAGTGTGTGCGTGCTAATCCGATGGGAAGAAGCCGCGGTTTGTTTATTTCCAATTTTTCACCCCGCCGATGGGGTACACTGCGGCTCACCTACGCGTCGCGGCCTCCCACCTCAACCCGTTCAAAGACTCCTTGTGCCCAACATGGGAACACGATATACTTTGGGTGTGCGCGTTATTGCCCGCAGCACACTGACGCGTTTCGTTGCGAGCCTCTCCGGACACCGCGAGCAGCCGGCCGTCAAGTCGGCGCTCCGGGCTTGGTTTCATGAAGCCGTCCGCGCGGACTGGGCCAGTTCTACGGATGTCAAGAAGAGCTACGCTCATGCCAGCATTCTGGGCGCGGAACGCGTCGTGTTCAACATCAAGGGCAACGACTATCGCCTGGTAACCGCCATCGACTACCGGCGAAAGATCGTGTTCATCAAGTGGTTGGGCACGCACGCCGCGTATGACAAAATTAACGCCAGGACGGTGCAATATGGAGATTAAGCCGATCAAGACCGATGCCGACCACGACGCTGCTTTGCATGAGATCGAGCGTCTCTGGGGTGCGGCGGAAGGAAGCGCGGAAGGCGACCGCCTGGAGGTGCTGCTGGCGCTGGTCGAGGCCTATGAGCGAGCGCACTTTCCCATCGACGCACCCGATCCGATCGAAGCCATCAAATTCCGGCTGGAGCAGCAGGGAGCGGACGCGAAGGCACTGGTGGGTGTCATTGGCAGCCGGACCCGGGTTTATGAAGTTTTGCGCCGCGACCGACCCTTGTCGCTAGGGATGATTCGTCGGCTCCACGACCGTCTTCAGATCCCGGCCGAAGTGCTCATTCGTCCCAGCAAGAAGCGGCCTGACAGGAAGCGAGCCCGTCGCGATCTGTAGCCTATGGTTCGCACCCGCCCTGAATCTCGAAGGTATAGATTGGGTGATCGTGGGAGGTGGCTACGTCTGGCCAGAATGGTGCGTCTACCGATAGATTTCGCGTCGATGGCCGATCTCGAAAACCCTGCCGTACCATCTTGGCCATCGGTTCGCTAGTAACCCGGCGGGAGTTACACTTCACGGTAACTCACGCATAGCCGAGTAGTGACGCTCGTCACAGCAATCGAGCTTGGGCTTTGATTAACTGCAGACCAGCCGTAAGGAGGCGTTGTGAAACGCATCGAAGCTCCACTTCCGTTTTTCTTCTTGTTGCTCTCCCTGCGGATTGCAGGCCCGCCAACGCCTCGAGCAAGACCTGCCGCCCAAAGACGCGCGTCGGGAATCTGCAACCGTGGCCGGATGATCTTAACTTGGACGAAGCCGACGGTGGCTGGAGGTGCCGGGCGTTCCTATGATCTGCCCGCGAACCCAGCGGTCCAGCCTTCAGCCTCGCGCGCCGAGGAGCGCCGGAGAAGTCGGTAATCAAGGGGGCGTCGTGAAGAAATGCGTCTCGTTTGTTTTATTGGTCTTATTGGTTGCGGTGACGCTGGTTTCGTGCGGCGGCGGGGGCGGAGGCTCGAACCCCGTAACCCCGTCGAATCCGACGATCACCTCGGTTTCCATCTCCTGCAATCCCACGTCGATCTAGACGGGCCAGACGTCCACCTGCACGCCGACGGTGGTTGGAACTGGAAGCTTCAGTTCTTCGGTGACATGGTCCGTGAGCCCGACCAGTGTAGGAACGGTCAGCAGCGCTGGCGTTTTTACTCCGGCGGCTGGGGGGGCGGCGACGATCACCGCGACATCGACGCAGGATTCGACCAAGTCAGGATCGACAGTCGTGACGGTGACCGTTCCGGCGACCATCACCTCCATTTCAGTAGCCTGCGCTCCGGCATCCATTCTTACCACCCAGACATCCACCTGCACGCCAACGGTAGTTGGGACTGGAAGCTTCAGCCCTTCGGTGACGTGGTCCGTGGGCCCCACCAGTATAGGAACGGTCAGCAGCGCTGGCGTTTTTACTCCGGCGGCTGGGGGCACGGCGACGATCACCGCGACATCGACGCAGGATTCGACCAAGTCAGGATCGGCAGCCGTGACGGCGACCGTTCCCGCGACCATCACCTCCGTTTCGGTCTCCTGCAATCTCACTTCGGTGCAGGCCGGCCAGACCTCACAATGCATGGCGACGGTTACGGGAACGGGGAGCTACAGCTCAACCGTCTCCTGGAGCGCAAGTGCGGGGACAATCAATTCTTCGGGGTTGTTTACTGCGCCCGCCACGGCCAGTACGGTTACCATCACCGCCACATCGATGCAGGACACGACGAAATCAGGAACGACGACCGTCACGGTCACCGTACCCGTGACCATCACCTCCGTCTCGGTTTCCTGCAATCTCACTTCGGTGCAGGCCGGCCAGACCTCACAATGCATGGCGACGGTTACGGGAACGGGGAGCTACAGCTCAACCGTCTCCTGGAGCGCAAGTGCGGGGACAATCAATTCTTCGGGGTTGTTCACTGCGCCCGCTACGGCCATTACGGTTATTATCACCGCCACATCGACGCAGGACATGACCAAGTCGGGCAACACAACGATGACCGTTACGTTACCGTCCACCATCACTGGTGTTTCTATCGCGCCCACATTAGCGACACTGAACACTGGGACGACTCAGCAATTCAGCGCCACGGTGTCGGGGACAGGTAGCTACAACCCTACCGTGTCGTGGTATGTTTGCGACGGCAACGGAGGAAACTGCGCCAACGGCGGCAACTCGAGTTACGGTACGGTCTCGGCTGCCGGTCTGTACACTACCCCGATACTTCAAGACGGAAGTCAGGCTTTGATGGTGACTGTGGAAGCGATTTCCAATGGCAATTCCGGCGAGCTGGCCAGCGCGACTGTGACCGTGACCGCCGCTGCCTTTTCCAATGCTTTGCTAAACGGTCAATACGCCTTTACCCTTAAGGACCCCACAGACTCGGTGTTTGTTGCAGGCAGCTTCGTAGCCGATGGCAATGGGGGCCTAACCCAAGGGGTTTTGGACTTTATCAGTGAACAGAATCCCGCAAATCTTCTTAGTTCTGGAAGTTCTGCTGGTACCGGCACTGATGTCGCCTTTACTGGCAGCTATCAGATTGGAGTAGATGGCCGAGGGACACTCACTTTAGTGTCGTCCCTACCCTCTAACGAGATTCCCGGCTCATACGACTTTGTGATGGTCTCGACCACTGAGGGACGCGTGATTTCCACGAATGTCGTGTGGGTGTCTGGCGCTTTGTTTAAGCAAGATACCTCGGCATTTTCAAATGCAGCGATTGTCGGAGAGTATGCATTTGGATACACGGAACTTGAGTCGTGCGGCGGAGAGTGCCAATTATGGTGGGCCGTAGCAGGTGCGTTTACGGCAGATGGAAAAGGAAGTATCACGGCCGGAACCGCGGACGCCAGTGGGGATGAGGGGCTAGTGAGTTTCCCGAACTTTGCTGGGACCTACAGCATAGAGTCAAACGGTCGTGGTACCATAACATATAATGATGAATCTAATAACTCTTATGCTCTGTATAGCTATATTATCTCGGCAAGCAGGATGATCCTTGTCTCACTTGGCTCGCCGGCCGGTTGTACAATGAATTGTCCACCGATGGCTTACACCGGCGAGGCTGACCGGCAAACTGGGTTACCACTTTCCAATGCTTCGTTTTCGGGCAGCTACACATTCGCCTTGTCTGGATTTGCTGCTTATAATCCGTTTTTCGGCGGCCGATTTGCAGCGGACGGACAAAATGGAATCACCAACGGGGAGGAAGATACTGTAGATTCAAAACCGTCATCGACAAGTGATGTCCCCTACGCCGGAACGTTTTCAGGGGTATCGCCAAATGGTCGTGGAGTCGCAGTATTGGACGCTGGTAGGTTCTCCGGCCTTGTTTTCTACCTCGTCTCTCCCTCACAAGCCTTTCTTGTCTCAACCGATTTATCGGATGATTATGGTATTGGTGGCAAGGCTTACGGACAGGGAAACGAACCGTTTTCAATTGCCGGCAACTACGCATTTTCTCTTGCTGGCTTGTGGCCCGAACCCACCATAGGCGAAATCACGGCATCGGGACAGTTTACTGCCGACGGGGCGGGCACAATCCAGTCAGGAACGATAGATTTTGGCAAACTTGGACCCTCCAACCAGTTGACCGGCGCCTATTCCAACATATCCTCAACCGGACGGGGTACGATGAGCATTACTACTGAGATTGGCGGCTCGCAGGCGACCTTCAACTTTGCCTTTTATGCTGCAACGTCCTCAGAAATAAGGTTGATTGGAGTGAATGTGGACGTTCTCGGAAGTGCCAAGCAGCAACAGTAGGTGAAGAGACTTACAGCGGCTTCGAGTAGGAAATTTGAGGCATTCACCGACTACTGGTTCAACCAGCACTCTAGGGAGCGCATCCAGGAGACACACGTTCAAGCAGTATGTCTACTTCGGCATAACTGCCGGGAGTCGCTGCATTCACAGCGGCCACGATCCTCTCAATGTCGGGGCGCAAAGTGGGCCCTTGCTGATTGCCGATAACCGCGAACGCCATTTTCCCGCCTTTTAGGTCTTGCTGGTAACGCATGTTCTTGTCAGTCGTCAGCACAACCTCGAAGCCGGCCGCCTCAGCATCTGCTATCAGTTCGCCGTTAAGAAGCCGGTCCCATCCTCGCTCGATGGCTTCAACACCGACATGACCCTTGAGCGCGTACCTGAGCGGGTCGGAGCGGGGCCGGAGTACCGTTATCAAAGAGCATGAGCATCGACCATTGGGGCGGGGGGCTGGACCCGTAGCGCGTCAAGGCTTCGTGCCGCAAACTCGATCACGGCAACCACCTTGTTCGTGGGACAAATGAAACCATTCCATGATCTCGCTGATCGAAGCCCCTACTTCCAGATTGTCAAAGACTCGCAGGCTCCCGCGAATAGCTCTCTCTATCAACGACGTAATCCCTCCTTGACAAATCTAGTACCTCGCGCTATACTTACTTCCAAGGCTAGCTAGCTGAGTTGCCGACCGGAAGAAAGGTGCGGGAAGCAGGGAATATGGGAGAGGGAACAGGGTACAGGATGAAGAAGAGGATGAGGCTCCAGCTATCAGGTTCGACCTTCCAGCAGAAGAACCAACCTTTCTTGCTGACGACTGATAGCCGATGGCCGAGGGCCAGAAGGCTTTCGACAGCAAAGAACCTGACTTGTTATAATCATGTAATTTCGATTTGTACTGTCTAGCCATCCAGTTCGGCTCACGGCTTTGGATGTAACATGCGCGGCACAATGGATA
>DATFYM010000183.1:0-8319 GCA_035315065.1 Terriglobia bacterium
GGAAGCGGCGAAGCCACCTTGGCGAACTGCGACACGAACCTCCGGCTCTAACGGGCTCAAGTCACGGAACCGCCGTATGCGGACCCGCATGTACGGTGGTGTGACAGGGAAAGCGGGCGACCGCCTACCTATGTCGATTTGCGCCGAAGGCGCCTTGGACTGCCGACGAAGAATTGCCGATTGATGATTGCCGATTGACGATTTGAAGAGGGATCAGGTGTCGTTCCGAGAGAGGGTTTGAGACCGTCCGGTCTACTCGGGCAAACAGCCCGTTCTCGAGCGCGTCTAGTTCCTTCTGGGCGGAATGCTTGACTTCAAGCGAGTAATTAGCCGCGGGAACGCCCATGTTTTGGCCGGTTGACCCGGTATTCTTCATAGGGGGCAGCTCTCTCATTGCGGCGCGACTCAGACACGAGTCCGTCCCAGAAATCTTCCCAGAGCGCCCGATGCTTCCTGAGGTCGATCAGCACAGCCGTCCTGCGTCCCTTGTCGTCGGTCACGAATTGGATTCCTGTCATGGCTTCTTCCTCCTGAGGGCTAAAGCAAACTGTGCGCCACCCTCGAAGAGCGAAACGCAGCCCTACCCGCATTTAAGGTTAACACATCCCTCGAGATCATCAACGTATCATGCATCTGACTGACTGCCTCCAGTTCATCTCATAGGCATCGATTCTCGAAGCGTTGCGCTCGGCCGGCTGGACGTTCCCTTGGTCGTCGGTGGCACGAACCGAGATACGGTAATCGCCAGGCTTGGCGTCCCAGCGATAATTCCACAGCACCCAGGCATAGCGGCCAGGGCTCGCCTCAAGCGCCGCAGGAGCCCAGTCGTCTCCGCCATTCACACTCACCTCCACCCTGGCCACCTTGTTCTCTCCCGCCCATGCGGCGCCCCGAATCGTATGCGGGCCGGGGCTTACCACATCTCCCTCGCGCGGCCAGGCGATCTGGGACTTCACCTGCATGCGGGTGACGGGGCTTCGCGCCGTGCCCACCGCTTCGAGGCGCAGAGCCACATATTCCTGGGTCATGAAAGGATTGGTATCTTCCTGGTCGAGCGCTTCGATTCGCGTTAGCCACTTGATGGAATCCATCCCGTACCATCCCGGGACGATCGCCCGCAAAGGGTAACCATGCTCCGCCGGCAGTTGGGCTCCATTCATCTGGTAGGCCAGAAGAGTATCGGAGTCGAGCGCTTTTTCCACCGGAATGCTGCGCCGGAAGGAGCCCGCTCGCTCATTGCCACTGCCGTCCGCCCCGACCAGTTGAATAGACCTTACCTCGGGAGGCAGGCCGGCTTGCCGAAGGACGCTTGCCAGCGGGACGCCGGTCCACTCTGCGGTGCTGACCCCGCCCGCGCCCACGGGATTGCCGGCGCATTCCAGGGTCGCCGTGAGGCGGCGTCCCGGCCCGCGCAGAATATCGGCGTAGGTCAATTCCAGCGGCGCTAGGACATGACCGCCCACGCGCAATCGCCAGGACCGAGCCACCAGGCGCGGCTCCGGGAAATGGTCCCGGATGTAGAAGTCTTCCTCGGGAGTGATCGAGTCGCGGAGGCGGTTGAAGTCAAGTTCTTCGATACGCGGGTCGCTCGACCGAATGATCCGGGAGGAGGCCCAAAAAGCCGCGGGGCGAAGGGCCGGGACCAGGGCCACGGCCGATAGGAATTCTCGTCGGCGTATCATCAGTGTTTTCAGTTCTCAGTTTTCAGTTCTCAGTTTTCAGTTGCTTTCAGCTATCAGCAATCAGCTATCAGCAAAACAACCGCAGTGCTGAGAGCTGACGGCTGATGGCTGAAGACTGAGGACTGAAAACTGAGAACTGAGAACTATTGACTCCTGGAAGACGGCCTCGGGTAGGTCGAGAGCGTGGGCAGCTTCAGGCTCCGGATCAAGTCGAGCTGCTTCGCCGTAAAATACCCCGAACCGTCCTCAAACTGGATCAGCATGGTCGAATCCTGGTAATCGCGCGAATCCAGATCGATGGTCCGATAATTAGCCTGGCGGCCGCTGTAGTCCCACTTCATGCCGGCCTGCGCATCCGTAAGCTTGTAGATGAGGTTGCGGGCATACTCGAGAGTGTTGGAGAAGTAGTCCAGGGCGGCGGTGCGCAGAAGCGGTTCACCGCCGGCGTTCAGTTGCCGCTCAATTTTCATCTGAAGCACGCCCGGAACTTCCACCAGGAACACTTTCCCGCCCTGCGCGCGTTCAAACGACACCGGCACCCGCCTCATGTCGAGACCATGAAACTGTTTCAGGGGGATAAACTCCTGGAAGATGTGCTCCAGAGCGATCATTTGCTCGGGCGTCGCGGAAGAGTGGACGTAGAACACCGCGGGAATGCTCTGCGTGTCCATGGCACTGCTGGCGACCACGAAAGTGACATCGTCCAGAGGGACGCTGCCGTAATGTCCTTGGGTGATGTGGAACCCCCCGGTGCTTTCGCAATGGCCGTAGGTGGGAGGAGCGTTGGAGCGGCAAGGGCAAGGGGTCTTGCAGGGGCAACAGACCATCCCTTCTCCCTTCAAGTGCCAGGCTTGCGCGAAAGGAACCCGTTTCCGCTCGGGAAGATTCTCGCGCGCCACAATCGCGGACATCTCCGCCACCTGCGGATTATCGGGCCACTTGCTGCGGGCGGATTCCATCGCCGCGGCGGCGGAGGGCAAGTCACCGCCCAGCAGTTCCGTCCAGATCAGGTGGGTGGCGGAAGGGGTGTCGTCAGGATTGAGTTGCACGGCTTGGGCCTGTTGGACGCGGGCTTCTTGCGTTTTGCCAATGGCTAAGAAGGCGGCTCCCAGCAGGTCCAAACGCGCGGCTTCGAGTTCGCGATCGACGCTTCCTGGCTGGACTTTATTCAAGTACTCGATGGCGCCGAGATAGTCCGAGCGGTTGAAGCGCAGTTGAGCAATTTGGAGGTACAGGTCGGCGAGCCTCAGCTCCGGCGGCGCCGGGCCGCCGCCCTCGACGAGTACTGCCGCACGCTCGAAATCGCCTTCAGCCTCGCGGGGCATCTGCTGCTTGAGCAGAAGTCTGCCAAGCTGGAACAACGCCCCCGCGTCATGGGCTGAGAGCTTTTCCAGCCGGCTCACATTCTGTCGTGCCGGGGCAGTTTGCTTGAGTTGGAATTGATCGGCGGTAAGAGTAAAGATCCGTTCGCGGTCACTGGGATCGGCCTGGACCGCAGCCAAGAGGAGGGGAAGAGCCGCCGAATACTTCGATTGGTCCATCAACGTCAGCCCCAGCCCGTAGCGGGCCTGTCCGTGGGAGTCGCCTGACTTGAGAGCTGTGCCGAACTCCTTAGCCGCACCCGTCAGGTCGTTGGTTTCCAGGTCGAGCTTGCCGAGAGCGATATGAGCGTCGATATGCGCGGGGCTGATTTCAACCGCGTGCAGCCAGGACTTTCGCGCCTCGTCCGGCTTTCCCAATTGCCGCTGGATGCTTCCGAGGACGTAGTATGCTTCGGCGGACTTCGGGTCCAGATCGAGAGCTTCCTGGCACTTCTTCAGTGCGTCATACAGACGGTTTCCCGCCAAGGCGCCTTCGGCCTCGCGAAGGGCATCTTTGGCTGATCGCCGGGCTTCTTCTTGGGCGAGTCTGGGGGAAGAGAAGTCCTGTGTGGGCCGCAGAGCGGCAAGGGCGCCGGCGAGCGTCAAGAGGAGGCTAGGCGAAGAGAGATACAGTAAGAGCCGAGATCTTCGTCTGTTAACCATGAACTGCGTCTTCCCTCTCGCTGTAACGCCGGGCTGGCGCCCGGCATCTGATGCGCTACCCGTTGGTTGTGCCAGATGCCGGGCTAAAGCCCGCCGCTACGGCCCAGTTGGCGAGTTTACCGCAAACGCCCTGGCAGCGGCTAGGAAGAATTGACGGTTGCAGACCAGCGACCCGCATTCCGGCTGACGACTTCCCCGCGCCCCCAGGCGATCTTGTTACGCGAACACGAGACGGCCCTTGGGTTCGGGGACGGGACGGCCGAGTTCTTTGGCGGTTTCGATCCATTCCTGAATCACGACCTCGACATTGGCAAGAGCTTGGCGGTAGGTATTTCCGTCGGCGGCGCAGCCGGGCAGCTCCGGAACCTCGGCGATGAACGTCTGGTCTTCGTCGCTCCAGTAAATGATGACTTCGTATTTAAGCTTCGGCATCTGGCTCGCCCTGCCCAGTTGGCGAGTTTACAGCAAACGGCCAAGCAGAGGATACAGTTTCTTCGCCACGGCTTTGAGCGCGCCATGGAAGCAGGACGTAGTACAATGGCGCGTGACTCAGGGAGTACGAAGGGAAATTGAGCCATGGAGTTCCGGGGAGGTCGACTGGCACTGAAGGAGAAATACCGATGAGTTTCAAGCGCCCGAAAGGAGGCTGGAATATTCAGCGTGTCACAACCCATCCTGGTGAAATGTTACGCGAGGATTTTATGAAGCCGATGAGGCTGTCGGCGAACCGCTTGGCAATGGACGTGCACGTTCCGGTCACTCGCATTAACGAAATCATCCGCGAGCGTCGCAGCGTGACCGCCGACACGGCGCTACGCCTCGGGCGTTACTTCGGCAATTCGCCCGAGTTCTGGCTGAACCTTCAACAACTGTACGACCTCACGCTGGTTCGGCAGAAGTCGTTAAAGGAAATCGAAAAGGAAGTGCGGCCGGCGCGAGCAGCCTAGCGAGCGTCTATACCGCCTGTAGTAGCCGAGCCTCTTCTGGGCGCGCGAGGCGGAAGCAGGACGTTTACAATGGCGTGTCATTGACTGGCACCGATCTTATGAGGAAAGCAAGGAAGAAGAGAACCGCGTCACTCGATCAAGAAGCCATCGATGAACTCGTGGTTTCGCAGTCGGAAGACAATTCGGCTTGGGACGCCGCTCTACTGGTTAAGCGGTCAAAGTCGGCCTCACTCTCGATTCCCGGCGACCTCGCCGCACGCGCAGCTTTCCTGGCCAAGCTACATCGCGAGCCCGGTCTCGACCAGTGAGTCGAACGCGTCGTCCACTAGACAAGCAGAGAGTGCCCACCGAGAGTGGAAGCTTTTGAAAGGGACGTCCGAGATCGGCAGGCGGGTTCTGCGGTCAGGGAAATTTCACATCCAGCGCGTAGATGTCCGAGTGGCTGAGGATCAGCGAGACCACCGTGGAGCCATTCGGCGCCACGGCGGCCAAGGCGTAGCTTCGCACGTCCGCCCGCTGAATCTCGTCGAAGGTCGTGATCGGCTCCATCTTGCGGTCGCTGATCCGCACACGAAAGATGGGCTGGCTGCCTTCGACATCCTGTGAATAAGCGTACTTGCTGTCGGGCGACCAGCGAGGGGGCCGGAGAGCCGTGCCATGGGCGAGTTCACGCCACTCGTGAGATCGCGAGTCGAAGAGCATCAGCTTTCCGTCGGGGGCCAGGGCCGCCATGTATCGTCCGTCCGGCGACCAGCAGGGATAGAATAGATTCTCCGCCCCGGGAAAAACGGAGAGCCCCCTGGTTTTCAAGTCGAGCTGATACGTGCCGCCATTTTCCCCGTTGAGCAAGCTCCCTGGTGCACGTACCGGCGCGTTGAAAACCAAGGAGTCTCCGCCGGGAGACCAGTCGGGGAAGGTGCTGTCCAAACCCGACGGCGTCACCGGTTCGGGCTCGCCGCCCCCGGATGACACCAGGAAGATACCCTCCCTCTTTCCCGGTACTATCCCGTCGAAGGCAATCTTCCTTCCATCGGGAGACCAGCGGGGCTGCCCGGCATGCATCGGAGGAAAAGTGAGCTGCTGCCGGTCCCTCCCGTCCACTCGACTCCGCCAGAGGATGTTTTGCTGCATGTTGGGCACGACGTATGCCACCCATTGACCGTCGCTGGAAAAGTCGACATCGCGCGCCCGGACTCCGCCGAGATAGGGAACGAACTGCTTCGACCGCCCGTCATAGCGCGCCAATTCCCGCACCTCTTTTTCCCCCGGGTATAAGATTCTGTTTTTAACAGCTAATAAACTCCACAGGCTGGAGTCGGTGGTCATGAGTTGAACCGGGACGCGTGACGGTCGGCGCAAGAATTTGCCGCTTTCAGCGATCGCCCAGATGCCGGCCATTGCCGCTCGGGTGGAGCGGAACACGAAGTAATTCTCGGTCCAATCGCCATCAGATTCGCCGTCACCGTAAAAGGCAGGAGGTTCTCTCCACCCTGCCAGCAGACGATGAAGATTGCCACCCTTGGCATCGAGCTCCCACAGTGAAAGCGACAGTATTTCGGTCCCAAAGGCGCTGAAACGCAAGGCGCTTCCGTCGGGCGCCCAGCGGGAAAACCATCCTTTGCCTTCGGTGGTCGCGAGCTGGCGGCGGTCCGAGCCGTCAGGCTTCACCACGTAAAGGCCGGAGCCGGAGAAGTAGGCAATCTTCTGCCCATCGCGGGACCAAGCCGCGTCATGACCGGTGACGTCGCCCAAGCGGCGCGGCGAACCCCCGGTGGTAGGCACCACCCACAGCTCCGGCTCAGGCGGCCCACCCGGATAGCTGCCCACCAGAAGCTCTGCATGGTCTGGGGAAATCCCGTAGAGCGCGGTATTAGGAAAAGGCGTGGGCACCGCCGCCGGCTCGCCGCCCTCGATGGGGACAGCGGCGAGGGTCAATCGGCCGCCTCTCATCTCTTCGAAGTAGATTCGCGTCCCATCCGTCACTAGCCGAGAAGCCGGAGCGACCCGGCCGAAGTGCGTGATCTGCGTGATCTTGAGAACGGTGGGCGGCGGCAACGGGGAAAGCCAAAGCCAGCCAGCCCCCAGGGCTAGAGCTACAGCCATCAGGAGAACGGCCAGCCGCCAAGGCCGCCGTTGCGGTGGCTGAAAAAGGGTCGAGTCGGGGCGGGGCTTCAGCCCCGCCGAAGAAGCTTCCCCAACATTTTGAACGATTTCCTTTGAGGGCGTCGGTGCGACCGCAGGCGACTGCGGTTCTGTTGCGATCCTCGACCCCTCACCATCAGCCACGCCAGGCGTCACGCTGGCCACAAACCGGTACCCACGCTTCGGGACGGTCTCGATATAGTTTTGGCCCTGCTCCCCACTTCCCAAGGTGTGTCGCAAGACGAAGATGTTCTTGGCGAGGTTGACTTCCTCCACAAAGGCATCCGGCCAGACCTCTTTCATCAGGTCGTCTTTCGCGACCAGATGCCCAGCGTTACGGACCAGCACCAAAAGGGTGTCCACCGCCTTAGGCGTGAGCGGAACCGGCTTTCCATCGCGCAGCAAAACGCGCTGGCCGGCGTCCAGCAGGAAGGGGCCGAAAGCGTAGACGTGCCCACTCATAGGCGCAGCAAGAAATTAGCAAAAAATTTTCCAAGGTTTTGGAAAGACTTCCTCGCCGGGGGCGGCTAGGGTCTGGGAGAACGCAGAAAAAGGCGTCGGCTTGGACGTCCTCCAGAACCGAGGCGATTATACCCCAGGCCGACGCCCAACGCAACCGTACCTAGGTGCAGTAGGTGCGGTGGTACCTCGATTTGTTGAGGAGGTAAGGTAGGAGTTTCGGACCAGCAGTCTCAGTAGTCCGGCCAGTGGCCCCAGGCCAGCCCGGCAGGCGGCGCGCGATTGGGCCAACCCGAGCCCCGGAACCCTCTCCGGCGCAACCGGCGCCCCGCCCGTTGCTGCTCTCGATCGCGATTCCTGCCGCGGGATCCCGCAGTTGGTGTGACGACGGCTGCTGCCCTGCATCAGCAGCCCGCGACAAACTGTGAATCCTCTCAGTTGACCGCAAGCGCAGCTTTCCCCACGAGCGCGCCAGAGCCCCTGCTCGAACCCAAGCCAGTGACGAGTGACAAGTGACGAGTGACAAGTGACGAACAAGATCTCACCGCGGAGGCACAGAGATCACGGAGCCTTCTCGGTGCTCTCCGTGACCTCAGTGGTGACGTATTGTGCGCGGTTCTTTCTCGACCATGAAAGAAAAGGAGGCTCGCAATCCTATGTCGCATTCAATCATGATACCCTGGCATGAAATCAATAAGGAAGGAACCGGCGCCATGCGGTGGGCGGGCGCGGTGGTGGTGCTGCTCGCCCTCGTTTGTTTCTCCACTCCCGCAGCGCGGGGCCAGTGTCAGTTGCAAAATGCCGATACTTGGTTCGCCAGCCAGAGCGGGCTCTGGAGTAACGGCAACAATTGGTCGGGCGGTTCACCCAACGACCAATCTACCAACGTCTGCATCACGGATGGCACGAGCGGCGTCACCCTCGACATGAACGCGTCCGTGGCTGACTTGCAGCTCGCCAGCGGCAACCTACTGACCGTCGGTGGTGGCAATTCGCTTTCCATTTACGGGTCTCAGCTCATCAACGCCGGCCAGATCACGATTCAGGCCTCCAGCTCCTACTCCG
>DATFYM010000184.1:0-60751 GCA_035315065.1 Terriglobia bacterium
CACGCCCCTCTTGCCTCGACTTGCTCACGCTGCTCCGCAAAGAGGCCGTCGAGCATCCGGAGCTGCTGAAACAACTCGGCATTCAGCCTACTTCTTCCCAGTTCGTCGCTGCCGCAGCACCTTAGAATGTAGAAACTCCAGTGGCTGGCATGAAAATGCCAGCCGCTAGACGGGACCTGAACCGGCAGCACAAAGTTGTGCGCGTTCGGCGCGTGACTCCGCGGCTCTTTCTTTCGAACACTCTGCCTTCTTCGCGCTGGCATTTACCCGGCGCTCCGCGCCACCCTCCCCAAGGGAGAGGGGAGTTTTCTTCTTAGGACTGCTGGCCTCTCCGTTTTAGGATTGGCAACCGAGCTTGACGCGGCGCGCCGCCCCCACCCCGCGCGACATGCTATAATCGCCTAAGCGCAAAGGTACGCTACGCTGATGCGTTTTTCCCGCCGAATCCCTTTCCCGGTTCGTGCGACGATTCTCGCGCTGATGCTTCTGCCGTCGGCAGCGCCAAGCCATACCCCAATAGCGAGTCAAACCCAGGATACGGAAAGTCCTACCCCCACGGCAGCGGAGGTCTGGAACGAGGCGGCGGGAGCGCTGGCGGCCAAGATCCTCGAGCACGTGACTTCGGGGAACACGCTGGCGTTGACGGTAACGAACATTTCGTCGCTGAGTGACGATGACGTGGTGCAGGTCCGGCGCGCACTGCGAACCCAACTGCGCAGCCAGCGAGCCCGTTTGGCGAGCAAGCAGGCAAACTTCGATGTTCAGGTGACGCTCTCCGACAACGCGGAGGGGTACCTCTGGATTGCGGAGATTCGCGACCAATCTCCCCCCAGCGCTGCGGGCGAGGACGCCGCCGCTCGAAACCCGGTCGTGATGGTCCCTGTGGCGCGCACAAGTGTGGACGAACGTCACCCCACCGCTGAGCCCCTGAGTATTCGCAAGACTCGTGTTTACCAACAGTCTGCCCCGATGCTGGATCTCGCGCTGCTCGATAATCCGCCCGTCGGATCGGCAGGGTCGCAGGTGTCTGCCACTGCGGCGGCTCGCATTCTTGTGTTGGGCCTCGACAGCCTTTCCCTTTATGAGCAAGCGGAGACTCCTGAAACCGGTGACAAGAAGGTGCAAAAGTGGCGTCCTATGCAATCGGTGCCAATCACGCGGCTTCGCCCCTGGCCACGCGACCCGCGCGGCCGGATCATGGTGCGCCCCGATAGCCTGTTCGATGTTTATCTGCCGGGAACGAAGTGCACCGGCGCTCTTGAGCCCGTTCTCACTCTGGAGTGCCACGAGAGCGACGAACCTTGGCCCCTGGTCGCAGGAGTGAGGGAGGGCAACTCTGCCAACTCCGGGACTTCCGCTGATGGTGGGGCCGGCGCTGGGACTGGCACTGGGGCGGGCACAGGAGCCGGCATTGGGCCCAGTGCTGAAATTCTCCCGGCCGCCTACTTCACCGCTGACCGCAACTTCTTTGACGGGCGAGTGAAGCTCGACGACGGCCACGAAATGAAGTTACCTTCCTTCTTGGCCGCCGTGGCCATGCCGCGGAACGGTGCTACCCATGCCGGGCTGAAGCCCGGCGCCACGGGCGCGCCGGGGTGGGTGCTGAGCGGATTGGACGGTCGCGCCCAACTGCTCAACAGCAATGCGGAACCGGTGGCGAACGTGGGCGGCTGGGGCAGCCAGATCGTCGGCCTCCAAACCGGCTGTGACGCTGGTTGGCAGGTGTTAGCCAGCCAGACGCGGGATCTCAACGAACCGGACGCGGTGCAGGCCTACGAGATCGTCGCCCGCAAACCCGTGCCGGTGAGTACGCCTATCGAGTTTGCCGGGCCCATCACGGAATTGTGGCCTCTGGCCAACGGGTCGGAGGCCATCGCCATTTCTCGCAATCTCCAGACGAAAGCCTATGAGGCATTTCGCTTATCGGTTTCTTGTGGCCAGTAGCGCCGCGTGCCTGGCTCTTGCGGCGGGGGCGGCGACGCGCCCGCGCTATGGCGGGGCTCTGCGCGTGGAAATACAGGCCAAATTGTCCACCTTCGATCCGGCCGAGCCGCTTGACGTGGCGGAGGCTGAGGCGGTGCTCAAGCTGCGCGAGTTGATTGACGATCACCTGGTCCGCCTCGATCCGCAGGGTCAGCCGCAACCCGCCCTCGCCATCTCCTGGGAACACGACGCGCAGGCGGCGAAGTGGCGTTTCAAGCTTCGTCCTGGCGTGAAGTGGCAGGATGGTGCGCCGCTCACTCCCGAAGAAGTGGTAACGGCGCTCGAAGGTCATGTGGGCGGCGCGTCGGTTCGTCTGGCGGGAGAGGCCCTCGAAATCGACGCGGGCGGCCCGGCGCCCGGCCTGCTCGCGACCCTCGCCACCGATGCGAGCCTGAGCGTCCGCCGCCCGGCGGTGGGGACACCGCCGCTACAGCGGGACTCGGCCGGCGCCCTCCCGATCGGAACGGGACCCTTCCGCCTCACCACTTGGGAGCCCGGACGCCGCGCCGTGCTTCAGGCCAACGAAGACTATTGGGATGGCCGTCCTTATGTCGATACGATCGAGATTCAGATGGGGCGCGCCAGCCGTGATGAGCTGCTCGACCTGGAACTGGGAAAGGCGGACGTGGTGGAACTCGATCCGGTGGAGGCTCGTCGCGCCCAGCAGGAAGGCAAGAAAATCTGGACCTCCGCGCCGGTGGAACTCCTGTGCCTCCGCTTCGGCCCGAACCGACCTGCCGTGCAGGATCGCCGAGTACGTCTGGCCCTTGCCGGTTCCGTCGACCGCGCGGCCATCCAGAAAGTCCTGGTGCAGAACTATGGTGACGTTGCCGGAAGCATTTTCCCGCAGTGGCTGAGCGGCTACGCGTTTCTCTTCCCCACGGTGATGAATCTGGATCGCGCGCGGCAACTGAGAGGGGAGATCGGCGCGGCGCCGACGCTCAAGGTGGGTTATGGTCCCAGCGACATGCTGGCTCGCCAGACGGCCGAGCGCGTGGCCGTAAACGCACGCGATGCCGGGATCACGCTCCAGGTGGCGCCGCTTCCCGAAGGGTGGAGACGGATGCCCGACCTGCGAGCTGACCTACTCGTACAACGCGCCCGGATCGACGGGCCGACGCTGAGCAAGGCGGCGCTGGAGGCGGCGGCCTCGTTGGGGTTGCCACTGAACGGCGAGCCAGACCGCGCTGAACAAACCTATGCTGCCGAACGAGAGTTTCTCGATACCTTGGCGGTGGTTCCGTTGATCCACATCCCGGAACTGGTCGGAATCGGCCCTCGGGTGATGGACTGGTCCGCGACGCCTTGGGGCGCCTGGCATCTGGAACGCGTTTCACTGGAAGGGGAGAAACCGTGAGTTTCCGGGCGAAATTGCTGGCCGTCTTCACGTTGACGGTAGTCCTCTCGGTGGGGCTCGTGGCCTGGGCAGTTTCTTTTCTGATGCGCGACGCTTTCGAACGCCTCAACAGCGAAAGGACGGCTGCACTGGTGGCGCAGTTTCAGCGCGAATTTGCTCGCCGCGCGGAAGAGGTGACCCGGCGGGTGGAAGGCATTGCCAAAGCGGATGAGACGCTGCACATGGCGGTGAGTTTGAGCGGCACGGCGCCCGACTACTCGTCCCACGTCGATGATGCCGCCGGACTCGCCGCTGCCCATCAACTCGATTTTCTCGAGCTGATCTCGGGCGACGGCACCATCATTTCATCGGCACAATGGCCCGCGCGCTTCGGTTACAAGCAGGAGTGGGTAACCGCACCGGCCGCTCCTACGGACTGGGTAGCCCAGGGCGCGTTTCTAAAGCGCGAGGATCTGGCGGATGGAGAGGCGCTCGCGCTGATGGCGGTCCGCGTGGTGCGAGCGGGCGACACCCGGCTTTATATCGTGGGGGGAAGAAGGCTGGACCGGGAATTCCTGGCCTCGCTCGTCTTGCCCACAGAGATGAGGGCTTTGCTCTATCAGGAGGCAGGCCAGGAAGGGGGAGAAAGCAGTGGCGGCCCGCCGAGCGCCGGTCTCCCCAACGTTAAAGGGGTGGCGGACAGTCGACTGGTGGATGCTACCGGGCCCTTTCCGTGGTCGGACAAGCTCATGCCACTCATCACGCGAGTGGAGCGCGAGCCCGCGGAATCGTCGGCCCAAATCACCTGGACCGCCGACCCGGCGAGCGCCGAGATATTCCATGTGATCCCCCTAACCGGACTCAACAAGGAAGTTCTGGGCATGTTCCTGGTGGGCAGCTCGATTCGCGAGCTGGTGGAACTGGAGAAGCACATCCGCGTGGTGGCCATTGTAGTGGCCGGAGGAGGGATCCTGTTGGGCGTGGCGCTGAGTGGGTGGACGGCGGCACGCGTCACCAAACCAGTGGAGCAACTGGCCGCTGCCTCGCGGCAGGTGGCGGCGGGAAATTGGAACGTGCGAGTGGAGACGCGCTCGAAGGATGAGTTGGGCGAACTGGCGCGCGCCTTCAATCAGATGACCCAGCAGTTAGTAGAGCAGCGCGACCGCTTGGTACAGACGGAGCGCGTCGCCGCCTGGCGCGAGCTCGCGCGCCGTCTCGCCCACGAGCTCAAAAACCCGCTTTTCCCGCTTCAGATCACCGTGGAGAACCTGCTCCGCGCCCGCGAGGTTGATCCCGGCGAGTTTGACGAGGTCTTTCGTGAAAGCAGCCGGACCCTGCTGGCCGAACTGGCCAACATGAAGACCATCATCGGGCGCTTCAGCGACTTCGCCAAGATGCCCGCGCCACAGCTTCAGACGGTGAACGTCAACGAGGTGGTGCGCGGCGCCCTGAAGATCTTCGCAGCGCAACTCAACGTTCCGGTTAACGTTCCGGGCAAGCCGCCCATCACGACGCAAATCAACCTGGATGAGACGCTGGGTGCGATTCAAGCTGACCCTGACCTGCTTCATCGGGCCGTGCAGAACCTGATTCTGAACGCGCTGGACGCCATGCCCGCGGGCGGGACCCTGACCCTGCGGACGCAAGCGGCCACGAGCGGCGTGCGCCTGGAAGTCTCCGACACGGGTAAGGGCCTGACGAAGGAAGAGTGCGAGCGCCTGTTTACGCCGTACTACACCACCAAGCTGCACGGCACGGGGCTGGGGCTCGCCATCGTGCAGTCGGTGGTGAGCGACCATGGCGGGAAGATTTCGGTGGAGAGTGAACCCGAGCGGGGCACAACGTTCACCATCGAATTAGGAATTAAGAATTAAGAATTACGAATTGCCGCGATCCCAATTCCTAACACTCTTAATTTCGTAATTCTTAATTCGTAATTCTTAATTCTCAATCTATGATGTCAAAGGCCCATTTGCTGATTGTCGACGATGAGGCGAATACGTTGGCTTCGCTCTCGCGAGCCTTCCGCCTGGCGGGCTACGAAGCTACCGTGTGCGACTCCGCCGTCCGCGCCCTGGAACTGGTGAAGACCCAACCGTTCGACATGATTCTCTCCGATGTGGTGATGCCCGAAAAGGATGGCCTCTCACTTCTGGAAGACCTGAAGAACATGGAGCTGACCACTCCGGTGGTGATGATTTCAGGACAGGCGCACATTGAGATGGCCGTTCGCGCCACGCGGCTGGGCGCCGTGGACTTCCTGGAAAAGCCGCTCTCCACCGACAAGCTCTTGCTAACGGTGGAAAACGTTCTCCGCCTGAAGCGGCTGAAGGAAGAAAACGAGCAACTGCTCGGACGCCTCGGCAAGCACGAGATTGTCTGGTCGGGCGAAGCGATGGGCCGCGTCATGGCGCAGATCGAGCGCGTCGCCTCGAGCGAAACGCGCGTGTGCATCCTGGGCGAAACCGGAACGGGAAAGGAGCTCGTCGCGCGCACGTTGCACCAACGTAGCCCGCGCCACGCCGGCCCCTTCGTCACGCTGAACTGCGCCGCGGTTCCGGCGGAGCTGATCGAATCCGAACTCTTCGGACATGAGAAGGGGGCCTTCACGGGGGCGGGTGCGCGCCACACGGGCAAGTTCGAGCAGGCGCAGCGCGGCACGCTCTTCCTCGACGAAATCGGCGACATGCCTCTGCCCATGCAGGCCAAGCTCCTGCGCGTGCTCGAAGAGGGCGAAATCGAGCGCGTGGGCGGTGACCGGCCCATTGCGGTCGATGTGCGCGTCGTGGTCGCCACGCATCGCAACCTCGAAGAGTTGATCCGGCAGGGGAAATTCCGTGAGGACCTCTACCACCGGGTGTACGTCTTTCCACTGTTCCTTCCTCCGCTCCGCGACCGCACGGAGGACATTCCGGCACTGGTGGATCATTTCGCGCGCCAAGTCGCCGGACAGAACGGTTGGAAGCCCGCCGCGTTCGCAAGGGAAGCCATCGACGAGCTCAAGCGATACACGTGGCGAGGCAACGTCCGCGAGTTGCGAAACGTGGTAGAGCGCCTGCTGCTGCTCTCGACGGGTGACTCTGTGGATGTGGCCACGGTGCTCGCCGCCCTGCCGCGCGAGACGCCTGCCACCCCGATTGGGATAGGCTTGCGCGTTGACGGCACGCTCGCCCAACGCGTTGAATTGTTCGAGCGCGAGACCATCATCGCGGAGCTGCGGCGCCACCAGAATCACATCACCCAAACCGCGCGCGCGCTGGGCCTGGAGCGCAGCTATCTGTACAAGAAGTGCCAGCAGTTGGGTATCGATTTGCGGGCGATGCGCAGGGAAGAATAGCGCCGCCAACTCGTTCTCAGAAGGTGTGAAAAAATGAAGAGTTTCTCGCAAAGCTGCCAAGGAGCGAAGAGTCGCAAAGAACAAATCTTTGTTTGCTTTGCGTACTTTGCGCCTTGGCGAGAAACGTCTTTGCTTTTCCAATTTCTTCACGCCTTCTCAGGCGGCGGCTACCTCATTTTCCCGTTTCCCGTCGGTGCCGGGCTGGCTTATGCTGTGACCGACTGCCCTGAGGGGCAAGAGGGCCAGGCGTCCGTCGCCTTGGGAAGGAATATGAAGAAACTGATTAATGAGCCGGAGAATGTAGTGCGCGAGGCCCTCGAAGGGATGCAGGCCGCGCACGGAGATCGCATTCGCGTCAACCTTGAGCCCTTTTACGTCGTGCGTAGCGATGCCCCTCGGGCAGGAAAAGTGGGGCTCGTTTCGGGCGGCGGGAGCGGTCACGAGCCGATGCATTGTGGCTACGTGGGCCGCGGTATGCTGGATGCCGCCTGCCCCGGACAGATCTTCACCAGCCCCACGCCCGATCAGATCTTCGAAGCCAGCAAGGCCGTGAACGGCGGCGCCGGCGTGTTGCACATCGTCAAAAACTACACCGGCGACGTGATGAACTTCGAACTCGCGGCCGAAATGCTGAGCGACGACGGCATGGCTGTGGAGAGCGTGCTCGTGGACGATGATGTCGCCGTCGAGAACAGCCTCTACACCGCGGGACGGCGTGGCGTCGGCCTGACGGTGTTGATGGAGAAGTTGCTCGGTGCCGCGGCGGAAGAGGATGCGACCCTCGCGAGTCTCAAGCAACTTGGAGAGTCAATTCGCGCCTCGGGCCGCAGCATGGGAATGGCGCTCACCGCCTGTACCGTGCCGCAAGCCGGCAAGCCATCGTTCACCCTGGCAGAAGACGAAGTGGAAGTGGGAATCGGCATCCACGGCGAGCCCGGCCGGAGGCGCGCGAAGCTTGCCACGGCAGACGAGATCGCCACCACCCTCATGGAGCCGATCCTTCGCGACCTTTCTTTCGAGAGTGGTGACGAGGTTCTATTGTTCGTGAACGGCATGGGAGGCACGCCCCTCATCGAGTTGTACATCGTTTATCGCAAAGCGGCGCAGATTGCCGCGCAGCAGGGGCTGAAGGTCATTCGCAATCTCGTGGGCAGTTACATCACCAGCCTCGAAATGTCTGGCTGCTCGATCACGCTGCTAAGGATGAATGAGCAACTCACCAAGCTCTGGGATGCTCCGGTGGATACTCCGGCCTGGAAGAATTGCCGATTGTCGATTGCCGATTGACGAATGGAAAACCGGGTGCTCGGTGAAATCTGTTTCATTCATGACCGCACCTGGAGCGGCTTGCGTCTTCTCTTTCAATCGTCAATCGTCAATTTCACGCGATGCTGGCAAGACGATGAGTGAATTGACTCTGGATCGGGTCCGATCGTGGATCGAAGCAGCGGCGGCACTGGTAGAAGAGAACAAGGCTCTTTTGACTGACCTCGACACCGCCATCGGGGATGGCGACCACGGCACGAATATGTCGCGCGGCTTCGCGGCCGTGCGCAAGAAGCTCGATACCACGGCGGAGGCGGACATTGGCGGGATGTTAAAACTCGTGGGAATGACGTTGCTTTCGACCGTCGGCGGCGCGGCGGGGCCGCTCTACGGCGGCCTCTTTCTGGCGATGGCGAAGGCGGCGCCCGGCAAAGCGCCGTTGACAAGAACGGAAATGGGTGAGGCTCTCGCTGCCGGCCTCGACGACATCAGGCGGCGCGGCAAGGCGGAAGTGGGTGACAAAACGATGGTGGACGCGCTCACTCCGGCCGTTGCGGCATTCCTTTCGGTTTCGGCGGAGGACTTGCGGGCTGCCTCTCGCGCTGCGGCCGACGCCGCCAAGATCGGGGCAGAAGGAACGGCGCCCCTTCAGGCACGCAAAGGACGGGCGAGCTATTTGGGCGAGCGGAGCATCGGCCACCAGGACCCGGGAGCAACTTCGTCGTGGCTCCTGCTAGAGGCCTTGGCGTCAGTCTGCGGGGCTGAGAATTGACGATTGACGATTGGAAGAGAAGACGCGAGCTATTCCGGTTTTCCAATCGGCAATCGGCAGTCCTTCGTGGGTGGTCGCCGCCCTTCAACGAGGTTCTATGCGATGGTTGGTCTGGTGCTTGTCTCTCACAGCAAGCGGCTCGCGACCGGAATCAAGGAGTTGATCCTTGAAACCGCCGGGCAGGACTTCCCCATCGCTGTCGCTGCCGGGGCCGGCGACGATCACGAGCAGCTTGGCACTGACGCGGTGCACATCGCGCAAATCCTTCAACCGTTCGTCGAGGGCGACGGCGCGGTGGTCCTGATGGACTTTGGCAGCTCAGTGCTGAGCGCGGAAATGGCCCTGGAGATTCTCGAACAAACCTCGGGACCCTGCCCGGACAAAATCAAAAAGATCCGCCTATGCTGTGCTCCGCTGGTGGAAGGGGCGATCGCGGCTGCGGTCCAGGCACGGGCCGGGGCAAACCTGGATGAAGTCTGCCGGGAGGCACTCCGCGCGCTGACGCCCAAACAAGAACAACTCCATCGAGAGCAAATCGGAACGCCTGCGAGTGGCGCCGCCGCGCCAACCGATTCGCAGCCCACGCGAGAGCTTCTTCTGACCATCCGCAACGAGCACGGCCTGCACGCCCGGCCGGCTGCCCAGCTCGTCCTGACGGCTAGCCGATTCTCCGCTGAAATCGAGATCGCGAACGAAACCGCAGGGCGAGGCCCCGTGCTGGCTAGGAGCCTTACCAGCATCGCGTTGTTGCAGGTGCGAGAAGGCGACCGCGTCAGGGTCCGAGCTCGAGGCGTGGACGCCGACGCTGCACTCCAGGCCGTCTCGCAACTGGCGGCAGCGGGTTTCGGTGAGGCAATAAGCCCCGCACAGATTTCGGAGCACAGATCCAAGCCACAACCTTCCGGTGTATCCGACCAGCCCGTGGGAGAAGCGCATTCAGGGACACCGCTGATCCGCGGAATTCCCGCGTCCGAGGGTGTTGCGGTCGGTCGCGTGCTCCCGCTCCAGAACTCGCTGTTGGCTCCGACCGCCAAAGCCGCCGGCGAACCAACCGAGGAGCTTGCCAAGCTCACCATCGCCACACGACGAGTGCAAGCGCGTCTCGCGCAGCGAAACCAGAGGCCTGCCGGCGCCGTCCTCAACGACACGGCCGAGATCTTCGCCGCGCAAGCTGCCATTCTGAGTGATCCGGCCGTGTTCGATCAAGTAAAGGCGCTGGTGGAGAGAAAACGTCTCAGCGCGGCGCGGGCTTGGACGGAAGTCACCGACGATCTCGTGGCTTCCTATCGCCATCTTGATGATCCTTACCTCCGGGAGCGCGCGATCGACGTCTTCGATATCGCGCAGCTCGTGCTGCTGGAGCTTGCCGGCCGGTTGGCGCCCGCCTCAATTCGGCCGGAGCCGCCCGCGATTCTCTATGCCCGAGTACTCCTGCCCAGCGAGGCTGCCAACTGCGACCCGGAGGCGGTGCTGGGAGTAATCACCAGCGAAGGCAGCGCCGTGACCCACAGCGCCATTATGTTGCGCACGCTTGGCATCCCGATGGTCTCCGGTATTCACGGCCTTGACACTGCGGCCGCAGCAGGCAAGATCGTCGCCATGGACGGCGGCACAGGAGAGGTGTGGCTCGAACCAGCCGAGCCGATCGTTCAGACTCTTAAGGATCGCAGGAAACTGTGGCTGGCGCGACGTCAGAGCGCCGTCATGCTGTCTGCCCAGCCTGCCGTTACGCTGGACGGCGTGCGCATCGAAGTGCTGGCCAACGTTGCGAGCGCCGCCGACGCTGTGGTCGCCGCGCGTAACGGCGCGGATGGCGTGGGCGTTGTCAGGACCGAACTCCTCTTTCTTGAACGGCGCGAGGCGCCAACCGAAGCCGAACAGGAAGAGGCGCTGCGGGCCATTTTCGCCCCTATCCCCGCGGCCCATCCTATCGTGGTTCGCACTCTTGACGCGGGCGCCGACAAGCCTCTGCCATTCCTCGAACAGCCCGGGGAGCAAAACCCTTATCTTGGCGTGCGCGGCATTCGTCTGCTGCTCCGGAATCCGGACTTTTTCTTGACTCACTTGAGGGCGATTCTCACGGCCGGCGTCGGGCGCAACCTCTGGGTCATGTTCCCCATGATCTCCGAGGTGCAAGAGGCGGAACGAGCGCGCGAGTTCCTGACCAAGGCTCACTCGGAGCTTCAGACCGTGGGGAAATCCCACGCTTGGCCGGTGAAAGTGGGCGCCATGATCGAGGTCCCATCGGCCGCGCTTCTGGCAGCGCAACTGGCCGAGCCGATGGAATTCCTCAGCATCGGCACCAACGATCTGACGCAGTACGCGCTCGGTGCCGAACGGGGCAACGCGGCGTTGGCGGGATTTCAGGACGCACTTCACCCGGCAGTGTTGAAGCTGGTGCGTGCGACGGTGGAAGGCGCGAAGCCAAGGGAGCGGCACGTGGCGGTGTGTGGCGATGCGGCCTCCGACCCCATCGCCGCCGCGGTGTTCTTCGGCCTGGGTGTACGAAGTTTGAGTGTGAGGCCCAGTGAGTTGGCAAACGTGAAGGGCTGCTTCGGCCAATGGCGCAGTTCGGACGTGGCGGAACTTGCCCGGCTAGCGATCGAGGCGCGCGACGCAGCCGAAGTGCGGGCGCTGGCCGAAGGGTTCGCGAAACGTCATCACTGATCTCACAGGGACAAACGCATCATAGACTATGTCGCTCATTGTTCCAGGGCGTTGACTTCGCGAATCTCGTGCCCGTCAAGAGGCACGCGCAGCGTCTTGATTTCCAACGGCCGGAAGGTTCCCGTCCAGCGTCGGTTCACAAGTCCCAGGTCCACGGTTGCCTTCGCCTCCCGTCCTGCTGTCTCGTAGCATCGGACTATGAGGTCATCCCCGTCCTCGCCTTTCTTTACCACCGATACCACGACGTTGGGCGCATCCACGGAGAGGAAGGAGGCTGAAAGCGGCCGGGTTCCCGGATGAATGCCCTGATAGAAAACCGGCACGGGCGCCGTGAACTCCTCCGCCAGCCGCACGACGCCTGCATCCTGCCACGCCCCAGCGTGGGGCAACAGCAACATGCGGAACGTCTGCTCGCCCTGGTCCTGCCAGATGTATTCCCCGTTGGGTTCCAGCTTGCGCGGATCGTGTTGGGCGTAAACCGCTCCTCGCACGATGGAGATGCGCAGATCGTTATCCTGTACGCTGTAACCGTACTTGGCGTCGTTGATTATGCCTAGCCCATACTCCTTGCCTACGCGGTCACCGGAAAGATCGATCCATCGTTGTCCCGGATCCTCGTCCCCTTCTGCCTTTCGCAACTTGTAGCCGTAAGCGATTTCGTAAGTGGGCCGGGGATTCTGCACGTCCACGGGGAAGGAGAACTTCAGAATCTTCTGGTGCTCGTGCCAATCGAGAGTCACCCGCGCTTCGAGGGCGTGGGCGCCGGCGTAGAGCACCCAGTCCGTCCGAAGCGAGGAAGCTTCATAGTTCGTCCGCACGCGCACCGTCGCGCGCAGGGGGCCATTTTCAAGCACTCGGAAACGGGCGCCGCCGAACGTTCCCACTTCCTTGGTGTAGGCGCGGACGCCATGGCTCCAGGTGTCACTATGATCGTCCAGCACGACGGCGCGCGCCCCTCCTTTGCCGCCCCGAAAAACCTCCGCTCCGCTATCTTTGTCGTACATCGATAGCGTCCCGTCGTCCGCGAAAGTGACGCGAAGATGTTCATTCTCCAGACCCTTCTCTGTAGCCTGGACCATGGATGCCGGCGCCGGCGCCGCCTCGACCTTTCGCAAGCGGAATTGCCGGTAGCCAAAAGCCGGCACGGGCGCGCGGAAGACCAGCTTGACCCGATCGTCAACCACGGTCGAAGCCTGCGTCCATTGGTGAGCCACACTGTTGCCGTGCTCATCTTCCAAGCGGGAGTTCCTCTGTCGCGCCGTCCCGTAATCATCCCAACCTAAATCGTATTCAACATTCAGCGCGGCATCCCAGGCGTGGGGATTGAAGACCACCAGATATTCCGAGTCCGGGTCCAGGGTCGGAATCTGCCAGGCAATCTTCTGCGCGGCCAGGTATGTAGCCTGATCCGCTACTGCCTTGGCGTATCCGTAGGCATCCCTCGATACAACATAGTGTTCCGGAAGCGCTGTCCCGGCCATGCTGTCGTGGAACTGCATCAACAACACCTTCTTCCAGGCTGCCGTGAACTCGGCCTGGGGGTAGTCAGACCCCGCCACCGCGAACGCAAGGGCGGCCATCTTCTCTCCCGTGGCGAGCGCCGCTTCCGTGGTCCGGTTATCCTTCTTGATTTCCGACACCGCCGTGTAGCAGCCCACCGAGTGATGCTGCAAATCATCGGCCACGACCGGGAGATGGTCGTGTTTGCCGACCTCATCAAAGTAACGGTCCGGGGTGCTGAAAAGAATCGTCGGTGCGCCGGTTTGTTTCTGCATGTCCCGGATGGACCGGATGTTCTCCTTGGCCGGCCCGCCGCCGTGATCACCCGCGCCGTAAAAGACCATCAGGCTCTTGGTGGGCTCCTTCAGGTTCAAAATGAAGTCGCGCAACCTGTCGTCCAGATGTTCGTCGAGACCATAACTGTACGGGATTCGATAGGCAAGGATTCGCGTCCCATCAGCCCCCTCCCACCAGAATAGGTCCGCGGGGAGTTCCTTCTCGTGGGCTTGCGGACGCATGAAGACATAGCCGCGCAGGCCCTCGAGCTTGAGAATCTGCGGTAATGTCCCGGGATGGCCGAACGAATCGGGGTTGTAGCCGATTTGCGCGGAGCGTCCGAATAAGTGCTGGAACAGTCTTTGGCTGTAGAGACCCTGGCGGACCAGCGACTCGCCGTTCGGGACGTTCACATCTGGTTCGATCCACCAGCCCCCAACCACATCCCACCGTCCTTCTGCTACCCGTTTGCGAATCTGCTCCATCATCGCCGGGTCGGTCGCCGCGACCCACTCATAGAACTGGGCGGAGCTGGCGGTAAACGTGAAATCCGGATCTTCGTTCATGCGGTCGAGCGCGGATCGAAACGTGCTGTGGACTACAGACATGGCTTCCGACCACGGCCACAGCCAGGGAGCGTCAATGTGGGCGTTCCCGATCATGTGGAACCGGTACTGCGAGGCTAGCGGCGGCCAAGGCGTTGGAGATTGCGCGCTGGCGTTCGTTGCCAAAAGCGAAAAAGCGCAAATCAGACCGATCATCACAGGCGAGCGGCCTCGGTGGGAACTCATAGAGCATTCTCCGGCCATAGCACCGGCCCGTAGGCACCGGCCAGGGCTTGAAACGTGCCGCAGGACATGAAACGTTCTAATAGAATTCGGTCGCGAAAGACCCCGTTTTCTGCCATTATCTGCACGTTTTTGGCGGGAAACGGCCTAATTGGGTGCGATTCTGCACCGAAAAGAGGCCTTAAAACGGGACTCGTTTTCCAATGAGCGCCCGCCCTCGGATTCAGGTGGCTGATTCCACGTTGATGACCAATCGTCACGCTGGGGTCACAGCGGTTTCTTTCTCGCCCTGACGATTCTTAGAAGCATCGGAGCCACGAGAAAAGACAAAGAACGAGTCACTTCCATTCCTCCTTCCGTAAACGCCGCAGCGTATTCCTTCGTATGCATGAAGTCAGAGATGAGCGCGACACCGCCGACTCTTAATACGCGCACGATTTCGCGACACGCCGACGCGCGCCCTTCGCGGCTATCGATGTTGTGGAGGCAGAGATTGGAGAGCACATAATCAAACGAGTTGTCCCCAAACGGCAGACGTCGAGCGTCCGCTTCTTTGATCTCCACCCGGTGCTTGACACCCTCGAGTTCGGCATTCTGCAGGGCTCCCTCGCGGGTGTTGCCGCTCAGATCCGTCCGGTTCCAAATATCAACTCCGAAGCTTTGCCCCTCCGTCAGTCGCTTGGCAGCGCCGATCATCAGCAAACCACGGCCAGTGCCAATATCCAGCACCTGCTCATTGCCTTTCCAAGGAAGCATGTTGAGCATTCTGTCGCGGTGGCGGAATTTCTCGACCTTAACATAAACGACCATGAGGACGATCAGAATGAGGCCGGCAGGAAGCAGGTTGAGAATGACGGTCGCGATAACTCTGGCCAGTTGATTCGAGGACTCTCGCAGGAAAACTCCAACCGCTAGTCCTACGACCACCCCGAGCAGCACGGCGAGCCCAATGCCTGGGGCATCGATCCCATAATCCGGCTTGGTCTTTTGCCCGGGTCGCATAACCCGCTTAGGAAGTGCAGCGCAGACCCGCTTCCCGAGGTCTGAAGGTCTTCCTTGGTGATTGTCCCCGGGGGCAGGCCTTTGTTCAGGAAACGCAGCGCTACATTATCAGCTTGACTAGTATATCTCCACTTCTCCTTTGTAAACATTTTGGAATGGGCGGTGCAGTTTCAAGTCAAGTGCTTGACACGAACCACATGGTACGAAACAAAGTCTACGCCTATCTACCCGTGACAAACCCATTGTCTGGCATGGATTGTACATGCCTCGTCCGGTGGCGCCACTTCTCTCGGTCGCCCGCCTATCCTCAATGGTCTCCTCTTCCGCATTTCTCCGAAATGGGTTCGTATTGGGTTCGGTCCAGGAGTGCCTTCCTTTTGTTTCAGCATATTGGTGGCTTCGGTCCTAAAAAAAACCCCCAAAAAATGATCGTCGGTCACTTCCCCAACACTCTCTGCTGTAACGTGCCCAAGGCCCTGTAACGTTGCTGTAACGTGCAAAACGGTGACTCCCCTTGGGCGCGCTGTTCCCCCATTTCCCAAATGGGTTCGTGTTGGGTCCCGGGGTGCCATCCTTTTTTTTCAATATATTGGTGGCTTCGGTCCTGAAAAAAACATGACATCCTTGGCAAACGTAGCCGCGCTGTTCCCATCCCCGACGCCGCGTTGTAAGCGAAAAGCTTGTTCTTGCCGTCCAATCCCTTCCCCGCCCCTCCACGAACGATCCGCTAGAAGGCGCAAGCCAGAGGGGATTAATCCTATAAGTTGTACCATGCAAGTAATCACGCTAGGTCGCTCTTGCCTTGCGCTTCAAGCAAATCAGTGTGCTCAACAAAGATCATCACATCAGTAAACATTGTGACCGACTCTCGAACCCCTTATTTCAGTCATACGAACAGCCTATCATGTTATTACGCAGGAGTTAAGTTCCCTTTTGGCTATCGGGGGCTCAGCCTCGAGTCGCACGTTCCCTTGGTCTGCCACCTGATTTGACCTTGCAGAGGAGAAAAAAAGACTTCGGTACGCCTCGGCAACCGCCAGTTCGGCGCGAATGAGCTTAATGGGCATGGGGTGAGCCCTGAATGCTGGAAGCTGCATCACGTTTCACGAGCAAGATGGTGATATCATCCTCATTAAACTTTGGGTCCACCAACGATTTCAGAACAGACATCGTTCTTCCCGAACTGTCAGCCAAAGTCGCGCAAACGGTTTTCGGCATTCTCTGCGGAAATCGAATCGGTAAGTCCGTCGGTGAAAATCAGAAGGGCACCACCAGGAGGAAGATGAGCCGTACGGGCTTCAAATTTCGCTTGGGGAAATAATCCGAGCGGCAGGCCAGTAGCTTCCAGCTCTATCGCAGGTCCGGAGTCGAAAACAATCGGGGCGTTGTGGCCGGCGTTCACGTAAGTCAATTCTCCCGAATCGCGGCTCAGCACGATGAACACCGCCGTGGCAAAGCGATTACTTGGGGTGTAACGGCAACGGCTCAGGTGCCTGCTGATCTGCTGAGCCAGCGCCAGGGGATCCGGCTCAAAATTCGCGATGCCTCTAACCAGAGCCTGTATGTTCGCCGCCAGCAGCGCCGCCGGCATCCCTTTCCCGGACACGTCCGCTACTGCGAAAAGCGTTCGGTTGCCCGCCAGCTCGATGACGTCAAAGTAGTCGCCGCCCACTTCACGGAGGGGTTTATAAAACGTTTCCACCTCGTAGCCCGGCAACTCGTCCAGTTTACCGGGGTGAAGGGTCTCCTGGATCTGTCGTGCGGCAATCTGATCGGCTTCAAGTTGGGTCTTGCGGACAAATTCCGAAGTCAGCATCCCGTTCATCAGCCGGTAGCCGACAACGTAAAGCAGCCACACACTTAAATAGAGATATGCTCCTGGGCCACATGAAAGGCCAGGCCAAAGACCGCGTCCAAAGGGCATAGAAGGCGTAGCCCTGGAGCAGAATGCCGACCCAGGTGACAACGCGCTTGGACCTCGGCATTTCGCGCGTCCAATCGTAGTGGGAATACCGCCAAGCGCGGCGAATTGGACCGACCGATTTGTCGAGCAACTGCTGCTGCGTGCGAACGGCCATTGGGAGAGTCTATCACTGAAAGCAGCTACGTTGAATGCGATCCAAGGGCCTATCCGGCGATCAACTCAAACGAGGCCGCCGGAAGCCATTAAATGAAGCGAGGTTCGGGATTCGGGATTCGGGTTTCGGGATTGGCAGAGGAAGATTACAGCGCGGGGATTTGTTCTACGAGCCGAAAATCCTTGGCGGGGCGCCAGGGGGGACCAGCCTTATCGCCATGGTTTATTTCCACCGATCACCACGCTTCAGGACGTAATGCGCGAGCACATAGCGCCATGGGATAAGGGGGATAAAAATTACCACCATCAGGCAGGCTTGTATATCTTCTGCCGCCGCCGCATTGATCTGGTGGGCAGACCACAGCGGCAGCGCAAAGGCTGTGAGATATATCGCCTTCCAGACCAGCTCGAACAGCAATAACGGCAACATTTGCACTGGATATCGAAGCCCCAATGCCGCCGTCGCACCGAGACCAGCCAGCAAGGCGCATTGAACCCCTCTGGTTATCGCGAACTCGTTGGTGTGGTGGAGGACAACGGGCCAGATATATACGCCGAGCCCAACGGCCAACACAAGGTACGAGGCGCGCAACGTGTACAGGCGAAACAGCGAGACCTCGGGCAGGGTGGCACGTAGTGTCACGTTACCGGACGGAACGACCGACCCGACGACGGAGTTGATAGTGATGCCATCCTCGGCACCTCTTTCTCGACTGCGGTTGTCCATTTTGTTTACCTCCAAATGCACGTTCGGTGCTTTTGGTTAAGCCCTACCGTCCTCATGCCTATCTGCGCGCCGCTAACAGGTTTCCGTCTTCGAGAAACCCGGCGCACAAGAATCGGCTTGAAGGCGCTCAATTATCTCTTCATCACACTCGCTAACCTTGAGCTTAATTGCGCACGCGTCCGACGGTAGGCGGGCGTCGAATTCTAGGGGTTCCATGTTGATGACCCTCGTCACGCTTGGCGCATAACTTGTTTCTTTCTCGCCCGAACGATTCTTAGAAGCATAGGAGCCAAAAGGAACGACAGAGAACGAGTGGCCTCCAGTCCTTGTTCGGTAAATGTCGCGGCATATTCCTGCGTATACATGAAATCGGAGATGAGTGCGACGCCGCCCGGTCTTAATACGCGTACTATCTCGCGACACGCCGCGGCGCGGCCTTCGCGGCTATCGATGTTGTGGAGGCAGAGATTGGAGAGGACATAATCAAACGAGTTCTCCGCAAACGGCAGATGTTGAGCGTCCGCGTCTTTGATCTCTACCTTGTCTCTGACACCTTCAATTTCAGCATTCCGCAGGGTTGCCTCGGCGCTGTTGCCGCTCAAATCCGTTCGACTCCAAATATCAACTCCGAAACTTCTTCCCCCAGTCAGTCGCTTGGCGGCACCGATCATCAGCAAACCACGGCCGATGCCAATATCCAGCACCTGCTCATTGCCTTTCCAAGAAAGCATGTTGAGCATTCTGTCGCGGTGGCGGAATCTCTCAACCTTAACATAAATGACCATCAGCACGATCAGAATCAGGCCGGCGGGAAGCAAGTTGAAAATAATGGTGGCGATGATTCTGGCCGTTTGATTCGAGGATTCCCGCAGGAGGACCCCAACCGCCAATCCCAAGATCACCGCGATTAGCACCGCGAGCCCAATGCCGGGAGCATCGATGCCATAATCCGGCTTATTTTGTTGCCTGGCCCTCATCAGCGAGTGTCAGGACGCCTCGGGAGCTGGGGTGGGTGTCAGAGCTTCTGCAGGGCTTCCATCAAGGCCTCTACTTTCTCATCTACTTTGTTGGCGATCCGCTGCGCGAGTTTGTAGAGAGGCCACAATCCGCCCTTGACTTCCCTCGAGTGAACTTCCCACAGAGTTTTCCCCTTCGAATCAAGCAAACAAAGAACAGGCACGTCGTAGCTCTCTGGCTGGCCGTAGGGGTCGAAGTCCACAACACTTTCCAGGGTCAGTCGGAGGGTCGTGTCGCCGCCGACACTGGCTATGAATGTGTTCTCGTTTGCGGTTGCCTGCCAGCCAATTCTCCCAGCCTTTGTCTTTTCGACGAGTGCCGTCGTCAACGGGTTGGCGTCGATCTCTTGCTTGAGCGCTACGTCGGTCATGGCTTGCCTCCAACTTCAACTTGCCCTTTTATTGTACCCAGATTCTCCCTCATCGTGACAGAACTTGTCTGGCAGACTTTGATCAGGGTCTGCTTCTGTTTTGGCGTGAGGGGTGCGCCCTTGGCTCGACCAATCTGTTCCTCAATGATTTGAAGCTGAGTTCTCACATCCAACAACTCGTTCTTGCGCTCAACACTGAGGTAGATACCACGACGGTAAGGGATCTCGCTCAATGCTGAAGTCAAACCGTGAGCCACGCGGGCAGCTTCCGCGAACCGATCATGCGTGATCAAGTCCAGCAGTTGGTCCATGTCGTTGCACGCCAACTGAAACTCGTCGGCCACAGTACGGATAAAGACGGCATCACGTGCTTCTTTGGCCGCCGTGGCCGCCGAGGTAGCCTTAATAAAAGCCGCTATGCTGAATACCAGTCCAAGGATGCTGGCCAATTGGGCGATCAAGTCGAACAAGGCCATGGGAAGCCATTAACGCCAACACTTATCATATCGAACCGCGAAACAACGCAACTTTGACCTTAGTTCCGCACGCGCCCGGTGGTGCGCGAAGCTGAATCCGAGATAGTCGAGTCCGAGGGCAAGGGCCCCAGGGTGTCGGACTCGTTCTGGGCCGTCTCGAAAATGTCCTCCACTTGCTTTACCGTGTCCTCGGTCTGTTCGACGCTTTGAAGCAGGCCCTCCAGTTGCCCGCTCACTTGCTGAGGGTCCCGCATGGTCACCGACTGGTCGCGGATCAACTCCAGGCCATCCTCAATCGCCGCGCACTGCGCTTCGATCACCTGGCGGTTCTCGCGGATTTTCTCGAACTTTTCCGCCCGCTTGGTCAAGATTTCGATTCGCTGCTGGTTGATCTCCTTAACCTTGGGAGTGTCCGTGGGCAGCTTCTGCTGCAACTGGTCGATCTCCCGCTTGATGGCTGTGGGATTGGTGTTGCGTAAATAATCGATGTGCTGCTGGTCCGCATAGAGGAGCCGCAGGTAAGCTTCCAGCATGCCTTGAAGCTTATCGTGCATCTGGCCCACCAGCATTTGTGAAGCCGACGACAACGAGCTGTAGTTGGTGTCGACTGCCTTGCATACGCTGACCAGTTGATCGTAGCGCGACTGGACGTCCGTCGGGAGTTGCTTCCACATCTCGCTGATCTTGAGTTCGTGCGACTTCTTTTCCTCCGCAAACCGCCAGGATCGCACGAGACGCTGGAAGCGTTTGTTGTGCGGGATCACGCTGAGGTAGATCAGCTCCAGGCCGCCGACCAAAATCAGCGGCAGGGCGCTGGCGGAGAGTGCGGCGAAAACCACCGTGCCCCCGAGGGCGATCAGGTTGTACTGCCAGTGGAACGCCGCTTTGATGAAGTCGGACGGGCCGGGCTCGGACCGCCCGGCGCCAGATAGAGAAGACAGCGAGGATTCGCGTACCCGGTCGCCACTCTCGTCAGGCATCAGACACTCACTCGCACTTGGCCGCGTCCGGGAGCGCGCCGCAGGCAGGACAGAGCATAGGCCTGAAGGTCGTGAAACTCCTGCGTCTGCTTCACTGCCGGATCGCGCGGGCGGCCGAACGGTACCGGCACGTCCTCCGCTATAGTACCCGGTCTCCCGCTGAGAATAAAGATGCGGTCGGCGAGATAGATGGCTTCCTCCACATCGTGGGTCACAAACAGGATGGTACACGCGGTCTCGTCCCAAATCTGGAGCAACAGCGACTGCATGTCGCTGCGCGTCTGGGCATCGAGTGCGCCGAAGGGTTCGTCCATCAAAATCACTTCCGGCTTCACCGCCAGCGTGCGCGCGATGGCCAGCCGCTGCTGCATTCCACCCGAGAGCTTGTCCGGATAGGACTTCTCGAATCCCTTGAGGCCCACCGCGTCGATCAAGTGGCCGACCGTCTGGGCGATGTCGGCAGGCCGAGCGCCGTTGATCTTCATGCCGTAGCCTACGTTCTCGGCCACGGTCAGCCAGGGGAATGAGGTGTACTTCTGGAAGACCATGCCCCGGTCGCGGCCCGGACCAGTCACGGGGTGCCCGTCTACGAGTACCTCGCCCGTATCGGGAGTGTCCAAGCCGGCGATCAGGCGCAGAATCGTCGACTTGCCGCAACCGGACGGCCCCAGCAGTACGCGGAACTCGCCCACGTCCTTGCCTTCGGGCGAGCAGGCGTCTTCAACCTCGAAGTTGACGTCGCGTAAGGCTTCGGTCTTCTCACCCTCGGGGCTGAGGAACGTGCGACCGACTTTATGCAAGCTGACTTTAATTTTGGGCATGGTTCTTATAGATAAGGGTAAAGGGTGAAGGGTGAAGGGTGAAGGGTAAACGATGAAAAGAGGGTCGATTGATCCCTTCGATCCTGTTCTTACCCTTTACGCGTTTCCGTGACCCCGTCGAAGGTCTTGTTTTACCCTTTACCCTTTACCCTTTACCCTTTACCCTTCCCCTTCCCCTTTTACCTGCCTACTGCTTACTGCCGACTGCCGACTCCTGACCGCCGATTGCCTTGTGCTTCACGCTCGCCCCCACGGCCGCCAAATGCTCTGCCGCCGGATGCACAACCTGGCGCCACGGAAATAGCCGGCGCTCCAGGAAAGTCAAAAAGGCGCGAAAGAGGAAGGCAGCGAAGCCGATGGCGATGATGCCGGCATAAACCCGCTCGAAGTCCATCACCTTGCGTGCGGCCTCCACCATATAGCCCACGCCCCTCCGGGCGTTGATCATTTCCGCCAGGATCACGTAGGTCCAGCCAATATCGTAGAGAATGCGGAACGATCCGAAGATGCCGGGGAACGAGGCTCGGAAAATCAGCCATAGCACGTGCCGCCGCTTGGCGCCAAGCGTGTAAGCCGTCTCCAGCAGGCTATCGTCCACGCGGTCGGCCTCCTCCACCACCACGGCCAGCAAGTAAAAGAACATGCCGAACCAGAGGAAAGCCACCTTCTCGGTTTCATCGATGCCGAACAAACCGATGAAGGCCGGCAGGAAGGCGGTGATCGGCATGGCCCGCATCGGCGCCGCCACCGGGTTTACGAGGTCATGTACCCAGCGGAAGCTGGACATGAAAATGCCGAGCGGAATGGCGATGCACGCGCACCAGAAGAAGGCCTGGGCAATACGCCACCAACTTTGCGCCACGTTGTCCAGCAGGTTGTAATCCGTCCACAAGCGGCCGAAAGCGCGAATGACCCCGCCGGGGCGAGGCAGCGCAAAAGGAGGAAGAATGTCCCAGTGGGTCAGCAAGATCCAGGCGAGGACGATCACGCCCCAGGCTAGAAACGCCAGCGTCAGCCGCAGGCGGGCAGAGGTCTCTCCACGTATTTGAAAGAGGTTGGACATTCTTGAGAAAGTCGACAGTCGAAAGTCAAAAGTTAAGAGTAAAAACAAACTCCTGACTTCTTCTTACTTTCGACTTTCGACTTTCAACTTTCGACTTTCGACTCCTGCCGACCATCGCCAATCAAGCTCCGGGGTTGGGATAAACCTTGATGTCAGTACGCCGGTTTTTCTCCCGGCCTTCGCGAGTGTCGTTGGTGTCCACAGGGTTGTCGGGGCCATTTCCTTTGGTGCGCATGCGGCTTGCCGGGTAGCCGTACTTCTCCATCAAGTAGCTTTTCACGCCTTCCGCACGCTGCCGCGAGAGGCCTAGGTTGACTTCTCGGGTGCCGGTGGAATCCGTGTTGCCTTCGATATCCACCACCGTATTGCCGTAGGCACGCATGAACTCGCCGATCTCATCCACCACCGCGCGCGAGTCCACGCTCATCCTCGCCGAGTTCGACTCGAAGTAAATCGAGCGGCGCTGGGTGGCGATGGGCACCGCGCCTGCGGACGGGGCCTTGTACTCGATCGGCGCTTCCGTGGAGGTCTCGGAGAATTGCCCGGTCAAGGCCGCGATATAGCGCCGGTCCACGGAAGCCTCGGGATCGGCAATGTGATTGATCAGCCGCTCCTCGCGGTACATCTCCTGCGCCATCTTGAAAATGTTGTCGTAGTCGGACCCGCCGCTGGGCGCGCCGAAGAAGCTGACGTTGTCGGCATAGTCGGACAGCCGCACGCCTCCCAACATGGTCTTGGCCAGATCGGTGGGAATGTTGAAGTCCTGAATAGTGCCGATCAGCGTGTAGGCGCGATTGGGTTGCGACTTGATGAACTCCACTCCCTGGAGCCATCCCTGCGCCAGTTTGATCACGGTCTGCGGATTCTGGGCGGCGAATTTGTCGCTGACTACCAAAATGTCGGCAATCAGCCGGTTGGCCACCTTCGTATCGTAGATCTTCCTGGCGCCGGGCCGCTTGCTGACTGCGTCGCTCATGTCCGGGTCCCAGGCCACCGCGGCATCCACCTTCTGCTGCGCGAACAAGGTGGCGGGCTCGATCCCGTCCTTGGTATGAACGGCGTTGGCAAAGATCTCGTTGCGTTGTTCAGTGGAGAGACCCGACTCCTTCAGCCCGTTCCACAGCAGGAAGTGCGAGGGAGTATACGGCGCGAAGGCTACCTTCTTCCCCGCCAGATCCTCCAGGCTGTTGATCCCCTGCCGGCCGATAAGCCCGTCCGCGCCGCGCGACCAGTCCACCATGTAAAACGCGTGCGCTCCCACCCCCTTGTCCTGAAACTGGCCGAAGTCTTTGGCCCAGACGTCGGCCGTGGTCAGCATCACATCAACGTTGCCGGTGGCCAGAGCCGCCGCGCCCTCCGTCCAGTCGTCGATGATCTTGAATGAGACCTTAAGCCCCTGCTTGTCGAAGATGGAGTCGGGCACCGTGTCGAGGCCGCCGTTGGCCACCAAGCCGCCGGCGCATCCCACCCAGATGTTGACGCGAACCTTGACTTGGTTCGATGGGGCGCTGCCCGAGGTCGGCAGTGGCTTGGAAGTGTCCACCGGCGGCGCGTTTCCGGCAGACTGGCCGGCCGGAGCGTGCAAGTACTTCCCCACATTCAGCAGGCCATACTTGTTCAGGGCGTAACCGACCAGAACCACCCCAACCAGAAAGATTAGAAACCAACCGCCCTTTTCGACTTTGACTGCCATGATTTCCCCCGTTCCAAGGGATTGTAAATTGAAGGAGCCTTCAGCTATCAGCCGTCAGCACTCAGCAAACAAAACGTCAATCTTAGGCCGCGCGCTGATGACTGAGAGCTGAGAGCTGATAGCTGAAAGCTCATTTCAACCCACCCACCACCTTGCGGTCGACGCTCGATTCCGGGTCGGAGGCAGCACCCTTCAGCACTCCCGTTTCGCGGTACATCTCCTGGGCGCTCTTGAAGATCCTGATGTAATCGGAAGCCGCGCCCGCCGAGCCGAAGAACGCTTTGTTTTCATCCGCATCGGCCAGCACAACTCCATCAAGCATGGTCTTGGCCAAATCGGTGGGAATGTTGAAGTCCTTGATCGCGCCAATCAGCGTATAGGCTCGATCCGGCTGCGACTTGATGAACCCAACGCCTTCGAGCCACCCCTGGGCGAACTTGGCCACCGTTTGCGGATTCTGTGCCGCGAAGCGGTCGCTCACCACCAGGATGTCGGCGATCAACCGGTTGGCTTGATGCGTGTCGTAGATCTTTCGCGATCCCGCGCGCTTCGCAACGGCATCGCTCATGTCGGGGTCCCAGGCGACGGCGGCATCCACCTTCTGCTGAGCAAAGAGTGTGGCGGGCTCGATGCCATCCTTGGTATGAATTCCGTTGTCGAAGATCGCGTCCCGCTGCGGTGCGCTGAGCCCCGATTCTCTCAAGCCGGTCCACAGCAGGAAATGCGAGGGCGTATAAGGTGCGAAGGCCACTCTCTTTCCCGCCAGGTCCTTCAAGCCATTGATGCCGTGGGCGGCGATGACCCCGTCGGCGCCGCGCGACCAATCCACCATGAAGAACCCGCGGGCGCCAAAACCCCGCGCTTTGAACTGGGCATAGTCCTTGGCCCACACGTCAGCCGTCGTGAGCATCACGTCAACGTTGTTGGTGGCCAGCGCTGCTGCGCCCTCGGTCCAATCATCGATGATCTTGAAGGAAACGTTCAGACCGTCCTGGGCGTATATGGAATCGGGCGCCGTGTCCAGGCCGCCGTTAGCCACTAGTCCGCCAACGCAGCCTACCCAGATGTTCACCCGCACTCGGACCATCTTGGTTTCGGCGGCGAACCCCGCGGACCGGGCAGACACCAGGCAGAACGCGAGTCCGAGAATCAGAGTCCGGGCTTTTGCAGTGAATGTACGGGGCATGATCCCTCCGCGGCATTTTGGGTCGGCCTTGAGGCCTCTTAAGAAGGTGTGAAACTAAACCCAGAGGCACGGAGGTACAGGGAAGAGAATGAGCATCGCAACGAAGACGTCATTTGTTCCCCGACGTAACCCATTTTCTCTGCGCCTCTGTGTCTCTGTGCTGGAAGGTCTTCCGCAATTGCTTCAGGAAGTCTTCTCCGCTTCTTTGGCGCCGATCGTCTTCTCTGCCGTCGCCGCTGACGGTTCCGGCGAAATCAGACCCATTTCCACTTTGAACTGTTTCACCAATTCTCCGGCGCGGAGTTTTTCGGCCTCTTCTTCGATCTTCACTTTCTGTTGGTCCACGTTGCCCATCGCCATATCCATCCGGGCCTCGTTGACTGCCGTCATCTCCTCGATCTTGCGCACCATCTCATCGTGGGTCTGGCTGATGCCCGCCACGTCGAACTGCTCCATGGTGTCGGCCACCCTTTTCTGCCACTGGGCGCGATGGTAGTCGCGGATGGCGTTCAGAGCTTCCTGCGTCTTGCGTTCCTTCTCGCGGAGGAAGGCTTGCTTCACGGCCATGGCCTTCTCAAAGGCGGTGCGGGCGGTGGTCAACTGGCCCTGGGTGCGGGCCAGCGCGCCGCGCACCTGCTCCAGTTGCGTCGCGTAGGTGCCGGCAATATCGTCACGGCCGGCCTGGATGGCCGCCTTCACCTTGGCGGTGAGTTCGGCGACGTCGTTCTTGTATTTCGCCTCTTCGCGCTCCAGCAGGGTCACGTTCGCCTTCACCATGGCGATGCTTTCATTCATGCGCGGCACCTGATCGTTCATGTCGCGAATATTCTGCTCCAGAATCAACTCCGGGTCCTCGGCCGTGGAGATGAAAAAGCCGACAAACGACCGGATCATCCGCTGCAAGCGTCTGAACATGGTTTATCCCCTTTTGCCGTGACTACGATCGTTTGCTCGTGGCCGGTGCCGGATTGAACGCCGCGCGGGCGCTGGAGACGGGCTTTTCGGACGTGAAGTACGACACGGCATCGTCGATCTTCCGCTGTTCTTGCTGCTTTTTCACTTGCCAGCGGCAAAACCGCTGCACCTCTTTGGCCACCTCGTCGTTGTTGGCCTGGATTCGCGACTCCATCTCATGGATTCGACGCTCAATCTCGGCCTGGATTTCCTTGTTTTCCTGCGCCTTCTTGGCCTCCAACTCCGTCAGCGCCTTCTGCTGCTCGCTCTCGTAGGCCTCCAGGGCGTTTTCGCGCAGTGCAGCGTCCTGCACCACGTCTTCCGGCTTCACCCCGGCGGCTTCCAGCGCCAACATCAACGAGCTGCGCTTGAGGTCGCGCGAAAGGTTGCAGATGTACTCGCTCTGCAACAGATCGAGGATCTTCAGAATCGTGAAGCCGTGGGTGGGCGGGCTGATTTGCGCCGCGGCATAAATCTCGTCGAAGCTGGACTGGATGGTCGCCCTCACCTTGGCGGTGAGTTCGGCGATGTCGTTCTTGTACTTCGCCTCTTCGCGCTCCAACTGAGTCAGGTTCGCCTTCACCATGTCGACCGTGTCGACGCTTTCCTCCGTGCGCGGTGCCGGCTCGTTCGTCTCGCTAATATCCGGCAGCAGGACCAGCTCCGGGCCCTCCACCACGGAAACGGGGAGGCCGAGGAACGACCGGATGATCCGTAGCAAGCGTGTAAACATGGTTTCTCCCCTTTGCCGAGACTACGCCCTGTCTACGATGGTTTGCTCGTGGCCGTCGACGCCGGATCCCGCCCGGGCGCGACCGCCGTAGTGACGGGCTTTTCGGACGTGAAGTACGACACGGCGTCGCCGATCTTCTGCTCCTCTTGCTGCTTCTTCAGTTGCCAGCCGTAAAACCGCTCTTTCTCTTTGGCTACCTCGTCATTGTTGGCCTGGATCCGCGACTGCAGTTCATTGATTCGACGCTCAATCTCGGCCTGAAGTTCCTTGGTTTCCTGGGTCTTCTTGGCTTCCAGTTGCGCCAGCGCCTTCTGCTGTACGCTCTCGTAAGTATCCAGGGCTTTATCGCGCATAACCGCGTCCTGCACCACCTCCTGCGGTTTCACCCCGGCGGCTTCCAGGGCCAGCAGCAACGAGCTACGCTTGACGTCGCGCGAGAGGTTGCGGATGTGCTCGCTCTGCAACAGATCGATGATCTTGAGAATGGTGAAGCCGTGGGTGGGGGAGCTGATCTGCGCCGCGGCATAGATCTCGTCGAAGGAAGTCGGGTTGGCGACCGGGCCGGTGAACTTGGGCTCGGTGTTGAGTCCAGAGGCAATTTCGGCGACCGTTTGGGCCGCAGTGTGCGACGGCGCAGCGGCCTGCCCGGCCTCAGAGGAGCTTTCCGAAACGGCTTGGCCATCCCCTGCTTGGTCCACTGAAAGGAAATAGTTGTACCACTTCTTAGTCATCTTGCCCTCCCGCAAACCGCGCTCCAGCACTTCGAAGGCGTGGAATGAATTAAACAGAGAGGCGCAGAGACACAGAGACGAGAAAGAAGATCACACGATGGTGCAGTGTTTGTTCCACCGATGCTTCGAATTCTTTTCTGCGCCTCTGTGTCTCTGCGTTTGGAAATCCTCCGCAATTGCTCCCAGCTCCTTCGGCGGAGGGGCGCGCCTCGAAGATCATGGACCCAGCGACGCCGCGCCTCCCCCGCCATACTATCTTGTATCATGCAACTGCGCAAGAGTTTCGCCGCGCCGCGCGATACGGTCCGCGTCCGCGGTTCAGGCCACCGTCGCTTGTGACAGCCGCACCGTGTAGCATGCGCCGGTGGGGGCCCCGGGGACTGCCAACCAGTCTCGATAACGCGCTCATTCATCACAAGCCCGCTTGCAGGCGTACCCATTTTCCATTTAGCCGCGGCTGCAGTTAGTCCGGGGGGCGACTCGAAAAGAGCTACATTATACTCAAAGGCTGAATTGTCAACCAAAATGTTTATCCTTGGGATACTCTACCACGTCGGGTCACGGCCTTCGGACGGCCGTGAATTAGCAAGCGCATCTGTGCTGCTCGCTGGACGCTCGCGTGCGCCAACCTCGTCAAGCCGGTCGAGACGGCGTGGCTCCGACCATCAAGGTCCGGATTCCAGACAGGTATGTAAACAAGGCAACAGCGGAGCGGGATTCGAACCCGCGTTACCGCCGTGAAGGTGCGCTTAAGTGCACAATGACAGGAATAGGCTGTTTAGGACCGCCGGTGTACAATCAGCCGCGTATCAAGGCCGAAAGCTAACCGCTGACTGACAGCGATAGACGCCAGTAGACTCCAATCCCGCATCGTTCTTCACCGCTCTGTCACCAGCACAGGTAAGCATGGCTTCGCCCGTCCGCGTGTCCGCAGCCTCTGGGGAAAGAAGGGATTCCCATGCTCAGCACACTGACTGGTTGGACTCCGTTCCTCGGAGTGGCGGACTCACTAAGTTGTGTACGTCTTGATCAATCCGCGCATGTAGGCGGCCGCAGCCTCCGCACACTGGTCGGCAAATTCAATGCCCACCGTCTCGCCATTTACCTTGGGTAGAGTATGGCAGAGTTCGTAACCCAAGTACCCCTGGTAACCGATCTCGTGCATCGCCTGGACAAAGGGTGGGTAGTAGTCTGGACCAGGAACCGAGCCGTCCGCCTCGCGCTTGAACTCGCCGCCAAAATGCGAGAGCGCCTGCAGCGGCCCCACATCGAGAGCGGCCTGGCGAATGGCCCCCGGGGATTTGTCGTTCATAATATAAACGTCCAGCGAAACCTTCAGGTGCGGGGAGCCCACCTCGCTTACCATGCGCAGGACATCTTTGTGATCCCGGATCACCGGCGTGTGGTTCTGTAATGCCAGGGTTACGCCGGCGTCGGATGCGTACTTCGCACTTCGCACCATGCCGTCGCGGCACCAGGCCCAGATTTCCTCGTCGGAAAAGCCCTTGTGCACACTCTCCCAGATGGGACGAGACAATTCATACGAGGCAATTTGCGAGTGTTGCGTCACTCCCGGCCACGCCAGGAACACCCGAACCGTCCGCGCGCCCAGTTCCGAGGCGCAACGGATCAGCTCACGCATGTAAAGCACCTGCGCTTCACGCTGTTCCGTGATGGGACTGCTGAAATCGTTGTTTCCGGCCAAGCCGTAAATCTCGATTCCTTCGCCATCCGCCACCCGGCGCAGTTCCTTGCATCCGTCCTTGGTCATCATGAGCGGGTGTCCATGCGGGCATTTCCCGTCAACTTCAATTCCATCGTAACCATACTGTTTCGCCCGCTTGATAACATCCTTCAGTGGCAGAGCATCGCCACGGTACCACACGCCGAGATAGGTGATCGTGTAGAGACCGACCTTCATTGAGGAAGATCTCGGCATTGACGACGACCTCGGCTGAGGCTCGGTGTTGCCCATGGCCGACGTTGCCGCTTTGAGCATTCCGGCGGTCGCGGCGAGCGAGGCGCCCACGAACTGCCGGCGATTGACCGTGTCCATAAATCCCTCCTTCAATTGAACCATTGCACCATCGGGTCATTGAGTCATTGAAGACAAGAAAGCACAATCCGCTTCTTCTTCACTGACTCGATGATTCAATGACTCAATCACCCGATCTTCTTTCAATGGCTCAATGATTCAATCACTCAATGAGTCAATCTTGCTCAGACCTCCAGATTACGAAGGTAGGGAACGCTGGCCTTCATCAAGTCCAGGTTCATTTCGACGAAGTAATTCTCGATCCCACCCGTTTTCGCTGCGGTAAAGATTCTCTTCCAGTCGAGGCTGTCCTGGCCCACTGCCATCTCTTTCCGGGTTGCTGTCGACCAGCCTTGCACGTGCATCGAAATGAAACGACCAGGGTACTTCATGAAGTACTCGGCGGCGTCGTAGCCGCGGCTGATGGTCGACACCTGAAACTGGAACTTCACCAGCTTCGGATCGAACAGATCAAACAAGAGGTCATAGGTGCGCTTGCCGTCGACCATCGTGAGCTCAAAGTTCTCGTTGTGAAGGCCCTGCTGGATGCCGGCCTGGGCCGCCTTCTCGCCCATTTTGTTGTATTCCTCGGCCGCCCGCTTCACGTCATCCATGGTTGGGTGCCCAGGACCGTCGAGGCTGGGCACGATCATTTGCGTCAGGCCGACGTCTTTGGCCCAGGCGATGCTGGCCGCCTGATCCTTCCTAAGCTCCTCGATGCCGAAGTGAGAGCTCACGCATTTGACACCAGCGTCGCCCAGAATTCTCCGCAGCTCGGCCCCGGAGTATTTGGCGAGGCCGGCAAAGCCGGAATCGGCGTAACCCAGCGGCGAGCACAGCTCGATCGTTTGAAATCCGGCCTCGGCAAGCTGCTTGACGGTGCCGGGAAAGTCGTGGGCGATCATGTTCCTGACGGGCCAAGTCTGACACCCGATCGGCATCCCCAGCGGATTGGCCCGAAGCTTTATTGCGCCCGCCGACAACAATCCGGCCACAGTGGTATTCGCCGCCGCCTTCTTGAAAAACGCTCTTCGCGAAATCGAGGACATTCACACCTCCTTGCGCGTCGGATCGGTCCGGCGCATGTTCCATCAGCCGGAGCTATTATGTCACAAGAATCCCGGGAGCAACAGGAAGACTGGATCGACACGCCCTGACTTCCACAATTGTTACAACCCATTAATATATTGTCATCATTATTTTGTAATATCGCCATCATCTCGTAATATCTGCCTGATAACTTAATGCTTACGGTACGTGGGCTGCCGCGTGGCGCCCTTCCAGAGGCGGTGGCGTCAGAAACTCACATGATCGGGATGGTCCATCTCGCTACCTTCGCAACGCGCCGGGTCTTCGACCGCCATTCCACAAACCAGGAGGGATATGACGAACAGCCGAATCAGGGTGCACCTTTCGCGTGAAGTATCAAGAGCGGCGCGACGGTTTCGCACCGGCGTTTCGCTCCACGGTCACACGCAGCATTCGAAGGAGAACCTGGGGTTCATCTCGAGGAGGTCGGGAGATTCGGCCGCATCTATCGAATCGCTGCCCCGAAAAGTCCCATCTTCGACTCGCGTTACCGGCTGATTCTTCCGCATGTTTTCCTGTTTCCTCGACCCAGCACCATTCGCCAAATCCTTCAAAGCGAGCGCCCGGACCTGGTGGAGATCTGCGACAAGTATTCTCTCTGCTGGCTGGCGGCGGTGCTCCGCAAGCGCTGGATTTCGAGCGTTCCGAGGCCTGTGCTGGTGGGCCTGACCTGCGAACGGATGGACGATAATCTCGCCGCCTACGCCACCGGGATCCCGGCGGCGCGCCGCCTGGCTCGGCTGTACATGCGAAAGGTCTACGTCCCCTTGTTCGACTGTCACCTCGCCAACTCGCACTACGTTGCGCAAGAACTGTTCGAGGCCTCACCGGACTTTGCCCCGGAACGCGTTCGGGTGTGCGGTATGGGCGCCGATACGGAGGGTCTGGGACCCGAACATCGCAGCGATGAGGCTCGAAACTCTCTGCTCGAACGTGTGGGTGGAAATCGAAATACCGTGTTGCTGCTCTATGCCGGCCGGCTTTCGCCGGAAAAGAACGTCCCGCTCTTGATTGACGTGATGGACTGCCTCGGGCGTTCCTGCTGGTCGCCGGCCAAGGCCCTCTGCGCGGCTGGCTGGAACAGGAAGGGAGACGCCGCTTGAACGGGCGCCTTTACTTCACGGGTCACATCGCGGACCGTCCGGCGCTGGCAGACCTCCTCGCGAATGTCGACCTCTTCATCCACCCGAATCCACGCGAGCCCTTTGGCATCGCGCCGCTGGAAGCCATGGCTTCCGGGTTGCCCCTCGTCGCGCCGTCCTCCGGCGGCCTGCTCTCCTATGCGAACGCCGGTAATGCCTGGCTCGGACCGGCTGACGCCGAGACATTCGCCGCCGCCGTGCGAACCATCTTCAGCAACCCCCAAGAGAGGGATCGAAAGGTGGCAGAGGCACGCCGCACTGCTGGAGAGCACAGTTGGCAATGCGCAACAGCGAGAATGTTCCTAACCTATGACGAGCTCCACCGCGAAGTGACGACCGGATCAGCCGGGTAGAGCCGAGTAGAGAATGACGTGCCCGGTGGCCAGTGTGCTGTAGCACTAGTCGCGAGACTCTTCTCAGGATTTCAGGTCGGCACGAAGATCCTTAAGCAGGCGGAACAGATGGCAGATGTCGCCACGACAGCAGTCAAACCCATCGATGGCGGGACCGCGTCGCAGCTTCTCGATGCATAGCGGAGCCACTTAAACGCCGCCTCGCTCGAAGACGCTCGGCTCCCGGAGAAGCCGGACATGTCGGTCGGGCAGCCACGGCAAGGTCTTGGTGCCGTGGGCTCCTCGGTCATCCGCGACACGATTCCAACCAATAGACTTTCGGTTTGCATTCGGCAGGGCCGCTATTCGCTGAAAGTTCGCTCAATAAAGTACTGCCCAAGCAAGCAAGAGTATCATTGTTTCTAACTAGGCTATCGGAAATTCACTCCGTAAAGTACTGCCCAAGCAATCAAGTACAGTCGCTGCTAACTAGGCTATCGCTACTTGATTTGTCGCCGTTCGCGTGGAATGATCAACAGGTTCACGGAGGGTTCACTAGCCTGGCACGGTAGCCATCCGGAATTGTGTTCCATTACCTAAGGAGGACTTTGATGAAGGTGAAGATGTTGTGGCTGAGCTTGCTTTGCTTTGCGCTCGGGATCGGTAACGCCCGGGCAAGTATTATTGGTACTACGGACCCGACCCAGTTCACCGACCCCGTTGACTGGTGTGTCCAGTACGGTTGCAGTGGACAACAACTGGCGACGCCGCAGCCTTGGAGTTCGGTTGCCGGCAACACCGGCCTGGTGGGACTCGTGGGGACGCAACAGGGTTTTTACGTGCTTCAGCAGGACGTCACCTGGGGCGGAAACTTTGCTGACCATATGGGCCTGATCTATAACGGCTCGGCTTTCGGCAACACGCCGACAGACATCGCCGCCACTTTCGATCAGGGCCTCTATGGAGCCGGCGCCTGGATTCAGTCCGATTACTACGGTCCGTTTACGGCCACGATTGATCTGTTCGATTCGAGCTATCAACTCCTGGGCTCTTTCACCACGTCCGGCACGTCCAACAACGCTCCGGGCACGGCGTTGTTCATCGGCGGCTACATTTCCACCCCGGATGTGTGGGCTGTGCAGTTCGACGCAACGGGAACCGGCCCCAGCGAGCCTGATTTCGCGATTGGGACCATGAATCTGGACACTACTAGTCCTGTACCCGAACCGAGTACGCTGGTTCTGCTGGGCCCATCCCTGCTCGGATGGCTTGCTTTCGCCCGCCGTCGGATGGCGCGTAAACCTAAGGAGGTCCTGCAATGACTTATCGCAAACTGCTTCTGTTGGTCTCAGTTCTGCTGGTGGCTTGTCAACTGGGTTGGGCGCAGTCCGCTCGGATGACGGCAGCGAATGTACAGGCGGTTGTCACTAAGGCGGCGCAACAAGGCAAACCGCTTCCTGTCGTCCCCCAGAGCGCGACCCCCCAAGGTCACTTCCGTCCGTACGTCTGGGTGTCCCGCCAGTTGGCGAAGCCACTCACTAGCGGGCCAAGCCTGCCTTCGTTCTGCAACGTTCTTGTAGGGCCGGGTGAATACGCTTTCTGCCCGAACGGCCTGCAAACCGCTTACTCCACCACCAAGATCGTGGGCGGGGGCGGAGGAGCCGGCATGGTCATCGCCATCGTGGACGCGTTCCATTATGGCGGCGCCGATGCCGATCTGAGTAGTTTTAGTGCCACCATGGGTCTGCCCCAGTGCACAATCGCCAGTGGCTGTTTCCAACAACTCGACCAAGTGGGTGGACCGCCTCGCGCCGGCGGCGATTCGGGCTGGGAACTCGAAACCATGCTCGATCTCGAGTATGCGCACGCCATGGCTCCCAACGCGAAGCTCGTGCTGGTGGAAGGTGACGACAATTCGTTCGACAATTTGGGCATCGCCGTTACAACCGCGGTTGGGCTGGCGGATGTGGTCTCCAACAGCTACGGCGCGCTGCTCGAATATTACGGCGATGGGTGGTACGGGCTCACCCAGGACTACCTCTACGATGTGAACAAGCCGATTCTTTTCTCGTCGGGCGATGACAGCGCCGTGTATGGGGTTCAGTATCCTTGCGCATCTCCGTACGTCACGTGCGTCGGCGGGACATCCCTGAACGTCAATGCCTCCCTCCAACGGACAAGTGAGACCGGTTGGGCGGGGAGCGGCGGCGGGTGCAGCACCGCGGAGACTTCCCTGCCATACCAAAACCTCATTGGTGTCACGGTGCTGTGCGGAGGTTGGCGCGCCACACCCGACATCGCTGCCGACGCAAACCCCAACACGGGAGCTGCGGTGCTCGACAGCGGAAATGGCGGGTACTTCCTCGTCGGCGGGACCAGCTTATCCTGTCCGCTCACGGCCGGTATTTTAGCGGACATCGACACGGCTCGCGTCAGCTTCGGAAAAGCCAAGTTCGGCGGCCCGTACGCCGGAATCTCTCTGGACCCGGAGCTGTACAACGCTTTCACTGCTAACTACCCATATTTCTACTATGACGTGAAGACAGGCAACAACGGCTACGCAGCGGGACCCGGCTATGACCTGGTCACGGGCATAGGTGTTTCGAGTGGCCCGGCCCTGGCCAACCGGTTCTTCGGACTTCCCTGAAGCGTGACCTGGCTGGTGGATACATTGAGTCTGTTTTGATGATCATGATCGATAGCGTGCCCCACCCAAGCCATGCTTGGGTGGGGCATCGCGTCTTTAAGCAGACCGGCGCCAACTCCCTTGCCCTGCCAGGACGTCGACACGGCGAGGCGCGCCAGCAGCATGATCGGCACAGGATGACGGGCCAAGCCCTTGGTGAGGCGTTCGGGTGCGCCGCTGTACTCGACCGCGCACACCACCACTGTGTAGTAGCCGATGACCTCTTCCTCCGCGAGGGCGACATAGGTCTGGGAGGCTTCTGCCTGCTGGTTCGGAAACACATAACGAACCAGGAATCGATTGAGGGCTTCACGGCCGCAGTCAAACGCATCGATGGCGTGACCGCGTCGCAGCTTCTCGATACGTCGCGAGGTCACTTAAACGCCGCCTCGCTCGAAGACGCTCGGCTCCCTGAGAAGCCGGGCAAGGCGGGGGGCGGCGCGCGGCGGCGCGGACAGTGCGGCCTGGAATGCCTTCCACTGCTCTGCATTCAGCCCGAAGCGCTGGCGGTCCGGCAAGGATTCTTCGGCGCGGGCGTCTCGCCCGCTGTGGCGGGAGCGTCCCGCTCCCGCACGAAGGAACCGGGACCTGGGGCGAGGGCGGCATGCGCCGCACCGCTTGGGTTGAGCCCCCGGGACGCCTCATTCGCTGCGCAAGGCAACGACAGGGTCGATGCGGGCGGCCCGGTAGGAAGGGATCCCGGCCGCGAGCGCGGCCGTGACCACCAACACCAAGGCGGCGACGAGAAGCGAACCCGGGTCGTTGGGTGAAACCCCGAACAGCAGCCCGCGAATCATATGCGCCAAAGCCAAAGAGCCGGCCAAGCCTGTAGCCACTCCGATTCCCGTCCAGATTCCCGCGTACTTTTGAATCTGCACGGCAATATCCAGGGGCCGTGCGCCAACGGCCATGCGCACACCTATCTCCCTTGTCCGGCGGGCCACCAGGAAGGACAGCACGCCGTAGAGTCCCGTCGCGGCCAGCAGCAGCCCGAGAGCGGCAAACAGGCCGACGAGTGTTGCGACAAAACGCGGGCCGTCCCGGAATCGATCGACCCTCTGCCCCAAGGTTTCGACCGTCACCGGCAGCGTGGGGTCAAGCGCCGCAAACTCCGCCCTGACCCAGCGCGTCAACGTCCCCGAGTCGAGCGAAGTGCGAAAAACAGCGACTCCGCTGAAGCCCACTGGGTCCGCGTTGTGCATGCGCAGGCGGTAGTACTCGGGATCGGCGGGCTCGGTCAGGCCGTTGTTCTTGATGTCGGCCGCCACTCCCACCACCGGTGACCAATGGCCGTTTACTTCCAAATCGATCTGCTGCCCGATCGGGTTCTCATTGCCGAACAATCGGCGGGCCAGGGTGGCGCTCAGGATGATGGGTGACTCACCGGAGGCGCGCTCGCTCTCTTCAAAGGCGCGACCGGCAAGAATAGGAATGCCCAAGGCGCTGAAATACTCCGGGGTCACCCATCGGAACTCGACCATTCCCCCATCCGGCGCAACGGGCGGGCGCCCCGCGATGCGCAGGTTCGAATACGGGCGTCCCATTGAACCGCGGGGCGGAATAGAGTCGCTCAGGGCAAAGAACCCGCCGCCGGGGATGCGCTTCAATCGTTCCTCGAGCTCGTCAAAGAACTTGACTTGTGCCTCGCCGGGCCGGTAACGCTGCCGTCGCAGACTGAAAGAGGCGGTGACGACGTGTTCGGGTTCGAATCCCAGCGGCTCGCTTTGGAGTTTCCAAAGGCTGCGAAGCAGCAGCGATGCCCCGGTCAGCAGCACCAGCGAAATTGCCACCTGAGCGGTCACCAGCGCCTTTCCAAACAGCGTTCGTGCCGTTCCGACCGCGTGCCAGCCCGCCAGCGCCTCTGCCCGCGGCCGTTCCAGGGCAGGCGCCATTCCAAACACCAAGGCGGCTCCGAGCGAGCCCGCCAAGGCAAACAGGAGGACGCGCAGATCGATCCGGGCGTGCTGCAGGCGCACCATCCCGTCGGGCGCCAGGCCAACGCACAGCCGCAGGAGCGCCCAGGCGGTTCCGCATCCGGCCGCGCCTCCCAGCAAGCCAAAGATCACGGACTGGGTCAGGGTTTGTCGGATCAGGCGTCCCCGCCCAGCGCCCAGGGCGGCGCGCATGGCGAGTTCCTGGCGGCGGGCCACGGCGCGCGCCAGCATGAGATTTGCGACATTGGTGCACGTCGCCAGCAAAAGGGCGAGCACGGAGCCGAGCAACATCCAGGAGGCGAGTTTCACTTCCTGGATCTGCCGGTCCCGCAGCGAGCGAACCACCAAACGAACTTCCGAGCGCAACTCCCGCGGCACGTCGGCTTCCGCGCTCGCTGCGAAGAGCGGGCCCATGCGCTCGCGGGCCTGTTCAATCGACACGCCTTCCTTCAGTCTGGCAAAGGTCCGCAAGAAGGAACTTGAATTCGCAGAACGCGGGAGACTCGCATCCAGGCGCGCGGGCAACATCACGTCGATGTCACCGAGTTGCGGCATTTCGAAGCTCTGGGGAAGGACGCCGATGACCTGCGCAGGCTCGTCGTCCAAAGTGAGGGTTCTGCCCAGGACCTTAACGTCGCCGCCAAAAGCCCTCTGCCAGAATCCATAGGAAAGCAGAGCCACCGTCGGGGCATGCGGGCGATCATTCTCGGGACTGAAATCCCCGCCGAGGAGAGGCGTAATGCCGAACGTCTGGAGAAAATTGGCGGCCACGGAGTAACAATTGATGCGGCGCGGCGTATCAGCGATCATCACATCGCAGCCCACCCCGGGCCTCATGGCGGTGAGGGATTGGAATGGCGAGTGCCCCTCCCGCCAGTCGAAATAACTGCTGACCACATTGAACTCATTGTTGTCGACCGGCCCCAGGTATCCCACCGACACAAGCTGATCGTCCTTGGGGTATGGCAACCTGCGAAACAAAAGCGGATCGACTACGCTGAACACCGCCGTGGAGGCACCGATTCCGAGCGCCAGGGTCACGACCACGACGGCCCCGAAGCCCGGGTTCTTCCTCAGGGTGCGAAGCGCGTAGCGAACGTCCTGCGCGAGGCTGTCGAGCCAGACAAAGGTCCACATTTCGCGGCAGGCCTCCTGAAGCGAAGACCGGTTGCCGAAGCGTCTTCGACTTGCGTACCGGGCTTCTTCCGGATTCACTCCTGCGGCTTGCAGCTTCTCCACCCGCATCGCGAGGTGGAAGCGCATCTCGTCTTCCAAGTCGCGATCCAACTGGCGCCGCTTGAAGATTGCTTTCGCCCGTAGCCAGGTGCTGGTTAGCCATTGAAACATCGCCGCCTCCAAAAGACCAATCGGCTTGCGGAATGAGCCGGCTATTCAACAAACCAATCGATTGATGAAATCACCCTTCAATCGCCCCACAGGATCGAGAAGGTGTGAAGAAACTGGAGAAAGGCGGGAAGAATCCACAGATTACGCAGATTACACAGAAGGACGAGCGAACACTCAAGAGACGATCTATTTGGAGTACGCCGTTCGTCCGTCTTTTAATCTATGCAATCTGCGAAATCTGCGGATACTCCTTACTTTTTTGTCGCACACCCCTCATCATTGCGACTCTTCGCACCTCTGCGGCTCTGCGAGAAACTTCTCATCTTCTTCACACGTTCCGACCCGCCGATGAGGCAACTCCTCAGGCCGTTCCCATGACGCGCGCAATGGCGGCCGCCAAGCGGCTCCAATGGGCGGTTTCCTCCACCAATTGCTTGCGCCCGGCAGCGGTGAGCCGGTAGTATTTGGCCCGCCGGTTGTTTTCCGACATGTCCCATTTGGAGGCCAGCCAACCCCGCAGTTCCAAGCGGTGCAATGCCGGATAAAGCGCGCCCTCTTCTACGCGCAGAACCTCCTCCGATGTCTGCTCAATGAATTCCGCGATTGCGTAACCGTGCAAGGGACGGCGTTGGAGGGCTCTGAGAATCAGCATGTCGAGGGTGTCGCGCAAAAGCTCGCCCGGATTGGATTGCTTCTCTCCCATAAGAATCTAAGGGTACCATGGTTTCCGGGCGAGCGCAATCTTTGATTAATGGTCTGGCAGCAAGGGTAGCAAGAGGTAGCCACGGTCACCGCTGTTGTGACCGTGGGCTTTCCTCCGATGAGGAACCAACGGCCAACCAAAGACGAAAGGGACGTGGTCCAGTTTCAACGATTTTGCTTTGGATAAGGCAACAGTCGCGACGTGCCCGACTCAGATTAACTCCTTGCGATTGCCATTGGGGTATCGCATGACAAAAGCCCACGGTCAGAAAAACACTGACCGTGGCTACCCCGCTTGATCTGGTGAAGGGCGGAGGCGCGACGGGGGGCCTGGTAGGCGCTGCCTGAGGCTGCCGCTAAGAACAGAACGCGACGGGAAGATTCGAGCCGTGGACCTTTGCGAGATAGAGTAGGAGAGGGTGCGATCCCGCAAAGCGGCACGACTCCCTCCCCCCTCGTCGGACCCGAAGTGCAGGCTTCCTGCATTCGGATCCTTGCAGCCGATCGTTAGTTGCCCGTCACCCCAGAGCCGCTGAGTGTGACCTTGTGGACTGAGCCAGCGCTCTCTGTGATGCTCAGCGTCCCGCTGTAGGTGACGTAGGAGGTTGCGGTGAAAGTCAACTGGACCGTGCAGTTGGCGCCTGCTGCAAGCGCCGTACCGCAGTTGTTGCTCTGAGTAAACGCCGCCGATCCGCTGACGTTGATGCTCGAGATCCCGACGACAACCCCGTTAGTATTGGTGACTGTCACCGAGGCGTTTTGGCTGTCGTTCAGTACCTGTTGCCCGAAGTCGACCGAGGTTGGGGACACCGTTAGCTCCTCAGTGGTTCCGCTCGGCGTTCCGGTTCCCGTCAACGCGACTGTCTGTGTGCCGGTCGGGAGCGGGAGAATGAAAGTGAGCCAACCGGTCCGGGTTCCGGTGGCCGTGGGGGTGAACGTCGCGCTGACCGTGCAACTTGTCCCGGGGGCGAGAGAAGTCTTACAGGTGGTGGTATCAGCAAAGTCTCCCGTGATCGAGATAGTGATCGTAAGCGATGTGGTGCTGTGGTTGGCCAGGGTCAAGACGTGGGCCGCGCTCTTCGTCTTCAGTGCCTGCGCAGGGAAAAGCACGCTGGCGGGCGACACCGTGACCGTGGGAGCAGTGCTGGCCCCCGTGCCGCCCAGGTTCACGGTCTGAGTGCCGGCGTTATCGGTCACCGTCAAGGCGCCGGTGAGCGTTCCTGTAGCGGTCGGCGTGAAAGTCACACTGAAGGTGCAACCGAAGCCCGGGGCGACGCTCGAGCCGCAGTTATTAGTCTGGGCAAAGCCGGTGCTGGCGCCGATGGCCGAAATGGTGAGCGGACCCGTGCCGGTATTCAACAAAGTCACCGATTGCGCCGCGCTCGTCGTGTTCACGAGCTGGGAGGCGAAGGTGAGACTGGCCGGTGCGACTCCCGCCACCGGCGCGGTGCCGGTCCCACTGAGCCCCGCTTTTCGGGCCCCGCTGGCGGAGTTGCCGGTGAGGGTTAGCAAACCCTTCCGAGTGCCGGTTACTGTGGGTGTGAACACTATGCTGAGGCTGCAGGTTGATCCGCCCGGCACGCCGCTGCCGCAAGTGTCGGTCTCGGCAAAGTCGCCGGTGGTGGCGATCCGGGTGAACTCCAGCGGCGCGCCGCCAATGTTGGTGACCGTCACGGTTTGGGGCAAGCTCGGTGTACCAACGTTCTGATTGGCGTAGGTCAGGCTGGTGGGGGAAAGAACCGCGTCCGGAACCGGAGTCGACACTGGGACGGGAACAATTCCCTGCGGCCCGCCGAATGAGCCGACGCCGGTCCCGTAACTGCCATACGAACTCCAATTCAGAGTGGTCATGTCCGAGCTGCGGACGATGCGGCCATTTTGAGTATCGGCAACAAAGATGGCTCCGGTCAGAGGGTCCACAGCCAGGCCATAGGGGTTAGAGAAGTAGCCGACTGCATTGCCGATGCCGGGCCCGCCCAGCGTGGTCCGATTGGCGCCCGTCATGTCATCTACCCGCACCACCTGATCTGCGAGCGTGTCCGCGACGTAAATCTTCCCGGCGGGGTCCAGGGCGACGCCGTAAACACTCTGGTAATTCACCGTGCCGGCCGTATTGGAGGTGAGCATCGTCCAGTTTGCGCCCGTCATGTCATCGACGCGAACGACGCGGTTGTTACCGGTGTCGGCAATGTAAATCCTGCCGGCGGCATCGAAGGCGACGCCCCTAGGTCCGGCGAGCATATTCACGCCCGTGGGGTCGGTCTTGAGCGTGGTCCAATTGGTTCCGGTCATGCTGTCCACGCGAACGATCTGATTGTTGCCCGTATCAGCGACGTAGATTCTGCCTGTGGCATCGTTCGCGACTCCGTACGGATTACTGAAACTGCCGCTGCCGCACGTGCCCAGCGTGGTCCAGTTGGCTCCAGTGATGTTATCCATGCGTGCGACCCGGCAGTTACCGGTGTCGGCGACATAGATCCTTCCCGACGCGTCGAGAGCGATTCCCACCGGGTTCGAAAACTGCTTGGTTCCCGCCCCTCCCTTGCCCAGCGTGGCCCAATTCGCTCCCGTCATGCTATCGACGCGGACGATCCGGTTGTTGTATGTGTCCGTCACATAAACCGGCCCATACACGGCACTCACCTCAGTCCCGCCGCTCGAGAGGGCCGCCGATCCGCTTCCAATCTGAGTCCTGAGGGGTACCACGTAGAAATACGTTCCGCCAGAGATGGCTTCCGACTGGCCGTTTTGCGTCAAGCTTCCCGTCAAAGAGCCGCCAAAGCTGTAGTAATAGTGGGTATTCCCGCCGCGCCCACCGCCCGAAGCCGTCAAGTACAGCTTCCCCGATGTGAACGTACCGCTCAGGACGGTGACGCCGTCGCTCGACTGCAGGGTGATGATTCCACCCGAGCAGAAGTACTGCCACAAGTAGGTGCCAAAAGCTGTGCCGGTGATCGGGCAATTTAGAGACAGAGTGCCGGCAGGGCTAGCGACGGTGGCGGCCGTCACCACAATGCTGGAGCCCAGGGTGAACGTGCCGCCGCGTTCGCTGTAGGTTGCCTGATCCCCGAATGCTGCGGACAGAGGTAGAAGCATCATCACGGAAAGCACGAGTCTTCTGGTCAAGGGTCGCCTCCATGCCGTCGGTATTTTTGTGGTGTCAACATCTGATGCCCACGGGCGGAAATCTTGAATTGCCGCAGGGGGAGGATGCCCATCGCGTTTTTGTTCGTCAAGGCTGACCCTTGTCCTGCAAAGCGGGACTGCCTATGCGCTGACGGGAGTGACGGATCGAATCCCTCCAGGCCTAACTGAAGATTTTGCTTGTGATGCCCCTACAGTAGAAGTGTATGCGATTTTTGCCTCTAACGCAAGCCCTTCGCTTGCCTGTCTCTGAGGATCGTTCTGTTCGGATCGCGAGCCCGCGGAGAGGCGAGGCCGGGGGTGAGGGGCACCTCTGCCTCGTTGATGCGGCCCCGCCGTCAGGCACGCCATCAGGCAAGAACCGCTTCGGTAGGATACCCCAAATGGCAGTGTAGTCATAAGATAATTAGCTTGACAGATACGCTCTCCTGTATTATCCTAAGCTAGACGGCTTCGGCCAGAAGAGGGGGGCATGGGGAAAAAATGGCTTATGACCATGCAAGGCGTCGGCGCCCTGCCGATTCGAAGTACAAGTTCGAAAGGACCATCATCTTCCTTATCGCCCTGCGGGGCACCGTGGAGCTCGAGGGTTCACCGAGAGGGGGAACAGGATGCCTACGCGTGATCTTCGGCGAGCACTCCGGGCTTTCCGCCGGCGAACTGGTGATCGCCTATGATGCGGACATTAAGGCGGGGTCGGCGTGGAGGATGGCCAAACAGGGCGGCGCGGAGGGCCCCAAGGAGGAAAAGGGACTGGGTTCCGAACTTCCGCTCCGCACGGGGTGGCGCCGGCCAAATTGGCGGTGGGGTGCGGGTCGGTGGGACGACCGAGAGAACGACCGCCGTCGTTGGGGGACTCCGCCAGTGGGCCGCTAATGGTTACACTTATGGTTGTTCCAAGAAAATTAACAGAAGGAGTTAATCGCCATTCCCCCCCACCCTCGCGGGACCTTGGCGCGAAGCCAGTGTTGCAAACAAAGGGGATACAGGAAAGGAAGTCTGTTTTGAGGCGGTTTTCGGGCTGCCAAATCTTACCAAGTTTTACCATTTTTTACCAAAAACGTGCACCGAACGGGTACAAAGGTGGCAGATAAGGGCAGATAACGGGGGTTTCTTGCGACCGATTTTATTAAAACGTGTCGAGTCCCGCGGCTCGTGTCAATCTATAATCGGCGCTCACTTCGTAACTGCGAAAGAGCGTCCAACGCAGAGACACAGCTCAGCCCGATGGCCACAACCAAAACAGAGGCCGCAGAGAGGTCACAGAGGTCACGGAGAAGAAGTGCCTCGGCTGACCGCCCGCTTGTTGCTCGCTCCTCTCTGTTCTCTCCGCGACTCCTCTGCGCTCTCCGTGTTGGAGTCCTTTTTCTTCGCGCGCGAACGATCTCGGGTGAGTCCGGCGCGAGGGAAAGTATGCGAGGCCAATCTGTTGATTCGACAATGGTTGTTAGCCAAATTCCGCAACCGAAGAAGCAGCGGCATGCTGAATTAAAAGGACTTACTAGCCACGCTTCCGGCAAGCATCGGACCACCTCTTCGGGTTTTGTCGGGCGACTGAGACGTGGTGGGATCTATCTATTGATTCCGCAGCGGTTGTTGGCCGAGTTTCTGAGCAGAGCGAAAGAAGGCTTGCTCAATCTAAAGGACTTGCTAGCCGTGCTTCCGCCGAGATGCAAGGCGACCCTTTCGGGCTTTTTCCGACGACCGAAACGTGGCGAGACCGATATGTTGATTCCGCAAGGGTTGTTGGCCAAATTTCTGCGCGGAACAGGCGAAGGCTTGCTGGGTCTAAAGGACTTGTTAACTGCGTTTCCGCCGAGGCCTAAGGGCTTATTTGAAAGCGAGCCCGTTTTGGGGCCTCCTTATTTGTGCAGAATCGCACCAAAGTCGGCCATTTTTCAACAAAAACGTGCAGATAACCGCAGAAAATGGGGATCCTTCTCGACCGACTTGGAACGTGTCCGGGCCCGCGGCTCGTGTCGCGCCATGGCCGTGCTGGCGCGACCAGAGGTCGGAAGCTGAAGGCTGATGGCTGAAAGCTGAAAGCTTTTTGAAAAACGAAGCCACCGATTTGCTTGATAACAAAGGATCGGCCCCTGAGGAAATCAGGAACGAAGCCACCGAAAACGGTAGACAGCAGAACGGCAGACAGCATAAGGGTTAGGAAGCGAGGCAAATTTTGAGGACCGGAGCCACTGACTTATTGAAAACAAAGACGGTGCCCTGGGACCGAACCCAATACGAACCCATTGTCGGGTGGACGTTAGTCAGTACGCATAGAGGTTCAGAGGGAGTGGATGGGGTAGGCCTTCTTCCCCGTCTACCGTCTACCGTCTACCGGAGGATTGTCAAATGACACAAGCCGCGTACCAAACTGACCGACGCTCGGTCTCGATCGATGAGATCCGGGCACATTTCCCGGCACTTGACCGCCGCCACCAGGGCTACCCGGTGGCGTACTTCGACGGCCCCGGCGGGACGCAGGTGCCGCGCGAGGTGGTGGAGGCCATGGCCGACTACCTCTACCACCACAACGCCAATACGCACTGGGCGTATCCGACGAGCGCCGAGACGGACGAGGCCATCGAGCGGGCGCGCGCGGCGCTGGCGGACTTTCTGAACGCCTCGCCGGCCGAGGTCGCTTTCGGGGCCAACATGACCACGCTCACCTTTCACTTGGCGCGGGGGTTGGGGCGCCTGTGGGGCCCCGGGGACGAGATCGTGGTGACCGAACTCGACCATCATGGCAACGTCGCTCCCTGGCAGGCGATCGCCCGCGAGCGCGGTGTCACGGTGCGTATGGTGAAGATGGTTCCCGAGACGGGGCAGCTCGACTGGCATGATCTCGAACAGTCACTTGGCTATCATACTAGGCTCCTGGCGATGGGCGCGGCGTCGAACGCCCTGGGGACGATCAACGACGTGCGCCGGGCGGGAGAGTTGGCCCACGCCGCCGGTGCGTTGCTGTTCGTCGACGCCGTCCACTCGGCGCCGCACGTGCTCACCGAGGTCCGCGCCCTCGATAGCGACTTCCTCGCCTGCTCCGCCTACAAGTTCTACGGGCCGCATATCGGGGTGCTCTACGGCAAGCGCGACCTGCTCCAGTCGGTGGATTTTCCCAAGCTGACGCGGGCGCCCGACGCCGCGCCGGAGCGAGCCGAAACCGGCACCCAAAATCACGAAGGGATGGTCGGGGCCGCGGCCGCCGTCGATTTCCTGGCCTCGCTGGCCCCCGGCGCCACGCGGCGCGAGCGGCTGGGCGCGGCCTTTGACGCGCTCCACCGCCGCCACACGGCGCTGGTCAGGCGACTTTGGGAAGGTCTCTCGGCCATCGACGGAGTAACCCTCTGCGGACCGCCGCCGACGGCCGCGCGCACACCGACGGTCTCCTTCACGGTGAGGAATGTTCCATCGAACAAGGTGGCGGCGAGTCTCGCCGAGCGTGGAGTCTTCGTGTCGCACGGCGATTTCTACGCCACCACAATCGTCGAGCGGCTGGGCTTGGGCAAAGAAGGTCTGGTGCGCGCCGGCTGCGCTTGTTACACGACGGAGGCCGAAGTGGAGCGGCTTGTGGAGGGGGTACGATTTGTGGCTGGGGGATAGCCTGAGGACAGGGTTGAAAATGGTGAATAGTGAATGGTGAATTGTGAATTGTGAATTGGAAGAGAGCAGGAGCGAGGTGGTAGGGGTTGTGAATAGTGAACTAACTGTGAATTGTGAATAGTGAATTGGGAAGAGGGCAGGGCGGAAACGGTGGATGGCGAATCATGAAGAACGAGAACAGCAAGCGCCCTCTCTTCCATTCACCATTCACCATTCACCATTCACCATTTACAACCCTCTCCCCTGCCGCCTACTCCTGTCCCGACGACCCGCTCGATTGCGTTTCCGGTGTGCCGGGAATGTTGTGGGCGCCGGAGTAACGCCCGGTTTTCGCGTCGGCCATGCGCACGTTGTACTTATCGAGGATGGTGGCCGTGGCCTGCTGGTACTGGACCAGCGCCTGGGCATAGGTGGCGCGCGCCTTCACCTCGTTGCCCTGGGCGTTGACGTAGTCGCGCTCGGTCTGGAGCACAGTGAACACCGTCGATTCGCCCAGTTTGAACTTCTTCTGCTCGGCGTCGCGCGTCTCCTTGGCCAGCTCAGTCGCCTTGGCGGCGGCATTGATCTGCGCCTTGGCCTGGGTGACGGCGATTTCGGCGTTGCGCACGTCCTGCTCGATCTGGTTCTTGCTGCGCTGGAGTTGAGTTTCGAGTTGGCGCTGCTCGAGCATGGCGCGCGCGGCATCGGCCTGAGCAGAGCGATTGCGGATGGGAATGGTAAGGTTGGCGCCATACGAGTAGTTGGGGTACGTGCCGTGGAACGAATTGCCGAGGGAGTCCCAGATGCCGCCGGGCACCACGCCAACGAGCTTGCCGGTGGTGGGGTCGCGAACCAGGCGGTCGCCACTCAATCCCGAAGGCAGCCAGGTGGCGAACACGTCAAAGGTAGGCAGCAAGCGGTTGCGGTTCGACTTGATGGTAATGTCCTGGTTGGCCAGGTTCAGGTCCGCCTGCTCGATCTCCGGGCGGTTTTGCATGGCGACCTTCAAGGCCTCCGGCAGGGGCGGGATATCGTCGGCCGCCGGCTCCGGCAGCTTGTCCGTCGCTTCAATTTCGGCCGCCGCCAGTTCCGGGCTCACCCGCTTGGAAAGGGCCGTCTTGATCTGTTCCTGTTGCTGGAGGTAGGTGGTCTGCGCCAACACCAGAGCTTGCTCGTCCGTGGCGACTTCGGATTCGGCGCGGACGATTTCGATGGGGGCCAAAGTGCCGATCTCCACCTGCTTCTTGTTGTCTTCCAAGAGCCGTTGGGCGTAAGTCACCGCCTGTTGCGCCACTCTTACCTGTTCCTGATCGGCGAGCAGATTCGAATAAAAGTTCAGGACCTGCTGAATAGTGGTGATCACCTGTTGCCGGAAGACGCTGTCGGCAATCTTCAGTTCGTTGTGAGCCTGGCGAATAAAAACGGCGTTGGCGCGGTACCCGAATCCGTTCAGCAAATGCTGGTTGATGCCCACCTCCAGGCCGGTGGGCGTCTGAGGATTGAACAGCTCGCTGATCGACGTTGTGGATTGCCGCTCGCCGAACAGAGCGACGGCATAGCTGGTTCCACTGAGGAATCCCTGGCCATAGAAAGTGCTCAACGTCGTGGTCTGGTTAGTGGTGATCGGGATGCCGGTGACGGCCGTGAAGTTCAAGGGCGTGGTGCCGAAGTCCCATCCGAAGCTGGCGCCGGCGGTGGGATCGCAGCAGCCGATGGCGCCGACGCTGCTGGCGCCGCCCGCGCCGGAGAAGCCACCCGCGCCGCTGCTGCCGCCGCCGCTGATCCCGCTGACGCCGCCACCGATGGCGCCGGCGAACAGGGCCGAAGACTGAAAGGCGCCGGTGACGCCACGGGTGGCGCCGCCCGCTCGGGCGCGCAGCAGGTCGGTCTCGGCAAACGGAATCTGGTAGCGCGCCACGGCGATATCGAGGTTGTCCTCGAGCGCCAGCACGATGGCATCGTCAATGCCGAGTTTCAGCTTGCCGTCGCGGATAAGCGACTCGAGACGCGGCGAGTTCACCATCCGGGCGGGAGCCACGTAAGGGACGGTGTACGCTCCGAAAAAGTTGGGAAAGGTCGTGTTCATCTTGTATTCGATGGCCGGAGCGGACCCGGTCTCCGACTTTGGGGCTGGCGCCGAGGCGGCAGCTTGAGCCGGCTGCTGGGCCCGAAGCCCGGCCGTTTGGGCGCCCAGCGCTACCCACGCGCCGCATACCAGGGCGGCGACCGTCCAACGGTGTTTATGCAATCTCATTGTTCTCTCCTGACGGGTCTGCCTTGCAGACCTGAAAATGGGCACAAGACTATAACTACGCATTTCTTAGACGTGGAGTTTCAACCAAAGTTTTGGCGGCAAGCTCGGGATGCCTTGGGTGCCGCCGCCGAAAGCGTCCCGAGCGAAATCGGCCGGACCGGAGCGTGCGCAGAAAACAGCTTGAGCAGGCGGCGTGGCACGAGACTCGATGAAGTCCGCCAAGCCTCTCCAGCTTACCATCGGCTTGCCCCCACTGACAAATACGTTTGGCGACCGTATAATATTGCCATCTTCCTTCGTATTCAGTTAACAGGGGACAGGGGACAGAAGCTTGAAAGGCGACACCAGGTGCAGATTAAGATATGCTTTTTGTTCCGGCGAGGGTCGGAATCTTATCGAGCAAGGAGGGACGCGGTGAGTTTGAATCGTTTTCGATGTTGGCTGGGGTTGCCGGGAGTGCTGGCGATCGCGGCGGCCACGATGAACGCCCAGCAAGCCCAACAAGCCCAACAAGCCCAGCAGGCCCAACAGGCCCAGGCGACCAGTACCCAGGAGTCGGGCGGCAAAACCTCCGCCTTCAGTTACGAGAATGGGACCTCCCTTCTCAAGGCTTATGCTTATCCTCAGGTACCGTCCGAATCGCTGAGCAATTCTCCCCAGATCTACGAGCTGATCCGGGACGGCAAGCTGGAACTTTCGCTCGAGGATGCGCTGGCGCTCGCGCTTCAGAATAACCTGGACATCGCCGTGAGCCGCTTCCAACTTCCCTTAGCCCAGCTCGACGTTCTCCGCTCCAAAAGCGGGGGCGCGGCGCGCGGCGTCCAAGGGGCGGTGATTTCGAACGCCCTGTTCACGGGGGCCATCGGCACCGGCATCAGCGGCTTCACCGGCAGCAGCAGCGCCACGGCGGGCGCTTTTTCCGGCAGCGGCAGCGCCATCAATACCGGTTTCATCGGGTGCTGCGATCCCTTCGCCGGATTCAGCTACGGATGGAATAATGCCCAGTCTCCTCTCAACTTCGCCGGGCTGGTCGGCCAGAACGTCGAGGGTAGCCACACCGCCACCTACTCCACCTTCTACGGGCAGGGCTTCGTCTCGGGCACCAGTTACTCGGTTACCGTGTCGGGCCAGCGCCAGAGTACGACGTCGCTCACTTCGCTGTTTGATCCCTCGGTCGGAACGGGTCTGGCTATCGGTCTCGACCAGCATTTGCTGAAAGGCTTTGGTTATCGCGCCAATGCGGTCTTCATCCGCATTGCCCATAACGACCTCAAGGTGGCAGACAGCGTCTTTCGCCAGCAGGTCATCGCCAGCGTCGCCCAGGTGCTGAATGCCTACTATACCCTGCTGGCGGATAAGGACCAGGTCCGAGTGGCGGAAGCGGCCATCAAGTACGCCCAGCAGCTTGTGGATGATGACAAGAAAGAGGTGGAGGTGGGCCTTCTCGCACCGCTGGATGTAGTCCAAGCCGAATCCCAGCTCGCCAACAGCCAGCAGAACCTGATTGTAGCCCAGACCACTTACCTGCAGCAGCAGGAGGTGCTGAAGACCATGCTTTCCAAGAGCGTCGATTCCCAGCTAGCGGCGGCCCAGATTGACTCCACCGACCAGCTCCCGGAACCGCGGCCTGACGATGTACCGGCGCTCGAGGAAGCGCTGAAAGAGGCAGTTCAGAATCGCCCCGAGATCGAGCAGAACCAACTGAACCTTCGCAACCAGGAATACACCATCCAGGCCAATCGCAACGGCATGCTTCCCACCCTCGACGCCTTTGCCACCTACGCGCCAGCCGGGCTTTCCGGCATCAAGGTCCTGCGCGACCAGCAGGGCAAAATCATCAGCACCGTACCGGGCGGCCTGGGTGATTCCTTATCGAACGTGTTCAACAACAGCTATCCGAACTATTCAGTGGGCTTCACGTTCAGCGTCCCGCTGCGCAATCGCGCCCAGGAGGCGAACGCCGCCCAGGCGCTGGTGGAGCAGCATATGATGGAGACCTCGCTCCAGCGGCAGAAGAACCAGGTGGCGCAGGATGTGCGCAACGCGGAGATCGCCGTCACCCAGGCCAAGGCCCAGATCACCGCCGCGATCCAGGCGCGCATCTACGCTCAGCAGGCTCTGGATGCCGAGGTAAAGAAGTTCAAGGCCGGCACGTCGACCACCCTCAATGTCATCCTGGAACAGCAGAACCTGGTGACGGCGGAGGGCAACGAGGCCAAGGCCCGCGCCACTTACGCCTCAGCGCTGGTGCAGTTCCAGCAGGCCACGGCCACGATCTTGGATGCGCACCACATCGTGCTGGGCGACGCCAAGACGGGCCACTACACTCGGGTACCCAATATTCCGGGCGCGCCGTCAGCGTCGAACCAGTAGCTCGGTCATGCGCTGGTTAAGGCCAACGTTGCGCGCCGTGCAGGATACGATTGATTTCGACAACATCCTCGCGGATGCGATAGACGGCCAAGTAGGGCAAGCCAGGAAACAGAAGCTCACGAGTGTTGAGCTTCCGGCCGGGACGGCCGCGGCGGGGAAACTGCGTGAGAGAGTCCACGCTTTCGTAAATTGCGAGGGCAACCTGGCGGGCAGCATGCGGGCCGTCGCGCGCAACGATGTAATCGCAAATGTCCGTAAGATCGCGGGCTGCAGGTTCCGTCCAACGGATGCGCATTAGCTCGGATAACGGCGGTCAATGAGTCTTGCCATTTCCTCGTGCTCAATGAACTCACCCCGATCGGCGGCGGCCAAGCCTTTTTCTACTTCCCGGATAAACCATGCATCGTAGTCCACCAGGCGCTCCACCGCCTCTTGCACGAGCCCTTGCGCGTCCCGGCCCTGGTCGGCGGCCAGACGGAAAAGTTTGGCTTCGAGGTCAGAGTTGAAGTTCACTTCCATATACGCCTACACTAGCCTGGCGGGGCGCGGGTGTCAAGCTCGGCTCCGCCGGATCGCCTTGCGCCGAGATGTCGATTTGTCCAGAGCGTGTAATCGGGCTATGCTCGTCCTTGAATTCGAGACGGCACTCCCCTACACATGATGACGTCTACTGATGCCACTGGCCGCTGCTTTCCCATGCGCAATCTTCGCCTGGTGATCGCCTATGACGGCACCGACTTCCACGGCTGGCAACGGCAACCCAACGCGCCCACGGTCCAAGCCTCGCTCGAAGAAACGCTCGCGCGGATTACGGCAGCGCAGGTGAAGCTTCACGGCTCGGGTCGCACCGACGCCGGGGTTCATGCGGCGGGTCAGGTGGCCAACTTCAGCACCGACTGCCCCATCCCTGGCGAGAACCTGCAAAAGGCGCTGAACGATCGGTTGCCTCCCAGCGTGAGGATCAAGGAGGTGCGCGAGGTCGCCGAAGACTTCCATGCCCGCTATCATGCCCGAGCCAAAACGTACCGATATCGCATCCTGCGGGCGCCGGTCTGCTCGCCGTTCTTCTGGCGGTTCGTTGATCATTACCCTTATCCCTTGGACCACCGGCGCATGGCCAACGCGGCGCGGCTGTTGGAAGGCGAGCACGACTTCACCTCGTTCGCGGCTTCGAGCGCTGATGAGGACGACGATTTGCCGGGTGCCGGTAATCAGCCGGCTGCACCGGAGTCGAGCCCCAAGCGCGTCCCGTCAATGGTGCGCACCATCTTGTCGTCGCGCTTGCTGTGGCGTCCTCGGATGAGCTTGCTGACTTACGAAGTGCGTGGCAACGGCTTTCTGCATCACATGGTGCGCAACATCGTGGGCACCCTGATCGAGGTGGGACGTGGAAAGCTCGCGCCTGCGGATGTCCTCCGCATTCTCGAGGCGCGCGACCGTACGCTGGCCGGACCCACGGCTCCGGCACGCGGTCTGTGCTTGATGAAAGTGGAGTATTGAGGCCCTCGGTTGTCGCTCGCGTTCGCCGATCAAAGCGCTGCGCCCGCTCCTCTTCATCGCCCCGAGGCTTTCCGCCACGCAGCACAATCACACAATCACGCATTCACTCAATCACCCAATTCCGACAGGCTCTTGTCCAGTATCCCGATTGCCAAGTCGGCGTCCTCGACCGTGATATTGAGTGGTGGCGAGATGCGGATCACGTTACCGTAGAGTCCGCCCTTGCCCACCAGGAGCCCGTTGGCGCGGGTTCGCTCCATCAACTGGCCCGTCGCCTCGGTGGCCGGCGCTTTAGTGGCGCGATCTTTCACCAGTTCCAGGCCCTGCATCAGCCCCATGCCGCGCACATCGCCGATGAGCGCGTGCTTCTCCTGGAGTGCCTCCAGGCCGCAGCGGAAGTGTGATCCTACTTCATGGGCATTATCCATCAAGCGGTCTTCCTCGATCAGGTCAATGGTGGCCTTGGCGGCGACGGAGGTGACCGGGTTGCCGCCGAAGGTGGAAATGGTGAGACCCTTGTAAGCGTCGGCGATCTCCGGCCTCGTGATGGTGCACCCGATGGGCACGCCGTTGGCCATGCCTTTGGCGCAGGTCATCATGTCGGGCTCAACTTCCCAATGCTCGATGCCGAACCACTTCTTGCCCGTGCGACCGAAGCCCGTCTGGACCTCGTCGGCGATAAAGAGTCCGCCATAGTTGCGCACGATGTTGGCGACGATCTTGAAATATCCGGGCGGCGGCACAATGAAACCGCCCGCGCCCTGAATCGTCTCCGCCAGCATCCCGGCCACCGCCCCGCTGGTGGACGTCTTGATCACCTCTTCGATGTCCTTGGCGCAGTGCAGATCACAGCTCGGGTAGGTGAGCCCGTAAGGGCAGCGGTAGCAGTACGGGTTCGGCGCGTGCACGATGCCCGGCAGTGCGCCGTACTTCCGCCAGCTCGACATGCCCGTCATGGCCTTGGTAAGCTGCGTGTGGCCGCTGTAGCTGTGGCGCAGCGCAAGAATCTCATGGTTGCCGGTGGCCATCCGCGCGGTCAGCACGGCCACTTCGTTGGCTTCCGATCCGCTGTTGGTGAAGTAGCTCTTCTTGAGACGACCGGGCGCGATCTCAGCCATCTTCTCCGCCAGCGCCACCATCGCTTCGGTGATGAACACGGTGGACGTGTGCTGCACCTTGTCGATCTGCTCCTTGATCTTCGACGTGACGCGCGGGTTCGAGTGCCCCACGCTCACGGTCAGGATGCCGCCGAAGAAGTCGAGGTACTGGCGGCCCTCGATGTCGCACACGTACTGGCCCTTGGCGTGGTCGACCACCAGCGGGTCTTTGTAGTAGGTGGTGACGCAATTGAAGACGTACTCTTTCTGCTTGCTGATAATTTCGTGTTTAGTCATATGTTCAGTCCACAGTCAGTTGGCAGTAGTTTGCCGAATCAATCGCCCCCTACGATGCAAGCAACAATGCCCTCTCGACTGCTTCGGGTAATTCTCTGCGCATGAAATAGTCCTCCGGGTACAGGTAGTCCTCGCCCGACTCGTCAATCACTCTCAGCAGATGGTGCGCTTCCGAACCCGGGTCCGGTACTGCTTCGTAGACCTTGTGCACTTCGAGGGACACCGGATAATCATCGTTGCGAACGCAAATCACGAATCGCTTCTCGCGCTCGTCAGCATTCGTCGCTAGTATTCCCATGCCAGGTCTCCAGAAGTTCTCGTTGATGGTCTTCGATGATCCTCTGAACTGAATTCTGGTTTCCCTCCTTCTGCTGCCGATTGGCAACTGCGGAATGCCGCTGCCGACCCCAAACGCATTGTGCCAAAAAACCAAAAGACTTGACATCCGGGCTGTTTTTGGAAGGGTTCTCGACTTAAAGGACTTACAAGGTTCGTTCTAGGTTCGTTTTCTTTGTGGCATCGATTCTAAAGGACTTATAAGGTTCGTTCTAGGTTCGATTTAGGTTCGTTCTTGAGGTCAAAGCATTGAGCCTACAATAGTTACTAGGTTCGATTGACCATTTTGCGCATCTTTTTCAACCCCACCTCGAAAGAATAGGGCCTTCCCGGACCTTTCCAGCCCTCTTCGGCGCCCGTTTGCCCTGATCTTCACGTCTTCTTTCCTCGTCGGATTGTTCCCTAGGCTCTCCCAAGGAACCATTCTATCACAGCAATGGAACTTGTCAAGAAACATATTTCCATCCTGGAGGTTGACCGCTTTGGGACTAGTCAGCAGTCGGCTGTCAGCAGTCAGCGGTTAAGGCAGCCCCCGGACTGTCGACCGCGAACTGCTGACTGCGAACTAGTCCCCTTCCACTTTTCGCCGCAGTGCGTGCAACATCCCTGCGATCTCTGACAATTCTGTAATTGCATCTTCGGCTTTCTGCGGAGCCAGGTATCCCAAGTCCCGGCTGAGCATAACAAGGTATTCCGTTTCCGCGAGCGAGCCCTGGGCAATATTGAGAAAGCGCGCATAGTCCTGTTTTCCAGTGCGCTTTGCGCCCTCGGCGATGTTGGTGGGGACAGACGCAACGGCCCGGCGCAGTTGAGACGTCAGGCCAAAGCGTTCATCCGCCGGAAAGCTCGATGTCAACCGGTACAGGCTGAGCACCAGAGCGTGGCTTCTTTGCCAGACGCTCAGTTCGGTGAAATGCTGCATTCGTTTTCATAACCCCCAAGACAGGAGCCGTCCTGACTGCTAACTGCCGACTGCTGACTGCCGACTCAGAGTGACTGCCAACTACTTCAAATACGAATCCAACCATCCCAGCACCGTCTTGTACCACAGCCGGCTGTTTTGCGGCTTCAGCACCCAGTGACCTTCATCCGGAAAATAGAGCAGCTTCGACGGAATGTTGCGCCGCTGTAGCGCCGTGAAAAGTTGGAACGCTTGCCCCTCGGGGACGCGGAAGTCCTTCGCGCCCTCCACCAGCAGCATCGGGGTGCGGATGTACTGGACGAAATTTGAGGCCGACCACTTCTCATAGGTCTCGCGCGTTTCCCACGGCGGACCGTGATGCTCCCACTCGTCGAACCACACTTCTTCGGTTTCGCCGTACATGCTGCGCCCGTCGTAAACGCCGTCGTGCGATACCAGGACCTTGAAGCGCGTAGTGTGCCCGGCGATCCAGTTGATCATGTAACCGCCGAAGCTCGCGCCCGCCGCGCCGATGCGGTCCTTATCGACGTAGGGCAGCGACTCGAGATAGTCCGCCGCCTTCATCAGGTCCTCGTAAGGAGCGCCGCCCCAGTCGCCGGAAATCTCCTCGACAAATTTCTGCCCGTATCCGGTGGAACCGTGGAAATTGGTCATCATCACCACGTAGCCGTGCGAGGCGAACATCTGCGCGTTCCAGCGGTAGCTCCACGCATCGTCCCAGGCGCTCTGCGGGCCGCCGTGAACCAGAAAGATGGCCGGATACTTTTTATTCGGATCGAATCCCGGAGGCATCACCATCAAACTCTGAATTTCCGCGCCCAGCGCACCCGGAGTGGTGACGAACTGAACGGGTGCGAGATCGAGTTCGGCAAGCAGCGCGTCATTCACGTGGGTGACAGCCGTGAGATCGCCGCCCGAGGCGGATGCGCTGTATACCTCCGACGGCAGATTGATGCCCGTGCGGCTGAACACCAACCTCTTGCCGTCGGGGGTGACGGAGAGATCGTCGAACATTCCATCCAGCACCTTTTCCACTTTGGGATTCGCCACCGACGTCTTGAAAATGGGCTGCCGTCCGCGCTCCGGCGCCGTGAAGTAAATCGTGTTGCTGTCCGGCGCCCAGGCGAAGCTGCTCACCCATTGATCGAACCCGGTGGTCAACTCGGTGATCTTCGCAGTCTCCCGGTCGTAAACGCGCATGCGAAACAGATCGGACTCGTAGCCATTGCGCGCCTGCGAGGTATAGGCAATGTAGCGGCCGTTGGGCGAGTATTGCGGCGCGGCGTCGGAGCCGGGATTATCCGCCGTAATGTTCTTGGGCTCGCCGCCCGCGGCGGGTACGAGGTAGAGATCATTATTCGTGGTCCAGGCTCGCGCGCTCTCGGGCATGGTGCGATTGGAGGTGAAGCAGACTTCCGTCCCGTCGGGCGAAATGTCGTACCCATCGGGAGCGCCAAGGAAAAACGTCGGCGAGTCGAAGGCGCCCGGCGTGAGGTCGCGCGGCGTGCCGCCCTGCGCGGAAACCGCGAACAGGTGAGTGTACTTGCCCTCGCGCCATTCGGTCCAATGGCGGAAAAGCAGGGCCTCGATCAACTGCGCCTTCACCTTGCTCTTCTCCGCTTCTTCCAGGCGCTTCTGGTTGCACTCGTCATCAGCACAATCGGGGAAAACCTGCGAGGTGAAGAGCAGCGTATCGCCCTTGGTAGCCCAGGTGACGCCGTCGGCCTCGGTGGAAATCTTGGTAAGCTGGCGGGCCTCGCCGCCCGCCATGGGTAGAATCCAGACTTGTGATTTGCCGCCGCGGGTGGAGATGAAGGCCAACTCCTTGCCGTCGGGCGACCAGCGCGGCCGGCTGTCCGATCCGTCGCCGTAAGTAAGCTGACGCGGCGAATAGTCTCCCGCGGCCGGCAAGGGCGCGAGCCAGATGTGACCCGTCTTCTTGTTCGATTCCAGATCAACCACCGTGTTGACGTAGGCAATCCAGTGGCCGTCGGGTGAGACTTGCGGTTCAGAGAGGCGCTGGACCTTCATCAGGTCCTCAAAGGTGATCGGCCGCTTGCCGCTTGCCGCCACCGCGGCGAACGCGAACACGAACGCAGACAGAAAGAGCAGTTTCATCAAACGTCCCCCTCTCTAAGCTGTAGCACCTAGTTTACCTAGCCCACAAAGAATTGACGATTGCAGATTGCCGATTGACGATTGGAAAAGAGGAGGGGGCAAACCGCGCGGCCTTTTCAAACAGGCCACCGCACTCATCAATGAGCCGTTCTTCCAATCGGCAATCATCAATCGGCAATCGTCAATTCTTGGCCGACGCCTGCCGTGATCCATGTTTTGAACTCGAGGTTCTCTTCCTGCTGCGGGCCTTCGCACCTTTAGCAGGCGCTCTGGAGGGCGCCGCGGCCTTGGCGCTGCCCGCGCGGTGAGCCGGGACCGTGCTGACGGGCTTGTTCCTGTCTTCCGGCTGGTTCGGATTGGGGGTGGTACGAGGATGACCCGCGTGTCCCCGGAAGACGGGGTTAATGTTGGCCATGTTCGTCACCGGCCCCGTCTTGCCGCGCATGGCGTAGTTGAGCGTGTTCTGGCAACCCGCCAAATCGTTCTCCATCGCCGCGCGCAACTGCTGCTGGTTGCGCAACAGGAAGCTGAGGTAGCCATCCAGGGACTTCCTCGCGCCCATAAACTCCTCGTTGGCGCGCTGAAACTGGATTCCGGCGGCAACACTCTGGTTGCGGGCGACGTCATCCGCCAGCTCATCCATGGCGGGTAGCGCCGTGCTCATGGCGGTATAGGTCTTATAGCCTAAGAAGACATTAGCCGGCTGAAGTTCGAACTGGGCGCGCCAGCCCTCGAAGTCCGTGAGGTCCCGGCGGACGGCGGCGAGTGTCCCGTCGAACGACTGGAGCGTGGCCGCGTCGATCTTCCACCGGGCCGGCTCCAGCACGCTCAAGAGATCGCGGAAGCGGAAACCCGCCACGTAGGCCTTGTAAAGTAGCTGCTTGACCTCGGCGGGCTGGAGCGTCCCGGTCTCATTGATCAGAGTAGCCGGGGGCGCCGTGTAGGACTTAGGAACCTCCACCTTCTCCGTCTCCGGTTCGGGACCCGCGGGGGCAGACCCGGCGGACGGCTGACCGATGTCGCCCATGGTCACATCGCCCTCTAACGGCTGCGCGCTTGTGTTCAGCGCCTCCATCGATGACCGTAGTTGTTTTTCCCAGCCGGTGTGGTCATGTCGGGTGGCCACATCGGACACCTCGCCGAGCAGCAGCAGGGCCGTTTGAAGGAGTGCTCGGGTCTTCAGGCCGAGGGCCACATCTTCGGGGTGATGCTCGAGGCTGTCATTCGAATCGAGCAAAGCGTCCATCGCGTTTTGCGCCTTCTGCCTGGTCTCGTCGAAGGATTTCCGCGCCGCGTCGTCCATCTTCCAGTTTTCCGGCTGGACGACGCTCAGCAGGTCTTTGACCCGTGCCGCTGCCCGGTAAATGCTGACCGCGACTTCGTAACGGTGTTGAGTGTCAAGCGGAGGTACGGCGGCCGGGGCGCCGGTCTGCGGGGCTGCGGGAGGCGCCGGCGCGCCAGGGTTCGGCTGCTGGGCGCGCGCCCAAGGAGCACTCAAAGCACTCATTGCCAGCGCGAGGAACAGTGTGATCGACTCTTTCAGGCCTTTCATTCTTGCCTCTATAACTCAGCGCCATAAGTGGATGCCGAAAACCATCAAGCATGTCATTCTGAGCGCAGCGAAGAATCCCTCTTCACTTCAACCGATCGAGAAAAAGCAACGAGAGATTCTTCGCTACGCTCAGAATGACATGCGGACTGACTTCTGACGCCATGTATCTCGATCTTCGAGTTTCGATTTTCGAAACGAAACTCAATTGCCCTGCCCTAGCAGCTTTTCCACAGCTCTGCCCAATTCCCCACTGAGGTCGAAGAACTCGATGCCCATGCCTACTCCGTCCAGGGAGTACACCACTCTCCCCGCGCAGTTCACCAGAGGGTCTTGGGGCCTGAGGTGAACGGAAACAGTCACTTCGGAAGCAGCAGGCAAGGGTTGCGGGGTCTCGATGAAAGCCCCGCCCGCGCTGACGTCCCGAATCGTAAACAACTCGTCGTTGCCCAGCAACTCGCAATGCACTTCCGTGGTCGGGCGGGCGCGGGGATGTCGTCGGCGATCAATGTCGAGGGGCATGTTACGCAGTTCTCAGTTATCAGTTTTTTCAGTCTTCAGTCCTCAGCAGCTTTCAGCGTTCAGCCATCAGCAAAAAGACAACCGGACGTTTTTGCTGATAGCTGAAAGCTGATGGCTGACGGCTAAGACTGAGAACTGAAAACTATCTCCCAAGCAGCTCTACTCCGAACTTGAAATAGGGGCGCGGGGAGCCGCGGCCCCAGCGGTTGACGCCCCAGCGCACCTGGAGGAACTTGACCTCCGGGCGCTGCCCCAAGTCCACCGCGGCCGGAAAAGCGCCGGGATAGAACTTCTGTGGAAACGAGAAAAGCGGCTTCGAGCCCCACTCCTTGCCATCGGCCGAGCCCCAGAGTGAAACCTCCAGGGACTCCTGCTCGATGACCTGGCTGATGCGCAGAACGATGAAAACCTGTGAGCCGGCGAGAGCACCGGCGTCGAAAGGTGCACCCTGGCCCGCCGTTTCAATCGCCGTGTCCGGCGGGACCAAATACTTCACAGATTCAGCAGTAGCAGCGACACCTGGCATGAGCATCCTTCCTGAGGTTAAGTCATCTTCCAGACAGTCATCCTAACCCAGCGCAGGCAGTGGCCGCAACCGAAGAAAGTATCTAGAATTGGGCCATTTGAAGAATCGCGTCATTGAGTCATTGCACCAGTGACCGCGATGTTGCCCCGCCGGTTTGTGAAGGCCGGTCCCTGAATTCCCGATAGAGAGAAATGCGCCGTTGGCGCAATTTCCCGAAAGACAGGGTTAAGATCAGTGTAAACGACTGATTTAACGGCGAATACCCTGCGTGGCTTTGATTTCCTCGGTTTCCGCGTAAACTATTGATACGAATAGTCTTACTTGTCTTGGCTTCGCTTGCCTCCCAACCATGCCCCCTCCCAAATCGGCAATATAGAACATCGCGATTGGTAGCAACTTTCGGAAAAACGGCCCTAAAATCCCCGTAACCGAATGATTTTACAGCCAGTTAATCGTTATGGCTTCGTGTTTTCCGATTCTGGCTTAAATTGCTGACAGCAAGCAACTTAAGCCTCTTGGCTTCGCTTGGCTTCGTCTCCCGATCCTTCTCCAATTCCGGCCTGCGGGATCGGTTCGGGGCTGGTTGGGGCCTTCTGGCCTAACTCAGCCATGATGTCGCCGATAGTCGCCTGGAATTCCTCCAGCAGACCGTCCAATTTCGTTGGCCGTGGGTACGTCCGGGTGGCCTTCGTCGCTCCGAAGGCGAACAGCCGCCGCTCGATCTTGCGTCGCACGTCGGCAGGCGATCCCGGCCCCGGTCCCAGCACCTCCACCAGGCGGGTTCGCCACCGCTCGTGACGCTGCCTCTGCACCGAGACCAGGAACACCAGTAGCTCCTCGATTTTTCCGTCCAGATCGTTGGTGGGAGCCGGACCGCCCCCCACCCAGTTGCGGATACGCCGCGCCTTCTCCCACCAGGTCATGGCCAGCAATTGCACCGCAGCCTCGCCGACAACGTCGCGGGGCTGGAATAGGGCGGCCACGTCGCGATGCAGGCCGCGGAAATCGCGCGGGTCTTCGCCGCGCGCCCGCAATTGCCGCTCAATTTCGGGGAAAGCGATATCGAGGCGGCGCCCGTTCAGGGCGGCGCGGCGCTTTCCCGCCTTGGTTTTGGGGCCGGTGGATTTCTGGGCATTGCGCCGGTTGGCGGCCAGCCGCGCCGGGCTTAAGGGAGGCTTTGAGATACCTTCGTCGTTAGCCATAAAATATAGTATAACATCCTCGATACTCCTGTCAATGTTTTTCTTCGAGGCTACGGAGTGGCCCCCTCGATAGCCTCGACGAGGCTCGGGCTGCCTTCTCCAGCCCAGGTGTGAAAAATCACACACAGAGGCGCAGAGACCCAGAGAACGATGGTCGGTTTCCGGGATGCCGAGCCGAGGGTTGGCAGAGGGAGCGCCGGACTGGTATAATTCATTCTAGATCGAGGTGCAAAGCATGGTGACGATTACCTTCCCCGACCGCGAAGTCGAAAAGAAAGCGCTAGCTTTTCTGCTCGGGCGATTCTCA
>DATFYM010000185.1:0-12346 GCA_035315065.1 Terriglobia bacterium
CAGCAGGGTCTTTTCCGAGTGTCAGGCATTGGTGATTATCATCACCGTGCCAGGAAGAGGGGTCAGCGTGGACTTAGTCGGAAAGCTGGTGGGTCAATTCTGAGTAGCAGACGTGGGTCAATTCTCGCGAGCGCCGAAGCGAAAGGCGACCAAGAATGAAGAAATCAGCTACTTCAAGGCAGTCGCGGGTTGAGGGGAAGCGAGCAAACGCACGGAAGGACGAGAACATCGATTTCTCGGATATCCCGGAGTTGACGCCGGAGATGTTTGCCCGGGCGGTGGTGCGACGGGGCTTGAAGCCAGTGCTGCCCAAACAGCAACTGACCATACGGGTGGATCGCGACGTGCTCGAATGGTATAGGCGCCAGGGGCCGGGCTACCAAACCCGCATCAATGCTCTGCTCCGCGCGTACATGCAAGAACACCCAAGGAAGACCGCCTGACCGGCGCCAGCGCCCGAACTCTGGCAACCGGTCTAGGGCTTTTCCAGCGTCGTGCTGACCGTGACCTCACTTCCGGAACTCACGGTGATGGTTCGCTCCCGGGCTTTGAAGCCGGACTTCTCAATCTTGATCAAGTGATCACCGGGAGTGAGCTTCACGGTTGACGGAGTGCTGCCAACATACTTCCCGTCCACCGTGATGTCGGCGCCGGCGGGTTGCGACGCCACGCCCACACTCGCAAGCTGGTCCGAGGCGGCGGGCGGAGGTTGGGCACCTGAAGCAGCGGAAGCGTCTGGGGGTTGACCCGCCGGCGGCGCGGCCGGAGAGCCCGCAGCGGGCGACGCGCTAGTCACGGCGGTGAACTTCGAAGGGTCGATCGGCATGTCTCCGTTGATGTAGACCGTGATCTCGGTGCCCTTGGGGATGGTGATGTCTTTCCCGGTCACCGAACCAAGTCGCCGGAACGCCTAAGACTCCTTCAGCCGACGAATCAGTTCGTCGTACAATTGAGGACCTGCGCGGTCTACGTAGTGCCCCGTTATCTCCAACTGGATCTTGTGCCGCTCGAAACTACCAGGAAAATGAGAGTCGGATTCGGATAACGCGTCGCGGACGGCCTGAAGTTCCAAGGAGAGCCGCGCTATCTCGTTGCGCTGGACCTTGAGTATCTCAACAACTCTTGCCACCCAATCTTGGAACCCTTCCTCGGCCTTATTCATGGCAATCTCCGTAATCTCCAAGGCGGTTGCCTAGACTATACGCGTCGGCATCGCCGGCGAAACCTTAGCGTATTCCGAGCTTCGCCTGCAGATCCTGGAAGACGTTTTCGAGTAGGACCTAGTCGTAACCCCTGAAGAAGTTTTTTATCTTTCCTCTCTTGGACTCGGCAAGCTCCCCGGCAGCCTGCACACGGACTTTATCAATTCCTGGCGCAGCACCAGTTGGAGACTTTGGATCGGAAGGGAGGAAGACAAACTTGAGGCTGACCTGAACCCTGTAGCTCCAGTTTCCTCCTACGGTTACCACACCCTCGTTCCATGTGGTGCGCGCATAGCCGGAATCCTTATCCATCGTCGCGATGTCGAAATTGTTTTCCAGAATGGTAGCGACTGCGGTTTGCCAGCATTTCTCATACTGGTTTCGAAGTTCGTCCCGAATGGGGATTTCCTTCCATACGGGGTCACCCGTGACAAATCTTGCCTTCAGGGGTTTAGGGACATCAGAAGCGAAAAGGCTAGACACCGCTATTGCCAAGAGCATGCAACCGAGGGGAATAGACAGCCTGCGAACCACCATAAACACCTCCATCGTTCACTTCTTCTTAAGGTAATTCATCCGGTGTTGGGCTCCGCTCCGAGTGGTGACTTTTTCGGTCGGGTCGCGGAGTGCCTTTTCGGTGCCGACCAAGCCGTTAGCCGCAGCCTCATAGGGAACATCGATCGCGTGAACGGCCTCACCGAATACTCAAGTGAGGTGCACCTCAAAGTCAAGACCATTCTTTGTGCCAGCAGGTTAAGTTAAGCTAGGATTGAACCGGCTGCGTTGCCGTACTGCCGCACTCTGGGCGCACGTTGCAGCCGAAGCGTCAAAAGGCAAGGCTGAGGCAAATGTCATACAAACAATGCAGGCAAGTCCGTAGAAGCACCTCATAACTATCCCCTTCAACGCTTACCAAGACAATACTCCCGAAAGCCGAAGTCGTGCAAGCCACAAAATCCGACCCACGCATCGAGATGAGACGGCGGGAAGAAGCTCCGTGCATCCGCGGCAGAAGATTCATAATCGCGCCGCGATGCGGTAGAATCGATTGCGGCGACCTGGAACCTTGGAGGTCAGGAATGATCACGCGTGTCGAGGCAAGAAACTATCGATGCCTGCGGTCGGTAAAGGTGCCGTTGCGCCCTTTTCAGATCCTGGTGGGTCCGAACGGCAGCGGCAAAACAGCGCTGATGGACGTGCTCGGTTTTATTCGGGACTGTGTACTTTATTCCGTCGATCAGGCAGTGAGGCAGCGAACGGACAACTACCACGACTTGGTTTGGGGGCGTGAGGAGAGCAGCTTTGACCTGGCGCTGGAGGCCGAGATCCTGGAGGACCACCTCATTGCGAGCGAGTCCATTCGTGTCACGGTCACCCATGTTGGATCAAAGGACGAGATGCCGAAGGAACACTTCATCGAGAGCGAATCCCCTTCATACACACACGTGCGATACGACCTTTCTGTTCGCTTGGACCCGCGATCGGGGGTACCCATCATCGCGAGAGAGAAAGTAGCATTGCTCGACCCCGCTCACGGCAAGACATGGGCGCTCGCGGATCGCACTGACACGGAGGTCGTGTTTGCGCATGAAGATAGCTCCGAAGGCGAGTTTCGGACGAGACTCCCTTCAGTCAATTCGGCGGTCAACCTCTTTCCGACCGGCCCGAACGACTTCCCGACGCGTCGGTGGTTTGCCAGTCTGCTTACCCAGGGAATCCGCGACGTCAGACTGAGCGCTGAGGCCCTGCATGCGCCGAGCACACTCGAGGCAGAGAAGGCAAGCAAGTTAACGGGCGCCAATCTCGCCCGATCCGTTTTCGAACTCCGCGAGAGCTCTCGCGAGTCTTTTGAGGCCTGGATGCGGCATGTCCGTACGGCTCTGCCTGACCTTGCGAGCATTCGGACGGAGCCCTTGCCACAAGCAAGAGCGAGATACCTTATGCTCAAGTACCAAAACGGAATCGAAGTTCCGTCGCGGGTTGTTTCCGATGGCACTCTTTGCCTTCTGGCGTTAACCATCCTTGCGTATATGCCAGAGCCAAACCAGATCTACCTGATCGAGGAGCCCGAAAACGCGGTACACCCAACCGCAGTTGAGACGATCTTTCAGTCGCTTTCTTCCCTCTACGACAGCCAGGTGCTTATGGCGAGCCATTCGCCAATCCTGCTGAGTTTGGCTAAGCCAGAGGAACTCCTATGTTTCACCCGAACCCGCGAAGGAACCGGGATCGTGCCCGGCAACGAGCACCCGGCCCTTAAAGAATGGAAAGGGGAAGTAGACCTTAGCGACCTATTCGCGGCAGGCGTGCTCGGCTGACCCTTCAGTTGCGGTGGAAAAGATGGACTTGATCGCTGTCGTGGCCGATAAGAACATGCAGTTCGCCGTCGAAGGGCTGTTGGCGAGCCAGCAACGCCTCGGCATCCGTGTGATCGACTTCGAGGTACGAAGACACCCCAGACATGACCCTGGACTTCTGCGGGAGTGTCACGATTTTCTGCAGAGCTGGCACGGACGAGCCGCGTACGCCCTCGTGATGCTTGACCGGGAGGGCTGCGGCAGCAACGAGGCGCGAGACGTGCTGGAAGCGCAGGTCGAGTCGAGGCTGGCCCAAAGCGGGTGGACGGACCGGTCCGCCGCGGTGGTTATCGATCCAGAGCTAGAAGTCTGGGTGTGGAGTGATTCGCCGCACGTGGCAACGGGACTACGCTGCTTGGGAGGACAAGCATCTTTGCAGGAGTGGCTGATTCAGAACGGTTACCTCGAAGAGGGTCAACGAAAGCCTCAACGCCCGAAAGAAGCGGTGGAAGACGTACTGAAGCTTTCCAGAACACCGCGGTCCTCATCCATATATCGTGAGATCGCCAAGCAAGTAAGCTTTCAGCACTGCATCGATCCCGCTTTCGTAAAGTTGAGGTCAGTGCTTGCTCAGTGGTTTCCGCCGCAAGGCTAGCGCCGAAAGAGCTTCGACCTATGAACATCGACAGGATAATTCATCCCCTTAAGAGCTTCGCGGAACTCGACGACAGCGATGTTGCCGTCTTCCTGGGCGATCGGGCCCACAAATCCGAACGCCGCAACCTCGAGTTCAAGAGCGCATTCCCAGAGAGAAACGGCGAGTACGACATTCGCGAGATTTGCAAGTACATCGTCGGGTTCTCAAACGAAGAAGGCGGTCTGTTGGTATGCGGTGTTTCAGAAAGCATTAGGGACCGCGAGGCCGCGTTCCCGGATTATGTCGTAGGTCTCACCCAGTGGCCTAGCACCGAGGATCTCAACCATTGGGCCGAGGACCGGATATATCCCCTAATTACCTCGCTCTCTGTTCGTTCTTTTGTTCTGGAAGGACGGAACGTCGCGATTGTGAGAGTCCCGGCCCAGGTCAGCAAGCCCTACTGCTATTACGAGTCAGGGTTGGGAGCAGTGTGGTATTTCAAGAGAACCGCCACCGGCGTCGCCGAATTGGCGCCAAACCAAATAAGGGAATTCTATCTAACTTGCCTTATTGAGCAGGTTGTGCTTCAGGCGAAGGAGTTGCGAGCGGACGTGGGTCCAAATAGTGCAGGTGCAGCCATACAAAGTAAGCTGCAAGCCCATCAGAAGTTGATCAAACCAAGACTTGACAACATAAAGGACTTCGGATTCCTCGGGGTCTACTCGATGCCGATGCAGCGCGTAGAGATTCCTTACGGTTCATTGGAAGAGTCTCTATTGAAATATCGCTTTGTCTTCCCAACCGTTTTCCCAGAGGAGATACGCTACTCCCCAGAGCCGGAGCGTTTCCAGGATTGCCTTTCCTTCGGCTATTTTCCGCGAGCCGTTCGAGAGGACATTAAGAGCACCTTCCGCGTCACGGTCTACACCGATGGTCTGGTGGCCCTGGACTCAGAGGCTAACCCGCTTAGGGACGGCGGGAAAACCCTCCACCCCTATTGGCTGTCGTATGAACTCCAGCGACACTTACAACTGAGCAGAGCTGTCCTCGAAGCTTGGGACGTGGAGACAATTCGCCTCGTCTTGGAAATGGACAACATCGAGGATTTTACCTTGGGAGTCTCGCGCGCCGAGGCGAATTCTTTCAGTGGATTGCGGCTGTGGCGCTACACGGGAGCTCATCATCCGGTGGAGAAGGACGTGAGTTTACCGGATGTCTTCCGGTGGGACGGCAACGACCGGAACACCGTAATGCCGGTCGTCAAAGACATCATGGGCGAGGTCTATCGAATCTTCGGCAGCCCTAGGATAGCCCATCGGTTGTGGGATGAGAAGGGCCACTTGGAGTATGTCAAGGGCTCTGAAGCCTCGCGGTAGCGTCGCCCGCGTCTCAGGGCTCGCAGGGCGGGCAGCCACCAACTCGGCCCGATGGATTGCGGTCTTGCTGGCGTTCGAAGCGAGGGACTTGAATGGGTGACACGCTCAAACATCTGGAGTCGCTAGGCTAGCATACTGGCAACAGCGCCGCGTGGCCCTGATATGGCCGGAGAACATTCATGTGGCCAACGCCGCGCGGGAGTCGATGACGGGCGACGGTGAGGTGAGCTGCGCTACGGCCTCGACCCCGTTCTCGGCGATTAAGGCAAGGAGCTTCAGTGATGCGCCGCTCGGGTGCTTTTCACCGCGCTCCCACTGACCGACGAGGCCGGTGGTGACGTTGAGATACCGGGCAAACACCGCCTGGCTGGCTCGCGCGCGCCGGCGGAGGTCCCGAATCTGTTTGGCGGTCAGCGGCGCCGCTGGCGTCAGGCACATGACGTCGAATTTACGCATGGTTTGCTTGTCCATCAGACCGGCGGCCTGAAGTCACTTCGCCGTCCCGTGAACGGAAGCTAGCAGAGGACTACCGTATCTCTTGGCTCTTGATGCCTTGGTCTTGCACATAGCAAGCAACCCCCATTTTTGCTCAAGCAATGTGAAGGGTCAAGCGGCCCGACTCCCGATTGCGCTGCGCACTGCTGACCACGATCCGGATGTCGCGTCCCAGGCGCGTAAGGCAATCTAGTAGACGGCGCTCGGAGACGCCCCGAAACTGCCCTTTCAGCAGCCGCGAGATTCTCGGTTGCGTCAGTCCCAAGGTCTTGGCCGCCTCTTGCTGGGTCAAACCGCGCTTCTTGATGATCGCGGCGATCTCAGCGACGAGTTCGGCCTTGATCGCCATGTGCTCGCTCGCGGGGTACCCCAGGTCGTCGTAGACGCTCCCTTTGCCTTTTTCGATCGAAGTTTCTTTGATGTCGCACTCTTTTCTCATGGCTCGAACTCCTTGGCGCGCTGCTCGGCGGCTTGCAGCCGTCCCCGGATGAGGTCGATATCAGCCTTGGACGTAGCCTTGCCGTGTCTGGATTTCTTCTGGAAAACGTGCAGAACGAAGACCCTGCTCGCAAAGCGCACCGTGTAGACGGCCCGGTACGCCGCCCCTCGCGAGTCCTCGACAATTTCGAGCACACCTTCCAGCACACCGGGCGACCCGAAGCCCTTGAGTGGCTTCGCCTGATCGTGTTTTCGGCCGGTTTGAGCCAGGTAGAGGGGTAGCCGAACAGATCGGCCACTTCGTCCGGCAACTCCAGCAAATCCCTCTTGCTGCTACCCACCCAAAAACAGCGGCTTCGGTCGCTGGTCCATTCGCCTCCAGTATATACCCAAATGGGTCTACCAGCGCCGAGCTCGGAAAAGAAAAGCACTCTTCTTGACAAACTTGGAAATCACCTCTATAGTACATAATGTAGGCGTTACCGCGTCGTAGGAGTGGTCCCCGCGAGCTTCCTCGGTGCTGCTGAAGCGGTCGCGGGATGGACATGGTCTTTGGCGAAGCGCCCGGGCCTCACGCTGGAACTTTTGGGAGCATCAACCTCTGGGAGCGTGAGGGTGGGCGTCTAGCTTGGGAATGAGCAAGACTTGACTTGGCCAGTAGCGATGGCCAGTCGGGAGGGGTGAGGGCCAGGAACCACTGGCAAAGGGCCTTATTTGCGCGCAATTGCCGAAAATCAGTCCTATCTCGGAAGGATTGCGAGATTCCCATGGCAATGCTTCCTTCAGTCGGCGTCGGGAAGTTGGCGAAATGGCAGTTACAGTTGACGGAAATGGCAGTTACAGTAAAGGAGAGATGATTATTGATTTTACCGGACCGAACCCATCTTTTATTGATATTAAAGGACATCTTGGGTTAGGTTTTAAGGACCGAACCCATTTAGCCACCATGCTATTGAAAACAGATGGCTTAGTGCACGTGAAGCCATCATATTATTGAAAAGTATGGGTTTAATCAGGCTGGGCAAGACGGCGGACCGCACAAGGGATAGGAAAGGAGCGCGTCAGGACTTGGCTAGATCGAATAGGGGCGATTGCGAGGTAAGCGGCAAAATGGCAGTTACACTTGGCGGAAATGGCAGTTACAGTAGGAAAAGAATGATCATCGATTTTACTGGACCGAACCCATTTTTTATTGATACTAAAGGAGATCTTGGGTTAGGTTTTCAGGTCCGAACCCATTAAGCCACCATCTTGCTGAAAAAAGATGACTTAACGCACGGAAAGCCACCAGGTGATTGAAAAATATGCTAGTTATCGGTTATCAGTTATCAGTTCTCAGTAAAGACGGCATCGGGGTACGATCGACCTGAATGTAGATACGCGATGGCAAGGCGCCAACCCGCGCCCCAGCCGCGAACACGCGGAGTGGCTCAGTATAGCCGGCGAGCAAATGAGCCATGCGCGCGCACCTCGAAATCTGGTAACCTGTGAAGCCAGGATCGAGTTCCGAGGGAGGTAACAAAAATGGCTAAAGCCACCAAGGTAGCGGCGCGTCCCAAGCGGTCGAAGGCAGAAGTCGAACGGGAGTTTGAGGAGATTCGCGAGGACGTCGCGGCAGCGCGAGAGGCCTCCAGCACCAAGGCACAGGAGCAACAGAAGCTGCGCGAGACGGAGGTCCGCCAGGCAGTCGAGGGGCTTTCGGTGGAAGGGGTCGTCGAGAAGATTTCCGGACTCGGTCTCGAAGTTTCGAAGTCGCTCTCCGGTCTCTCCGACAAGCTGGTGCAGGAAGTGAACCGGCTGGCAGCGGTCCGAGAGGCCGTGACATTGGAGCAAGAAGAGATCGAGCGGCTCCACAAGATCGACGTGGCGGCGACGGCTCTCGACCAGCTCGTCCAGGATCACACGCGGCAGCGGGAGCAACTCGAAGCCGAGATCGCCGCCCAGCGCGCGGCGTGGGCTGAGGAAGTGCGCCAGACCGAGCGCGACCGCAAGGAGCAGGAAGAGGCCCTCAAGAAGCAGCGGCAACGCGAGATCGACGAGTATGAATACAAGAAGACGCTGGAGCGCAAGAAGGCGCAGGACAAGTACGAAGAAGAAGTGAAGGTCCTGGAAAACCAGAACAAGGCCAAGCAGGAAGCGATGGAGAAGAGCTGGCGCGAGCGTGAGGCGGCGCTGAAAGAGCGGGAAGACGATTTGCTACGCTTGCGGAAGGAAGCGGAGGAGTTTCCGGCGCGGCTTCGCCAGGAGTCAGAGCGCGCCGCCGCCGAGGCCACCCGCGCTGCCGAGCAGAAGCTGGAGCAGCAAATCGCCTTCCTCAAGAAGGATAGTGAGGCTGAGAAGCGCGTGGCCGAGCTTCGCACCAAGACGTTGGAAGAAGCTCTGGCGCGGCAATCGTCCCAGATCGAGAGCCTACAGAAGCAACTCGACGAAGCCAAACGCCAGGTGCAAGAGATCGCCCTTAAGGCTATTGAAGGCGCCTCGGGTGCCCGAGCCCTTACCCACATCAACGAGATCGCCATGGAACAGGCCAAGCACCGCGCGCCGCAAGGGTAAAGAGTGAAATTGCCGATTGCCGATTGCCGATCGACGATTGGAAGAAGCTGTCAGTCGTCAGTTGTCAGTCGCAGCAGCCAGACTCCGAATGAGCGGCAACTGACTACTGACGAACTGACGCCTCTTTTTCCGCAGATACCTTAGGGCGCGATGTGTTATACTAACTGAAGAGTTTTCATTCTCTGCCGCACGGACCTGCTGCCAACCAGAGTTTGAGACTAAAGTTTGAGAACGGATAGGCAGGGTCGAACACCTGGAACGCCTGCCTCGTAAGGATCGGTCACGAGAACGAGGTTTCGACGTTGGGTGGGTCCGCCGAGAGGAGTGCGAGAGCGATGAATCGTGATTCAGTTATGAACCAAGGTGAGCACCGGGCCAGCCCTCTGGCCTGGAAGGAGGTGGTGGCAAAGTACGCGCGACCCTCGTTGCGCCGTAGCGTCTGGCAACTCGTCAACACCCTGGTTCCGTATGCGGCGCTCTGGTATCTGATGTACCGCAGCTTGGCGGTGTCCTATTGGATCGTCCTGCCCCTGGCGATCCTGGCCGGCGGCTTTCTGGTGCGAGTGTTCATCATCCACCATGACTGTGGCCACGGTGCGTTTTTCAAATCCCAGAGAGCCAACGACACTTGGGGGTTCATCACCGGCGTACTGGTCTCCACGCCCTACCATCTCTGGCGCTGGAAACATGCCGTCCACCACGCGGGCGCAGCCGACTTGGATCGTCGCGACTTGGGCGCGGTGTGGACGTTAACGGTGCAGGAATACCTGGAGGCGACCCGCTGGAAGCGCCTTGCCTATCGCCTGGCGCGCAACCCCTTCGTGCTCTTCGTGCTGGCCCCGCCCATCTTGTTTCTGCTCCTGCATCGGTTTTCCGAGCCCCGGGCAAGCAAGCGCGACCGGCATTCGGTGTATTGGACGAACCTGGCCATGCTCGGCGTGGCGGCCGCGATGACCTGGATGATCGGCTTCAAGGCTTACGTGCTGATTCAACTACCCGTGATGATGATATCCAGTTCCGCCGGAGTCTGGCTGTTCTACGTTCAGCATCAGTTCGAAGGAGTCTACTGGGAGCGCCACGACGAATGGGATTACACCGCCGCCGGGCTCCAGGGCAGTTCATTCTACAAGCTGCCGAAGATCCTGCAGTGGTTTTCCGGCAATATCGGCTTCCACCATGTCCACCATCTGAGCCCGCGCATTCCCAATTACAACCTGGAGAAGTGCCACCAGGCGGATCCGATGTTTCAGCGCGTGAAGCCCCTCACCCTGCTTTCCAGCTTAAAGTCCTGCTCCTTCCGTCTCTGGGACGAGCCCCGCCACCAGTTGGTAGGCTACGACTTCCTCAGGAAGTCGAGAGTTGAAAGTTGAAAGTCGAAAGTCCATCACGTCCGTTGTCCGTAGTCAGTCGTCCGTTGCTCCGTGCCGCGGACAACTGACTACGGACGATTCGTGGCTTTCGACTTTCAACTTTCGACTCTCGACCGTTGTTCGCCCACCCCGGCCGTCGTGCTATACTGTAGGCTTGGGTCAGGAGTAACGACAAAGATGAAGCCATCACGAAGACTGGTCTGGTTTATCGTATCGACGGTGTTGTTGTGCGCCCTTCTGGGCGGTGTTTACGGGCACCGCGTGGAGGCGACCACCACCGAGGCGGACGACTCCGACGTGAAAGCAAGCTTCGACGCGTTCACGCGGGCGTTCGACGCGGTGCAGCAGAACTATGCCGAGCGGGTTGATCCGGACAAGGCCATCTTCGGGCCGGACGGCACCACGACCCTGGGCGCCATTCCGGGCATGCTCCGCACGCTCGATCCTCACTCCAATTTCTTCGACACCGCGGCCTTCACGCGGATGAAAGACGAACAGGAAGGCAAATACTATGGCGTAGGGATGAGAATCCAGACCTACCCCGGCAAGATGGGGAAGCTGACCACCGTGGTCATCGAGCCCATGGCCGGATCGCCTGCCATCCGCGCCGGGCTGCGCCCCGGTGACGTGGTGGTGAAAGTGGATGGCAAGCCTACGGAGGGATTGGACGGCGAAAAAGTGGCTGCCATGCTGAAGGGTCCCAAAGGTACGGTGGTGAAGGTGACGGTGACGCGCGAAGGGTCGGCCGAGCCACTCGACTTCGTCATCACCCGCGACGAGATCTCGGGACTCAGCATCGGCGGCGCCTTTATGATCCGGCCGGGGGTCGGTTACATCCGCCTCAACAAGTTCAATGAGACCACCAGCGATGAACTCTCCGATGCGCTGAAGAAACTGGGTACCCGGAACCTCAAGGGCCTCATCCTCGACCTGCGCGGCAATCCCGGCGGGCTGCTGAACGAGGCAGTGGGGGTCTCTGACCACTTCCTGGAAAAGAACCAACTAATCGTCTATCATTATGGCCGCAACAACCCGGAGAAACGCTACTACGCGCAGCACGGCGACCATGGTAACGAATACCCGATGGTGGTGCTGATCGATCACAGTACCGCCAGCGCGGCCGAGATCGTGACCGGCGCGCTGCAGGACCACGATCGCGCCTTGGTGATGGGGGAGCCCAGCTTTGGTAAGGGTCTGGTGCAGACCGTTTACCAACTGAGCGAGCGCACCGGCTTGGCGCTGACCACCGCCCACTACTACACTCCGAGCGGCCGGCTGATCCAGCGCAACTACGAAAACGTCTCGCTCTACGACTACTACTACGGCAGCGAGAACACTCCCCCGCCGCACACCGACGTCCGCCTCACCGACGGCGGGCGCGAGGTTTACGGCGGCGGCGGCATCACGCCCGACGTCCGCGTGGACGAAGCCAAGCCCAACTCCATCCAGAGCAAGCTGCTGGGGAGCTACTGCCCGGACTTCTTGCAGTGCGGCGCCTTCTTCGAGTACGGCAAGTCGTACCTCGGCGTTCACAAGACGATCCCTCGCGACTTCGTCCCCGGCGACGACGTGGTCAAGGACTTCCAGCAGTTCCTCTCCAAGCACGACGTGCCACTCACCGATACCGAGGTGAGCCAAAACTCGCAGTTCATCAAGGATCACATCGAGGACGTGCTGGTCGGCATGATCTACGGCGACGACGAAGCGCGCCAGATGGAGTTCGGCGTGGACCAGGACCCGCTGGTGCGGAAAGCCTTGGATAGCCTGCCCAAGGCTCAGGAATTGCTCGCCCACGTCAAGAGGTATATCGCCAGCGGCGTCGGGGCCGCACAGCCACACTAGTATATCGTTTCATTAAACTGTAACCGTATTACTGGTGGTTAATGCGTCAAACTTTTTCCAGCGGTGAACTACCGGCTGGGCGTTGATTTCGGCGACGCCTAGCAGAATGCGCTGTCGGAGCTCGTCCCAGGACTGA
>DATFYM010000186.1:0-30317 GCA_035315065.1 Terriglobia bacterium
CCTGCACCACCTGCACTCTTTGATTTTCCAACTGAGGAATAGACTCAGTCATAGGCCTCCTTATCCTAACGTCTATATACGTTAGGATTGATACCACAAAAAAAGAAACTCTTCAATTCCAACTTCTATGTCGTGCACCCAATTGCCAGTCGGCGATTGACTTCCCCGACCCCACAACCTAAGATGAGCAGGCGTGACGGTAGTCCCGCGTGGCCTTCGTTCCGCCGCGGCGTCGCAAGAGGTTGGGGAAGCACTAACTCTACCGTTTGTGCGGGCACGCCGAATGGTGGTAATGGGCTCCGATCAGTCGAAGCCCGCACCGAAGGAAACAAATCGAGCGCCTCTGCGTATATGGAGTCATGAAGATGAACACACGGCCAAGAGTTCGGGGTCTGGCGATTGCACTCGTCGTGGTGGCGTGCGGCTTCGCCTGCACCATCAACGATAACGTGACCACCGGCGACCTGCGCACCGAGACGCAGTCCGTCGACCTGGGCGGCGCCAAGTCGGTCCGCGTCGAGATCAAGATGGGGGCGGGCAAGCTCAAGGTGGGCAGCGGCGTGAAGGCGGCGAATGGACTGCTGGACGCGGAGTTCACCTATAACGTCCGGCGTTGGAAGCCGGAGGTTCATTACGCCCGGAACGGCGATCAAGGTCAGCTTACCATCGAGCAACCCGGCGATGGCGGTTCGCACGGCAATACCCGCTACGACTGGGACCTACGTCTCGCCAACAAAGTGCCCACGGAAATGAGCGTGAATATCGGTGCGGGGAAGGCCGACCTGATTCTGGGCGGCCTCGCCCTGACCAACCTGGACGTCAATCTGGGTGCCGGCGAAACCAACGTCGACCTCACCGGCGACTGGAAGAATGATTTCAGCGGCCACATCAAGGGCGGCGTGGGAAAGGCCACCATCAGGTTGCCGCGTGATGTCGGCGTGCGCGTCGAGGCCCGCGGCGGACTCGGCTCCATCGACGCCCACGATTTCAGGCGAGACGGCGACTACTACGTGAACGACGCTTACGGTAAATCGCCGGTCACCCTGCACGTTGACGTGGAGGGTGGCGTGGGTCAGATCGTGCTCGAACTGGGCGAGGCTCCACCCGTGGTGTAGAAAACAGTGGTTAGCGGCTAGTGGCTAGTGGCTAGTGCACTCTTCGCTAGCCACTAGCCACTAGCCACTAACCACTGCCTTTAGGAGTCGCCAGCACTCGCGCGCGATCTCCCAGTCCTCCTGCGCGCCGATGACGAAGACGCGTACGGCCGAGTCTGGCGCCGCGATGTCCTCGTCGCCGTGCGATTGGGCGTTTTTCGCAGCGTCAATCTTAAGGCCGAGAAATCCAAATTCCTCGCTGGCAGCGGCCCGCACCTCCGGCGAATTCTCGCCGATCCCGGCGCTGAACACGAGAGCATCGATCCCGCCCAGCGAGGCCAGCATGGCGCCGATGTTCCGCCGCAGCACGTGAACGAACATCTCGAAGGCCAGCTTCGCGCGCGCGTTGCCCGCCTTCATGGCCGCTAATACCTGCCGCATGTCGCTCGACACGCCGGAAATGCCTAGCAGGCCCGACTCATGATTCAACACCTCGTCGAGCCTCGAGCCGGACCGACGCATGGTCCGCATGAGATAAGTGAGGATGCTCGGGTCCACCGAACCCGAGCGCGTGCCCATCATCAGCCCATCGAGTGGGGTAAACCCCATGGTGGTATCCACGCTGCGGCCGTTTCGGATCGCCGCCAGCGAGCAGCCGTTGCCCAGGTGGCACGTCACCAGGCGTAGCAAATCGAGATCTTTGCCCAGTAGCTGGGCGGTACGCTCGGCGCAATACCGGTGATTGGTGCCGTGAAATCCGTACCGGCGGATGCCAAGATCGAGCCAGCTATAGGGCCCCGGGTAAACGGCCGCCGACATGGGCATGTGGGCGTGATAAGCCGTGTCGAACGCCACCACCTGGGGCACCGCGCCGAGGGTTTTCTCCACCACCTCGATGCCTTCCAATTCGGCTTGATTGTGGAGCGGAGCAAAGGCCTCCAGCCGCTTGATCGCCGCCTTCACTGCGGGAGTCACCCGCGTGGGTTCGGAATAATCGCTGCCGCCGTGGACCACCCGGTGGCCCACCACGTCGATTTCGTGCGGACCGGAGACCACTGCCGCGGCCCCGCTCCAGAGCGAGGCCAGCATGTGCTCCGTCGCCTCGCGGCGGGAGCCGACGTCGGTCAAGCTTTCCGTCGCCGTGCCTCGGGCCTTCGTCCGGACCCTGGTCATGTGCGCAGATGATTCCCCGGTCTCTTGGTCGCGCGGATCGGCTACGCCATACTCCATCCGCACTTCCCAGATCGGTTCCAGCGGACGATCGGGCAGCGAGTCGCCAAGATCATAGAGGCTACTTTTCTGGCTGCTCGAACCGGCGTTGAGAACGAGGATCTTCATAGATCAGGATTCAGGAGACCGTAGTCAGGAGTTAGAGTGGAGCACGACCTGCGACCCTGTCAAGCCGTAAACGGTAAGAACAGGCCGGGGTATTAGGCTCCCCATTTCCGGGCCGATCGCAACCATGTGACGAGAGGCTACCTACCACCTAACTTCTTTTTGTTTCATAAAGATAGTGGGTTATCAGGCTATAACCAGCTTTGTTTTGATAGAGATAGTGGGACATTCCAGAGCTCTTCTTTGTTTTCATCAATATAGTGGGACCTTCCTTCATTTTGACCCCCTCCGGCATTTATCCACTAGCCCGCTCGCCAAAAGCCCGGTCTTGGCTTCGTTTTTTCTGGCCACATCAAATCTAAAGGACTTGTTGGCTTCGTTTTGGCCTCGTTTCTCTGGGGCACATCAAATCTAAAGGACTTATTGGCTCCGTTTTGGCTTCGTTTTGGCTTCGTTCTAGAGGTCATATTATTGATTATACAAGAGATCGCTGGCTTCGTTTGGCCTTTTTTGCGTTTTCGTGTCGAGCGCTCCCTCGGCAGCCCGTCAATCTGGACGACTCAACCCACCTTGCCGCCGAAAATTCACTGCCCCCTCGGGGCCACCACGTTGCGCGCGTCTCGTCCATGTTCGTTCAGCCTCTACCCGGACCCAGGCCAGCCAAAACGCTCAACCGATCTGATTACCACCCGCAGCAGAAGCACCGCCCCTCAACCGGAGCAATCGTTAGACTCCAGCCCGATGCCACATCCTTAGCCTCGCTTTTCACTATAACACATATATTCGACTAGTCAAGATAAATATTCGGTACCCACGTCGGTTGCAGCGTCCCAGATGAATCCGGCGGGGAAGCGCGCGCTGCCAATCTCAGCGGACGCGACCGCGCCCGGAACCTGCCCCGGAACGGCAGGCGCTCCATCGGCGAGTCCTCGGCTGCCCAGCCAAGCGCCACCCGCAGTGGCGAGCGAGTCCTCGAGAAACTGACGGCGGTCCATCCCGAAGTACCTCCTGATGAAGCCCGCATTATCGCAATGCGCCTTGTATTCCTTTGCGACTACTTCTTTACCTCTTTGTGCGCCGCGAAGAATCTACCCGCCTGTGACCTGAGATTCTCCCCAGCGGGCATCGGAAGAGGAAGCTTAACACAGAGTTTGTGAGGCTCGCACAGGCCGGTTATCCGTTCGCGGCGCCGGCCTGGGCACTCAGCTTCAATGATCTCGGGCTGGCGTTCTTACTTCCTTAGCTCCATCCACTTCCAGTTCCGAATCTCCGGTAGGTCCTCGCCGTACTTGTCGATGTATCGCTTATGCTCGATCAGCTTGTCCTTGAGCTGCTGCTTCAGGTAGATGCCCTTGTCGCCGGTCTGCGGCAGGCGATCGATGGCGTCCATCACGAGGTGAAAGCGGTCCAGTTCATTCAGCACCGTCATGTCGAAGGGTGTGGTGATGGTGCCCTCTTCCTTGTAGCCGCGGACGTGGATGTTGTCGTGGTTGGTGCGGCGGTAGGTCAGCCGGTGGATCAACCACGGGTAGCCGTGGAAGGCGAAGATGACGGGCTTCGACTTGGTGAAGAGCTCGTCGAAAGCCATGTCGTTCAACCCGTGCGGGTGCTCGGTTTGTGGTTGTAGCTTCATGAGGTCGACGACGTTGACCACCCGGATTTTCAGTTCGGGAAGATGCTCGCGCAGAATGGAGACGGCGGCGAGCGTCTCCAGCGTGGGCACGTCGCCGCAGCAGGCCATGACCACGTCGGGCGCAACCGCCTGGTCGTTGCTGGCCCACTGCCAAATGCCGATTCCCTCGGTGCAGTGCTTGACGGCGGCGTCCATGTTCAGCCACTGCGGCGCCGGGTGTTTGCCCGCGATCACAACGTTGACGTAGTGGCGGCTGCGCAGGCAGTGGTCGATCACCGACAGCAGGCAGTTGGCATCCGGCGGAAGGTAAACGCGCACAACCTCGGCCTTCTTGTTGACGACGACGTCAAGGAAGCCGGGGTCCTGGTGGGTGAAGCCGTTGTGATCCTGTCTCCAGACGTGCGAGGCCAGCAGGTAGTTTAACGAGGAAATCTTCCGCCGCCACGGGAGACCCAATGTCACCTTCAGCCACTTGGCGTGCTGGTTGAACATGGAATCCACGATGTGGATGAACGCCTCGTAGCAGTTGAAGAGCCCGTGCCGCCCGGTGAGCAGGTAGCCTTCCAGCCAGCCCTCGCACTGGTGCTCGCTGAGCATTTCCATCACACGGCCCTCCGGGGCGAGAAATTCATCGTTGGGCAGGGTGGCCGCGTCCCATTGGCGCTGGGTCACTTTAAAGAGGGCTTCCAGGCCGTTGGAGAGTGTCTCGTCCGGGCCCCAGACCCGGAAATTCCGCTTCTCGCTGTTCAACTTCGTCACATCGCGCAAAAAGGGCCCGAGTACGTGCGTGTCGCCGATGCCGGGCACCCCCGGCGAGGGTACGTCGGCCGCGTAATCGCAAAAATCCGGCATTCGCAGGTCGCGGAGCAGGATGCCGCCGTTCGCGTGGGGATTCGCGCCCATGCGCCGTTCGCCCTTGGGCGCGAGTTCGGCCAGTTCCGGTTTCAGGCGGCCCTGCTCATCGAAGAGCTCCTCCGGCCGGTAGCTCCTCAGCCAGTCTTCCAACTGCTTGAGGTGTTCGGGATGCGTGGCCGGGTCGGAGAGAGGCACTTGGTGCGAGCGGAAGGTGCCTTCGACCTGCAAACCATCGACCACCTTCGGCCCCGTCCAGCCCTTGGGGGAATTGAGGACGATCATCGGCCAGCGCGGACGCGCGAGGTTGCCGTGGACACGGGCGTCGTCCTGGATTTTCTTGATCTGCTCCACCACCGTGTCGAGCGCCTTGGCCATGGCCTGATGCATCAATTCGGGCTCGTGACCCTCGACGAAGTAAGGCGTCCACCCGTAGCCGCGGAGCAACTGTTCCAATTCCTCATGAGTGATACGCGCGAGGACGGTGGGGTTGGCGATCTTGTAGCCGTTGAGGTGCAGGATGGGCAGCACGGCGCCGTCGGTGGCGGGATCGAGAAACTTGTTGGAATGCCACGCCGTGGCCAGCGGTCCCGTCTCCGCCTCGCCATCGCCGACGACGCAGGCGACCACGAGATCGGGATTGTCGAACACCGCCCCGAACGAATGGCTAAGTGAGTAGCCAAGTTCACCGCCCTCGTGGATGGAGCCCGGGGTCTCCGGCGCCGCGTGGCTGGGAATTCCTCCGGGAAAAGAAAATTGAATAAAGAGCTTCCGCAGCCCGGCCTCATCCTGGCTGATGTTGGGATAGATCTCGCTATAAGTGCCCTCGAGGTAAGTGTTGCCTACGACGGCCGGGCCGCCGTGCCCGGGGCCGGAAACGTAAATCATATCGAGGTCGTATTTCTTGATCACCCGGTTCAAGTGAACGTAAATGAAGTTCTGCCCTGGGGTCGTACCCCAGTGCCCCAGCAGCATGTGCTTCACGTCCGCCAAGGCCAGCGGCCGCTTCAGCAGCGGATTGTCGTAGAGATAAATCTGCCCGACCGAAAGATAGTTGGCGGCGCGCCAATAAGCGTTCATCAGGCGCAGTTCTTCTGGCGAAAGCGGATGGCTTGCGGTTTCGAGTACGGCTGTAGAGTCGGCGTTCCCGTCGGTCATAGTTTGAAAGCCCTCCCAAGTTTAGATGCCGCAGACCCCTCGTGGTTACTCCTCAGGCTAACACGTAATGATTACAGTTTCGTTACAAGTGTGAGTTGCCTGGGAGCGCGGGCGTCCCGCCCGCTGTGTCGCAGGCACCCCTTTGCTGCTCTCAGGGCAGGCTCTGCCCGCGGGGTTCCGCTTGCCTCCACCGTTTCTCTCAAGCGGTTGGGCGATCCTTCACGGGAGCGGGACGCTCCGCCACAGCGGGCGAGACGCCCGCGCTACATCGCTTTCCTGGGGAGTTCGTGAGCGCTGTCGTCCACGCGTGGACACTCGACATTCCCGCTCAGCGCGCCCACAATCGTTGTATCATACTTCCGTGATAACTCGACTTTACGTTCATAATTTCCGGTGCCTGGAGAACTTCGAGTTGCCAATCGCGGGCAAGCCGTCTGCCTTGCTGATTGGGGACAACGGCTCGGGCAAGACTACGGTCGGGCTGGCACTGGAAATTCTCCAGAGAATCGCACGCGGTACGAACCGAGTAGGCGACCTGGTGAAACCGAAGGATTTCTTTCTCGGACGCACCGACGCGCCTATGCGGTTTGAGATCGATGTCGAGCTAAAAACCAAGATCTACGGCTACAGCATCGCTTTTGAGTTTCCGCAGGGGTTGCAAGCCCTTGGCGTCAAAGACCTTCGCGTGTTCGAAGAGAAGCTCACGGTTGACGGCAAGCCTGTCTACACTCGAGAGAAGGCGCAGGTGCACCTTGCGAGATCGGGCCAGGAGAAGGAGGCAAAGTTTCTTATCGACTGGCATCTGGCGGCTCTGCCGATCATTCAGGAACAATCCCGGAGCGATCCTTTATTCATTCTCAAGGCCTGGCTCGCTCGCATGCTCATCCTTCGGCCGATCCCCAGTTTGATTTCGGGAGACTCTGAACAGGAGACGTTGCAACCGAGTCCTCAGGTCACTGATTTTGGAGCGTGGTTTGCGGGCCTCCTGGCTGACCAGCCGTCTGCTTATACCAAGATCGACAAATATCTCAAGCAAGTGATACCCGATCTGAAGGACATCAAGAATCCGGTGGTGGGCAGAGACTCTCGCAGCCTGGTCGTCCAGTTTTCCAACCAGCAGGGAAGTGTAAACATGCCTTTCGAGGATCTGTCCGACGGCGAGAAATGTTTCATGCTATCCGCGCTGGTGCTCGCTGCGAACGATGCCTACGGTCCGCTGCTATGTTTCTGGGATGAGCCCGACAACTACCTGGCATTGTCCGAGGTTGGGCACTTTGTGATGGCTCTTCGGACGGCTTTCCAGTCCGGCGGGCAGTTCATCGCGACCTCGCATAACCCCGAAGCGATCAGCCGCTTTTCGGACGAGAATACGCTTGTTCTCCACCGGAAGAGCCACCTTGAGCCCACCATCGTGCGTCCACTTGGCGATCTCCAGGTAAACGGCGATCTCATCGACGCGCTGGTGCGTGGCGATGTGGAGCCATGAGCGTCAACGAGAATCAGCCACACGTCTGGGTCCTCCCCGAAGACGACGCCAACCGCCAATTGGCCAACGAGTTTCACCAGTGGGTTCCCTGGGATCGGCAGCGGCAGATGCAGGTGCTTCGGGTGGCCCGTGGTTGGAATAAAGTTCTGAGGCTCTTCCAGTCAGTGCACGTGGCGGAAATGAAGCGTTGTGCGTATCGATTGATGGTTCTGCTGATCGACTTCGATGGTAGTGAAGAAAGATTGGTCGAGGCCAAGGCCACGATTCCGGTGGATTTGGCAGACAGGGTGTTTATTCTCGGTGTTTGGAGCGAACCGGAAGCCCTCAGGCAGGCGAAGCTGGGCTCTTACGCAGACATCGGTAAGGCCATGGCCAGGGGCTGCCGCGAAGGAACCGATAGGATTTGGGCTCACGAACTCCTCAAACACAATGCCAGTGAGCTTGGTCGTTTACGCGAACACGTGCGCCCGATCTTGTTCCCGCCCAATTGAAGGCCAACCCTCTAACCTCGCACTCTGCCTACAGCTATTTGAACAAAAGCTGCCTGCGCCCGACCCGCTCTCCTGATCGTGGATGTAGCCGAAGCGCTTGGCACGACAGTCGAGGCTACTCTGCGCGCAGGGCCTCGACCGGGTCCACCGATGCGGTGCGCCGGGCCGGCAGGTAGCTGGCAAGTATCGCCGTGGCGATGAGCCCGAGGCACGCCGCGCCGTATGTGACCGGATCGACCGGGGTCACCCTAAACAGCAGCGACGACATCAGGCGCATCAGGGCGAAGGCCGCGCCGAGCCCAAAGGCAACGCCTACGCCCGTCAGCAATGCTCCGTGACGGATGAACATTCCTGTAAGTTCCCGAGGCTCGGCGCCGAGCGCCAGGCGAATGCCGATCTCCCGCGTCCGCTGCGAGACCGAATAAGCGATGACGCCATAGAGTCCCACGATGCCCAGCAGCAACGCCATGGCTCCGGCGACCCCGAGCATCACCAGCGTGAACGAGGTCCGGGCCATCGACTTCCGGTAGCCGTATTCAAGGCTCCGGACATCTGCCAAGGGAAGATTGGGATCCACCGACCACACGGCCTGGCGGATCTCTTTCATAAAGCTCTCCGAGCCGGTGCGAGGGCTGCGGATGACGAAAGTCAGGCCACGGCGCACCATGGGTTCCTCGTCAAAGAAATGCCTCATCAGGATGGGCCAACTCACCGTGGTCGGCGCTTCCATATTCACACCGTCGTCGTGAGAGTCCGCCACGACGCCGACAATCTCAGACCAATCGTCCTTGGCGCTCGTCCGAATTTGCATGCCAAGGGCACGGGCCGGGCCGCCAAAGTACTCGCGCGTCATATTCTCGGTGATCAAGGCGACCGGCCTCTTATCGTAGATGTCAGTCCAGGTGAAATCGCGGCCGGCAACCAGCGGAATGCCCAGGGTGGTGAAGTACCCGGGTCCCACGAACCGGAAATGCCGGAGCGGCGCAAGCTCCCCCTCCGCGTAGGTTCGGTCCTCCGCGTAAACGGGGTTAATACTGTGATTTCCATCCATCGGAACGTCGGTGCCGACGGCCACCGAAGAGACACCGGGAATGGCCTCGATCTTCCGCAGAATCTCCTCGTCCATGCGGACCACTCGCTCCGGAACAGGGACCTCTGCTTCGGGGATGGTGAGCCGGAAGGTCTGGACCTCGGAGGGCCGGAAGAATCCAGGCTGGATTTCGGTCAAAGCCCGGAATGTCCGAATCATCAGGCCCGACGAGATCAGCAGCACCAGTGCCGTTGCTACCTGGACGATCACCAGCACGCTTCGTGCGCGGTGCCGCTCCTTGCTCTGGCTCAACGTCCGTCCTCCCTGGCGGAGACCCGTTCCCAGGTGCACGCCCGCGTACTTGAGGGCCGGAATAGAACCAAACAGGAGGCTCGCCACGAACGCGACCGCCAGAGTGAACACCAACACCGGTGCATCAATGCCAATTTCACCGAGACGCGGGAGGCCCGCCGGCGAGAGCGCCACCAGCACGCGCAAGGCGCCGTAAGCAAAGCCCAAACCGAGCGCGCCGCCCATGAGGCCGAGAACGAGGCTCTCAAACAGCAACTCGGCCGCAATCCGGCCCCGAGTGGCGCCCATCGCGGCACGCACGGCCAGTTCCTGCTGACGTCCTTCGGCTCTCACCAGAAGCAGGTTGGCGACGTTGGCGCAGGCGATCAGCAGCACCATCCCGATGCTTCCCATAAGCACCCATAGAAGCTTGCCGATGTCTCCAACCACGTCCTGCTTCAAGGGCCGCACCTTCGGGCCAAAGCCCGCCTGTTCGAACAGCTTGGGACTGAAGCCCGGCGGGGCCGGGAAACTGCGGTTGACGATGGGGATCATACGCGCCACGTCGGCATTGGCCTGCGTGAGGGTGGCACCGGGCTTGAATCTGGCCACCGCTTGGAAGCTGAAATTCCCCAGGAATACCTTGTTGCGATCGAACTGGAAAGGCAGGATCAGCGATGGCTCACCCTGATCCACCGGATAGAAGTTCTCCGGCATCACGCCGATGATCTCCCGCATCTTCCCGTCGACTCGGATACTTCGGCCAACAATGGAGCGGTCGCTGCCGAACTTGCGGCGCCAGTAACCGTAAGTCAGCATCACCGTGTCGGGCCTGCCCGGCGAATCGTCCTCTCGATTGAACCAACGCCCCAGCATGGGCGGTATGCCCAGAATCGGAAGGGTGCCATCCGTAACCACTAACCCTGGGGCCTTTTCGGGCTCGGCCACGCCAGTTACGTTGACGGAGTTACCGGTGTAGAGGCCGAGATCCTGAAAAGTGTGGTTCTGTTCGCGATACACAAAATAGTCTGTCGGCCCCAACGGTAGCTGCGGGATGTTGAGGCCTGGAGCGGTGAGCCAGACACCTACCAGTCCCTCCGGGTGGGGATAGGGCAAAGGCTTCAGTAAGACGCCCTCCAGGACGCTGAAGATCGCGGTGTTCGCCCCAACGCCCACCGCCAGCGTCACCAGGATAATGGCAGTAAACATCGGCGAGCGCCTCAGCCGGCGCCAAACCTGAGTGATCTCATTCCTGAACGATCCCATGACCCTGACCTCGACCTCCCGGGAACTCTACGTCTGGGAAGCTCCACCCGGGTAGTACGAAACGAAGCAAAAGAAAGTTCGCCCCCCCGACTCAACAAGGCCGGATGGGATGCTTCTATACTCTGCCGATATGAGCGGTTCCTGCCGTGATGAGCGTCACACCACACACCGAGATCGCTTGCATTTTGCAGGTAGTTTGATAATGTGTCGAACGGGCCTCGTAAGTCTAACTCAAAAACGCCGGAAGGCGACATTGGTCGCCATGGGACACGAACCCAAGAGGAAAACCGGCGCTACGGCGCGGGGCCTTGGTCATCAGAAAGGTCCAAAACTAAATGCCAAGAATCACCCCATTCTTGTGGTTCGATGGAAGAGCCGAGGAAGCAGCTAACTTTTATACCTCCATTTTCAAAAACTCGAAGATTCGGAACATTGCTCGTTACCCGGAAGGATCACCAGGACCCGTGGGAACAGTAATGACGGTAGCTTTTGAACTCGACGGGCGGCCCTTCACGGCTTTAAACGGCGGCCCGCTCTTCAAATTTAACGAGGCCATATCGTTTGTGGTGCACTGCGAGAACCAGGCAGAAGTGGACGAGTTCTGGGAGAAACTGTCGGAGGGCGGCGCTAAGAGTCAATGCGGATGGCTGAAAGACAAGTTTGGTGTCTCGTGGCAAATCGTTCCCACGGTCTTGCTCGAGATGCTGCAAGACAAAGATGCCGGAAAATCGAAAAGGGTGATGCGAGCCATGCTTCAAATGCACAAACTGGACATCCAAGCCTTACAGCAAGCCTATGAGCAACAGTAAGGCAGCGAGCGGACCTGTTTTGCGAGCTCGCGGCTCGTCTCCGATTGGCAAGGAAAAGTTGCGGACCAATCCAAACGGGTCCGTTGGGCATCTGACAACCAAACAAAAAGGAGCAACGTTATGAGCAGCGTACGAGTACTAGTTGGCACGCGCAAGGGCGCCTTTATTCTGACATCGGACGGCAAGCGCGAGCAGTGGGACGTCAGCGGCCCGCTGTTCACGGGGTGGGAGGTATTCCACCTGAAGGGCTCGCCGGCAGACCCGAATCGGATTTACGCCTCGCAAACCAGCAGTTGGTCTGGCCAGGTAATCCAGCGCTCCAGCGACGGCGGCAAGACATGGGAGACGCCGGGAGGTGGGCTGACTATGAGTCCGCAGGGCTGGCCGATGGGTGAGAGCAACAAATTCGTTTACGACACTTCGCCCGAAACGGGCAAGCCCCTCACAACGCATCAGTTTTACGATGGCACGCAGAAACCGTGGGTGTTCAAGCGCGTGTGGCACATCGAGCCGTCGCTGAAAGATCCGGACACCGCCTATGCGGGGGTGGAAGACGCGGCCATCTTCCGCACCACTGACGGTGGGCACAGTTGGCACGAACTCGCCGGACTTCGTGGCCATGGCACGGGTCCCATGTGGCAACCGGGCGCCGGTGGGATGTGCTTGCACACCATCATTCTCGATCCGAGCAATCCTGGACGGATCGTCATCGCGATCTCGGCTGCCGGTGCCTTCCGCACCGACGACGGAGGCACCACCTGGAAACCGATCAACAAAGGACTGAAGTCCCAATACATTCCTGACCCCGATGCCGAGGTCGGCCATTGCGTTCACCATATCGCCATGAACCCCTCGCGCCCAGGTGTGCTGTTTATGCAGAAGCATTGGGACGTGATGCGCAGCGACGACGCCGGCGACCAATGGCACGAGGTCAGCGGGAACCTGCCCACCGACTTCGGGTTTGCGATCGACGTTCACACCCACGAACCGGAGACCATCTACGTGGTCCCCATCAAGAGCGACTCGGAGCACTTTCCGCTCGAAGGGAAGCTGCGCGTCTACCGCAGCCGCACGGGCGGGAACGAGTGGGAGGAACTCACGAAAGGTCTGCCGCAACGCAACTGCTACGTCAACGTGTTGCGCGACGCGATGGCGGTCGATTCGCTCGATTCGTGTGGCGTCTATTTCGGCACTACCGGGGGGCAGGTGTACGCGTCGGCTGATGCCGGAGATAACTGGGACCCGATTGTCCGGGATCTACCGCCCGTGCTTTCTGTGGAGGTGCAAACGCTGCCATGATCCGAGTCATGCTCCCGCATCATCTGCGGACGCTGGCGCGCGTCGACGGCGAGGTCCAGCTCGAAATCGAGGGCGTGGTCACGCAGCGCTCCGTGCTCGACGCGCTCGAGGCCCGCTATCCGATGCTGCGCGGGACGATCCGCGACCACGTCACACTACAGCGCCGACCGTTCTTGCGGTTCTTCGCCTGCGAGGAAGATCTGTCCCTCGAGCCGGCTGACGCCCTACTGCCGGATGCGGTTGCGTCAGGGGCCGAGCCTTTTCTGGTGGTGGGGGCAATAGCCGGCGGATAGCGGTTAATGCGGAGGTGTTGCATGAGTGCAAAGGTTGGCTATTCCACCCCTGTGCTGCACGCGGCAGAGATCGAGAGATCGATCCAGTTCTATGAGCTTTTGGGATTTGTCACCGTGGACACGGACCGTTGCAAGCCCCTGGGATGGGCGCGAATACATTGTGATGGCGGCGCGGTGATGTTCTTGAGGGCAGAGGGACCCGCGGATGCTTCCGCCCACCCGGCGATGCTGTACATGTACACACCGGACTTGAGCGGCCTGCGCGAGCACTTGTTGGCCAGCGGTGTCCAGGTACCGCCGATCAAGTATCCAGGCTATATGCCCAGCGGCGAAATCACGATCCCGGACCCGGATGGCAACATCATCCTGGTTGGACATTGGGGAAAATCCGAGCAAGAAGCGTGGGAGAAACGAATAGGCGCGAAAACATAGTTAGTCAGGAGAGCCCTCGACGAGGGCGGCGAGCCGCTTCGGCGCGACGAGCCGGTAGCTGCCCATCATCAACTCGCCCACTTCGTCCCAATCCACATTACCTACATCCAAGCGAAGCGCGACCCAACCCCTCGGTCCAATATAAGCCGGCAGGTAAAAGCGGTGCGGTTGCGCAGCCGCCAATGCGGTGTTATCGCCCGGCATTGCCTTGCAGGCGACCGCCACAATGCCGTCGCCGTGGTGGTCATTGAGGAAATACGCGAAAGTCCGTTTCCGAACCAGAAACGCCGCGTGACTCCCGTGGCACTGCCGCGATGCCCCCGGGAGGGCAAGGGAAATTTTCGTGAGCCGGGCAAGGCGGGGATCTTCTGCGGAACGCGTCGCCATATCAATTCCGATAGTTCTCAGTTCCTTGTTTCTTTCTTCTTCTTCCCGACGATCTTCTTGCCCAACTTTTTCGCTTCACCGCCCGCGCCCTTGCCAATCCTAGCCGCCCCTTTGCCCGAGCCAACGCCCACGTTCTTTCCGAATCCGCCCACGCCTTTGCCCAGTGAGGTCGCAGCGCCCACCGGGTGCCCGGTTACGAGATTTCCAGCGGAACCGGGCGTGCCGACGGCCAAGTCTTTGGTTCCTTTCGCCGCGCCCTTGCCGATATCTTCCCCGCCTTGCGCCATTTCCTTGGCCGGGCTTTTCTGCTTCTTGTCCTTCTTGCTGACGAATTGTTCCGTCTGCGACCCCTGGCTGTGGGCTGACGGTTCTGAAAAGGACGGCAAAGCCAAGCCAACGAGGGAGATGAGAATGAAGACCGATCCTGACTTGAGCCTCATGCGAACACTCCTTGTCTAAACCCTGACGAGCACGGACGTACCTCCGCTTCGCTCAGGGCAGGCCCACCGCTCCTTCAGTGCGTTGGATGGCGGAAAGTGGGGCGAAGTTGCTGGAGGCGCCGGGGCTCAGCCCGTTCCAAACGCGCTTCAAGTTTGCAGTTTCGATTTCCCGCTTAATGAGGAAGCTGAGCTAGGTGATGCCAACTGCGGCAGGAGGGCCTACTAGAATGTGCAACCAGAGGGTTGCTTTTTTGTGGTGTGCTAAGCTAATATGCAACCAGGAGGTTGCTTATGAGCGATTTGGAAGCGCAGGGAAATGACCGTATCGAAAAGCAAATTGAGCTGAGGGCGCCGATTTCGCGGGTCTGGCGCGCCCTGACGGATTACCGTGAGTTTGGCGCGTGGTTTGGCGTGAAACTGGATGGCCCATTCGCACCGGGTCAGGTTTCGCGTGGTCAAGTTACGTACCCTGGCTACGAGCACATCAAATGGGAGGCCGCCGTGCAGAAAATGGAGCCCGAACGGCTCTTTTCCTTCACCTGGCATCCCTATGCCGTCGATCCCCAAATGGACTACTCGAAGGAGACGCCCACGCTCGTCGAATTCAGGCTGGAGAAGACCACGAGCGGTACACTGCTTCTGCTGACGGAGTCTGGCTTCGACAAAATCCCCTTCGACCGCCGCCTCGAAGCATTCCGCATGAATGACGGCGGTTGGACAGAGCAAATGAAGAACATCGAGAACCATGTCGCACAAACGTCGTAGCGGCACCGCCACCAAACGGCAGCCTCGTGCACCTGTATTTGCCGCGCTCGGCGACGAGACAAGGCTATCGCTGGTTGCGAGGCTCTGTGGCGGACAGCCTCATTCGATCTCTCAGCTAACGGAGGGTTCCAAGCTGACCCGGCAGGCGATCACCAAGCATCTTCGGGTGTTGGAGAGTGCAGGAATCGTACACGGCGTCCGTAGGGGTCGCGAGAGCCAATTCAAGTTCGATCCGCAGTCGATTGAGGGGATTAAGAAATACCTCGATCTCGTCTCCGAGCAGTGGGACCAGGCACTGTCCAGGCTAAAGTCGTTCGTCGAAGACTGACCGCCTGGAGTGAGGCAAAGCTCAAATTCCGACTTTCGCTCGTCATCTTTAGCTCTTGAACAACGAGTCGAACTTCTTCTTGGCGTCAGAAACCGCCGGAGCGGCTCGCGAATTGCCTTTGGCCGCACGGACGCCCGCAGCCGGGCGGAAGTAATCGCAATAGTTGCCGGCCTCTTTGTCACGCTGCCATTCCGCTTGAGGCTCGGAACATTGATTGTTCTTGGAAGGATCGTAGAAGTCGCAGTTGCGGCAGCAGTGGAGATCGGCGTCGCAGCGAGGACAGGCATCCCGGCTACCCACGCGGCCGCCTGTCGGAAGGTTCATGGTAGCGTCGCATTTCCAGCAACGAAAAGTCATCAGTTCTCAGTTGTCAGTCCTCAGTAAAAGCGCCCGGCTATTAGCCGTCAGCAATCAGCAAGAAGAAGTTTCCATCTTCATGCTGAAAGCTGACCGCTGAAAGCCGATTGCCTCCCTATTGGGGTCTCGCCTCATCCTCGTCGCCAACCTCGGCGCCGATGGCAGGCAAGGCTGCCTCGCTCGGTTCCTCAACCGCGACCTCCGGCTCACGCTCCGGCACATGGACTTCCGTGAGTAGCTTGAAGTTCCGGTAGAGCTCGAGTCCGGTTCCCGCCGGGATCAAGCGGCCCATGATAACGTTTTCCTTGAGGCCGCGAAGCTGATCGACAGCGCCGCGAACCGAAGCCTCGGTGAGGACGCGGGTCGTCTCCTGGAACGAGGCGGCGGAAATGAAGGAATCGGTGGAGAGCGACGCCTTGGTGATACCGAGGAGCAAAGGCCGGCCGGTGGCCGGCTTGCCGCCGTGACCCATGACGCGCTCGTTTTCCTCCCGGAACTTGAACTTGTCGATCTGTTCCTCTAGAAGGAAATCGGTATCGCCCACTTCCTCCACCTTCATCCACCGCATCATCTGCCGGACGATCACCTCGATGTGCTTGTCGTTCAGGTTCACGCCCTGCAACCGGTAGACCTCCTGGATTTCGTCCACGAGGTATTTCTGCAAGTCTCTCTCGCCCAGGACATCCAAGATGTCGTGGGGATTGCGCGGGCCGTCCATGAGCGCCTCGCCGGCCTTGACGCGCTCGCCCTCCTGGACGGAAACGTGAATGCCGCGAGGCAGCGCGTACTCCTCGGCCTCGCCCTTGTCGGGCGCCACCATGATCTTGCGCTGGCCCTTGGCGATTTCGCCGTACTTCACCATGCCGTCGATTCGGGTGATAATGGCGGGCTCGTGCGGTTTGCGAGCTTCAAACAGTTCCACCACGCGCGGCAGACCGCCGGTGATGTCCTTGGTCTTGGTGGTTTCACGCGGGATCTTGGCCAGCACGTCGCCGGGGCTGACCTCGCCCTCATCCTGCACCATCAAGTGAGCGCGTGACGGCATGAGGTACTTCTTGGAGCCGCCCTTGCCGGCGGCGGGGCGAATCGTGATCTGAGGCTGGCGCTCGGGGTCGGGGATTTCCGCCACCACCCAGCGCGAGAGGCCGGTGACTTCGTCCACTTCCTCGTTCAGCGTTACGCCCTGCTCGAGGTCTTTGAACTGGACCTTGCCGCCCACCTCGGTGAGGATGGAGAAGGTATAGGGATCCCATTCCACGATGATGTCGCCCATCTTCACCGGCATCTCGTCCGAGAACTTGAGCTTGGCGCCATACACAACGATGTAGCGCTCGCGCTCGCGGCCCTTCTCATCGACCACGGTCACGGCGCCGTTGCGGTTCATCACCACGAAGTCCCCTTCGCGGTTCTTCACCACGGTCAGGTTCTGGTATTTGACGAAGCCGTTGCTGCGGGCTTCGAGGTGCGATTGCTGACTCACGCGGCTAGCCGTGCCGCCGATGTGGAAGGTCCGCATGGTGAGCTGGGTTCCGGGCTCGCCGATGGATTGGGCGGCGATGACGCCCACCGCCTCGCCGATCTCCACCAGTTTGCCGGTCGCCAGGTTGCGTCCGTAGCAGCGAATGCAGACGCCGCGGCGGGACTCGCAGGTGAGCACGGAGCGGATCCTGACCTTTTCGATGCCGGCCGCCTGCACCGCCGCCGCCAGATCTTCGTTGATCTCCTGATTGACGTCGACGATGATGTTGCCTTCGTAGTCTTTGATCTGCTCCAGCGACACGCGGCCCACAATGCGGTCGCGGAGAGGCTCCACCACTTCTCCCGCCTCCACAATGGGCTCGACGTAGATGCCGTCGATGGTCCCGCAGTCGAATTCGGAGATGATTACGTCCTGGGCCACGTCCACCAGGCGGCGGGTGAGGTAACCGGAGTCCGCCGTCTTGAGGGCCGTATCCGCCAGCCCTTTACGCGCTCCGTGGGTGGAGATGAAGTACTGAAGCACGTTGAGCCCCTCGCGGAAGTTGGCGGTGATGGGAGTCTCAATGATTTCGCCCGAGGGCTTGGCCATCAAGCCGCGCATGCCCGAAAGCTGCCTAATCTGCTGCTTGGAGCCGCGGGCTCCGGAGTCGGCCATGATGTAGATCGGGTTGAGCTGGCCGGACTTCTCCTGGTTTTCCATCACCTTGAACATCTCTTCCGCGACGCTGTCCGTCACCTTCGCCCAGATGGCGATAACCTTGTTGTAGCGCTCCCCGTGGGTGATCGCGCCGTCCTGGTATTGTTTTTCGACCTCGACTACTTCCTTTTCGGCGTCGGCTACCAGCCTCTGCTTGCTGGACGGCACCACGAGGTCGTCGATGCCGATGGAGATGCCGGCCCTCGTAGCGTAAAGGAAGCCGAGCGATTTGACTTCGTCAAGCATCTGAACCGTCGTCTCCAAGCCGAAGCGCAAATAGCAGTAGTTCACCAGAGCGCCCAGGCCCTTCTTGCGCAGCAAGCCGTTGACAAAGGGCATGCCCTTGGGCAAATGGTCGTTGAAGATCACCCGGCCCACGGTGGTGTTGATGAACTGGTTGTTCACCGTGATAGGCTCGGTGTGCAGGGGGTCCTGATCGTCATAGGCTGTAGTCAGGTCTATCACGCGCCCTGTATAGCGCAAACGGACGGGCGTCAGGATCTCCACTTCGCTCGCTTCGAAGGCCAACAGGACCTCGTCGGAATTAGCAAACGAGCGGTTCTCGCCCCGGGTGCCTTTCTGCTCCTTGGTGAGGTAATAGACGCCCAGCACGATGTCCTGGGTGGGAACCGCCAGCGGCTGTCCGCTCGCCGGCGAGAGGATGTTGTGCGACGACAGCATCAGAACCGAGGCTTCAATCTGGGCCTCGGGCGAGAGCGGGATGTGAACCGCCATCTGGTCACCGTCAAAGTCGGCGTTGAAGGCCGTGCACACCAGCGGGTGGATCTTGATCGCTTTACCTTCCACCAGCACCGGCTCGAAGGCCTGAATGCCGAGGCGGTGAAGCGTGGGGGCCCGGTTCAGCAGCACGGGATGGTCGCGAATCACCTCTTCCAGAATGTCCCAGACCGCGGGCTCCTGGCGCTCCACCATCTCCTTGGCTGCTTTGATGGTAGTGCACAGGCCGGCCTGTTCGAGACGATGGTAGATGAACGGCTTGAACAGTTCGAGCGCCATCTTCTTGGGCAAGCCGCACTGGTGAAGTTTGAGCTCGGGTCCGACCACAATCACCGAGCGCCCCGAGTAGTCGACGCGCTTGCCGAGCAGGTTCTGGCGGAAGCGGCCCTGCTTCCCCTTGAGAGTATCGGAGAGCGACTTGAGCGGCCGGTTGTTGGTCCCGCGCAGCACCCGACCGCGCCGGCCGTTATCAAAGAGCGCGTCCACAGCCTCTTGCAGCATGCGCTTTTCGTTGCGCACGATGACGTCGGGCGCGTGAAGCTCCATCAGCTTCTTCAGCCGATTATTACGGTTGATCACCCGACGATAAAGGTCGTTCAGGTCCGAGGTAGCAAACCGGCCGCCATCGAGGGGCACGAGGGGACGAAGCTCGGGTGGAATCACCGGGATCACGTCAAGGATCATCCACTCCGGCTTGTTGCCGGACTTGCGAAAAGACTCGACCACCCTCAGCCGTTTGGCGTATTTCACCCGCTTCTGCTGCGAGGGGTCGCTCTTCATTCTCTCGCGCAACTCGTCCGCGAGGGAATCGACGGCGACGCGCTTCAACAATTCTTTGATTGCTTCGGCGCCCATCCCGGCGCGGAACTTGCCGGGATATTGCTGCTGGAGCTCTCGGTAGCGCTCTTCCGCGAGCAGTTCCCTCTCCTTCACCGGCACCTCGCCGGCACCGACGTCCACCACGACGTAGCTTTCGAAGTAGAGGATGCGTTCCAGGTCGCGGAGTGAGATGTCGAGGAGGTGCCCGATCCGGCTCGGCAGACCTTTGAAGAACCATACGTGGGAACAGGGCGAGGCCAGTTCGATGTGACCCAGGCGCTCGCGCCGCACCTTGGAAAGCGTGACCTCAACACCGCACTTGTCGCAGATCACGCCGCGGTGTTTCATGCGCTTGTACTTGCCGCATAAACATTCCCAGTCCGTTACCGGACCGAAAATCCGGGCGCAAAACAAACCGTCGCGCTCCGGCTTGAACGTCCGGTAGTTGATGGTTTCAGGCTTTGTGACCTCGCCATGTGACCACGAACGGATCTTCTCCGGCGAGGCGAGACTGATGCGAATACTGTCAAACTCGGCGATGGTGCTGACTCGATCATAAGGGCTGCTTCGAAACAATTTGGACCTCCTGGTTTCTGAGGTGGATAGAAAGTTCTGACAGTTCTCAGTTTTTCAGTTCTCGGTGGCTTCGTTCCTGATTCCGCCGAGCGCCGATCCTTCGTTTTCAATCAAATCGGTGGCATCGTCTTTCAAAAAGAGTCGAAGGTCGAAGGTTGAAGGTTAAAAGCCTCGCTTTGTTTTCGGTTTGTTTTCCAACTTCGTCCTTTGTTTTCAATATAGTACTCGCTTTGTTCCGTCAAACAGCGTCGAAGGTCATTCGTTGCCTTCCCCCTAATCATTTAGGCATGCGTCTCGTTTTCGCCATCTTGTTCATTAAGGTCTTCGCCTTCGAGCCTGAGAAGGCGCGCCTCGTGGTCGACGACGATCAAGCGGATTAACCGATCCAGCCGGTAGAGTCGCTTCTCGGCCTTCTGCTGCATCCCCTTCAGGAGCTCGACTGATTGGACCAACGCTTCGTGGCGCTCTGTGAGCCGGTCGAGCCGCTGGTCGATCTTCTGAAGAGCTTCCTCGTGCTTCAGGCCCAATCGCTCGATGCGCTCATCCGTCTCCCGGCCGAGACGGTCGAGCCGTTCATCAGTCTCCCGGCTGTGACGCTCCATGCGTTCGCCGAGCTGCTCGATGAACTTGCCGAGACCTTCAAAGCGCTCGTCGACGGTCATTCCCTTGGCCTTTCTGACTCGACCCCTTGCACCTACTCAACCCCGACCGGCTCAACCTGCTCTTTTGGTTTCTTGAGCAGTTCGACGTCCAGGCAAAGGCTTTGCAGCTCGCGAACCAGCACATTGAACGATTCCGGGACGCCGGGCTCGATGGCTGCCTCCCCTTTGACGATGGCCTCGTAGATCTTGGCGCGGCCATAGACATCGTCCGACTTCGCGGTCAGCAGTTCCTGCAAGATGTGGGCCGCGCCGTAGGCTTCGAGCGCCCAGACTTCCATTTCCCCGAAGCGCTGTCCGCCGAACTGTGCCTTGCCGCCGAGGGGCTGTTGGGTGATCAGCGAGTATGGCCCAATGGAGCGGGCGTGGATCTTGTCGTCAACCAGGTGCGACAGTTTGAGCATGTAGATGTAGCCCACCGTCACCGGCTGCTCGAACGGATCGCCGGTCATCCCGTCGCGAAGCTGGATCTTGCCGGACATGTTCAGCCCGGCCCTCTCCAGGTACCCCTTGATCTCACGTTCGCTGGCGCCATCGAAAACCGGCGTCGCAAAGATGAGTCCATCCTGGTAAGAACGGGCAAAATTGATGAGCTCCTCGTCGGTGAGCTCGTCGATCTTGGGCGCCAGCGAACTGGTCCGGAAAATCTCCTTCACTTGCCCGCGGATGGCCTCGGCGCGGTTACCGTTGGAGACGAGGTCGCGAAGCCGCTCCCCAAGCACCTTGGCCGCCCATCCCAGGTGCGTCTCGAGGATCTGTCCCACGTTCATGCGGGAGGGCACACCGAGCGGGTTAAGCACCACTTCCACCGGCGTGCCGTCGGGCATGTAGGGCATATCCTCTTCCGGCAGGATACGGGCGATGACGCCCTTGTTCCCGTGGCGACCCGCCATCTTGTCGCCCACCGAAAGCTTGCGTTTCATGGCGATGTAGACCTTCACCAGCTTGATGACGCCGGGCGGCAATTCATCACCTTTCTTGAGTTTCTGAATCTTCTCATCACTGATCTTCTTCAGGATGTCAATCTGCCGCGAGGTCATTTCCTCGATCTCGTCAATCTTCTCAATCAGCGTGGGGTCCTTCTTGGCAATCTTGATGCGCTTGAGGTTGCGGGCGGAAATCCGCGAAAGCACCTCCGCGTCCAAGTCTGTCCCCTTGGCGAGCAACTTCTTGTTGGTCTTTTCATCGTGAAGATCGGCCAGCAGCTTCTCACCTTCCAGCAGGACGCACAGGCGCTTCAGCCGCTCGTCGTTCAGAATGCGGATCTCGTCCTCCAGGTTCTTTTCCATTCGCCCCTGCTGGGCGAGTTCGATGGACCGGGCGCGCTCGTCCTTATCGGCGCCTTTGCGGGAAAAGATCTTGACGTCGACCACGATCCCTTCGATGCCGGGTGGACAGGTGAGCGAAGCATCCTTGACGTCTCCCGCCTTCTCTCCGAAGATGGCGCGGAGGAGTTTTTCTTCTGGAGTCAGTTGGGTCTCACCCTTGGGAGTGACTTTGCCGACAAGGATATCGCCGGGTTTGACGTAGGCGCCGATCCGCACGACGCCGCTCTCATCCAGGTCCTTGAGCAACCCTTCGGAGACGTTCGGGATGTCACGGGTGATGTCTTCCGGCCCCAGCTTGGTGTCCCGCGCCTCGATTTCGAACTCTTCGATGTGGATCGAAGTGTAGGAATCCTCCTTCACCAACTTCTCGCTCACCAGGATGGCGTCTTCGAAGTTGTACCCGCGCCACGGCATGAAAGCCACCAGCACGTTGCGGCCGAGAGCCAGCTCGCCGCGGTCGGTGCAGGGGCCGTCCGCCAGCACCATACCGGCGCTGACGCGCTGACCCTTTCGCACCACCGGCTTCTGGTTGATGCAGGTGTTCTGGTTGGAGCGCCGGAACTTGATGAGCTGGTAGATATCGGCCCCGACCTCGCGCGAGAGTTGCTGGCTGTGGCCGTCGCCTTCGACGCGGACAATGATCCGCTCGCTATCGACGCTGTCGACGATCCCGTTGCGCTTGGCGATCACCACGGCGCCGGAGTCGCGCGCCGTAACCTCTTCCATGCCGGTGCCGACCAGCGGCGCCTGGGCGCGCAGCAGCGGTACCGACTGGCGTTGCATGTTGGAACCCATCAAGGCGCGGTTGGCGTCGTCGTTCTCCAGAAAGGGAATCAAAGAGGCCGCCACGCTGACTAGTTGCTTAGGGCTGACGTCGATGTAATCGATCTCATCGCGGTGCTTCAGCACGAAATTGCCGGCCTGGCGGGCGTTGACCAGCTCATTGATGATCCTCCCCTTCTCGTCGACGGCGACGTTGGCTTGGGCGACGATGTACTGATCCTCCTCCCACGCCGACTGGTAGAAGGAAAACGGTTCGTACTCAACCGCCTTCCGCTTCTTCTCGCGAAGCTCTTGGTTGACCTTTTCCACCTCGCCCAATTCAACGTGTTCGCCCACCTTCCAAAGGCTGTCACCGCCGTGGGTGATGGTGACGTAGTCCACGGTTCGTCCGCTCTTGACCTTACGATAGGGGCTCTCGATGAAGCCGTATTCGTTGATGCGCGCGTAACAGGAGAGCGAGGAGATGAGTCCGATATTCGGACCCTCCGGTGTTTCGATGGGGCAGATCCGTCCGTAGTGAGTGGGGTGAACGTCGCGGACTTCGAACCCGGCACGCTCGCGGGAGAGCCCGCCAGGTCCCAGGGCGGACAAACGCCGCTTGTGAGTGATTTCCGAGAGCGGGTTGGTCTGATCCATGAACTGCGAGAGTTGGGAGGAACCGAAGAACTCCCGGATCGCTGCCATCACCGGCTTGGCGTTGATGAGGTCGTGCGGCATAGCCGTCGACATTTCCTGGTAAACCGACATCTTTTCCTTGATGGCGCGCTCCATGCGAACGAGACCAATGCGGAACTGGTTTTCCAGCAGTTCGCCTACGGCCCGGACGCGCCGATTGCCCAGGTGGTCGATGTCGTCCACGCCGTACACGCCGCCCGGATTCTTGCGCAGCTTCAGCAGATAGCGGATGCAATGGTAAAAGTCCTCGGGATCCAGCGTCCTTTTGTCCAGAGGCAACTGGACCACGGCAGCCTCGGAATGGTCCGTGGCCAGAGTTCCTTCGCAGCCGCGCACCAGGTCCGAGCAGATATTGCCCTCGCGCTTGCGGACGTAAATCTTCTCCTGGTCCACCACCACGTAGAACGGGGCGGCTGGCAGGTTTCTTGCGTCCTCGAGTTCAAACTCAGTAGCGGTCTCGCCCATCCGCACCTTGAGCTTCGTGGAGTACCCCAGCTTAATATTGAACTTCAGCCTTCCCACGCGCGAAAAGTCGTACTTGCGGGGATCGAAGAACATGCCGTTGAACAGGGCGGTGGCCGTGTCGAGCGTGGGCGGATCGCCCGGGCGCATCTTGCGGTAAAGCTCAATCAGGGCTTCCTGCGGGGTTTTCAGCGCGTCGCGCGCCACAGTCTGGCTGATGACGTTACTCACGTCGTCACGCTCGGGGAAGAAGACCTCCATCTCGGCGATCCCGGAATCGAGGATCGAGTTGAGGGCGCCGGGCGTCAGCTCGTGGTTGGCTTCCAGCAGCACTTCACCGGTAGCGGTGTCCACAATGTCCGCAGCGGAGCAGGCTCCTTCCAGGTCCTGGGACCCGATCTCAACTTCGGTGATGTGCGCCTTCTGCACTTCCTTCAGGACGAGGGCCGTGATTTTCTTGCCCGACGGCAGCAGGGTCTCGTGGGACCGTGAGTGGCGGATGTCTTTCGAAAGCTTGATGCCGAGCAGTCCATCGGATACTTCCCAGTGCAGCTTCTTGTCGCGAATGTGGATTCGCTCGACCTTGTAGAACGCCTTGATGATCTCGGCGTTGTTCTTGAGTCCCAGACCACGCAGGAAGATGGTAGCGAGGAACTTCCGCTTGCGGTCGATGCGGACGTAGAGGATGTTTTTGGTGTCGTACTCAAACTCCACCCAAGAACCACGGTACGGGATGATCTTCCCCAGGAAATACGTCTTCTGTGCGTTGGTTTCGAAGAAGACACCCGGCGAGCGGTGCAATTGGCTGACGATCACTCGCTCCGTCCCGTTGATGACGAAAGTGCCGTTCTCGGTCATCAGAGGGATCTCACCAAAGTAGACTTCCTGCTCCTTGATATCGCGGATGCTTTTGTGGCCAGTGTCGCTGTCCTTCTCGTAGAGGGTGAGCCGGATGGTCACCTTGAGGGGCGCTGCAAAGGTCATGCCGCGCTCCTGGCACTCAGCCACGTCGTACTTCAACTGCAAGGCCACAGGATCGCCGCACTTGTGGCAGAAATCGACTTCATTTTTGTTGAAGGTGCCGCACTTGGTGCAAAGAACGTCACCCACCTTGAACGGATCGGTGATAACGGTAGAGCCGCAGTGCTTGCAGGTCCGGCGCAGGTGGTGAATACCCTGGAGGGCGCCGCATTTGCATTCCCAATTGCCGATCGAGTAGTCGACAAAATCGAGCTGCGCGATGCCGCGAAAGTCGGTGATCGGAAACACCGAATTGAACACCGCCTGCAGGCCTCCGTCCTCACGCTCCGAGGGCATGAGGTTCATCTGCAAGAAACGCTCGTAGGAGCGCTTCTGGACCTCAATCAGGTTAGGAATGTTGATGACAGTTGGGATCTTGGAGAAATTAATGCGCTGACGGACAGCGCCGTTTGCGCCATTAGACATTCGTATGACTCCTTGACTGAGAATTCAAAGTCCTATTGGAAGGTAGCGACACGTCACCCTTAAACAGTAGATGCGGAACTGGGGCGTGAGGATGCACGATGGATCTCCCTCAGCCCGGCAACGATGCGGTGGTCCAGTCCGCGTCACGGCGCGATGCCCCTCAGTCGCCGCCGGATGGAATGGTCGATCCCCCCGCATTTGCAGGAAAACCGGCGGGGCGCAAAAAACAAACTATCTGGCTTCGAGTGCTTATCAAGCAACCCCGCCGAACCAGTCTCTATTTGACCTCCACGGTCGCGCCCGCTTCCGTGAACTTCTTCTTGATGGCCTCGGCCTCTTCCTTGTTCACGCCTTCTTTGATGGGCTTCGGCGCACCGTCCACGAGATCCTTGGCTTCCTTCAAACCGAGGCTGGTAACTTCCCGTACCGCCTTAATAACATTGATCTTGTTAGCCCCAATGCCAGTCAGCACGACGGTGAATTCCGTCTTTTCCTCAACCGGGGGCGCAGCAGGGCCAGCCGCTGCTCCGGCTACAACCACTGGGGCGGCGGCCGCTGCCGAGACGCCAAGAGTCTCCTCCAGCTTCTTCACCAGTTCAGCCGCCTCAAGCAGAGTCAGGCCCTTGATTTCGTCGACGATCTTATCAATCCTCTCCGACATTGCTTTGTTATCCTCCTGAGAATTCCCAACCGACCCCTCAAAAACTAGCTGCCGGCTGCTTCCTGAAACTTGTTTTCCTTCACGCCCTGCTGGATCACGCCGGCCAAGTTGCGGGCCACACCTGCAATCGAGGAGGCCGTGCGTTGCGCCGAAGCGTTGATGAGATAGAGCACCTTGGCGAGCAGCGCCTCCCGCGAAGGCAGGTTGGCGATCGAAGCCAGGTCCGCCATGGAGACGACACGACCCTCCACCACTCCCGCCTTGAATACCAGAATCGGGTGATCCTTGGCGTAGGCGGAGATGGCCTTGGCCAGCGCCACAGGGTCGCTTTCCGTGTAAGCGAGGGAAGTGGTCCCGCGCAATTTCTGGGCGGCCGGCTCCGCCGATGTTCCCTGCGCCGCCCGCTCGATCAGGGTGTTCTTCACCACGCGGTAGGTAGATCCCGCCTGCGCCAGCTTGCGACGCAACTCGGTATCCTGCGCCACCGTGATACCCTCAAAGCCCGAAAAGACTACGCCCCGGGCCTTTTCAAGGTCCTTGTGCAATTCCTGCGCATTCTGTTGCTTCTCGTCCTTCTTCATCGCCTCAGATCCTCAAGTCCGTCATCCGCAATCAAAGAGCGAGCATCCATCCAAGAATCGTCAAGATCAACCGTCGCTTGCCGCCCAAACGGTGGCTTCGTTCCTGATTTTTCCAAAGCCCGATTCTTTATTTTCATCGAGATCGGTGGCTTCGTTCCTAAAAAGCCCTCAGCTTTCGGCCGTCAGCCATCGAGCTCGCCGCGTTGCCTTCCGCCTTCTGCCTACTGCCTTCCGCGCTTGACTCTACGCGGCCTCCAGCGACGCCAAGTCGATCCGAATCCCCGGTCCCATGGTCGACGAAATAACGACGCTCTTTACATACTGGCCCTTCGCGGTTGCAGGCTTCGCTTTGATTATACTCGATATCAGCGCCTGCGCGTTATCCGTAAGCTTCTGGGCGTCAAATGAGACCTTGCCCACAGGGCAATGGATGATGCCCGTCTTGTCCACGCGAAACTCCACTTTGCCAGCCTTGACTTCTTGGACGGCCCTGACTACGTCCATGGTTACTGTCCCGGTTTTGGGATTGGGCATGAGGCCGCGCGGTCCCAACACCTTTCCCAGACGTCCGACGGACTTCATCATGTCCGGAGTCGCGATCACGGCGTCGAAATCCAGCCAGCCACCCTGAATCTTCTGAACGATGTCGTCGCCACCCGCCTCGTCGGCCCCGGCTTCACGCGCCTCCCGAACTTTCTCGCCGGAAGCAATTACGATAACGCGCTTGCTCTTGCCCAAGCCATGGGGCAGAACTACGGTGCCGCGCACCATCTGGTCGGCGTGCTTGGGATCCACACCCAGCCGCATCGCCACTTCCACGGTCTCGTCAAACTTGGCAAAGGCCGCCTGCTTCAACAAGGGCATGGCTTCGCCCAAGTTATATGCCGGTTTGGCCACCAGCTTGGCTGACGCATTGTATTTCTTGCCCACCTTCGACTCCTCTTCTGAGGACTTTAACCAAACCCGTTTCTTCTAAGCGCCCGCCCAATCCACAGGGGACGCGGGGACTTAGGCCCTTTCTGAGGGACTCTAAAACAGATCTGCGATTAATTCCCAGCGCCTCGGCTAGGGGACGACGTCAATTCCCATGCTGCGCGCCGTTCCCCTTACGGTCGCAATAGCGGCCGCGACATCCCGCGCGTTCAAGTCCGGAAGCTTGGTCTTGGCGATATCCTCCACTTGCTTCTCCGTGACTTTCCCAACCTTGTTCTTATTCGGCTCACCTGAACCCTTGGCGACGCCTGCGGCGCGCTTCAACAGTACCGAGGCAGGGGGAGTCTTGGTAATGAAGGTGAAGCTCCGGTCCTGATAAACGGTGATGACCACAGGAATGATGAGCCCTTCCTGGTCCTTGGCAGAGGTTTTCGCATTGTAGGCCTTGCAGAACTCCATGATGTTCACGCCGTGCTGGCCCAATGCCGGGCCCACCGGTGGGGCCGGAGTTGCCTTCCCCGCCGCAATTTGCAGCTTGACCATCGCCGTAACTTTTTTTGCCATAACCCTAACCTTCTGAATTCGGATTGACGCGAGTGAGGATCCGGCCAGTCGAGTCTCGATAACTAAATTTAGCTCTTCTCGACCTGGTCGAAGTCAAGCTCCACCGGGGTGGCGCGTCCAAAGATCGTCACCATGACGCGCAATGTAGACCGGTCGTCGTTGACTTCATCCACGACCCCGGCAAAGTCTTTGAACGGCCCGTCTGCTATCTTGACGGTCTCCCCCTTCTCAAACTTGAGCTTCGGTTTCGGGTGCTCGGCGGCTGCCTCCACCCGATTCACAATGCGATCCACTTCTTCCGGGGTCAGCGGCGAAGGCATTTGACCGGAACCCACGAAACCCGTGACGCGCGGGGTTGAATGAACGAGGTGCCAGGTGGCGTCATTGAGGTTCATCTCCACCAGCACGTAGCCGGGATAGAACAGTTTGGGGGTCACCACTTTCTTACCCTGGCGCAACTCAATAACGTTCTCCGTGGGCACCATGATTTGGCCGAACTGGCCGGCGAACCCCTCGGCTTCGACGCGGCTCTTCAGCGTCTCTGCCACCTTCTTCTCGAAACCTGAGTAGGTGTGAATAATGTACCAGTTCATCGTGTTGACTAAGCCTTCGCTCATTATTGCTTCCACAGCCACGCGACTCCCGCTCTTTAACGACCCAGTAAGTACTTCAGGATCTTCGATACCGCACTCGAAAACACCTGGTCGCAGATATAGAAGAAAACCGCAAAAAAGAACGTCGTAAGAATCACCATCATCGTGGTCCCGTAGACTTCCTGCTTGCCGGGCCACGTCACGCGCTTCATCTCCACCCGAACCGACGCGACGTATTCACGAAAGCGCGTCCAAGGGTTCTTCTCGATCAACAGTTCGTCGGCCATACTTAGTCTCAGTCGTCAGTTCTCGACCGTCAGCCTCAGCACGGCGATGACAGTCAGATGACCTTTGGTTGCGAGGCGTCTCCGCAACTGCTGCTGTCGACCGCTTCTGGCAGGGGCGGAGGGACTCGAACCCCCATGACCGGTTTTGGAGACCGGCAGATTAGCCGTTGATCTGACGCCCCTGCACCTGCTACTTGGACGCCGGTTTGCCCCCACCGGTTACCAACCCTTGCCTACTTGACCTCTTTGTGCGCCGTGTGCTTTCGGCACGAAGGGCAGAACTTCTTCAGCTCCAGCCGATCCTGGTTCTTCTTCTTGTTTTTGGTCGTCGTGTAATTCCGATTTTTGCAGTCGCCGCATTGCAGCGTAATGATTTCTCGCATTGCAATCCCCGAGCACCCAAATCAAAAATTCGCGCTCGCCCCTTATTGAATAATCTCAGTCACTGTACCGGCGCCTACCGTGTGCCCGCCTTCGCGGATCGCGAACCGCAACCCCTTCTCCATCGCGATCGGTGTGATCAACTCGATCGCCAGGCTCACGTTGTCCCCCGGCATCACCATCTCCGTCCCCGCCGGCAGCTCCGCCACGCCCGTCACGTCCGTGGTGCGGAAGTAGAACTGCGGCCGATAGCCCTTAAAGAACGGCGTGTGCCGCCCCCCTTCTTCCTTCGTCAAAATGTACGTCTCCGCCTTGAACTTGGTGTGCGGCGTAATCGACCCCGGCTTCGCCAGCACCATCCCGCGCTCCACATCGTCCTTCTCCGTCCCCCGCAGCAGGATCCCCACGTTGTCCCCGGCCTGCCCTTCGTCCAGCAACTTCTTGAACATCTCCACCCCGGTTACCACCCGCTTGAACGACTCCGGCCGCAGGCCCACGATCTCCACTTCTTCCTGGATCTTCACCTTCCCGCGTTCGATCCGCCCCGTCACCACCGTCCCCCGTCCCGAGATCGAGAAGATGTCCTCCACCGGCATTAGGAACGGCTTGTCAATTTGCCGCTCCGGCATCGGAATGTAGCTGTCCACCGCGTCCATCAATTCGTGGATCGATTTCTCCCACGTCGCATCCCCTTCTAGCGCCTTCAGCGCGCTCCCCCGTATCACCGGTATCTTGTCCCCGGGAAACTGGTACTTGTTCAACAGGTCTCGTACTTCCATTTCCACCAGGTCCAATAACTCCGCATCTTCCACCGCGTCGCACTTGTTCATGTACACCACGATGTACGGCACGTTCACCTGCCGCGCCAAGAGCACGTGCTCCCGCGTCTGCGGCATCGGCCCGTCCGTC
>DATFYM010000187.1:0-31035 GCA_035315065.1 Terriglobia bacterium
AGGAAGCCGGAGCAGGAAGTGATACCCACACTCGAGGAACTCGGGATTGGTTTCGTGCCTTATAGCCCGCTTGGGAAGGGCTTCCTGACGGGCAAGATCGACGAAAACGCGAAATTCGACAGCTCCGATTTCCGCAGCACGTTGCCTCGCTTTACGCCGGAGGCTCTCAAAGCGAACCAGGCGCTGATCGACCTGCTCGGCAGGATTGCGGAACGGAAGAAGGCCACACCTGCTCAGATTGCGCTCGCCTGGCTTCTGGCCCAGAAACCGTGGATCGTTCCAATCCCGGGCACTACGAAGCTGCATCGCCTGGACGAAAACATCGGGGCACTCTCAGTCGAACTCACGACGGACGATCTCGGCGAGATCGAAAGCGCTTCCTCAAAGATCAAGGTGGAAGGGGCGCGGTACCCGGAAAAACTCGAGCGAATGACCGGTCTCTGAGCGGCAAAGAATACGGAACCGGTAGCGCGGATGTGCGGGGTTTGCGCTCCTCCGCGGTACCCGGTCTTCCGAAATCGGATAAGGGAAGGGTCGCCGACAATTCGCTCGGAATCCATCATTTGCACTCGGCAGTCATTTCGGACCGGGTTCCTTGGGAATTCGAGGGATTCTTGTTTAGCCGCGGACCGCCATGTACCATACTCAACTGCCTCAGCGATCACGATATGACTTTCCGGCCAATCGCGGCTGCGGTCCTCGCCCTTGTCCTACTGGCCTCTGCCGGGGCAGAGCAATGCCGTTGTGCGCCTGTGGAGCAATCAGATTCGCATCCAGATTTCCGGCAACTTCTGCAGAAGCTTGTACACTTCTCGCCGGACCCATGCGGTCCTCCCTACGGGGAGGAGAGTAACTGGCACTCCCTAGAGGTTGAGTCACCTATTTTCCAGAAGGCAGAGGACATCGTCACTCAGGAACTGAACGCAAGCCCTGCCGGTCCGGGATCGCCGCGGGACCGCGCGGAAGACGTGTTGAGCAGACTCGCGCGGATGAGCGCCGACATCAACGCCTCTTGGCCTGAGGAGAACCGCTTCCATTCTCAGGTGCTGGACCTCTCGCCTGCTTTGGTTATCAAAATGACGGCGCGCACGCATGCAAGGTTCTTCGTCTTCGCCATCCCCGAGGAAAATTCTGGAAAGCCCAATCGGATTTGGCACAGCGTTGGTTCGGACGAGGAATCTGCTCAACACGATGTGCCGCAATCCTATCTCGATCTCTACCCTTTGCACCGAGGCCCTTCAGGAAATACGAGGTTCCTTGCCAAGTTCGTCCTCAGCGGCTGCGCAGGCAGTGTTGGCGTTGCCTACGACGCCCGGGAGTGGAACCCGAAGGGCGCCGGCGATCTCGATCAGATCATCAAGCAGGCTGGCTCCTTTGGGCTGGATGGTAGGGTGCGCGGATTCCCGCAGATTGGGAAGCTTCGAACCGAAGGCCCGGCTATTACTTTGCCGTATTGCTGGTTTTCGCCGATAGACACTTGGGACAATCCCAGCCTGTGCGCGGTCGATACCTACGACATCTCCGGGGACCACGTGAAGTTTCGTACTCGTGCATACAACAGGCCGGACCTCCTCCCCATCGCTAAAGCCATCGAATATGCGGAGCAGAGGGATTACCCTGCCGTCCTCGCATACTGCGGTTCTAGTGAGGTGGCGCTCAAGTTGGTCCGCGACATTGAGCCCCAGTTTTTTGCCGGCGACCTCCAGGTGACTCGCACCGGAGTCGGAAAAGAACGGGTCGAGATGGAGTCCACGTACTTTGAAGTGGAGAAGCGCGCTGGCCGCTGGCTGGTGGTCGCTTTCAACGCAGAGTAGCGCCACTTGTGGAGACTCGTGTCCAGGACGTGACGTGGTCGTGCCATGTGCGAAATCGTCCTGTCATTTCCCGAGGAAGAACCGCGGAGGAAGCCAAACAGCGGCTGCCTCCGCGCTACCCAACTGCCGCGAACATCGCAGACAGCAATCGGCGGATCTCTGGCAGCCCGCTTTCCCTTGAACCGTGGCTGAACCATTCTAAGTCGTTCATTTCATAAAATGCGTTAACATATCGGGGTTCGGGATTCGGGGTTTGGGGTTCGCAGAGGAACCGTGCTTTCGCGGTCTGCGAATCCCGAACCCCGAATCCCGAATCCCGCTTCTATCGTCATCGTATTTGTGAAATGCAGAACTAAGAGGACAGCATGAAAGAGTTCAAAGGCAAAGTCGCGGTGATTACGGGTGCGGCGAGCGGCATCGGACGGCGGATAGCCGAGCGTTGCGTTAACGAGGGCATGAAAACGGTACTCGCCGATATCGATGATGCGAACCTCGCTAAGGCAGAAACCGAACTGAAAACTCTGGGCGGAACTGTGCTCGGCGTAAGAACCGACGTCTCGAAGCGGAATGACGTGGAGCAGTTGGCCCGCCAGACGCTCGATGCCTTTGGCCAGGTCCACCTTCTGTTCAACAACGCTGGCGTCGGCGCCGGCGGGTCACCGTGGGAGGCCACGTGGAACGATTGGGAGTGGGTGATCGGCGTCAACCTGTGGGGGGTGATCCACGGCGTCAAGGTGTTCACTCCTCTTATGCTTGCTCAGAACGTGGAATGCCACATGGTCAATACAGCCTCGGCCGCAGGGCTCCTCGTTGGGGGCGGATCCGCGCCTTACTCAGTGACCAAGCACGGTGTGGTGGCCCTCTCCGAAAGCCTCTACTTGACGCTCCAACGAAGAAGCGCCCTCGTCAAGGTGTCGGTTCTCTGCCCGGGTCTGGTTCGCACAGACATCGCGAACGCCGAGCGCCACAGACCAACGGGTCTCAAAAACGAACCCGTTGAGATGACCCCGGAAATGCGAGCCGGATTGAACGCCTTTAAGGCCGCAATCGACGCGGCTATGCCTCCTCTTCAGGTGGCCGATATCGTCTTCGAGGCCATTAAGAATGAGCAGTTCTATATCCTCACCCATCCCGAGTGGATGGAAGTGGTCCGAATGAGAACGGATAGCTTGCTCCGGTTGGAGAACCCTCAAGATCCGATGCCGACGGTTGTGAAGCTTATCAATCCGAGCCGGTAGTGCCTTGGAGTGCGGCGGCTTGACGCCGCCTTCTTGGTTGATCGGGATGCCAAGGCGGCGTCAAGCCGCCGCACTCCAAGGCGCTTCGCGCAGGTTCACGCCGAGAGGGTTCGGGACCCAGTAAGCCTCCAGCGCGCCAAGCTCCCGCGAGGGGCGGCGGAGCTATGAGAGTTAGCCCGAGGGCGAGCCCTGGGCCCCAGGAGCCGAACATGAAGAAACTGGCTCCGCCACAGTCAAGGTCACGCCGCGCGAGACCAATGCATGATCTTCAGCGCAATGAGAGGGGGGTAGCGCGGAGGTGGGCGCATTTCAGCCCTCCTCCGCGGCTCTTAACCCGATGGGCGAAACAATAAAAAGCCACAGAGGAACGCAAAGTACGCGTACCTCTGCGCTACCAGCTTCACTTGAAGGAGTCAGAGAAATGGAAATCAAACGAGTTGGCTCGCAACCTTCCGTCAAGGGTCCGTCAGATTGGTTCACCGGCACGGTACGGATCGATCCGTTATTTCAGGCGCCCGATCCGGCACTCGTTCAAGGCGCCAGTGTGACTTTTGAGCCGGGCGCGCGGACTGCATGGCATACGCATCCACTCGGTCAGACTCTTATCGTCACGGCTGGCTGCGGCCGGGCCCAGCGCTGGGGAGGCCCGATTGAGGAGATTCGGCCGGGTGACGTGGTCTGGTTCTCGCCCGGGGAGAAGCACTGGCATGGGGCGACGCCGACCACGGCTATGACGCACATCGCCATTCAGGAAAAGCTCGACGGTAAGGTTGTCGCCTGGATGGAGCAGGTCAGTGACGAACAATATCGCAGGTAGTCCTACGCCTTTGAAAAGGCCTCTTTTGGAAAGAGAAAAGACACGGAAAGGCAAGCAAGTGGCGCGGTTCTGCTCGTCGTGGCTCTGGCGGCCGTCGTGCACCCAGCTTCGCGCACAGCACATGTTGAACCTATCACGGCCTTGCGATATGAATGATTGAGCTGGCCGCTGGGAGACATAAGATGTTAAAAGCGGACGCCGTCTTTCGACTTACCGCAGTGATCTGGGTGATGTTATTCCCAGCTTGGAATACTCCCGCACTTTCTTCGGACTGGAAAACCTCGCCGCCTGCAGAGCAGGGGTTGGACGCTAAGAAGCTTGCAAGGATGAACGCGCGCGCCCGAACCCGACCTGCCGCACCTCCGCAGCCTGCTGATTGCGCGGCACGGGTACCTGGTTTTCGAAGAGTACTACAACGGAAGTAGCCGGGACGAGCTTCAGAACATCCAGTCGATCACAAAAAGCGTCACTGGAGCCCTGGTGGGCATCGCCCTCAAGCAAGGGCAAATCAGTCTCGACCAGAAAGTGCTCGCCTTTTTCCCGGAGGTCCAATCGACAGCGGACCTGCGCGTGCGGGCGATCACGGTCAAGCACCTGCTCACGATGTCGTCGGGCATCGCGGAGGGTCCGCCTGGTTGGGACAAGGGCGACAATCCCGTAAAATCTGCCCTCATCAGACCGCTCGCTGCCGATCCGGGCACGAAATATATTTATTCCAGCAATGCCCTGCACATTCTCTCCGCAATTCTGGCCCGAGCCACCCACCGGAGCCTGATGAATTTCGCGCAGGACAATCTAATCCGCCCGTTGGGAATTTCCGAGATTACCTGGTACAAGGATAAGAATGGGCTGGAGCTCGGTTGCGGAAGTTCTCTTTGGAAAGCGGCGGACCTGCTAAAGTTCGGACAGCTGTATCTGAACAAGGGGCGTTGGAACGGAACCCAACTGGTTCCGGAATGGTTCGTTGCAGCTTCAGTCAAAACGCATCTGACCGGTGATTTCTTTGGCAACCGCATCAGCTACGGATACCTTTGGTTCACGGATACCATCTCCGGTCACGCGGTCTATTTTGCCTTGGGTTATGGAGGCCAGTATCTGTTGGTCGACCCTGATCTGGATTTGGTCATTCTGCTCACTTCTGACTGGCGGCAACCCGAATATCCCGAACACTACGTGTTCATCAAGGATTTTGTGATTCCTTCCGTAATTCAACATCAGGTCGAAGGATGATGTCGCCGCAAGGTGTTGGTAGGGTAAACCGTCCACGGTACTCACACGTCTGCGCCACCGGCCTTGAAATCTCTGGCGGATTCTATCGGAGACACCTCTAAATGAAATCCGGCAACAACTCACCGCGATTGCACACCGAAAATGGCGTGATGCCAAGCGAACCAGACCTGGAAAAGTTGGCACGCTTGATTGCCGCCTATGCCCCTCACGATGGTAGTTTCGAGCTACGCACCCCTGGGTTGCACGCCATTCGCTTTTCACGCGTAAATAAGGAATGCGTGCATGCCCTCCGGTTGCCCTCGTTGTGCATCGTCGCACATGGAGCGAAGACCGTCATCGTGGGACAGGAGGTCTATGAGTACGACGCGTCGCGCATGATCGTGTTCTCCGTCGCCTTACCTGTCGCTGCTCAGATCACGCAAGCGAGCTTCGCCGAGCCTTACCTCGCTTTAAGCGTGGACCTCGACCCGCTCAAGATTAGCGAATTGGTCTTGAAGGTTTATCCGCACGGCCTGCCTCCAGTTCAGGAGAGAAGAGCCGTTTACGTCAGTCCGATCGACGTGAGCATTGTCAACGCGGTGACGAGATTGATGGCGTGTCTGGCGCAGCCCGGGGACGTTGAGCTACTCGCCCCACTTGTGCTGGATGAGATTTTGATCCGACTACTACGCAGCCCCATTGGTGTTCGCGTGGCGCAAATGGGCTTTGCAGAGTCCAGCGTGCACCGAGTCGCAAAGGCGATTTCCTGGCTCCGCGCCAACTTCTCTCAACCCATGAAAGTCGAAGAGCTGGCCGAATTGGTGCACATGAGTGTTTCCTCTTTCCACGAGCACTTTAAGGCAGTCACTTCGATGAGTCCCTTGCATTATCAAAAGGTGATGCGCCTCCAGGAGGCGAGACGTCTCATGTTGTCGACGATGATGGACACGGGTACTGCGAGTCAGCGCGTGGGGTATCTAAGCGCTTCCCAGTTCAGCAGGGAATACAGCCGCTTCTTCAGGAGTGCGCCGACCAGGGATATCGCGAGATTGCGTCAAGATACTCGACTCTGGTCTGACCCAACTCGGACTGTAGATTGATCATGCAAGAGATTACCTGACGGAATGACAGCAACCGCGGGATGGGAACTTCTACGTGATCGTCGGGTCGTCTGCCGGCGCCCGGCGGGACGCACAGAACGGAATCTGACGCTCACGGGCGGGACGCAGACGTTACGGCTGAACCTGACACAATCCAGTGCAGTTCCAGATTTCGACCCTCTGGTTCTGCTTGAGAATTATAGGGAGGTCCGACTCAACCAGGATAGAGAATGCCCAGCCTGATTCACTGGTGAGCAAAGGTCCGGCTCACGAGTTGGGTTTGCCGGGATCGGTCGGCTGCTTCAGGGCATCGGCTCGCGGTGTCTTTTCGGTCTTGAAGAGGGTTTCGAAAACTTCCCGAAGCTTGTCCGTGGCCTGTTTGGAGAACATGCCTGTCAGTCCGGCAATGGCCGAGACCCCGTAGAGGCTCAAGTCTGCGGGGGCCGCGCCCGAAACCAAACCGCCGCGCGCTGCAAAGTAGACAGCCACGGCGAGCGCGGAGCCGATGAACGGGCGCAAGACGTACCACCACGTCCAGCTCTTCATAAATTGCCGGTTGCCGAGATAATCGGCAAACGAGGTCGCCAAGTGGATGTAACTTCCGAGAGCACCCACCAGGGCCACCAAAGCCAGAAAGCGGACCTCCGTCCAGACCTCCGGCTCCCATACACCCGGAATCAGCTTCACCCGTAAAGGTCCCGCTGTCAGAGGCACCTGCCCGGGCCACAGCCTGAGAAGCAGGTACAATAGCAGGAGGTTCAGAATTACGAGATAGACGCCGAACGCAAGGACCCATTTCTTTGAAGCTAGCTCTGGTTGAGGACTAGGCTCTGAGTTCATCGAGGGTTCTCCTCTCATGATCACGCACGCTCAATACCGGGACGACAACACCGGGACGGGCGGACACTCGTCCACGTTTAGATACTTCTTCCTCTGAAGGATGAGCGGTAACGCGCTGCCCCAAGCCGATCATCTCGCCCCACTTCTGATATACACATCTGATCAGGAAAGGTCAAGCAGGTAGCGTCCTTCCTCGGCGGCCTTAGCGGGGACTCCAGGCGCACAGCCTCTTGTTTGTGGTATCCTATCCTCGTCTCGAAAGGGTCAGGGATTTCTTGAGGCCAAGTCTTGTGCCGCTCCGCCGCAAATCGGCGTTCCGGTCTCGTCCACGTCGGCCTAGACACAGGTTAGGCGTGTGATATCAAACGAAGGGAGACTAGCCATGCCAACGTTTGCCCGGACATCGAAAACATCTCGGCAGGCCCCATCTGTCAAGACTGCATCACCCGCTCGCACCCATTTCGGCCACAGCCGTGACGTGAACAAGATTGTTCAGTTACAGCGAACGATCGGCAATCAAGCCGTACTGCGGCTTTTGGAAGCGAATGGGAGCGGTGAAAAAGAACGCTCAACAAACGATATTGCCCGCTTCGGCCAACAATTCAGCCGGATGGCGGCGCACACCACAACTCCGATGTCGGTTCACCCGGGGGTAGCAACAGGAACTTCAGGGGGCTATGGTGAGCCAGCAACCGGTATCGAGGCGAACCGTGGCCGAAGTGCGGCACACGATCCACCTCCCATGGTTCACGATTTTGGCGCGCTGCGGTTGCTTTCCATTCGGGCTCCTGTGGCAAGAGGGGGATCGCACGCAGACATTCCCGTTGCGGGCGCTCCTGAGGAGCAGATAGTCGATCAGCCCCCGGCAGGCGGCGCCACCCCAGCGACACCAGCGCCCGCCGCACCTGCGGCACCCGCACCTCCGGCGTCCGACTCGTGCGCACAAGCGAGGAGCATGAATAAGGTCACGTCAGGCGCGTTCCTCGGCGGGTTGACGATGGACAGCTATTACCCGGACCTGGCGGGCGCAGGGTTCTACGGGCACCCGGGTACGGGCGGCACGTTTGACACGGGTGATCGCGCAGGTGCGAACGTCCAACTGTACGGCGCAATCGCGAGCCCTTGCTTGCCGGATCAGTTTCACTTGGAGCAAACTGTCACTCGCACCCGCTTCCGTGTCAACGGCGCGGTTCAACCTGATGAGGGACAAACCCATGATGACATCGCCAAAAGCGGGCGAGATGCCACACATTCACCTTTCCGCCAGGAATTCCTGGGTGGCGGCACTGCGCCTCTCGGCTACATCATTTCGATGGCTGACCCGCCGAGTACCGGATACAACGCAACGAGTAACATCGAGCACGACCGCAGTTTTGTTACTTCGTTGGTGGGATCAGGCGGCCGGAAATCGGTGAACTGGTCGCTATCGACGCGCATAGTGAACGGCGCTGTTACCAGCAACGTTCTGACCTGAAAACGAGCTTCCTTTTTGTGACGATTTCACTTTCTTGGGCAGGATCACATGGAATCGCTCACGCTTGCTGACCAGGTAGACTCTCTGCTCAGCGAACTTGATGCGGCTGAGCCGGTCTCGTTTGACCTCGGGACCCCAGAGTTGCCTGAGCTCGACGCGGTGCATCAACTCGTCGCAATGGGGACCGCGATCGTGCCGCACTTGCTTGAATGCGCACAGGGCAACGCGCCGAAGAAGCGAGTTGCATATATCGCAATGGTGCTCAACCAGTTGGGCGACGTTCGCGCGCTGGCACCACTGCTTGATCTGCGCGCGCACCACCAACAGCGGGAGATCAAGGACGAATGGGACTATGCGGTGATCGGTCAATGTGACTTGGCGATTGAGCAGCTTCAAGGGAAGACGCGTTGAAGAAGGCTCGAGGCAAGGTGCATAGTCCGGGTCGTAATATCAGAATGCCGCCCAACGGGCTACCCTTGCTGACAGCTTGCAAATGGCCGGGCGTGACAGGACGCCGGGCGGCAACCAATCCGGCGCCGCTCGCGCTCACTTGGGGTTTTGCGGAAGCGTGTAGTATTCGTACGAGATTCTCCAAGTGAATTCGCTGCCCGGATCGATGGTCATGGTGATGAAGGGCTCCATCGCCAGCACTCTCCGGATTGACCACAGGTTTACGAACGAGAGCGGCCGGTCACCGCTGATCCTCATGCCGGCGCCTACTTTGCGGTTCTCAATACGGATCTTGTTGTCTTGGGGACCGTCACTGAAACCCAGCACCGGGGTTTCCAGGACGTCCTCATTCTCCAGCACCTTCAAATAGACGATGTGGTTCCCGCGAATTTCCGCCAGGTCTTTCTGGGGTGGGCGTGGTGAATGAATAGGGAAGGGAACGGTGATCGAGAAGTCCGGACCAGGGGCCTGCTGGTCGAGAACGAGGAAATTGTGATTGTAGACGGTGGTTTGGATGGTGCGGCGGCCGGTGTTTCTTAAATGGTGTTCCAACACCATCTGCGGCTTGCCTGGTACCAACCGCACCGTCTTCCGGTAGAGATAACCATAGCCCGACGACGGGTCGGTCAGCGTTTGGCTGAACTCGACGGAGTCGCGACGTGTCTTGACCGTCCATTTCCCTGGGTCGACGATCTCGTACAGCTTCACAAAATCATACTTCCCGTCGTCCTTGCGAAGCACTCCGACGCCGATTTTGATAAACGTACCGGCGGGCTTGGCCTCATCCCATCCCAAGGCCGTTCCATTGGTCTGGAACTCCTCCACCGGACCCGAATCCGCAGTGCAGGGTGAAGCAATGAGCTTGGTTGCCTGGTAAGCAAAGTCGTGGACCTTAGGATCCACGCCGTCAAACCATGGCCCGTAGTAGTTGTGCCCTTTATACTCCAGGCTGGCAATCACTCCTGACCAATCGAACCGGGTGGCGCGATAGTATCCGTTCTTCGGGTCAGGGAGGTATAGCTTCACGCGGATCTGCCCGTTGGTGATCGAGGCTTGCGGAAAATCGACTGCCGACAGCCTAATATTAGACACCAAGCCACACACCGTGGCCCAGACCAGTCCTGTAGCTAGTCTCGTTCGGAAGGGGGAATTCAGCATTTTCATATTGGGCCGATGGTTTTGTCGGGTAGCGCGGGCGTCCCGCCCGCTGTGTCGCGGGCATCCTGCCCGCGTTCATGTTCGGCTTGCATCTACCTTTCCCTCCCAAAGCTGTGGCCGTTTCTTCGAGCGGGAGGGGGACGCTCCGGCACAGCGGGCGAGACCACGTTAGCCTACTCCTGTCGCAGGACCGTGTTCGGATCCACCCCCGAGGCGCGTCGTGCGGGGATATAAGAGCCCAGCGCCGCCATGCCCAGAAGGGCTAATGTGACCAGCGCGACGAGCGGCCAATTGAAACCGTTCTCTTCCACCAGGGCGGCCGTCGGTCGAGACGCGACAACACTCAGAGCCAAGCCGATAGCGACTCCGGTGCCGGCCAAAATCATCCCCTGCTTCAGCACCATCCTGACCACGGTGGCGGGGTCCGCACCAATCGCCATGCGGATTCCGATCTCACGCTGCCGCAGGCTTACGGAATAAGTCATCAATCCGTAGAGCCCCACCAACGCCAGCACCAGTCCCAGGGTCCCCAACTCGGCGATGGCTTCGACAAACAGACCGAGCGTCTTATGGGCGCGCACGTCGTAGAATTCTTCCATGGTCCGCACACCGTAAATCGGCTGACGCGAGTCCAGCGATCGTACCAGTTCGCGCAGCGGCCCGGTCAATCCGGCCGAAGGTCCATCCGTTTCGAGCATCAGGGTCAACGCTGCGGCGGGGTTCTGGGCCAGCGGCAGGTAAAGGTATTCCATCGGCGGTTCGATCGGGAACACGTACTTACCCTGCTTCGCCACCCCGACGATCTCGGCGAACGGTCCATCCGTGCTTTTCAATCGCAGCCGTTTTCCGATCGCGTCTCGATTGGGATAGTACTTGTGGGCGAACAACTCATTGACGATCACTACGCGCGGAGAATCCGCCCGATCGGTCACTGTAAATTCGCGGCCTTCCACCAGGGGCACGCCGAGAGTGCCAAAGTAGCCGTCGCTGACGGTGTTGGAAAACACGTTGACTGCCTCAGTCCCGGTCGGCAATTGGACGCCCTCGGGGATGACCCGGATCGAAGGTGATGCCGGGACCATGGGCATGGCCTGCGCCAGGGCTGCGGACTTCACACCCGGGAGAGTACGTGCCCGCTCTTGCAGCCGCCGGTAGAATTCGTTCGTTTGCTCCGTCGAGTCCCGAGCCAGGGAGGGGTTAAAGCTGGCCATGAGAAGGTGGCCCGTGCGGAAACCGGCCGGGGAGGAGAGAACGTTCCGCGCCCCTCGATACGCTTGGGTTGCGACCACCAGGAGGAGGAGCGAGCCCGACACCTGCGCGATTACCAGCGCGTTCCTTCCCAGGAATCGGTGCTGCTGGCCGGGAGCGGCGCCTCCGGACTTCAGAGCGGGAACCAAGTCAGTCCGGGTGCTTCGGAGCGCCGGAGCCAGTCCAAACAGGATGGCACTCGCCATGGAAACCGACAGCGCGAACAGCAGTACCAGAGGGTCGAGTTTGATGCTGATCACGAGAGGAATGTCGATCGGGACGCGGATTTGCGAAAACCGATCCGCGCCCGCTTGTGCGAGAAGGAGCCCCAACGCCCCACCCAGGATGGCGATCACCAGGCTCTCCGTCAACAGTTGGCGGATCAGCCGTGCCCTCCCCGCGCCAATGGCCAGCCGCACCGCGATCTCCCGTGCCCGGGCGGAGGCACGGCTCAGCATGAGGTTCATCACGTTGGCGCAAGCGATCAGCAGCACCACTCCGGCCAGCCCCAACAGGAAAAGGAAAAGGGCTGTCGTCGTCGGAATCGTCGTGGATTGCCGGTACGTCATAACCTCAAACGAGCAGGTGCGGTTCGTCTTCGGATACATTTGGGCTAGTTGTTGCCCAATCACCCTGGTCTCGGCTGCGGCTTGCACAAGCCGGACTCCCGGCTTCAGTCGTCCCATCACCATCAGCACTCGAAGGCCACGCATTTCGAGTTCACTCTGCTCGGACCCGCCGGCCAGCGCGGGCTGCATCGCCAGTGGGGCATACAGGTCGGCGCGGACCCAGGCATTTGGTCCCGTGAACGATCCGGGGGCTACCCCCACCACTGTGAAGGGCAGGCCGTTGAGGAAGATGCTTCGACCAACCGCGTCGGGATCCGAGGCAAACTCGGTTTCCCAGAGATCGTGGCTGAGAACCACCACCGCGTCACGCCCTGGCACTTTGTCCTCGTCGGGACGGAAGCTCCGCCCCAGGTCCGGGCGCACGCCCAACACGTCAAAGAAATTGCCGCTCACCAGCGCCCCGAATTTCATTTGAGGCTGCGCGATTTTATCTGGGGCGAAGCCAAACTGGAAATATTGCGAGGCGGTTAAACCGGCAAAGGAGTTGTTCTTCTTGCGGAAATCCTCGAAATCCGGGTAGGACAAACCGTTGTATTGGAACAGGTTTCCGACGCTCTCGCCGCGGAATTGCGACTGGACCACCATCATTGCGGAAGGATTAGGCACACTCAGGCGGGGAAGCAAAACATAGTCCGCCAGACTGAATATGGCCGCGTTGGCCCCGATCCCCAAAGCCAACGAAATGATCGCAACCAGAGCGAATCCGGGATTGTGCCGCAGCATGCGGAAGGCGTAGCGTAGGTCGTGGATCATAATTCCTACCTCTCTTAGGCTGTTAGGGTAGCACGTAGCGTGCCAAGTGAGATGGTCCGTATCTTATTGCCAATACGCAATCTGCCTGAAAATAGGGCCGGCCGTGGCTGTCCGTTTTCGGGACGGAGGTGTGCGGGAACGAAATCGTGAGGAGCGATTCAACTTACTCTCGGTTTGACAGACGAAGTGATACAATTCGAGGCGACTGCGATGATCATTTTCGATCAAATTGTCGAACTCTTTGCAAAGAGGGGTGACGCCGCATACTTTGGAGAGGCGGTGTCCCAGAAGGAGCACGCTCTTCAGGCAGCTTACCTCGCCGAGCGGGAGCGCGCCCCAGAGTCGCTGGTGGTGGCGGCGCTGCTGCACGACGTTGGTCACTTGGTGCACGGTATGCCGGAGGACATCGCCGACCACGGTGTGGACGCGCGCCACGAAGCGGCGGGCGAAGCCTGGCTGGCGCGATACTTCGGGCCGGAGGTGACCGAGCCCGTGCGCCTGCACGTCGCCGCCAAGCGTTACCTCTGCCGCGCCGATCCGGAATACCTGAGCCAGTTGTCTCCGGCCTCGGTTCAGAGTCTGGCTCTCCAGGGTGGGCCGTTCAGCGAGGCGGAAGCCCGCCAGTTCGAAGAACACCGCTACTTCCGGGAGGCGGTCCGCGTTCGCCGCTGGGACGACCAAGCCAAGACTCCGGGGCTCGACGTGCCTGGCATCGAGCATTACCGCGAGGCCATCGAGAAGACTTTGCGCGGTCAGTAGTCCGTCGTCCGCAGCCTTTTTTCCCGTAGCCTGCGCCGTGCGTGGTGGCTACCGCATCGTCGGCCACCGGGCTCAGAGCACTCAGGGTATGATGATAGCCATGGCTGAAACACGATCTAGCAGTTTCGAGCGAGCGCTCTTAGGACGAACCGGGCTGGAGGTGGGACGACTGGGAATCTCCGCGAGTTACGGTGTGCCGGGAGAAGCCGTGGAGCGGGCTTTTGATCGGGGCGTGAACTATATCTATTGGGGCAGCCGCCGGCGCGATTCGTTCGGGGCTGCGATCAAACGCTTGCGACCACAACGCGAGCGGTTCGTGCTGGTTATCCAGTCCTATTCGAGGGTCGCCAAGTTGGTAGCCTGGAGCGTGGAGCGCGCGCTACGGGCTTTGAGCTACGATTACGCCGATGTCCTGCTGCTCGGGATGTGGAACCGGACGGTGGCGCCGAAGATTCTCGATGCGGCGCGCCGGTTGAAAGAACGGGGCTTGGCGCGATTCCTGGCGGTCTCGACCCACAAGCGCACGTTGGTGCCGCAGATCGCCGCTGCCCGCGACTTCGACGTGATCCATTTCCGCTATAACGCTGCTCATCCGGGCGCCGAGATCGACATCTTTCCGCATTTGCCCACCGGCGACCGGCCCGGCATGGTGTCGTTTACCGCGACCAGTTGGGGACAACTGCTGGGCAAGGGAACGCTGCAAGGGTTTCTCCCGGGCACCCACTCGCTTCCCAAGGGCGAGCGCGCGCCAACGGGTACCGATTGCTATCGCTATGTGTTGACCCGGCCGGAGGTGGATGTGTGTCTCACTGGCGCGGCCGACGCGGAACAAATGGAACAGGCGCTCGAGGCGCTGCGGCTTGGTCCCATGGCCGAAGACGAGTTGGCGTGGATGCGGCGCATAGGCCGGGCGGTAGCGGGGAAGTGAAGACATCGATGAATGATGAATGATGAACGATGAATGAAGAAGCGGCTTGTGACGATGGAAGGCAAGGCACGCGGACGAATGAGGGTGAACGACTCGGGGTTCGGCTTGTTCACTCATCATTCTTGCAGCGGGATAGACCAACCCCGGCTAGTAGCCACTCGCCACTGTTTTGTTCAGAAGATGTTGAGGCGTAGGATCTCCTGCACTACTTCCTGGGGCGCGCGCCCTTCCGTTGACACCCGATAGTCGGCCAGGCGGTAGAACGGCAGCCGCTGTTCGAGGAGGTTGCGGAAGCTCAGGTCGTCGCGAAACAGCGGCCGGTTCTCGATCCCCTGGCAGCGTACCCGCAGCTCGTCCAGAGTGCAATCGAGCCAGATGGTGGCTCCGCCAGCGGCGCGAATCAGTTGGAGGTTGGGTTCCTGAACGAAAGTGCCGCCCCCGAGGGCGATCACAGCGGGCTCGGTGCGGGAGACTTCGGTCAAGGCCGCGTGCTCGATGCGGCGAAAGGCGGGCTCACCGGCCTGCTCGAAGATCCCGCGAATGGTCTCACCCTGGGCGGCTTCAATCACCGCGTCCAGATCGATAAAGGGCCACCCCAGCGCGCGAGCCAGCAGAGCGCCCACCGTGGATTTGCCACTCCCCATGAATCCCAGGAGATAAATCAGTCGGGTCATGGGGTGATTGTATCATTGGGCGATCCGGTGATTAAGGCATTCACCGTTGCCTGTTGCTCGGCCAGCGAAGAACAATGAATGCGGAACGACGAATTATGCGCAGAAGAGTTGCCGCGCAGAATTCACGCTTCGTCACTCCTCGTTGTTTCTACGGTTCAATGGGTTGATGTGGATTATACCGCTGAAGGATTTGAGTTCGACCGTTGCCTTGCCGGTGTTAGAGGTCCCCATGAGGCTGTTCGCGCCGGGATACGAAGTCGAGCGCCTGGGTTTGGGTCGAAGGGTAACTTCCGGATCGCGAAGCACTTTGCCCTTTATGGACTTCGCATCCAGCTCAAACGAACCGTTGGGAGAAATGAAGACATCCATGTTTCCGTTCCAGGTGGAAAGCTGATAGTCAGCGGCCGGTACGAAGTCGCCTTCAAAAACAATCTTGCCAGAGGTGGTGTTGGCGCTCAGGTGAGTGCCAGTGGGAGAAAGGAAATAGAGGTTGCCGCACACGGAGTTCGCTTCGACGCGACCAGCAGAGCGGCTGATCCTGATGTTGCCGTCGAGCGAGCGCACCGCCAAGTGGCCGCCAACATCGTCCACCTCGACGGGAGCGCCGCCCGATTCAATGCCAACGTCTCCTTGCAGCCTTTCCACGTGCACATCGCCCTCGAAGTTATGGAGATCGAGGCTCGATGCCGAGGGAACTTCCAGAAAATAATCAGTGCTCTTCTCCTTGGCGCTCAGCCCGTTCTCCCGCAGAAGGGTTTCGAGGCGGAGCTTTTCGGCGGGTCCTTTGGAGGGCATCGTCTCCATCTCGACGTCCGCCCGCGGCGAGGAGGTGGTGGAAACAAGGTGGATCAGCAGTTTGTCCCATCCCTTCACCACTACGTGGCCGTTGAGGTTGTTCAGGGTGATGCGCGGAGTTGGCGTGGCATCGATCGTCTTCTCTAAACGTGCCCCACCCTGCTGGGCTAAACCGCCGAAGGGGAGGGAGAGCAGCAACAGCCCCGTGAAACCGAGCTCTCCCATCCAGGCGGGTTTTGGTACCTCGCGTCGCAGGAATCGGTTGATCAAGTTCGGCTTCCTCCCGGTTCAGCGACCGGCATACTCCAGCGCTGAAGATAACACTTCCGCTTTGCGAAGATAAGCCCCTTGCAGATACTCGCGCGCCAAGCTGCTGTCCGATCCTTGCCCAATTGAATGCTCCGCTTCCTGGATCGAGCTATCCAAGGACTCCAGGCTCTTCCGGAAGTCGGCCTTCACTTCGGGCGCGATTGCCGCTTCTTGCTCGTGGTAGCTGCGCTCGAGCAGTCGTACTTCTTCTTGGGTTTGCAATAAGGTCGGATCCTCGGCAAGGGTCAACCTGCTCTCGGCTTGGTTATGATTGTTCACCCTCGGGCCGCCGAGCAGCAGCACGCCAAGAAAGATCATGCCCGCCATCGCGGCCACCGGCGCGGGATGGAGGAATTCGAAGTGCCGCAGCCAGCCAGTCCACGGGTTCAGTTGCTCGTGAATCACGCCTTCGGCCGCCAGCGTAGCGCGAATGTTGGCCCAGACCCTCGGGGACGGATCCTGCAGTTCCAGGCGGCCGGCTTCCGCAATCAGGAACCTGAGGTCGTTGAGCACCACGCCGCAGAACGCACACTCCTCAGCGTGCCGGGCGGCGGCGGGCGTCTTCTCGCCCTCCAGGTAAGCTAAGAGTGCGGCGTAAAATGCACGACAGGCGTCGCTCGGCCCAGCCGGGTGAAACAGTCCTTCCGCGACCAAGGCAGCGCGGACGTTGAGCCAAACCCTGGCGGGCGGATCTTGCAGTTCCAGCCTACCGGCCTCCGCGACGAGGAGCTGGATGTCCCTAAGCAACACGCCACACAACGCACAGTCTTCCGCGTGCGCGGCCACCAGAGGGTTTCCTTCTTGCTCCAGGTAGGCGGACAGTCCGGCATCAAACTCCCCGCAGGTGCCGCTCGGTAGACCCGCTCTTTCGCGTAACTGCTCTAACATGGCTTTACGGCCTCTCGGGCTTTGCTTGCCCCGCGCCGGCGGTCGCTTCCGTAGCTTCTAAGGCGGCGGCTTTCCGGGCCTCGTCTCGACGCAGCCAGTCGCGCAGCTTCAGGCGCGCCTTGTGCAACTGCGACTTGGAATTACCGACCGAATAACTCATGATCTGGGCAATCTCGTTGTGCTCGTAACCTTCCACATCGTGCAGGACGAACACCGCGCGGTAACCCGGCGGTAGCTCGGCGATGGCCCGATCCAGATTGATCCGATCCACCGACCCGAGCAGGCGACGGTCGTCATCGCCATACTCGCGCTTGACCGGTTCCTCCTGCGAACTGTCGACCTCATCCAGAGAAACCTGTTGCAGACCTTTCTTCCGCAGGTGCATCAGCACCACGTTCACCACCAGCCGATGCAGCCAAGTCGAAAATGCCGATTCGCCGCGAAAGGTGGAAAGCTTCCTGAAGACCTGGAGGAACGCTTCCTGCGATAAGTCCTCCGCCTCCGTGGGATCGCTGACCATTCGCAGGCAAAGGGAGTAAACTCGGCGCTTGTGCGCTTCAAAGAGCGCCGCGAACGCGGCCTCGTCCCCCCGCTGTGCACGCGCGATCAGTTGAGCGTCGGAAGCGACCTTGATTGGTGCGTTTTTGTCTGAGCTCAAAGCGCATCACTTAGGCCGCACCTCAACTCGTTCGGTGAGATGCCGGCCATCTGACGGGAGTTGTCCTTTACATCAGTTCTCAGTTCTCAGTTTTCAGTCTTAGCCGTCAGCCATCAGCGCTCAGCTATCAGCAAGAACGCTCGGTTGTCTTGCTGATGGCTGATAGCTGAAAGCTGATGGCTACTGAGAACTGAGAACTGAGAACTGACAACTAACTGAAAACTTCTTCAAGGCACGTGAACCACAGCCTTGCCCACCCCGGCATTCCCGGCGCTGTCAAAAGCCCGCAGGCTTACCACGTGCTCGCCGGGCGCCAGCTTCCCTGCGTTCACCGTGAAAGTCTCGCGGCGCGAGTCCACCACGCCATCGTCGGAGTAAATGTCCTTCCATTCCTTGCCATCGATCGAAAACTCTGCGCTGTGCAAAGGGGAGACGCTGTCCTCCGCCTGGAACTGGACCTCAATCCCGCCGCCGCGCGTCTCGGACTTCAGCACCGTGACCTCCGGCGGCGTGTTGTCGATCCAGAAGGGCGCGCTCACCATTTCCGCCTGGCGCGCCGTGCCGGGAGGATTGGACTCCTCGTCCGAGGCTACGAGTTTGGCCTGATAGCGCCCGTCCGCGAACGAGGCAGGGTCGAGCGTGAAGCTGGTTTGCCCCAACCGGTTCTTCAACAGGTGCCACTCCTCTTCGTCGGCCGCCTTCAGGTAGAGCGAATAGGTCAGCGTGTCGCCGTTGGGGTCGTCCGCCTGCCAGCTCAGGGTGACCGGAACTTTCTCCGCTGGGGACCTGGAGGGTGCGCCCGAACCAAAACCAGCGGCAGAGGTGACGGTTACGACGCCGCCCGAGAACGGAGTGGCGTTGGCCGATCCTCCTGTGGGGCTGGCCCTATCGCCAGCAGTGGAGACACTGAAGGAACGGATTTCCGGAGCCAGGTTTTGGTTCAAGTAGGCCAGCGTGACATCGTCTAGTGCTGGCGTCGCGGCCCCCGACCCGTGCAGCACGGCCTTCCACTGGATAAAGCGCGCCGCCGGGCTCTTGATCGGGCTCCCGTTAGGATCGCTGAGGGGACCATCCCAGTCGCTCCACGTTGGGTCCGGACGGTCGGTGTTGCCCGAGCGAGTGAAAAACTGGATGGAAGTGCCCGCCGGAGTCTCGTCCCGCCACACCAGTGTGCCCCAATGCGAGACGAACTTCGTGTCCTTCACCTGCGATTCGAAGGTACCCTCTGCGCCAGGACTGGCGCCCAGCCGGAAGAGCTTGGCGACGCTGGCAGTGGCGGCGTAGAGGTCGCCGCCCTCCAGGAGCAGCCGGGTAGCCAGAGCTTCCCGCGTCTGGGCCAGCAGCGTCAGACCGGAACCCTCCTGTGATGGTGTCAGGTTAAAGATTCGACCGTTGGCGTCGGTAGAGAACAGCACCTGGTTGTTCCGCACCGCCAGACCGAAGATGCTCTCGTTGTTGGAACTCCAGATAGTCTCGACACTCGCGTCCGGATGGATCTCAATCAAGGCGCCCTTTCCCTGAGGCATTTTGGGCACTGAAAAGGGCGCACTCGGCGTTGCGGATCGATTGAAGCTGGGGGGAGCCGGCGCGGCAGCGGGCGGATTTTGGGCCTTGGCGCTCTCCTCCGGCGCATCGTCCGTCGATGCTTCTACCGTCACGGTGGTGACACCGGGAGTACCAGTTGGCGGCGGGCCAGTGGGTATCAGCAAGTCCGGTGAGCCCTTGCCCCCGGCGCCCCCGAGCGCCGCCGCGTAGATATCACCTTGAGAATCCAGGGCCAGCGCATGGACCTCCGGCAAGCTGGCTTGATAAATCACGAAGGCCTTGCCTTCCGGCGTGATGCGGTAGATCAACCCATTCGGGACGCTGCCCGCCAGCAGATTGCCCGCCCTCTCAAAGGCCAGGCACATGATGTGGGTCTGCTTGGCGTCGTAGAACAGGGAACCTCTGCCATTCGGGTCGATCCGGAAGATCTTCCCTTGGTCACCGGTCCCGGCATACAGGCGGCCCCCGGCGTCGAAGGCCAGCGCCCAGATGTACTTTGTCTTCGCATCGTAAAAAACGGAAGACTTTCCGTCAGAAGTGACCTTGTAGATCTTTCCGTCCGGCGAACTCCCCACGTAGAGTGCGCCGTCCGGACCCGCCGCCAGGGCAAACACGTCGGGCTCCTGCGCCTTGAAGAACACTGATCCCTTCTGCTGCGCGTCCACTTTGAAGACTTTGCCCTGATGCCCGGTACCGATATAAAGGTTGTGGTTGCGGTCTGCCGCCAGCGACAGGGCCAGGTTCTCGTCCGGACTGAAAACGGCCTTGATTTCGGGCGAGATTCTCAGCTCGCCTTCGCTGCTAAGAGCGACGTTGGTCATCGTGCCCTGCAGGAAGTCCTCAAAGGAGCCAACCTGCCAGAAACTGGTCTCCACCGCCAGAAGCGGCACCGTCAGCGCGGCCGCGAGCGACGCAATCATGATTGCCTTGCAGTTCTTCATTACCTGACCTTTCGAAACTGGAAACTGGAAACTCGAAACTCGCCGGATACATTTTGGATTTTGGATTTTCGATTTTGGATTGAAGGGCAAGCCCATACACGGTTTATCAATCCAAAATCCAAAATCCAAAATGATTTCAGTCGCCCTCGCTCGCCACACGCAATAGCAGCATCTTGTCGCCGTGAATCGTATACGGAGAGGGCCCGGCCTCGAAGTCGCCGATCACAGACGTCCAACTGAACGTCGCGCTGCTGGAAGCGCCGGGTTCCGCCATCAGGGTCTGAAGCAGGGAAGGCGGAGGCGACGGGTATTCGTCGCCCTGCAGTATGAAAGAACGCTGGGGAGCCATCAACAGCGCGTAAAGGCGGTTGTTGCGTCGCATGCGATTGAGAGCCCGCACCAGTTGATCGAGGCTGCGGGGCGAACCGGTGAGCGGCGTTATCCTGAATTGCATGGCGTTGAGGCCGGCCCCGCCGCCCACGATCAGTGAGAGCACCTTGTCGCTGATGCTGTCGGGAATAGTCACCGGAATCTTCTCCGTGAGGCTTTCGCCCGATGGCGTGCGCAGCAGCGCGGTCACCTCGATGTGGTCGCCCGGATGCACCTCCGACTGCGTTGCCCACACCTGTTCCACATCGGCCACCCGCCGCTCGTCTTGCGAAACCGCCGCGATGTCGATTCCCTCGACGTGCAGTCCGGGGAAGTTGCTGTTCATGATGTAGTTCAGCGGGGTGGCGACGGCGAGGCCGGCCGGGCCCGCCGCGCCCATCTCGGAAGAGGCGACATCCTCCAGGTCCACGGATTGGCCACCTGAGAGCCGGATCTTGCCCTTGATGTCGAGCGTGGAAGGTCCCATGGCCCGCTCCGTTGCGGTGAGCACCGAAACTACTGCCAGATTCAGCAGCAATGGCGAGAGAAACGGCTCCTGGATGATGTTCAGGTTGTAGTCGGTCTGCCGGTTGAGTGTGGAATCGAGGCGAATGTGGACCGGGATCAGCGAAGCCTTGTCGCCCAGCACTCCGTAGACGGCGGAAAAGCGGTCCTGCTGGATGGTGCCCACGGGCTGGCCGGGCACATCGATCTTGAACGAACTGGACAGGCTCGGCACGGTGACCAGCACGTGCGCGGGCGCAAAGGGAATCTCCGCCGGCCCGACTTGCAGCAGGCGGTGGCCGCAGGCATAGAGATCATCGCCCTTGCGGTAGGTGACCGTGCAGTCGGCGTTGAGGTTCAGATCGCCGCTTACCAGGAAAAGGCTCACCATCGAGCCGGGGATCAAGCTCTTGGTGGCGTCGGAATCTCCGGCCACGGGAGTCGGCGCCCCGCTGAGAACGCCGCCCGCCATGGGTTCAAATCCCATGGCGCGGAAGACGGGTGCGTAGGTCTCCACCAGGCTGCCGGGAAAGCCGCCGAAATGCAAGGGCAGGGAAAGGTTCACCATCGAGCTCGGCGAGCTTTGCGATGTGAACCGTCTCATCCAGACTGGCACGGCGCCTGTTTCCCCGGGATCCGGGATGAAACGCGGGCCGCCGGGCGAGTTTACAATCTTGAACCTTTGGCCTGCCTCGAGCGAACCGACCGCGCCCGACGCCGCCCGTGCGGTTTCAAGATGCCCGTCCGCCGCTGTTCTCGCCTGCGGGACTACGTCGATCATCTGCTCGATGGGAGTGATACCGGCGATGGGTTCCTTGGAAAAAGGGAAAGCGAGCGCCACGGCGCCCACCAGCTTGCCGTCGATGTAGACCGGACTTCCGCTCATCCCTGCGATCACGCCGGTTTCGGCGAGCGGCCCGCCGGCAAGTCGCGCCAGGATCAGGTCCTGTTTGGGCGCAACCGCGTTCCGGAGCACGCCCAGAATCTCCACCTGAAATTCGGTAATGTTGTCGCCCTGGAAGATCGTGCGCCCAACGCCCTTCTGTCCCGGGCGGACTTCGCTCAGCGGGAAAAACTTGATGTCGTCCTGGGCGCGCAATACCGGAGCCAGGAACGCCGACGCAATCACGAATGACGATACCAGGAGTGAAGTAGCCAGCCATCGAGTCTTCATAAGAGCGTTGAGCACCTTTAGCCACGAGGCCCCTCCGTTTCAGTCTAGGAGATATGCGATTGAGCCGTCAACTGGTTCTGAGTTTTCGGCAGCAACTTCGCATGGCTGCCAGGGCTCCTGAATGGTAATGGGAGGTGATTGGAACGAGTCGAGCAGGTTGGTACGGCTGTCGGGCGGACACTGGCCAAAGCGGCGCTGGCGCTCGCTTTTTCTCTCTTTCTAACCACTATCCACTCGCCACCAGCGACTGCGGTGAGCGGACAGCGACGCCCGTGTTCCCGGGCCAAAGTGAACCCTTCAGGGTTTGGCTCCCGCGACCAATGCTAGCTCGAGCCACTTCCAGTAGCAGTCCACATCGACGAACCCGACGTCTTCCAGCCAACGGAGTTGGGTCTGCACGTCCACCCGGCAGGCTCGAGGGATGACGTCCTGCTTGCCGACCTTTTGCAGGTAAAGCTCGTGCAGCACGAACGAGGGTGAGGCCACATGGGAGAGGTTAGCGAAGATTCCCCCCGGCGTGAGCCTGTCGTACACCTCTTGATAGAGTTCCCGCTGCCGTTCGAGTTCGAGTTCATGAAGGGCGAGCCCGCAGACTACGGCGTCAAACCGCCCGAGGTCGGGCAGTTCGCAAATCAAGTCGTGAGCCACCAACTTCGGAAGAGCCTCTTGGACGTCGACCGAGGGAATCTTCAAGAGGTTCTTCCGAAGTTGCTCGAGGGCTGGCCCCGGGAAGCCGAAAGCCACGAACTCAGTCTGAGGCCGGTCGATCTGAAGCAGACGCACCAGGCGTCCGTCACCGCCGCTCAGGTCGAGCACGCGATGCACGCTGGTGGGTATCAACTCCAACAGTACGCCCTCGCCGTCGGCACGATGGGGATGAGAGTCGGCCTGCCGCAGTGAGTCCAGTGCGCCTTGCGTGTTGGACCAGTAGGTGGTTTTGATGCTGCTTCCCATGTTGATTTAGGCTGCATCTCACAAATACGGTGGCGATGCAAGCGGGTTTCGGGATTTGGGGTTCGGGGTTCGCAGAACAAATCCCTGACCCCCATCTTCTTCTGCGAATCCCGAGCCCCGAATCCCGAATCCCGATTGCCAGAAACCTGAAAACCCGAATTAAGCGAGTGGTGCCACCTGCACAAGATTGCAATGAAACGTCGATCCGCCACCGAAGTCGGTGAGTCGATTCGATACCAACCGATTGATGCCGTGCCCGCCCGGCATGTGTTTCGGCCACCAGGTGGACTCGGCCACCACCACACCCTCGCGTGCATCATCGGTGACCTCGGCGTAGAGCTGGCACTCCCCGCGGTCGTTGAACACGCGCACCAAATCGCCGGCGGCAATGCCGCGACTGTGCGCGTCCGCCGGATTGATCTTGACGGCGGGCCTGCCCGCACTGCGCCGCTGCTCCTCCACCGGGCCGAAAGTGCTATTGAGGAAATGGACCGAAGGCGGCACCAGCAACTGCAAAGGAAACCTCTCGTGTAGCGCGTGATTCTCCGGGCTCTCAGAGCAGGGAAGGTAAGAGGGCAGGGGATCGAAGCCGAGCCTGGCCATCCTTTCGGAATAAAACTCCAGCTTGCCCGAGGGAGTATAGAAGCCGTTGGCGAAGGGGTCGGCATCCGCGGCGACGTTGACCCGTTGAGTCTCGCCGCCGCGGAGCTTCTCCACATCGATCCCGGCCATGAACTCGGAAGGCGTGCCGAGCGCCTGGCGCATGAGGTCCGCTTCGGTGTCGTCGAAGCACGCGTCGGCGAAGCCGCAGCGGCGTGCCAGCAGGCGGAACACTTCGAGGTTGGGCTTGGCCTCGCCCAGCGGCGCGATCACAGGCTTCCCGACTTGCAGGTAGTAATGGCCGTAGCTCTTGTAGAGGTCTTCGTATTCGAGAAACGTGGACGCGGGCAGCACGATGTCCGCGAAGTCGACCGTATCCGTGTGCACCTGCTCGTGGACCACTGTAAACAGATCCTCGCGCGTCAGGCCCGCATGGACCCGCACCTGATCGGGAGCGACCGTGGCGGGGTTGCAGTTGTAAACGTAGAGCGCCTTGACGGGCGGGTTCTTTTCTTCCAGCAGCACCTCGCCCAGCTTCACCATATTGATCTCGCGCGTGGCAGGCTGGAACAAATCGGCGCCGGTGAGTCCCTCGTAGTTAAACGCGAACGCCTCCGCTGTTTCGTGATGGGCCCCGCCGCCAGGCTTGCGGAAAGCGCCCACCAGACCCGGCAGGCAGGCGATAGTGCGCATGGCCATGCCGCCGTTATCGTGCCGAGTCAGGGCGAAACCAACGCGCAGGAAAGGTGCGCGCGCCCGGCCGTAGCCGCGGGCCATGGTGACGATCTGATCGGCGGGCACGCCCGTGATCTGGCTGACCCGCTCGACGGGATAGTCGTTGAGCACGCGCTCGCGCAGCGCGTCGAAGCCAAGCGTAAACTTCCCGAGATAGTTGTGATCGACCAGGTCCTCCGCGATGAGCACGTGCATCAGGCCCAGCGCCAGCGCAGTATCCGTGCCCGGCCGCAGCATAACCTGGTCGTCGGCAAGGTGCGAACTGCGGTTGCGATAGGGGTCCACTTGCACCACGCGAGCCCCGCGCTTCTTTGCCGCCTTGACCAGAGGCACGAAGTGAACGTTGGTGGCGGCGATGTTCATGCCCCAGATGACGATGAAGTCGGAATGAACGGCCTGGGCGAGGTCGGTCGAGATGGCCTTGCCAATGGTCATGTCCCACCCGGCCATCGCCGCCGGATCGCAGATGGTGCGCAGGAGGCGACTGGCGCCGAGGCGGTAGAAGAATCGGTGCCCGCTCAGTCGCTGCACGATGCCCAGCGAGCCACCGTAGGAATACGGCAGGACAGCCTCGCCGCCGTACTCGGCGCGAATGGCGAGAAAGCGATGGGCGATCTCGTCGAGCGCTTCGTCCCAGGTGATTCGCGCGAATTTTCCTTCGCCCTTGGCGCCGACGCGCCGCTGGGGGTAAAGAACACGCAACGGCGAGTACAGCCGCCGGTCGTACCGCGTGACCTTGTGGCAGAGGAAGCCGCGCGTGAAGGGATGATCGGGGTCGCCCTGAAGGCGCGCGACGCGGCCGTCCTCCACCGTCACGAGAATGCTGCACGTGTCGGGACAGTCGAGGGGGCAGGTTGTCTTCAGCGCCGTCGAACTAGTCACCATGAGAGCCACCCAAAAACGATCTTAGCAGAGCCGACCGTGAATAGTGAATGGTGAATGGTGAGTAGTGAATGGTGAGTAGTGAAAGACAGGGGACAGGAGTAAGAAGAATTGACGATTTTCGATTGACGATTGACGATTAGAAAAGTTGGCAGTCGTCAGTTCTCAGTCGCCAGTTGCACCTCGGGACTTCGGATGAGCGTCAACTGACAACTGACCACTTACAACGACGCCTCTTTCAATCGTCAATCTGCAATCGGCAATTCTTCTTATTCCGTCTCCTGACTGCTTTCTTGTACACTTCACTATTCACAATTCATAATTCATAATTCATAATTAGTTATCATGGCCGTTGTGCTGCGAACCTTCCTCATCCTGGCGCTGATTGCGTTGAACGCTTTCTTTGTGACGGCGGAGTACGCCCTGCTGGGGTCGCGGCGATCGGCCCTGGAGCAACTGGCGAGAGCGGGCAAGACGCAAGCGCGGACCGCGCTGTCTTTGCTTTCCGACTTTACGCTGCTCATCTCCGGCGTTCAACTAGGAACGACCGCTGCCAGCGTTCTGCTGGGGTGGTTGGGAGAGAGTATCTTGGCCCGCGGCCTTGAACCAGCACTCGCTAACGCTCTGCCTCACCACGCAGCCCTGGCAGCGCACTCCATAGCCGCCGCAATCGCGTTCCTCCTCATCACAGCACTGCTGACGGTGCTGGGCGAATTGGTTCCCAAAGCGCTGGCCTACGAACGCGCGGAGCGGACGGCCATGCTGGTGGCACAGCCGGTCGCACTATTCCTTCGCCTGGCGCGCGCGCCGGTTGCCGCCCTCAACGGCGCCGCCAACCTGGTGCTGCGGGCGCTCGGCCATCACCCCGGCAAAATCCAGCGCACGCCGCCCACCGCGGACGAAGTGAAGCTGATCGTCTCCGGCATCCGCAAGCGCGGCCTGCTGGCGGAAGTGCAGGAAGAGATGATCCACGGCGTCTTCGATCTCGACCGCGTGCTGGTGCGCGAGATCATGGTGCCGCGCCTCAGAATCACCTGCCTGCCGCTGACGCGCGACCCCAAAGTGCTGCTCGACCAGATCGTCGCCGACCAGCACTCGCGCATTCCCATCTACGAGGGTTCGCCCGATCACATCGTCGGCATCCTCTACACCAAGGACCTCTTCGCGGTGATTCTCGATCGCATGAAGAAGGGCGTGCCCCTGGAATCGCCGCTCGCTTTGCGGAGCATTTTGCATCAACCGATGATCGTGCCCGAGGCCATGCCCCTCAGCCAGATGCTGGAGCGGGCGCGCCGGCGCCGCTCGCAAATGGCGCTGGTGGTGGATGAGTTCGGGACTTTCGTCGGAATCGTCACCATCGAAGACGTGCTGGAGCAGATCGTGGGCGAAATCCACGACGAGTACGACGAGGAGAACGAAGACGTCCAGGAGATCAGCGAGAACGCGGTGGAGATAGACGGCTCGCTGAGCCTGCGGCAACTGGAGGAAGACTACGGCATCGCGCTGCCGCGCGACCCAGGCTATCAGACCGTGGCGGGCTTTATTCTCACGCGCTTGGGGGTCATCCCTGCCGGCGGCGAGGAGGTGGTTTTTGGAGGCCACCGGTTTACGGTCGCGGGTCTCCAGGGTCACCGCATCGCTCGTGTGCGAGTGGAGCGACTTCCCCTCGAAAGTCGAAAATCGAAAATCGAAACTCGAAATTGAAAACTCGAAACTCGAAACTCGAAGTTGGAAACTCGAAACTCGTAAAGGCGCGGTTCCCCCTGCTTCGCGCGGCGAATTTCGATTTTCGAATTCTTTCAATCGTCAATCGACAATCGTCAATCGGCAATTTAGTGCTCCACTGCAAACCCCGCCCTCTGCCAGTCCGCCAGCCCATCCTGATAGACCTTCACGCGGTCGAAGCTGAACCCGTGCTCGAGCAGGATGCGGCCTCCGGCGCGGCCAGCCGCGCAGATATCGCCCGACGACCCTCGCCCGCTTTCATAGAGCACGATGGTCTTGTCCATGGGAAGGCTCGACCAACGCTGGTTGAGGTCGTCCACCGGGATACTAAGGGCGCCGGAAATGTGTTCGGACGCGAATTCGTTCGCCGGGCGGACATCCAAGAACAGGGCCTTCGCCTCAAACAACTCGTGCGCTTCGGAGGTGTGAATTAAGGCAGCCTGCTTCTTATTGGCTTCGTCCTCACTGCACACCGTGCCCGACGCCGCAGCCTGCGAGAAGGGGTTGGCAGCGCCAAAGGGGCTGGAACCACCGCCCAGGGCCCCGGCGGCTTTTCCGGAATCGGTGCCGGAGGCGGCTGTACCCGGCTTTGGCTTTACCGGCGTCGTATTCGGGGAGCCTGCCGGTTTGTCGGTGGCGGGCTGCCCCGCTTGGTTGGGCGCGGCTGCTGACGGGCTGGTGGAGGCGGATTGGATCTGGCCGCTGAGCCCAGTCGCGACGCCCGCTTCTCCCGTGGTGGCGGGATGAAGCGCCAGTTGCGAGTCGATGAGAGAGGCAAACTCAGGGTAGGGAATAGCGCGCAGAAACGACTGCCCTCCGATATAAAACGTGGGCGTACCTCGCACCTGAAGGGCGCGGGCGTCGTCCACATCTTCTTGCACGCGCGCCGCCATCGAGCCGCTGCTGAGGCACTGGTGGAAGCGGCCTTGATCGAGGCCGAGCCCAGCCGCGTAGCGCTCCAGAGCCGTTTCGCTCAGGTCGGCCTGGTTGGCGTACAGAGCGTCGGCCATCTCCCAGAACTTATCCCCGTGGCCCTCCTGGCCCTGCGCATCCGCGCACTCAGCGGCCTCCGCCGCCTTCTCCGCCTGGGGGTGAAGTTTTGTCAGCGGGAACTCGCGGAAGACAAATTTCACCTGGCTGCCGTAGGCGCGGCGGATCGCATCGACGGTTGGCTGCTCGGTGCCGCAGATCGGGCACTCGAAGTCGCCAAACTCCACCACCATCACCGGTGACCCCAGGTTGCCGGTCGCGTGGCTGTCGGGGCGCACCAGTCGCGTGTTCAGGACCTCCGCTGAGGTGGGCGGCGCCGCCGGCAACTCACCCGAGCGCGACAGATAAACGAACGCCGGAATCCCTATCGCCAGCCCGACCACGAAAAGGGCAAATTGGGTGCGGGCGGCCGAAAAGCGCCGTGCGATGCCGGTTTCCGCGTTAGATAAAGACTCGGGCCGCAATGCCTCCCAGATGGCGAGCGCCAGCATCAGGGTAATGACGATAGCCGAGGTGACGCACCACTCGCACCAGGCGTGGATCGCGAAGGCTTCGAGCCCGGTCAGGTAGACCGAGCAGAGAAACGCTGCGCTCAGGATCACCAGCACCAGGGAGCGGATGCGGCGTGCCGTCCAGCTTGCCACCAAGGGCTCGGCAAAAAGCAGCAATGCCACTGCGCTGTACATTAGAACGCCGAACATCGGCATGGGGTAACCCATCACATGGGCGTACGGGCTGGCCCGAACCGTGTCGCAGCCAGTGCCGAGGCACACCAGCGGGTGCGACGGTGACGTATACACCCACAGAAGGTAGAGGGAGATGAACAGGCCCACCAGGCTCAGGGCAAACAGGAGCAGTCTCCGCATAGCTATATTCTACCTCTTCTCTCTTTTCAGGCAATTTTGGATTTTGGATTTTGGATTTTGGATTGAAGAACCCGTCGTGGTCGCGCTTCTCTTCAATCCAAAATCCAAAATCCAAAATTACCTGAGAACTACTTCACTTGCCACTCGTCACTCGTCACTTTTTTCCGCCATACCCCCAACAAAATCAACCCAATCAGGATCAGCGCCAGGCACAACCCGGTCCAAAGTCCTTTAGCGCCCCATCCTTCCCGAAAGCAGAGAAAGTAACCCAGCGGAAGGCCGATCAGCCAGTACATGGTGGCGTGACACAGCAGGGGTGTCCGTGTGTCGCCGGCGCCCCGCAAGGCTCCGGTGGCCACTACTTGGATGCCGTCGAAGAGTTGAAAGAAGGCTGCCACCACCAGCAGGGAAGCGGCGGCACGGATGATGGCTGGGTCGGGCGTGAACACCCGCGCGATCGCCCGCGGAGCCAGCAGCAAAGTCACCGCCGACGCGGCCATAAACCCGCCGCCGAGGACCATCGCCGTCCAGCCGGAGTGTCCGGCCGCGACGGGGTCGCGACGCCCCAGGGCCTGGCCCACGCGGACGGCGGCGGCGGAACCTACGCCGAGCGGCACCATATAGGTGAGGCTGACCGTCTGGATAGCGATCTGATGGGCGGCCAGTGAGATCGAATCCAGCCGTCCGATGAGAGCGGTAGCCACCGCGAAGACCGCGATTTCCACCATGATCTGGGTAGCAGCGGGGAGGCCCAGCCCTAACACACGCCGAATGCGATCTAGGTCTGGCATGAGGCGGGCAGGAAGCGGGGTTCGGGATTCGGGGTTCGCAGAAGAGCCGGGAATCGGTGCTCCGGCGGCGGGGTTCGCGGACAAGACAGAAGACGGGAGCCCACAATCGAGAATCGCGGTCTGCGAGTCCCGAGTCCCGAGTCCCCAGTCCCGTCTTCTCTGCGAATCCCGAACCCCGAATCCCGAACCCCGCTGCTTAGGCCGTTCTTCCGGAGGCGGTCGTGACAGAGAATAACCGCCGCCAGCACTGCGGCCATGTAAAACCGTGACATCGTGGTGGACCACGCGGTGCCCACCGCGCCCATAGCAGGCGCGCCCCAGTGTCCGTAGACCAGCACCCAGTCGCCCAGGGCGTTCAGCAGGTTGGCGCTCACCAGCACGAAGGTGACGGGTCTTGCCAGATTCATAGCCTGGAGATAGCTGCGAAAGGCAAAAAAGGCGAGTAGCAGCGGCGTGCTCCAGGTGAGGACGTGGAGGTAAGGCACCGCTTGGTTCAAGACAGCAGGGTTGATTCCGAATCCGCCCAGCAGCGGAGTGAACAGCCAAAGGAAGCCCATGAGAGCGGCTGAAAGCGGCAGGCCCAAGTAAAGGCCGGAGAGAAGCGAATGATGGCAGTCCTCGATGTCGCCGGCCCCGAATGCCTGCGAAATCAGGGTGTCGAGCGCGAACATCACCCCGCCCCCTGAGCTTCCGACGGCCGTGAAGATTACGCCGCCCAGGCTTACGGCGCCGATGGCCTCGGCGCTGACGCGGCCCACCATTATTGTGTCGACGATGGCCATTGTCATCCAGCCCAGATTGGCCAGGACAATGGGGACCGCCAGACGCGTCATGGGCCGGATCTCGCGCCGAAAGCTCGAAACTCGAAGCTCGAAATTGGAAACTCGCGTCATGGGCGTTACCGATGTTCGCACAGGGGGAAGGCAGTAGGGAACAGGGAATAGGGAGTAGGGAGTAGGGAATAGGGAGTAGGGAATGGTCCCTGCGTTCTCTATTCCCTGTCCCCTATTCCCTGTTCCCTACTCCTGGGTTCGTTTTTGGTTCGTTTTAGGAGGGGATCTCACATCTAAAAGACTTACTAGTATATCGTTTCATTAAACTGTAGCCGTATTACTGGTGGTTAGTGCCTCAAACTTCTTCCAACGGTGAACCACCGGTTCGGCGTTGATTTCGGCGATGCCTTGGAGAATGCGCCGCCGGAGTTCGTCCCAGGACTGA
>DATFYM010000188.1:0-3294 GCA_035315065.1 Terriglobia bacterium
TGACCAGCAGCAGCCAATACTCATCTTCACCCACTTGGAGCAGAGTAGCACGCAGCATCAGGTCCCGGCTCAGGTCGAACGGTTGCCGCGATCTTTCCTTCAGTCGCCGCCGCACCTCTTCTTCATCAGACGAGTGGCCACACAGATCGGTGACCTCGAAAGGGACCGCCCGAGCCGGAGTCACCACCTGCACGGGAATTCCCTCGACGCTGCGGAAGACGGTGCGCAGGGATTCATGGCGGACGACCAACGCGTCGAGAGCCTTCTCCATGGCATTGCGATCCAGGGGCCCCTTCCACTCGACTGCCTGGGCGATGTTGTAAACCGGGCTTCGGGATTCCAACTGGTCCAGGAACCAGAGCCTCTCCTGGGCGAAAGAAAGCGGACTAGGGCCCGTGCCGGCGCCGCGCGGGATGCTCTGCCCGCCCGAGCCTACCTCCAACTTCTGTCTCAACCGCGCCTCTAGCGGTGCCAATTGCCCCGCAGGTAGCTTTGCGATCCACTGGAGCAAGTCATTTGCTCCCCCACCATCCAAGCTCCGTGGACCTTCCGAAGTGAAGTCCGTTGGCGCGCCATCCGGGGCTTCTTCCAGTTCGTCCAAGATGCGGCGGGTGTCTGCCAGTCCGACTTCTTCCGCCTGACTTTCGACTACGGCTAACGCTAGCCCGGATAAAGTCGGCATCTCGAAAAGGCGGCGCAAGGGTACTTGCGAGGCAAACTCCCTCCTCACTGCGGAAATCACCCGGGTTGCGAGGAGCGAGTTGCCACCGAGGTCGAAGAAGTTGTCGTGAATACCGACCCGGTCGAGGCGTAGCACCTCGCGCCAGATCCCCGCCAGCTTCTCCTCCAGTTCGGTCCGCGGCGCCACGAAGGCCGCGCTCGCCTCCGGCCTCGACTCGCCGGGTGCCGGCAACGCCCGCCGGTCCACCTTGCCGTTCGGTGTCAAGGGCAGAGATTGCAAGAACTCAAATCTTGAGGGCAGCATGAACTCCGGGAGTCTTCGCCCCAGAAAACCGCGCAGTTCACCAGTCGTCGGGGCAGGCACCTGCTTCGGGACGATGTACGCCACCAACCGCTCCTCGTCCGGCCGATCCTCGCGCAGAACAACTACCACCGCGCTCACCGCCGGATGCTCCTCCAGCGCGGCCTCGATCTCCCCTAGTTCGACCCGGAAGCCGCGAATCTTCACCTGGTTGTCGAGCCTTCCCAGAAATTCGATGTTCCCGTCAGGCCGGTATCGGGCCAGATCGCCAGTCTTATAGAGACGCGCCCCGGGCTCGTTGCTGAAAGGGTGGTGGACGAACTTCTCGGCTGTGAGTTCAGGCCGGTTTAAGTAGCCGCGCGCCAACCCGGTGCCGCCAATGCAGAGCTCGCCGGCCACGCCGATGGGTAATGGCTGAAGATGGGGGTCCAGCACGTAACATTGAGTGTTTGCAATGGGAGTACCGATGGAGATCGGCCCTTCTGCCGAAGTAACTCGACACGCTGTGGAGAACACCGTGGTTTCAGTCGGCCCATACAGATTCCATACCGACGCGCCCCTCTTGAGCAGCGCCCTGGCCAGTTCGGGAGCCAAGGCTTCGCCAGCGGCCTGGATTCTAAGACCCTCGCTGCCTTGCCAACCAGACTCCAAAAGCAGACGGTAGGTGGAAGGAGTCGCTTGGAAAACGGTAGCACCAGACCCCGCAAGCCTTCCTTTCAAGCGATCGCCGTCAACAGATGTCTCTTTGCTCGCCAGAACCACGCGGCCGCCAGTGATCAACGGCAAATAAAGCTCAGATGCTGCGACGTCAAAGGTCAAACGCGTTGCTGCCAGGATCGTATCGTTGCTGGTGAATCCGGTTCGCGTTTCCGCCCAGGTCAGCATGTTGACCAGGGAACGGTGGGGGATCTGAACCCCTTTGGGCACTCCCGTGGATCCCGAAGTGTAAGTGACGTAGGCCAGATTGTCCGGCTGAGCACCGCTGACGATATCCTCGGGACTCTCGCCAGCGATAGCCCCCCAATCTGCATCGAGGCAGAGCAGCTTGCGCTGCAAGCCGGAGAGTTTATGTTGGAGGTGCCGCTGAGTCACGAGCACCTGAAGGTTCGAGTCCTCCACCATAAAGGCCAGGCGTTCCATGGGATACTCGGAATCGAGAGGCACATAAGCCCCGCCCGCCTTGAGTATCCCCAACAGCGCGACGACCATTTCGACGGACCGGTCGACCAGTATAGCGACCAACACCTCTGGTGCCACTCCCAGCTTTTGCAAGTAACGGGCGACTTGATTCGAACGAGCGTTCAAGTCTCGGTAGGTAAGTTGACGGTCGTCGTCCTCTACCGCGACGGACGCGGGAGTTCGTCTCACCTGCGCTTCGAATAGCTGACAAACACAACATTCTGGGTATGCGCGCCAAGTGTCGTTCCAGTCGACGCATAGTTGCTGGCGTTCGGGCTCCGTCAGCATGGGCAGTCTGGAAATCCGTTGGCCGGGGTCTCCCACGGCCGCTCGCAACAGCATCTCATAGTGGCCCGCCATGCGCCGGATCGTCCCCGCCTCAAACAAATCGGTGTCGTACTCGATATAGCCCCAGATCTGGCCTCCCGACTCCTCCAACGAGAGCATTAAATCGGATTGCGCTGTGCCCGAGTCGATCTTCTCCACTCGGGTGCTAACCCCCGGTAACCCTAAAGCTTCCGCCGGCTCGCTTAGAGCGAACATCACTTGAAATAGCGGAGAGTGGCTCAAGCTCCGCTCCGGGTCGAACGCCTCTACCAACTTCTGAAAGGGCAAGTCCTGGTGCGCAAACGCTTCCAGAGCGCTCTCCCGCACTCGCCCCAACATCTCCCTGAAACTGAGGTCGCCCGAGAGGTCCGCACGCTGGACCAGGGTGTCCACGAAGAACCCGATTAGCCCTTGTGTTTCCAGATTGCTCCGATTGGGAATCGGTGAACCCACGCACAGGTCTGTCTGCCCTGTGTAACGATGCAGCAGAACCTGGAAGGCGGCCAGCAAGGTCATGAACGGGGTGGTTCCCTCACGCCTGTTCAGTGCCGCTAGCGAATCGGCTACGCTCGCGGGCAAAGCGATAGCTTCGCGCGCTCCCGATTGCGTCGGCCGACTGGGTCGCGGGCGATCCGTCCACAGTTGCAGCAGAGCGGGGGCGCCAGCCAGACGTTCCCGCCAGTAGGAGAGTTGTTTCTCCAGAACTTCCCCTTGCAGCCATTCCCGTTGCCATTGGGCGAAGTCGCGGTACTGAATAGGCAGTTCCGGCAGGCGAGCGGGCTGCCCGCTGCGAAAGGACTCGTACA
>DATFYM010000189.1:0-4779 GCA_035315065.1 Terriglobia bacterium
CTGATGAGCGGAAACGGGACCGAGCTGCTTGACGTAACGGGGGAAGTCCTGGAAGCGAACCTTCGTGAGAAGCAGTTCCAGCTCTGGACCGATGAATCGAACCACGTGTCGGTGAGCTTCCGGGAATCCGAGGAAGCCGATGTTACCAGGGCACTGAAGGAACACAAGGCGGTACGGGTGCGGGTGAAAGGGTGGGGTGAGATCGCACCGAACGGCAAGCTGTTGAAGATCACGCAAGTTGAAGAATTGAGCATTCAGCCGGTGAGCGAGGTCCCACCTGACCGCGCAGCCCGGCCCATTGAAGAGATCATTCAAGAGCTGGCGGCTGAGGTTCCGCAAGCCGAATGGGACAGGCTTCCGCGCGATTTGACGGACAACCTCGATCATTATCTTTACGGAACACCCAAACGATGAGAGCCGTCTTCGCGGATTCCCTGTATTGGATTGCCGTAGCGAGGCGTGGCGACCCTTGGTCCGCTGCTGCCTATAGGGCGAAGGCGGAGCTCGGCGAGGTTCGGATTGTCACCACAGACGAAGTGCTGGCCGAATTCCTGACGGCACTCTCCGGAGGGGGCCCGAAATTGCGTCAGCAGGCCGCGGGTATAGCCCGAGAAATTATCGCCAATTCAAACGTAAGGGTAATTCCTCAATCGCGGGATTCATTTCTCGGCGGGTTGAAATTCTACGAGCAGCGCCGGGACAAAGAATACAGCCTCACGGATTGCGTCTCGATGAACGCCATGAGAGCTGAATCGCTTTCGGAAGCACTCACCAACGATCATCATTTCGAGCAGGAGGGATTTGCCATCCTCATGAAGAAGCAGGACTGAGAACTTGCCATCCACCATCGACCGCCTCATTATCAATTCGCCCTACGAAGAACCGGCCCAGCACTGGAAGTATGACCGGCAGACGCGCACCTTCAGCCTTGAGCCAGGGAGGCGCCCCGCCGGTTATGTGAGGGCCACGCCCGATTCCCGCTCGTTTGACGACCCCGGAATCTTTGTTCCGTTGCCTCTGGTGGAACAGATACGGCCCCGCGTGAAGGCATGGCGGGAGTCGGGCTATTCCGGCGCGACCGGCATTACCCAAGCTCTCTTGAAACACTGGCAGGACCCGGAACAGCGCGACCGCAACCGCCGACTGTTCTTCTGTCAGCTTGAGGCCATCGAAACCTTGCTTTGGCTGGCGGAAGCGGCGCCCGCCGAGCGCCAGGGCATCGAGGTGCCGTCCGACGGCGGCCCGTTCACCCGGGTGTGCTCGAAGATGGCGACCGGCTCCGGCAAGACCATCACCATGGCCATGCTGATTACGTGGCAGGTGCTCAACAAAGCCACCTACCCGCAGGACAAGCGCTTCTCGAAGCACATTTTCATTGTGGCGCCGGGATTGACGGTCAGGAACCGCTTGCAGGTCCTGATTCCGGCAGGCCCGGGGAACTTCTACGACGAGTTCACCCTGATTCCCCCCGGAATGTTCGACAAGCTGCGCCAGGGGAAAGTGATGATCCGGAACTGGCATCGCTTGATGCCCGAAGACCCCAACTCCGGACCGAGGGTGGTGAAGAAAGGCCCGGAGAGTGATGAGGCGTTCACCCAAAGGGTGCTGGAGGACTTGAGCGGGGCGAGGAATCTGATTGTCATCAACGACGAAGCTCACCACGCCTGGAGGGTGCCGCCCAAGTCACCCGTGAAGGGTGTCAGCAGGGATGACATCGAAGAAGCAACGCAATGGATCGGTGGGCTTGACCGCATTCAGAAGACACGGGGCATCCTGACGTGCTTCGATTTCACCGCCACTCCCTTTGCGCCGACCGGAAGGGTGAGCGGCGAGGAGACGCTTTTCAATTGGATTGTGAGCGACTTCGGGCTGAACGACGCCATCGAGTCGGGCTTGGTGAAAACGCCGCGAGTAGTGGTGCGCGACGACGGCCAGCTCACCAAGAAAGAGAAAGCGCGCTTCTACCACATCTACATGGACCCGGACGTAAAAGACAATCTCAACCACAAGGCCGAAGAACATCAGCCCTTGCCGGACTTGGTGACCAATGCTTATTACCTGCTCGGGAAGGACTGGCTGGACACGGCGGAAAGATGGCAGAAGACTGGGCTGAAAACGCCCCCCGTGATGATCACCGTCGCCAATCGGACGGAAACGGCGGCCCGCGTGGAGTACTCCTTCACACGAAAGAAGATTCGCATTGAGGAGCTAACCGATCCGGCGCGCATTCTGCACATTGATTCCAAGGTTCTCGACGAAGCCGAGGCTCAGGAAGAAGCGGCCGGAACCGAGCAAGGAAACGACACCGAGTCGGACACGAGCGAGGCAGACGAGAAACCCTCCAAGAAACTCTCGAAGACGGAGAGGGCGGAGGTTCTGCGCCAGACTGTCGATACCGTCGGGCAGATAGGCAAGCCAGGAGAACAGATTCAGAACGTGATTTCGGTAGGAATGCTCTCGGAAGGCTGGGACGCCAAGACCGTGACCCACATCATGGGATTGCGAGCCTTCACGTCGCAACTGCTCTGCGAACAGGTTGTGGGCCGCGGTTTGCGCCGCACTTCATATGACACGAAGCCGAACGCCGAGGGCCAACTCATGTTTGACCCTGAGTACGTGAACATCTTCGGCGTGCCGTTCACTTTCCTGCCCCACGAAGGGGGAGGAGAGGCGCTCCCTCAGCCGCCGGACCCGCCGGTGCCCGTGTTTGCCGACCCCAACAAGCGCGAGTACGAAATCTCCTGGCCCAACATCATTCGAATTGACCACGAGTACCGGCCCCGACTGACGCTCGAACCGGCGGATGTCAGGTTGCTGGAACTCGACGCACTGAAGACGGCCACGCTTGCGGAGTTGGCGCCGATTCTTGAGGGCAAGCCGGACGTGACCCGGCTCACTGAGATCAACTTGCTGGGCCTCGGCCGCAAGTTTCGAACCCAGAGGATTGTGTTCGAGGCGGCGAGGGACGTTTTCGAACAAATGCAGCCGACGTGGAAGGGCACCAAGGAAAACTTGCTGGCGCAGGTTATCGGGCTGGTGGAACGATTCATCACCAGCCAGCGAATCGTGATCTCTCCGCCACTCTTCAACAACGACGAACTGAGGCGCCGAATCGTCATCACCCTGAATATGAACCGGGTGGTTCAGCACATCTGGGAGGCGATTCGGTTCAAAAACACCCTGGAGCTAGTGCCGATCTTCGACAGCGAGCGCCCCATCCGGTCAACCGGCGATATGCGGCCGTGGGGCACGCGGAGGCCGCGCGAGATTACGAAGCGCTCGCACATCAACCTGTGCGTCTTCGACAGCACTTGGGAGGCGAGCGAGGCCTTTTACCTGGATCGTGACGGCTCCCCGGTGCGCGCGTGGGCGAAGAACGATCACCTGGGGTTTGAGATCGGTTACACCTTCCAAGGAATTGTCAGGAAGTACCGTCCCGATTACCTGATTCGATTGACCAACGGAACCATGCTCGTTCTCGAAGTGAAGGGCCAAGACTCGCAGGAGAGCAAAACCAAAAGGGAGTTTCTGGACGAATGGGTGAAAGCCGTAAACGGACACGGCGGGTTCGGACGGTGGGCGTGGGACGTGTCGTTTCACCCCAAGGATGTGGCGGGGATTCTGGAAAAGCACGCTCGCGCGCAGGTCTACTGAGCATTGCATGATAGGGTGGACCCCCCTCACCCGGTCCCGCAAGGCGGGACCACCCTCTCCCCCAAGGGGGCGAGGGAGAGAAGGATTCACACAAGTAATTTGCATTCACTCGCCCCTCGCCCTTTGGGGAGGGGCCGGGGGTGAGGGGGTGGCAGAACTGGATATTGCAGCACACTGGAAGTACGGCTGCCCCGATCGCTGAAGGACGCGGAGCAAGCGGGACGGAACCAGCATCAACCAGTTCGTGGCTACAGCAGTGGCGGAGAAGTGTCTGCTCTTGGAACCGCTCGGTTCTTCCAGGATCGGACAGCGAGGTTGGAGTTCAAGACCTTCGACAAGATCATGAAGCGTCGCGGCGGAGAACCGTCCCGCGAAGAGGATGAAATGCCGGGGTAGCCTATCGGCTGTCAGCCGCACCGCCGCTGAATCACAGAGTTCTGCTGCGCCAGCGCGGTTGATAACGGTAAAGTATCTGGCACCTTGGTGCTATATGCGGATAGCACCTTTGTGCCATTGACATCGTTGCTGAAAGCTAGTATTGAACTAAACGTATTTGAGGTAGTCGATTTTCAGGCCGACATTTAGTAAGGGGGTCGAAGACCCGGAGGTAGTTTTTCCACGGAAGGTTCGGACCGGCAGTCCTAGTTGTCCGGCCAGTAGCCCTCAGGCCAGGCAGAGGACAGGGGACCGCGCCACCCAGAGCCTCTGAATGACTCTCCGTGTAAACTGGATAGCGGCCAGTAGCGCCTAGTCTCACGCCTCTGCGGTGCGGAATGCGGCAGTTGAGCGAGAGGTTGCTTCCCCCCGAAGCAACCAACTGCGGCGTCCCGCCGTCGGCCGCAAGCCCTGCTTCCCACCCAAGCAGGCAGAGCCGCTGTTCTCATTCACTAGCAAGTGTTCTTCCCTGTCCGGGCAAGGCTGGGCCTGACGGCACATCGCCGCCACCGCACCGCACTGTGGTGCGCTTCGAACGCCAGATTCTCTAAACCGAAGTTCCTGCTATTAATTCCGTAAAGTGGTTTGAATTGAAGGTGATGGCGGATTTTCGACCTCCGAGTGTAGTCATGTAAGTGATGACTCTGTCGATTTGTGTATAGATTATTTGCTTGTATTGTGGCACTTTTC
>DATFYM010000190.1:0-36624 GCA_035315065.1 Terriglobia bacterium
GCGCCTGAAAGACCTGACCCAAGCTACCACGCTCCTCTTCCGGGCAGCTTGGCCAGTGTCAAAGGCCCAACATCCGACTGAGAAGACCGAGAGTCGGAAAAAGGTAAGATTTTAGAAGCCTTATCTCCGACAGGCTCCTAGGCTTGTTCGACGCGGGTTGTAACCGCGAGAGTGATCCGCAGGCGGAAGCACCCCCACCGCTGAAGGTCCAGCGTGTCGGGGACCGCAATGTATTTCAGGCCGATCATCCGGAGAAGTTCCCGTTAACGCAGGCGGTGGCCCATGCGGCCACCTCACAGTTGAGAGTTACCGGCACTGTCAACCCGGACATTTCCAGAAATGTTCCGGTGATTTCAATCGCGACCGGCCGGGTCGTGGAGATTTCCGCGCGCCTGGGTGACACCGTTAAGAAGGGCCAACTGCTGCTACGCGTGCAGAGTGCGGATATTTCCGGCGCTTTTTCTGACTATCAAAAGGCGGTTGCCGATGAACAACTCGCCCGTACCCAACTGGAGCGAGCACAGCTCCTTTATGACAAGGGCGCCATCGCCTTGAATGACCTCCAAATTGCTCACGACACCGAGGCCAAGGCCAAGGTTGACGTGAAGACGACTACCGAGAAGCTGCGAGTGCTTGGCGATGTCAACCTCGACCAGCCATCGGCGATTGTCGAGATTCGCGCTCCCGTATCCGGTGTCATCACAGACCAGCAGGTGACGAATGCCGCGGGCGTGCAAGGCTTGGCTTCGCCCAATCCGTTCACGATCTCCGATCTGACTTACGTCTGGATTCTCTGCGACGTGTACGAGAACGACCTCTCCCATGTGCACCTCGGAGAAAACGCCGAGATCCGCCTTAACGCCTACCCCGACAGAGTCTTCACCGGAATCATCAGTAACGTCGGGCCCATTCTGGACCCGAATATTCGGACGGCAAAGGTGCGCATCGAGGTGCGCAATCCCGGGCTCATGCGTCCGGGAATGTTCGTTACGGCTACCTTCCACGGTCAACGAAAAGAGACGCGCGCGGCCGTGCCAGCTACTGCCATCGTTCATCTACACGACCGCGATTGGGTCTATGTTCCGGAGAAGGGCGCGCGATTCCGGCGAGTGGAAATTGTTGGTGGCGACATGCTTCCCGGCAGCATGCAGGAAGTCGTTTCCGGAATTGCCCCCGGCCAACAGGTCGTGGCGAACGCGCTCGAATTCCAGAATACGGTGGAGCAGTAATGATTCGCACGGTCGTCGATTCCGCTTTGAACAACCGCTTTGCGGTTCTAAGTGTTGCCGTGCTTCTCTTTGTGTGGGGCCTGATCGCGTTCAAGAAGCTGCCGGTAGAAGCCTATCCCGACGTTGCGAATACGTGGGTCCAGGTGATTACCCAGTGGCCAGGGCGGGCGGCGGAAGAGGTTGAGCAGCAGGTGACCGTACCAATCGAGATTCAGATGGCTGGCATCCCGCATCTCCAACACGTGCGCTCTGCTTCGTTGGCTGGACTGTCCGTCGTCAATCTGATCTTTGATGACGATTCGGACAACGACTGGGACCGCCAGAAGGTGCTCGAGCGCATCGCGCAGGTCACACTCCCCCCCAATGTTGCCGCCCAGATTGGTCCCGATTTCAGCCCGATTGGGTCGATCTATTGGTACACGATAAAAAGCACCAACCCGGCGTATGACGTCATGGAGCTCAAATCGATTCAGGATTGGGTGATCAGCAAGTACATGAAGTCGGTGCCGGATGTGGTGGATGATTCGTCCTTCGGCGGGATTACGCGCGAATACCAGGTTCGCGTCGACCCCGACAAGTTGATCTCCTACGGTTTGAGCCTGGCGCAGGTTGAGCAGCAACTCACCAACGCCAATGCCAACGCGGGCGGAAGTTTCATCGAACAAGGCTCGCAGCAGATCAACGTCCGGGCCGTGGGTCTGGTCAGAAGCGTGAACGACATCGAGAAGACGGTGATCAAGACCCAAAATGGCACCGCTCTGCGCATCCGGGACATTGCGGCGGTCACCCAAGGGCCGAAGATTCGTCTTGGACAGATCGGGAAGGCGATTCATCGGGCCGACGGCGTTGTCGTGGATGATGATGACGTAGTGGAAGGCATCGTGTTTCTGCGCAAAGGCGCCGACACCGCCACGACGATGGACGGGATTCACGGGATGGTTCGGCGGTTGAACGATCAGATCCTGCCACCGGGGGTGAAGATTGTTCCTTACCTCGATCGCGACGATCTGGTTCACTACACCACCCACACGGTGCTGCACAACCTCGCGGAAGGCATGATCCTGGTGGTTGTCGTCCTCTTTATTTTCCTGGGCAACGTCCGTGGCGCCATCATTGTCGCCCTGACCATTCCGTTCGCTTTGCTGTTTGCCTCCATCTGCTTGGACCTGCGCCACATCTCGGCCAACCTTCTCTCCTTGGGTGCGCTGGACTTCGGCATGGTGGTGGATGGTGCGGTGGTGATGGTGGAAAACATCGTTCGCCATTTGAACCGGCGAGACGCAGGTCACGCCACATTGGTTGAACAAATCCGCGTTGCGGCGCATGAGGTGCAACGGCCCGTTTTCTACGCTATTGCTATCATCATCACGGCCTATCTTCCCATCTTCACCCTACAGCGGGTGGAAGGGAAGCTGTTCAAGCCGATGGCGTGGACGGTGGCTTTTGCCTTGCTTGGCGCATTGATCTTCTCCATGCTCGTTGCGCCAGTGCTGGCAAGTTTCTTGTTTCGGACGGGGGCGAAGCAGTGGCGGAACCCCGTGATGGAATTTCTGACCACCCGGTATAGAAATGACGTCACTTGGGCCATTCGCCACCGCTGGTTTACGGTGGGAGTGGCCGCCGTTTCATCTCTGGCGGCGATTTATTTGGCTTTCAGCGGGGTGATCGGTTCGGAGTTTCTACCCCATCTCGATGAAGGCGCCATTTGGGTGCGCGGTACCCTGGCGCCGAGCACGGGACCGACCGAGGGCGCGCGCATCGCGGAGAGGGCCCGCGAGATCCTCTGCTCATTTCCCGAGGTCCCGCAGGTGGTGGACCAGTTGGGACGTCCGGACGACGGCACGGACACCACCGGGTTCTTTAATACGGAATACTTCGTCGACCTTTTGCCCAAGGACAAATGGCGGCCGGTCTTCCATCAGGACAAAGAGCGGCTGATCGCCGCCATGGACCGCGAACTGGAGAAGATTCCGGGCGTAATTTGGAATTTCTCTCAACCTATCTCCGACAATCTGGAAGAAGCGGTGAGCGGTGTCAAGGGCGCGCTAGCGGTCAAGATTTACGGCGACGAGCTTAAAACCCTGGAAGCCAAGGGTGATGAGATCGTCGGGGTCATGCGGGACATTCGCGGTGTGGAGGATCTGGGCGTGTTCCGCGTTATCGGTCAACCCAACCTCGATTTCGAGGTGGACCGCGACCAAGCCTCTCGCTACGGGATCAATGTGTCCGACGTGCAGGATGCCATTCAGACGGCGGTGGGAGGCAACGCCCTCACTCAGGTGCTCATTGGCGAACAGCGCTACGACCTCGTGATGCGCTACTTGCCGCAATATCGGGACACGAAGGAGGCGATCGAGAAGATTCGCTTGTTGGCGCCCACCGGCGAGCGTGTTTCCCTGGCACAACTGACGAAAGTCCATGTGTCGGACGGCGGTTCAGAAATCTATCGCGAAGCCAATTCCCGGTACATCGCGGTTAAGTACAGTGTCCGCGGCAGGGACTTGGGCAGCACCGTGGAGGAAGCGATTAGAAAGGTCAACACCTCGGTTAAGTTGCCGCCCGGATACACCATCGATTGGGCGGGCGAATATGAGAGCGAGAAGCGCTCGGAGCGACGGTTGCTGCTGGTGCTGCCGATCACGATCCTGCTGATCTACATTATCCTCTACACAATGTTCAAATCGGTAAAATGGGCGCTCCTCATCCTCACCAACGTCGCCATGGCTCGCATCGGTGGACTTCTCGCGTTGCTGGTGACCCACACCAACTTTAGTGTTTCTTCAGGCGTCGGCTTTCTTGCGCTTTTCGGGGTCTCGGTGCAAACCGGCGTCATCATGTTGGAATACATCAATCAGCTTCGGGCCAGAGGTTACACCAAGGAAGAAGCAGCGGTGGAAGGGTCGGTTCTGAGACTTCGGCCCATTATGATGACCATGCTGGTGGCAACGTTGGGGCTGCTGCCTGCCGCGCTGTCTCACGGGATTGGATCAGATTCGCAACGTCCCTTCGCCATCGTCATCGTCGGCGGACTCATCTCTGACCTGTTCATGAGCATCCTCTTGTTGCCGACACTTTACGTGTGGTTCGCACGCCCAGGCGATCAGCTTCCAACGCCTGAGAGTGAAGAAGCCGTATGAAGAAAGGCCGCGAGGAAGAGCGTGGCATGAAGGTGGTACTAATACCCAGGATACCCAGGATATAGAATGGCGGTTACGCACCTCTCATCTGCGACCCCAGTGAAGGATTCTAACGGATGAAAAAAAGCCAAGTCTGCGGACTCATCAGGGCGATAGGTATTATCCCGGCTATCCGAGTCTCTTCCGGCGAAGATGCACATTTCGCCGCCGAGGCTGTCACCCGCGGCGGAATACCGATCGTGGAAATCACCATGACCGTCCCCGGGGCGGTGGAATTGATTTCCCACCTCGTCCGCCACCATCCAGAAATGCTGGTTGGCGCCGGTACGGTCTTGGATACGGAAACAGCACGCTTGTGCGTGGATGCAGGTGCGAACTTCCTAACCGCTCCGGGCTTCGACGTTGAGCTTGTGGAATTCGCGGCGAAGGAAAATGTCACTGTCCTGCCCGGTGCACTAACTCCCACCGAGGTGATAACGGCTTGGAAGGCTGGCTCCGACTTCGTAAAAGTCTTTCCTTGCGCCCAGGTCGGCGGAGACAAGTACATCAAGGCGCTAAACAGGTCATTGCCCCAGATTCCATTGGTCGCGGCGGGTGGCGTGAACCAACAGACTGCCCTCAATTTCATTCTGTCAGGGGCAACCGCCATTGGTGTTGGTACGGAACTGATCCCGACCGAGGCAATCGAACGGCGGCAATCGGACCGCATTGGGGAATTGGCACTGCGGTTTACTGGATTCGTGCGAGAAGCGCGGGAACGCTTGGAAAAAGCGCGAAAAAAGAGCGCCGCCGCCCGGAAGTATATGGGAACCGAGGAATGCGAGAGCCAATGACCCGTTTTGGACCTCTAACCGTGGCGCGGTAAGCTCCATGCCCTTGTCCAGAAGCAGGTTGTGATTCCATTCGTAGAACCCCCACCCGCTAGGAAAAGCATCCACTGGTGCCCGTTCCAGGCGGCGGCTCCAACCACCGTACTGCCCTCCCGTGCCGTAACCTGTTTGATCTCTTCGACTATTCGCTCCGCGCCTTCTTGGCATGTAGCTTGCTCTGACTCTCGGCGAGGCTCCTGGGTTAAGTCTCGACCTTCTCGACCTTAGAGGCAAAACCTGGCAGAGGCGCAAAGCCAAAGGGCAGGAGGGCGTATGAAACACAACCTTCGACGAACAAAACTTGAAACAAAGCCTTTCAGGTCACGTCGTCAGAAGCAAGCTCTGAGAAGGGTCATCATGGCCGCGTTGTTTGTGGCTGTCTCTCCGGCGGTGGGGTACGCGAGGCAGGGAGAGGAGAACTGGGAAAACTTGAAGCAGGTGCAAGTAGGGCAAACGATCGAAGTCGTGGACATGTCACTGAAGTCCCTGACGGGGACGTTTGTCAGCTTCTCCGATGAGGCAATTTCACTGCGCAATCGAGGGGGTGACGTCACTGTCCTGCGTCCGGATGTCCTACGGGTCAGCTTGCGGGAACACGCCAAAAGAACGCGAAATGTCCTTATCGGCGCTGCCGTCGGAGCGGGAGCGGGAGCGGCCGTTGGTATCGCGTTTAGGGGCTACTGTGCCAACGAAGCAGGGAGTTGTTCAGGAATTGGATTGGCTGCTGCCGGAATTCTTGGTGGAATCGGTGCCGGCGTGGGAGCTTTGCCCCGCGGCTACCGAACCATCTACAGGGCCGAACGCCGCCGGGGCAGCAAGACCCATTAACGCACAGGGGTTGCGCATAACTCGGCAGTGGCAGCCTGGATTAAGAAAGGTCGGGCTGCTCCGTGCCGTGCCCGAGACCCGACGCCTGTTCAAGTGACAGCGCCTCAAACGGCTACGACGGGCGATCAGTATGAGCCTCGGATGGCAGTCTGATTCCCGGTAGACCCGTTGAACTCGGGTCGGGCTCAGTGTAGTTACGATGAAGAAAAATCTACCTTAGGAGCACGTATGAAACACAACCTTCGGCGAACCACACTCGAAACCAGGCCTCTCCGGTCACATCGTCGGGAGCAAGCTCTGCGAAGGCTGATGATGGCCGCATTGCTTCTGGCTTTTGCCCCAGGACCGGGGTATGCGAGGAAGGGAGAGCCCTGGGAAAACTTGAAGCAGTTGCAGGTAGGGCAAAAGATCGAAGTCGTGGACATGATCCTGAAGTCCCTGACGGGGACGTTCGTAAGCTTCTCCGATGAAGCAATCTCACTGCGCAATCGAGGGGGCGACGTCACTGTCGTGCGTGCGGATGTGCTACGGGTCAGCTTGCGGGAACACACCAAAAGAACGCGAAATGTCCTTATCGGCGCTGCCATCGGAGCGGCAGCGGGAGCGGCCTTTGCTGCCTGGGCGGGTGCGGGGGAGGCCCTGGCTCTCAGAACTGTACAACAGTAGCATTCGCTTCTGTTGCAGCTTCTGGCGGAATCGGTGCCGGACTGGGAGCTTTGGCCCCCGGCGACCGAACCATATACAGGGCCGAACGGCGCCGGGGTAGCAAAACCCCTTAGCGCCAGGGCTGCCGATCGCAAAACAGTGGCGGCCGAGATTAGAGAGGTGGGCCGCTCGATGCGGCTGGTTGAGACCATGGCGTTTTTTCAAACCACAGCGAAAAACGACTACGACGGGCAATAGGATTAGGTTGCAAAGAAGAAAAGAACAAAGAAGCTTGACACATGTTATTCGCTCACGCCAGATTAGAGTCAGGGCTATTTCGCTCCGAAGGTGATTGGGCATCGGTTCCGAACGAGTCATCGATCGCCTCGGAATGCGAACACCAATAACGTCCGCCACAAAAGGAGGATCCGATGAATCACCGAGACCCCGTTTCGTTGCACGCTCGTCGCACCCTGCGCATTTCAGTAGCTCGCTCCAGTAACGCAAGGCAGCATAAACCGGCCTTATGCAGGGTGACTCCGATCTGTCAATGGCTCGTCGTTCTGATCCTTGCCGTCGCAGCAGCCTCGCCAGTGCGGGCGGACACCTTCCCGCTTGGGTTATTTGGAGATGCGTATGTTCGGGCCTGCGGATATGTTAATTCGTCCGTTGGCTGCGTGAGCAAAGAACACATGTTCGGACAGCCCCAGCACGCCGACGCCGGTAACGTCGGTGAAGACATCGCCCATACTTCGGCGACTGCTCAACCCGCGCAGAATGCCAGTTTTGCCTCTGCCAGGGCCGAGCTAATGACCCAGCCTAACGGGCAACTCTGTTGTGGCGGCAATGCGGTCGCGAGTACGTCGGTGCTGTACAACGTCGTCGACGCCAAGACAGGTATTTCGCTAGCAGGCCAGGAGATGACCCTTTCGGTAAAGGGCACTGCGACCGCCGGGCCCGCTTGTGACAACTGTGGAAACACGGACGGCGAGTGGAGTTTTCAAATCCTCGATCCTGCGACTAATAACAGTCTGGTCTCTGGGGACGGAACCGCCAATTCGGAAAAACCGAACTCGTTCGTGATTAAGAGTAACGACGGGATCACAATAAGATCCACTAATCCGACCTACTGTTGTTCCATTCAATTCATCTCGACCGATGCAGTCTTCCGGATGGACACTGCAGCTATCGGGTATATCGAAGGGGCGGCGACTATCGATCCCACCGTCACGGCCGACGATCCCAACGCTGAGGTGGTGAGCATGGCGCCGGTAAATCGCAATCCGGGCGCGCCGGTGTTTACCCCAGATGAGGTGGCCGCCCTGACCGCCCAGGGTTTTGATCTTTCGAGCTTCAGATCCCTCGGGCTTCTCGGTTCGCCCGCGAACGCGACCCCGGAGCCTTCCAGCTTCTTCTTGTTCGGTGGCGCGCTCGCCGTGCTGATTCTTGTCGCCCGTCGAACGCCTGCGCACTAACTCAAGAGCTGTCTCTAGTCTCTACCCCGAGTCCCTCGGCCACGTGGAGGGTGGACTGGGGTTCCCAGTTTCGAGCTCTAACAGGGGTCCTGAAAAACCCCTTTGGGCGGTCGTAGAGGCCGGCTTTAGCCGGGCATCTTATTGAATTCAAAGTGCCGCCCTAAAGGGCGCCGCTCGGGTTTTTCAGCACCCTGCTAAACGTGGCGAGAGCCGGTAGCCGCGGTCAGTCATTTTCTGACCGTGGTCGCTTGATCGGGTCATTCAGAGTGCGGATCGCAACGTCCGGCGCAGGGGCCAGTGGACAGGCCATGGGGTACAAGGGACAGGTTATAGGGGCAGCGTCCAGGGGACATGGGAGGGATCCTCTATCCCATTACTGCTCGGCCTCATCTGGTAACGCGAAGCGTTTCGCGGGCCTCGAATTCAGGGGCCAAACTCTTCCTCTTTTATGTCGCTCGAGTCGAGCGCCAGCAGGAAACCGCCGCCCCCTTGCTTTTGATCAAATCCGTGAAATCTGCGTAATCTGTGGATAAGGTGGATAAGGTCTTTCTTTTCCATCCGCCGCTCTATCGACTCGCGCGCGACTTGATCACAATGGGTGTGCCAAAAAAGCCGAACTGCTCGCGGATGCGGTTTTCCAGGTAGCGCTCCACCGAGAAGTGGAGTTTGCCGGAGCGGTTGGTGAAGGCGACAAAGGTGGGCGGAGCGCTGCCCGCCTGGGTGAGGTAGTAAATGCGCAACGGCGTGGCGCCGGGTCCCGGGGCGCGCTCGAGATCGAGGTGCTTGAGGAATCGATTCATCTCCGCCGTAGGAACACGGTAGCTGCGGGCGGCGGCGACGCGCACGATAGTGGCCACCAGCTTCCCCACGCGCTGTCCTTTCTGGGCCGAAATAAACTCGATGGGCGCGTAGTCCAGGTACTTCATGCGGCGACGGATGGTCTCGGCAAAATCGGCGATGGCGGTGGGACCCTTCTTGATCGCGTCCCACTTGTTCACCACGATTACCACGGAGCGGCGGCTCTCGTGAGCGTACCCGCCGATGTGCGTGTCGAGCGCGTTCACGCCTTCGGTGGCGTCGAGGATGAGCAGGGCGACGTCCGCGCGCTCCAGGTGCCGGCGTGCCTGCATCACGCTGAGCTTCTCCGCCATCAGCGTGGTCTTTCCTTTGCAACGGATACCCGCGGTGTCGATGAAACGGAACCGATGCCCATCGCGCTCCACCTCGGCGTCGATGGCATCCCGCGTGGTGCCGGGCACAGGCGTCACGATGGACCGCTCCTCGTTCAGCAGGCAGTTGAGCAGCGTGGACTTGCCCACGTTAGGCCGGCCAATGATGGCGACGTTGATGATGGATAATTCTTCGATTTTGGATTTTGGATTTTGGATTTTGGATTGAAGAACCGCGCCGGGCGATTGCGCCGCCGCCACCGCAGGGCCGGCATCCTGTGAAGAAATTGACGATTGATCCCGCCCAGCGGGAACGATTGACGATTGTACGCTAGCAGCATCCGCCGAGGCAGCGCGGTCCTCAACGCTGCCCGACGATTCGGGAGCTACCTCGAAACCGGCGGTTAGGTGATCCAGCAACTCGTCCACGCCGAGGCCGTGCTCGGCCGAAACGGGAAAAACGTCGCGGATGCCAAGGCCGTAGAAATCGGCGGTCAGCGGCTCGTGTTGCGCGGTATCGGCCTTGTTGACGGCCAGAGCGAGGGGCCTGCCGGTGCGGCGTAACATAGCGGCCAACTCTTCGTCCAGCGGCACCACGCCTTCGCGCCCGTCGACCACGAGCACGAGGTGCGTCGCCTCCTCAATCGCCACGCGCGCTTGCCGAAAGATCTCGGCGGGAATCTCTGCCTTATCGGCCGGGACCATGCCCCCGGTATCCACCACTTCGAACCGCTTACCCATCCACTCGGCGGGGGCATAGATACGGTCGCGAGTCATTCCCGGCTGGTCGCCTACCAGGGCGCGGCGGCGCCCGCAGATGCGGTTAAAGAGGGTGGACTTGCCCACATTGGGCCGGCCCAGGATCACAATGCGTGGAAGGTTGGTCATGGTTGCGGCCCGGCGGTGGTGCCTGGAGCGCGGGCGTCCCGCCCGCTCTTCTACTCCTTCCCGAGCCCCATTTGGGCTGGAGCGAGAGCGGGCGGGACGCCCGCGCTCCCAGGCCAAATCAGGCAGTACCCGGCCCGGCAGCCCCCTCGCTCACCCGTATGTTATCCTTGAAGCGGCGGAGCTTTGTGAGAAGGCGTCGGGTGGGGGGTTCACCTGCCAGAGCCAACATAGGCTTTCTTTCGTGGGAGTGTCAAGTGAACGCGGGCGGCAGAGAGCGGCGGCAGAGAAGAGCAATTCAAAAAGCAAAAATGAGAAATGAGAAATGAGAAATCAAAAATGAAGAAGGAGCGCTCCAAGGAGAAGTGAACATGAAGTGGAAATGCGTCAGTTGTGGAACCAGGAATGGAATGACACGTTTCGAGGGGGAGACCTTCACGATCCGCCATGCGGGAATGACCGCTAAGGTCGAGGGACTATCGGGCTGGCGCTGTGACGCCTGCCGCGAAGTGGAGTTCGATGCCGAGAGCGCCCGCCGCTATGGGGCGGCGGGGGATGAACTGGTACTGCGTGAACGGAAGCGGCAAAGCAAGGAAATCCGGCGCATCCGCCGCGAGCTCGGCTTGAGCCAAGCTGCCGCCGCGCGCCTGACCGGCGGCGGTCATAACGCCTTCTCGCGCTACGAACGAGGAGAGGCGACACCCTTGCCGGCGGTTGTCAATCTCTTTAGGCTGTTGGACAAACATCCGGAATTGCTGAAGGATTTGACCGGATCGAGCAGCAGGTCCGGCAACAGCCCGGCGACGTCATGATGAAGAGAGTCTTCAGTTCTCAGTTTTCAGTTTTCAGTTCCAAAACCCGGGGGGCGTCACCGGGGCTTCGGTCTGTTACGGCCCAACAAGGGGGCGCTGAAAACTGGAAACTGAGAACCATTGGGATAACCATGCGGTACAGCACACCAGCTTCAGCAGTCGACAATCGAAGAATCGAAGGCTAGATGTCTAATGCAACCACCAAACCCGCGCCCGCGCCCAAGGCCTCGCTGGAGAAAGTCTTTGGACCCGAGGGCTGGCTTGCCCGGCACCATCCGAACTATGAGTACCGGCAATCACAACTGGAGATGGCGGAGGAAGTGGAGGCGGCCATCCAGAATCGCCGCCACGTCATCGCCGAGGCCGGGACGGGCACCGGGAAGACGTTGGCATACCTGGTCCCGCTCATCCGTAGCGGGCTGCGCGCGGTGATCTCCACCGGCACCAAGAACCTCCAGGAGCAGATCTTCTTCAAGGACCTTCCGTTCCTGAAGAAGATGTTTCCGGAAGTCAAAGCCACGCTCATGAAAGGCCGGCAGAACTACTTGTGCCGCCAGAAGCTCTACGACATTGAGAAGCAGCCGGTGCTCGACGGCTTGGCGGAAGTGAACCAGTACGCCAAGATTCGCGCCTGGGAAAGGAAGACCCAGACCGGCGATCGCGCCGAACTGAAAGACCTGCCGGATTCGAGCACACTGTGGCCTCGCATCGACGCGCGGCGCGAGACATGCACCGGGCAGAAATGCGCCGAGTTTGAGCGCTGCTTCATCACCTGGATGCACCAGCGGGCGGCCGAGTCCGACGTGATCATAGTGAACCACCACCTTTTCTTTGCCGACCTGGCGCTGAAGCAAATGGAGTTCGCCAGCCTGCTGCCCGAGTACGAGGCGCTGGTGTTCGACGAGGCGCACGACATGGAAGATGTGGCCACGCGATACTTCGGGATCCAGGTCTCGAACTTCCGCGTCGATGAGCTGGGGCGCGATACGGAAGCGACGTTGAAGCAGAAAGCCATCCCGGGACCCGACGCGATGCCGGTGCTAGCCGCGGTAGGAGAGATGCGGCGCCGGTCCAATCTCTTCTTCGAACTTTTTCCCGGCAAGGATGGCCGGCGCTCCTTCGACAATCGTGAGAACTTCCTGGAAGCGAGCCGCGACCACTACTCGGCCCTTCTGAACGCCTTCGTGCGCCTGGAGAGCGAGATCGGCCAGTTGAAGGACCGCCCGGAAGAAGTGAACCGGCTAGCGGAGCGCGCCAAGGAGCTGCGGGCCGCATTCGAAGTGGTCCTGGAGAGCCAAGATCGCAACTTCGTTTTCTGGTGGGAGCGGCGGGGCCACGGCATTTTCCTGGAGGCTTCGCCTATCGACGTTTCGGCGAAACTCCGCGAGCGGCTTTTTGACAAGGTGCCGACCGTGGTCCTGACGTCGGCCACCCTCGCGGTCGGCGGAACTTTCGACTTCCTCAAGCGCCGGCTGGGAATCGAGAACGCCAAGGAGAGAATCTACGGGTCCAATTTCGACTATGCGCGGCAGTCGCTGCTTTACACCCCGCTTCACCTGCCCGACCCGCGCGAGCCGGACTTTGGCCGTCAGGCCGCTGACGAAGTGGCGGAGATCCTGAAGGCGACCGAGGGGCGCGCTTTTGTGCTTTTCACCTCGTACGCGCAGATGCGCAGCGTCTACGAGCGCGTGCGGGAGATGATCCGCTTCCCGCTGCTGCTCCAGGGCACGATGCCGCGCACGCCGCTGCTGAACAAGTTCCGGGCCACGCCCCACGCGGTCCTGTTTGCCACCAGCTCCTTCTGGCAGGGCGTCGACGTGCAGGGTGAACAGTTGAGCGCGGTGATTATCGACCGTTTGCCCTTTGCCGTGCCTACCGACCCGGTGGTGGCGGCGCGCGTCCGGCAAATCAACGAAGACGGCGGCAGCGCCTTCACCGATTACCAGGTGCCGGAAGCGGTGATCGCCCTGAAGCAGGGCTTTGGCCGCTTGATCCGCAGCGAGAGCGATCGCGGCGTGCTGGCCATGCTCGATCACCGCATGGTCCGCAAGCAGTATGGACAGTTGTTTTTCGAGAGCTTGCCGCCCTACCGCCGCACCACTCGGCTGGAAGACGTGAAAGCGTTCATGGGAAAGCGGTAGACGGTAGACGGGGAAGACAGTAGATGGCAGATAGTAGACAGTAGACGAGGGAAGAAGCAACTTCCCGCGGGACGCCAGGCGCGGCAGCAGGAATCGCGCCAGCAGTGTCTTCCCCGTCTACCGACTACCATCTACCGACTACCCTCTTGGAGGGTTCGATGTTCGAGATTTCGGTTGAGTATTCATTCGCCGCCGGACACGCGTTGCGCGGATACAAGGGGAAGTGCGAGAACGTCCACGGCCACAACTACAAGGTGCAGGTGTTGGTTGCCGGACCCCAGCTCAACTCCATCGGGCTGCTGATGGATTTCGTCGAGCTGCGCGCCGCCATCAAGGTCCTGGTGGAGCGGCTCGACCATCGTTTCCTCAACGACCTTCCCCCTTTTGACCAGGCGAATCCATCCGCCGAAAACATCGCCAAATACTTCGCCGATACGCTGTCGCCCCAGGTCAGCGGCGACGGGCTGTGGCTTTCCGCAGTCACGGTCTGGGAAACGGACACGACGTCGGCCACCTATCGTCCGGAATTGACGATTGCCGATTGACGATTGCCGATTGCCGATTGGAAATTTTTGATTTTGGATTTTGGATTGAAGAGAAAGCGACAATCGGCGAATTCTTCTTTTACCCTTTACCCTTTGCCCTTTCTTTGGGCCGCCCCGTCCCAACGCGAGTCCTTTGCTGTTCACCCTTTACCCTTTCACCCTTTCTTCACGCCGCTGCCCAGGGGGCCGCTGAGCCATTAATTGGCTGGTCGGAACCAGCCTTAACTGGAGGTTTGACGGGTGGCGGCGATCCCGCCCCGCGGGACCGAATGATCCGGGCTCTTCGTTCCAGCCACCACTCCAGATTCTTCTCTATTCCCTCGGTGGGCAGGTTCATCCGGCGGACGAAGTAGTCGTCCATGGACAGGAGAATGTTGATATCGAACATGCGATTGAGGAGGCCCTCAAAGGAGCCGGACGGGGTGGCGTCTGCTTCCTGGAAAAGCCGCTCCAACCCGTGCGTTTCCGCGTCCTCCTGCCCCTTCCACCACTGGAGCCGCTCCCAGAGGGGCGCCACCAACGTCGCCAACAGGTACTTGTGGGCCTCGCCCTCCAGGTCGAGAGCGCGCCCCACCAGCCGCTGGAATTCCTCCATGGTCTCGGGAAGCTCCGGAAGTGATACATTACTAGGCTCGTTAGATTGCCCTCCGGAACGATCCGGCACGTCTTCCGCTTCTCCTTCCCCGGTCGCCGCGCTTGCCGGGTCGCCTTCCGCCGCAGCCGCTGCGGTCTCGCGGGACGCCCCTGCCTGGCCCGCCGCCCGGACCGCCCTGATTTCGCGGGCCGCGCGCGCCTCCTCCCGTTGCCGCTGCTGCTCTTCCACCACCCTCGCCAGCGGAACGCCCTCCACCTGCGCCTCAGCTCCATAGCGCGTCACGATCATCTTCAGCAGCAGGTCGGCGATCTTGTCGTTCAGGCGGCGGGCCTCCGTCACCACCCGCGACCCATCCAGACACTGGAGCAATGCGCAAACCAGCTTGCCAGCTTCCTCAGCGCTCAGCGGATGCGATCGGGATATCGCCGCCGTCAGCACGCGCATGATTCGCCGCCCTTCACGGCGCTGCGCGGCCCGGACCTTGCGCAGGCGCTTGGCAATGAGGGCCGTTGCCTGCTCCAACTCTTGCGAGCCAGGCTTCTCCACGGACGGCGAACCAAGCGGCGGCCCATACGGCGTGACGATGGCAGGGGGAGGAACCGCGGGGGCGGGAAAGAACCCCTCGAGTCCTGCTCGCAAGCTCTCCGACTGCTGGCGAACCTTGGCGTTGGCCTTCTCCAGGTTGCCGATGTTGGCGGCGTACCGCTTGGGGGTCTTCCGGTAAACCTTCTCCTTGGGCGCCAAGCGCGCCATCGCCAGATTGGCCATCAACTTGGCCTTGCGCTCGGGGGTCATCACGTACTTGCGCTTCGGTTTCGGCTCGTTCGCTGCTTCCATCAAAGCTCACTGAAAATCAGAAATCAGAAAGTAGAAATCAGAACGAAGAGGTCTCCCTTTTCTGATTTCTACTTTCTGATTCTGATTACCTTCACCCTGAGTCAGGCCGCTCGCAAACTTTCCAGCGGCATGCCATAACTTTAGCATCATATACTCTCGACAGCCCGTGTGTCAATAACAGAATGAGATAATCTCGCTAGGCCAGAGGCGCGCTTTCTCCGATCGGGTGATCGGCCACTACCCCATTAGTGGGTGCGCGACATAGAAGGGAAAGGCGTGGGATGTAGCGCGGGCGTCTCGCCCGCTGTGGCGGGAGCGTCCCGCTCCCGCGCTAAGGAAGGCCAAGCGCGTTTGCCAGGAAAGCCAGAGCAAAAGGCACAGGAAGGCTCGCGCGGGCAGGATGCCCGCCCCACAGCGGGCGGGACGCCCGCGCTACCGTCCATAACATGACCGTTGCTTTGCGAATCCACATGTGGTATGCAATAGCTCGTTCGGCATAGTCAGAGGTAATGTTTCGTAGGGAGTTCGCGTTAGCGGTCAGCGGCGCGCGGCTTGAGACACCGCGGCCCCGTGCGGTCGAGATACTCCGACAAGGAGGGCTTATGGCGTTTTGCCCGAAGTGTGGAAGTCAGATTAATGAAGGTGCGACGTTTTGCGGATCGTGCGGGGCGCAGGTGGGCGGTACGACGGGAACTCCGGCAAGCGCGCCCCCGGGAAGCTCACCGCTCACAGGAGGCTCGGCGATGGCGAAGAATGTGGCTGGAATGTTGGTTTACCTGCCGTTCGTGGGCTGGATTATTGCTATTGTGTTTCTGGTGGCCGAGCCCTATAAGAACGACAGATTTGTGCGTTTCCACGCCTTTCAGTCCATCTTTTTCGCCATTGCCTGCTTCGTGATCTACTGGGTGTTGGGGACGTTTTTCGTTCCCGTCGCGTGGGGCGTGGGCTTCTCCCTATTCTGGGTGATTTGGGGAGTGATCAGGCTGGCGATCTTTCTCGCCTGGATCTTCCTCATGTTCAAAGCGTACAACAAGGAAAGGTTCATGCTGCCCTTCATCGGCCCACTCGCCGCCAAGCAGGCCGGCTAGCGGTAGACGGTAGACGGCAGAATGTATACGGGGCTTCACCTCATTCCGTCTACCGTCTACTATATACCCGTGCAGACAGACGGCATAAAGGGAGAGAAGCCCTCAAAGAGGCACTCTTTCCCCATATGCGGTCTACCGTCTACCGTATACCTTGCGTTAACCGGACGAGTATCCTACGCTTGATTTAAGGCCGGCAGTGCATTAATATAGTATCTTCCACTTTGGAAAGAGTGAGCGCGCCAGCGCCCTCCCGGGCCAGCCTTCAATTGTTCTGAGGCAAAGCGTTCGGGCGAGAAGAATCTGCGAAGCACGCGAGTGAATCTCAAAGAAGGAGGCCGAGAACATGTCATCTTCAACATCTTCGACTGCTGCTAAAGGAGGTTTTATGCCGTTCACTGTCCCACCGTTGCCGTACGCTTTCGATGCTCTCGAACCCTACATCGACAAACTGACTATGGAGATCCACCACGACAAGCATCATGGTGCGTATGTCACCAACTTGAACAAAGCTCTGGAATCCGCACCCGCTCTGGCGGGAAAGAGCCTGGAAGAGTTGCTCGCCAACAACTGCGCGATCGTCCCCGAAAATATCCGGACGGCGGTTCGCAATAACGCCGGCGGTCACGCCAACCACTCGATGTTCTGGACCATAATGGCGGCTAACGCCGGCGGTCAGCCGAGCGGGGCGCTGGCTGACGCCATCAACAGCTCTTTCGGCGGTTTTGCCCAGTTCAAGGAGAAGTTCGCCGCCGCGGCCACCGGCCGATTTGGCTCCGGTTGGGCTTGGCTGATCAAGGGCGCCTCGGGGCTCGAGATTTATTCGACCGCCAATCAGGACAGTCCCCTAATGGAAGGCAAACACATCGTCATGGGCCTGGACGTCTGGGAGCACGCCTACTACTTGAAGTACCAGAACCGCCGGCCCGAGTACATTACCAACTGGTGGAACGTGGTGAACTGGCACGAAGTGGGGAAGAGGTTGTAGCAGGGGACCCGGGCTAAAGGGTGAAGGGTAAAGGGTAAAGGGTGAAGGCGAAAGATTGAGTCATTGAGTGATCGGGTCATTGAGCCATTGAAGACAAGACTGTACAATCCGCTTCCTCCTCAATGGCGCAATGACTCAATGATTCAATGACTCAATCTTTTGCCTTTACCCTTCACCCTTCACCCTTTCAAGCGCCCACTCAGCGTGCTCGCGCACGATGGGGTCAGGATGTTGGCGGGCGCGCTCCAGCCAGGGAATGAACTGCGCGCTGCCCGAGTTTCCCATCGCCACGCAAAGGTTCCGCAGCCAGCCGCGGAACTTGGCCCGCTTGATGGGGGAGCTGGAGAATACTCGCCGGAAGTCTTCCTCCGAAAGAGACGCCAGCGCTTCGAGGGGAGGATTGAAAAGAGAGAACACGGGTTTCGGGTTTGGGGGTTCGGGGTTCGCAGAAGAAAACCGCGAACCGGGGTCGGCTGTCCGCGAATCCCGAACCCCGAATCCCGAATCCCGCCGCCCTGCGCTGGCAGGGTTTCCGGATGGTTCTTTAGACTGGAGCGTATCAGTCTCCTCGGGAAGCGTCACCTGCATGGGCTGGAATTCCATCATGTCCGTTATTCCGACTTGCCTCAGTTGATTAAACGAATCCCTGGGAGCGCGGGCGTCTCGCCCGCTCTTGTTGCTAATGCTCTGATACCGGGGCAGAAGAGCGGGCGAGACGCCCGCGCTCCCAGGATTCTTCACCCCCTCCGACGACTGACTACTGTTCCAGGGGCAAACGTCCTGGCAGATATCGCAACCGAAAATATTGCGGCCGATGGCGGAGCGAAACCCGAGCGGAATCGATCCCTTGAGCTCGATGGTGAAATACGAGATGCAGCGGGACGCGTCCATCACGTAGGGTTCGATGAGGGCGCCGGTTGGACAGGCTTCGAGGCAGCGGGTGCAGGAGCCGCAGCGGTCAGGGGCAGGGAAGTCCGCTGCCAGCGCCAGGTTGGTGAGGATGACTCCGAGGAAGAACCACGAGCCCTTCTCCTGGTTGATCAAGCAGGTATTCTTGCCTACCCAGCCGATGCCGGAGTAGCGCGCCAGCGCCCGCTCCACGACGGGTCCCGTATCGACGTAGACGCGCGTTTCGACTCCCGGCGCGAGCGACTCCATCTCGGCGCGCAGTAGATCGAGCTTGGCGCGCATCACGCGGTGATAGTCGTGGCCCCAGGCGTAGCGAGAGATCCAGGCATGGCTGCGGAAGGCAGTAGGCAGAAGGCAGTAGGCAGTAGGCAGTAGGCAAGAAGCAGAGGGCGGGACGGTAGGCAAGTTCCGATTTGCGAGTCTTTGGCTTCGAATTTCGAGTTCGGAGCTGCCTTCCGCCTTCTGCCCGCTGCCTTCTGTCTTCTGCCGACTGCCTACCGCTTCCTGCCTGCTGTTCTGCCGACTGCCGACTGCCGACTGCTGACTGCTTTCTGTCACCTCCGTGGAGTAAGGCAACGGCGCATTGTAGACTAGTCCGACACAAATCACCGACTTCGCCGAAGGGAGGGCGCGGCGCGGATCGTCGCGCTTCGGATTTGCGAGGTAATGCATCTCTCCGCCGTAGCCGCTATCCACCCAGCGGCGCGCGAAGTCGAGGTCGTCCCAAAAGCTCTGCGGCATCGCGTCGAGAGACACGATACCCGCCAAATCGAACCCGGCGGCCAAGGCTCGCTCTTTGATGATGGAGCTCAAATCCATGTGGCGGTCAACCGAGAACGGAGAAACTGTTTGAAAGCAGATAAGAACTTAACACGGAGATCGCGGAGGGCTCGCAGAGGCCACAGAGAAGAGCGTGCAAGCGCCTTCAGGTCCGGCTCGCCCCATACCCATTAACTTCATTCGTACTGAACCGGCGGTAACGGAGGCGTACCAGGGCTTTTCTTCTCTGTGGTCTCCATAAGCCTCTGTGACCTCTGTGTTGAGCTCTTCTTTTTGGTTGCAGCCACATGCCGCGCTACGTTTAATTGTTCACACCTTCCGAAGGGCGCCGTCTGCCGGCTAACGGGCCATGAACGGCGCAGGAACGAACGACAGGACCAGAACCACGAGGGCCGCGACGGCAAGAATCTTGCGGCGGGGGCCGATCGACGGCTCCTCATAAAGCACGCTGGGGTGTCGGAGGCGGAGGACAAGCAGCAACACGGTCCAGACGAACCAGCCCTGCCAGCAAAACCAGCCGAGAGGGAGCAGGGCCAGCCACAGACCTCGGGAAACCAGCTTGTGTCCCCGGCCGAAGAGGGCGTACACGATGTGTCCTCCGTCCAGTTGTCCGGCAGGCAACAGGTTCAGCGCCGTGGCGACCAGGCCAACCCACGCCGCACAGGCGACGGGCGAGAGCAGCAGCGAGCCGGGGCGTATTCCCGGGTGAAAGGCGCGGGCGAGCAACGTCAGCGCCAGTGGGTTGCCGAGCACGATGGTGTCGCGGGTGGCGGCGGCAACGAACGGTGCCGGGATCAGCCTGGATTGAAGGACTCCGACCACCAGAGCCGGGATGGCCAAGACGAATCCGGCCAAGGGGCCGGAGATGCCGACATCAAAGAGCGAACGCCGAGTGGTGAAGCGCGACTTGATCAGAATGAAAGCGCCCAGGGTGCCGATCAGGGTCGGCGCAGGAACAAAGTAAGGGTAGCTGGCCCGGATGCCGTAGGCGCGGCAGGTGAAGTAGTGCCCTAACTCGTGCGCCAGCAAGATGCCGAGAAGGGTGAAGGAAAAGGGGGTGCCCCAAAGCAGCCTGGCCGGATGGTGCCAGAGGGAGCCGAAGAACGAACCCGGGAGCTCCCAGTCAAACGGTTGAAGTCCCAGCCTGAAGTTCATCGCGATGTGCGCGCCCACGATCAGCGTGGTGGTCACCGTCACGAGGAAAAGCATCAAGTGGAAGGGAAGCGATGTGAGCCATCGCCCCAACCGTAGACGCCAGCCGCTGCGGGTGCGAGGGACCGGCGGCGCTCCAACTAAGTAAATCTCCGGCAGCCTTGGCCGTTCGACGCCGCCCGGCTCGGCAGGATCAGGATACAGTCCATCGAACATAAGAACACGATGACGACCGCGCGCTCCGCTGAGGGTGGGCTCTTGGGCTCCTCGGTCCCGTTAACGCCGGGACACACCGGATCCCCTTCTGGCGTCGGGACCGCTCCCCTTGCGTCAGAGCGCCACCCGACGTGAGAACGCCGGCCCTATGCTTATTGTCCCGCAGTCGCGTTGATGTGTAAATGCTCCACTCAAATCGAATGGAGCTCTTTGCCGGGTTTGAAGCGAACGGCTTTGCCGGGGGGGATGCTCACTTCCTCGCCTGTGCGAGGATTGCGACCGATGCCCGTCTTGCGGGGTTTGACGTTGAACACGCCGAAGCCCCGCAGTTCAATGCGGTCGCCCTTCGAGAGGGCACGCTTCATGGATTCAAAGACCGTCTCGACAGCGACCTCGGCTTTGGTCTTGGTAAGGCCCGTACGAGTAACCACCGCGCTAATGATGTCCAGTTTGATCAAGCTATCCTCCTGAAAACAAGCTAACTATACTACTGATTGGGGAAGCGCATTGTCAAGAACTTCCTTCATGCGGTTCATGCGGTACCGGTGACATTTGACGAAAGAATAGAATCCACAGATTACGCAGATTTCTCAGATTGAGAAAAGAGTGACGGATCACACCTTGGCGTTGTCACAAGTGCGGTGAACACGCCGCTTGCTGGTTACTCTTGCTGAGGAGGCGGTTTCTTCTCTTAATCTCGGAAATCTGCGTAATCTGTGGATTCCCATTTTTTCCCAAGTGACACCACCACGGCTCATGTAATATGATTCCCGTTCTTTCAGCCGAGGTGCCAGCGATGTCCGTGAAGAACGACAAGTGGATCCGCAGGATGGTGCGCGAGCACGATATGATCAACCCTTTCGCCGAGAGCCAGGTGCGCGAAGGCGTGATTTCCTACGGGGTTTCCTCGTATGGATACGACTTGCGCGTGGCCGACGAGTTCAAGATTTTCACCAATGTGAACAGTACCATTGTCGATCCCAAGCACTTCGACGCGCGCTCGTTGGTCGAATTTCGCGGCGACGCCTGCATCGTTCCCCCTAATTCGTTTGCCCTGGCCCGCTCGGTGGAGTACTTCAAGATCCCACGTACTGTGCTTACCATCTGCGTCGGCAAGTCCACCTACGCGCGCTGCGGGATCATCGTCAACGTCACGCCCCTTGAACCCGAGTGGGAAGGATTCGTCACGCTGGAAATCTCCAACACCACGCCGCTGCCCGCGCGCGTTTACTCCAACGAAGGATTGTGCCAGATCGTCTTCTTCGAGTCGGACGAAGTCTGCGAAACCTCGTACGGGGACAAGAAAGGGAAATACCAGGCGCAGAAGGGAATCGTCCTCCCCAAGGTCTGAAGGTTAGGGAACAGGGAACAGGGAACAGGTGACAGTCCCCCTGCTTTTGTTTTCCTATTCCCTATTCCCTATTCCCTCCTCCCACTTGCCACTGCTTCAGGTTTTCCAAGATGCGATCTACGTGGGAGCCGCGCCAGTAGAGGTGGCGGCAGCTTGCGCAGCGGAAGAACTCCTCGTACAAGTTGAAAATCTTGGGGTCCAACTCCGACTCAACTGAAGCCTTCGCGACCTTCTCAATGACTCCATTGCACAGGGTGCATCGCGTCCAGAGACCGGCGTGCGTATCCAAGCCGAAATGCTCTACAACCTCCCGGAGTTGCTCGGCGGCCACCGCGCTTCTCACTCCGACCACGCCGGGGACGCCTGTAAACCGTCTTTCCAGGCGGCCGCGGGTGAGAATAGCTCGCTCCTCGCGGGCCGCTGACTCCTTGAGCCTGCCCACGGACGCAGTGGGAGAGTAAAGCGTGTCGTAGCCCACCAGTCGCAGCAGCCGGGCCAGGCGTCCCAGGTGGCGGTCGACGGCGAACCGAATTTCGCCAGGTCGGATCATGGGCACGATGCCAGTAGTGTAGCATGTCAGTTTTTCGCTTTGTCGGGTTGTCAGTTTTCTCGGGAAGAGCCGAAAAACCTTGCCCGTCCATGGGACGTAGCGCGGGCGTCCCGCTTCCCGCCTTGGCGGGACGGGCATCCGTTCGCTACGCTCATGGCAGGCTCTGCCGCGCCAGTTCCATGTTTCGCTTGGGCCGGCCTTTCGCGCAGGGGGTTGGATCTTATCTCCGCATCTTTGCGCGGGAGCGGGACGCTCCCGCGACAGCGGGCGAGACGCTCGCGCTACAAAGCAATCGGCAACTGGGCTGCGACTCTGTTATGTATAATGGACGAAGAGGTGAAAGACGTGGCCAAGCCAAGAACGCTCGGTGAACTGAAAGCCAACGGCTACCAGAGCGCGCGTGTGAAAGACGAGATGCGCACCAACCTGCTGCGCAAGATGGAGACCGGCGAGACGATTTTTCCCGGCATCATCGGATACGAGGATACCGTGGTTCCGCAGATTGAGAACGCGATCCTCTCGCGTCACAACTTCATCCTGCTGGGCCTGCGCGGGCAGGCCAAGAGCCGCATCCTGCGCGAACTGGTCTATTTGCTGGACGCAGAGAAGCCTTTCATCGCCGGCTGCGAGATCAACGACGACCCGCTGAACCCCATCTGCCGCGCCTGCACGCTGCGCCTGGAGGAGGAGGGTGACCGCACTCCCATCGACTACCTGCCGCGCGAGCAGCGCTACGTGGAGAAGCTGGCCACGCCCGACGTGACCATTGCCGACATCATCGGCGACCTCGATCCCATCAAGGCGGCGCGCGGCGGCCACGCGCTTTCGAGCGAGCTGACCATTCACTACGGCCTGCTGCCCCGCGCCAACCGCGGCGTCTTCGCCATCAACGAGCTGCCCGACCTGGCGGGCAAGATCCAGGTGGGCCTCTTTAACATCATGCAGGAGGGCGACGTCCAGATCAAAGGCTACCCCGTCCGGCTTCCGCTTGACGTGCTGCTGGTATTCACGGCCAATCCGGACGACTATACGGCGCGCGGCAAAATCATCACGCCGCTCAAGGACCGCATCGGCTCCGAGATTCGCACTCACTACCCGGCCACCCTCGAACATGCCATGGACATCACCGCGCAGGAGGCGTGGACCGAGCGGGCCGGCGCGCGCGACATCGTCATTTTGCCGTTCGTGCGCGAGGTGATCGAGTCCATCGCCTTCGAGGCGCGCCAGGAGAAGAAAATCGACAAACGCTCGGGCGTCAGCCAGCGCATGCCCATCACCTGCATCGAAAACGTGGTCTCCAACGCCGAGCGCCGCGCCCTGATCCACCGCGAGCCCCGGACGGTGCCGCGCCTTTCGGATATCTACGCCGCGCTGCCCAGCCTCACGGGCAAGTTCGAGCTGGAATACGAGGGCGAGCTGAAAGGCGCCGACGCGGTGGCGCGCGAGATCATTCGCCAGGCCACTGCCCGAGTTTTCCGCAAGCACTTTGAGGGCGTCCCCATGCACTCCATCGTGCAGTGGTTCGAGATGGGCGGATCGCTGAAGTATCCGGAGGGAGCTCCGGCAGAGGAGCTTTACGCGCAGTTCAAAAAGATTCAGGGCCTGCTGGAAAAAACCCAGCCACTGGGCGTGAAGTCGAAGGATACCCCGGAGCTGGTGGTGGCCGCGGCGGAGTTCGTCTTAGAAGGGCTATACGCAATGAAGAAGATCAGTCGCAACGAGGAGTTGGGTTACTTCGTCGAGCGCCAGCGAGGGGAGCCGCCCAAAGAGGAGCCGGGCAACGTCCCGACACGACGGCGGTCACTGAACTGAGAATGCCTGACAACGGACCACGGACGTCTTCAGAGAAATGAAATACATCAAGTACTCCAAATTCGTTGCCGACCCCTTCGAGGGCATGAGTGCGGAAGACCTGATGCAACTCCTCCAGGACTTTCTGCTGCAAAGCGGCTTCAACAACGACTACTACGGCTTTTACGAGATGGACCGCGAGCAGACGATGGAGCGGCTGCACCAGGCTCTGCTCGACGCGCTCCACGAGCAGGGGAAGATTCCGCAGGAGTTGCTTGAGGATTTTCTGAAAAATTCAGAGAATTACGAGGATTCACGCCTCTCGGAGCTGATTAACAAGTTGCTGGAGCGCCTCTCCGAAGAAGGCTACATCCGGGTCGATCAACCGAACCAACCAGGCCAGCTCACCCAGCCGCGCGAGGGGAGCGCCATGCAAGGCTCCGAGGGCCGGGCCAAGTTCGAGCTGACGGACAAGGCCCTCGACTTCCTCGGCTACAAGACGCTCAAGGATCTGCTGGGATCGCTCGGCAAGTCGAGTTTCGGGCGTCACGACACGCGCGAGATGGCCACCGGCGTCGAGTCACACGGAGCGACCAAACGCTACGAATTCGGCGATACGATGAACCTCGACGTGAACGCCACGCTGCTTTCAGCCATCAAGCGCAACGGCCTGCAAGTGCCGCTGGACCTCGACTACAACGACCTCCAGGTACACCAGTGCGAGTACCAGAGCTCGTGCGCGACCGTCCTGATGCTCGATTGCAGCCACAGTATGATTCTCTATGGCGAGGACCGCTTCACCCCCGCCAAGAAGGTGGCGCTGGCTCTCACCCACCTGATCCGCACCCAATATCCTGGCGATTCGCTGCACATGGTGCTGTTCCACGATTCGGCGGAGGAGATTCCGCTCGGCTCGCTGGCCCAAGTCCAGGTGGGCCCCTACTACACCAATACGCGTGAGGGGTTGCGCCTGGCGCAGCGCATCCTGGCACGGCAACGCAAGGACATGCGCCAGATCATCATGATCACCGACGGCAAGCCGTCGGCGCTGACACTGGAGGACGGCCGCATTTACAAGAACGCCTTCGGGCTGGACCCGCTGGTGATCTCCGAGACCCTGCACGAGGTGGCGCGCTGCCGCCGTACCGGCATCCTCATCAATACCTTTATGCTAGCCTCGGACTATAGCTTGGTGAGCTTCGTGCAGAAGGTCACCGAGATCTGCCGCGGCAAAGCCTACTTCACCACGCCCTATACCCTGGGGCAATACCTGCTGATGGACTACATGCAGAAGAAGGTGAAGCGCGTGCATTAAGCGGACGTTGGCAGTTCACTGTTCAACGGCGATTGCCTGGCATTCTAAGCTACTTCGACCTGCCTTTGGCGCCCGGCTTTCCCTTGGGTGGAGGCGTGCCTCGTCCCTTCGTGCTGGGACTAGGAACTGGACCCTTGGGCTTGGAGCTGCCTGTAGGCCGCTTGGGCGGTTTCTTCTTCTTCTTCTTTATTGGCGGAGGATCTGGGGGCGGGGTCGGAGGAACTACGGGGCCCGTCACAGGGGGCGGCAGAGGCGGTTGGCTGTAATCGAAGCAGTCGGCCATGCCGTCCGCCGCCGCGTCTCGCTGGTTGAGCGACGGCAAACTAAAGAGGTTCTCGCAGAACTTCGTGAGGCTGACGTGAGAGTGCTGGACCTTCGAGATGTACCCAGCTTTAGCATACGGACTGAGCACCAGGCATGGCACACGGCTTCCATAGCGAAACTGGGTGCCGTCAGTCCACAGCTCCACTTCGGGCGGGTTGACATGGTCATACCAGCCGCCCCAGTCGTCCCACGTAATGAAGATGGCGGTCGAAGGCCATAGTCCGCCTTGCACCACGGCATTCACCTGGCTCACCGTCCAAGCCATGCCCTTGGAGACGGAACCCTTTGGATGCTCGTCGAGTCCCGAGGGCGCATACAGAAACGACACCGAAGGGAGCTTGCCCGCCGCCGCATCGGTGGCGAACTGTGCGGGCTGCACGTTGTTAGGACTGTTGGCCAGGTTAGTGATGTATTTAAACGCGTAACCGCCATAATTGAGCCAGGTGACGCCGGCGGCCGTGAGGTTGGCCGGCAACGAAGGCAGGTTAAAAGAAGGCGGAGGACCGGGGTTATTGATGATGGGCGAGTCGGCCGCAATCAACATCAGATGATTCGGCGTCGAGTCGCTGGCGACATCGGTAAAATAGTTGTCGCAAAGAGTGTACTGTTGGGCGTAAGCGAAGTACGCCGGAATCTGGGCTTGGCTGTATTGCTCGCGAACCGACTTGGTGGCCCGCTGCAACCATTGGGCATGGGTATTAGAGGGCGTCACGCTGGGCGGGTCGGACGCTGCAGCCAGGGTCGCGTCGCCGTTGGCCCCGGGGAACTTGCCGAAATAGTTGTCGAAAGTGTGGTTCTCTTTGAAGATGATCACGACGTGGGCGATCGGGCTCTGGGGTGTCGCCATCGGGGTCTCTCCGCGGCACGATGCCGGCTTGCGACGCGAATGCCAGCGTGCCGAAAACTGACTGTAGCACAAATCGGCCGCCCAGGCCAATCCGGCTTGATGCGCTTCGGCGCGCGAAGCAGCTTGAATACGGTGTCGACCGTTTTGCGATAGAATCGCGATTCGTGAGTGCAGCAACGCGGAAGACCCCGAAGATCTGGATCGTAATGAAACCCCATGGCTGAGAGGCTCATCGTCATTGGTGGTGTGGCAGCGGGCTTGAGCGCCGCCAGTCGTGCCCGCCGCACCAATCCGTGGCTCGAAATCGTGGTCTACGAAAAAGGCCCGGACATTTCCTACTCCGCCTGCGGCCTGCCCTATTTCATCGGCGGCTTGGTGCGGCAGGCGGACTCGCTGCGCGTGTACTCGCCGGATTTCTTTCGTGAGCGGCGGAACATCCGCGTCCTCACCGGCCACGAAGTCACGGAGATCACGACCAGCCGTCACCGGGTAACGGTTGTCCCGCCCGGCGGGGCTGGGATCGAAGAGGTCCACTACGACCATCTGATCATCGCCACCGGCGCCGCTCCCGCCCGGCCGGATGCTCCCGGCCTTGATTTGCGCGGCGTCTTTCACGTCAACGATCTCCAGTCGACGCTGGCCCTCCACCGCTATCTGGAGGAGGAGCGCCCGCGCCGGGCGGTGATTGTTGGCGGCGGCTACATCGGCCTGGAGATGGCCGAGGCGTTGCGCGCGCGCGGCCTGGAGGTGAAGCTGCTCGATCGCTCGGCGCGGCTTTTCGAGGCCGTCGACGAAGATATCAGCGCCGCCGTCGATCGCGAGCTCGCCAACCACCAGGTGCGTGCTTTCACCCAGGCCGAGGTGACCGCGATCCTCGGCGGCCCGGACGGTCGCGTACGACGCCTGACATGGCAGGGCGGCAGCGAGGAAACAGATTGCATCGTCCTGGCCACCGGAGTCCGGCCGCGCGTCAAGCTGGCCGAGGAAGCCGGAATCGAGATTGGCCGCACCGGCGCCATCGCGGTGCGGGATACGATGGAGACCAGCGCCGCCGCCGTCTATGCCGCCGGAGACTGCGCCGAGGCGGCCCACTTGGTGAGCGGCCGACCGGCCTACTTCCCACTCGGCACCACGGCCAACAAGCAGGGCCGGGTGGCGGGCGAGAACGCGGCCGGAGGCCGGGCGCGCTTTGCGGGAATCGTGGGCACGGCGGTGGTCAAGGTGTTTTCCCTGGAGGTCGCGCGCACTGGGCTGAGCCTCGCCGAGGCCGCAGCCGAGGGATACAGCGCTTGCGGGGCCACCATCCAAGGCGCCGCCCGCGCCCGGTACCTCGGCGGACGGGACATCACGGTTAGACTGGTGGCCGATCGTGCGTCGGGCCGCTTGCTGGGCGGTCAGATGATCGGACCCGAGGGCGTCGCGAAGCGCATTGACGTGATCGCGACGGCGTTGCACGCTCGCATGACCGTGGAGCGCCTCGCGGAGCTCGACCTGAGCTACGCCCCGCCTTTCTCAACCGTGTGGGATCCGGTGTTGATCGCGGCCCAGGAGTTGCTGCGAGAACTGCGGCGCTAGGAATAGGCGATTGCCGATTGTCGATTGCCGATTGAAAAAGCAAGATCGGTAGTTCTTCGTTCAATCGTCAATCGTCTATCGGCATCCAGGTGCGGATCGGAAGATGTAAAATAGTCCCGAGGAGGAAGGCATGTCCCTAGTCAGCGCCGGCCAAGCTGCGCCGCCCTTTGAATTGCGCGGCATCGACGGCCAATCGTACTCGCTGGAGGAGGGGCTCCGGCAAGGGCCAGTCCTAGTGATCTTTTTCAAGGTGTCGTGCCCCACTTGTCAGTACATGCTTCCGTTCCTGGACCGGCTTCACCAGCGGCTTCCCGGCGCCCGGATTTGGGGCGTCTCCCAGGATAACGAGCGCGCCAGCCGGCTGTTTGCCGATGAGTTCGGGGTCACGTTTCCCATTCTCATCGACGAGGAGCCGTGGGAGCTGTCGGACGCTTACGGGCTCACGCACGTTCCCACCTATGTTCTGATTGCCCCCGACGGCCGGGTGGAATTGTCAGGCGACGGATTTGTCAAGAAAGATTTGCTGGTCATCCAGGACTCACTCGTCCGGCAGTTCACGGTCAAGGTACCGCCACTTTTCGGGTCCACGGAGAAAGTCCCGGAATTCAAGCCCGGCTGACATTCCAAGAACTAGGCTTGGTCCAAGCCGGGGCATCGAAACTCGAAAAGAGCGTGAATCCACCGATTGCACGGATTCGCGCAGATTATGAAGACTTAGGAGATTGACCCGCGGTTACGCCGATTCCGGGCTGCACCACGGTTTATCTCTTCTGAAGTTTGTGTCATCTGCGTAATCGGTGGATTACTCTTCCTCATCCAATCGCTTTTTGTGCTTGGGTGGCTTGCGCTTCGGGCTGACGAGAGGCGACGTCGGTGGCGGCGAACCGACGCGCCGGCGCGCCTGCCGCTTCACCTCCTTGGCGGCCCGGAAGGGTTTAGGTTTTCGCCGCTGGGGCATAGGCAAAAGACCTGTCACTCGCTCTTGCGGAGACCTGCGCGCCCTCGGCAGAAAACGCGCCTGAAACCGAACGGGCGATTCGGCCCGCAAGAATGATGCTGGCGGAAGTGAGTCGGAATCGAACCGACCGGTCCACCAGAAGCAGACCCACAGGATTTGAAGTCCTGGGCGGACACCAGCCCACATGCACTTCCGTACAGATTCTAAATCACTTTGTTCTTGACTTCCAGCACCGTCCTGAAAAGGATGCGCGACATAAACGTGAAAGGTCCCGAACCTCCTAAGGAGAACAGATTTGTAGCGCGGGCATCTCGCCCGCCGTCTGCGGTCTTTGCCGATTGCCGATTTTCGGTTTCGCGATTAGACACTCCGCAGAGGAGTCTCGTTGCCGACCTCGGACCTCGCCGTCCCGCCGCACGGGGATCACACTTATGAATTGCCTGGTCTTGAGCCTCTTGAATCCGAAATCTCCAATGTTGAATCATTGCACTGGTTGCTGGCCGACCAATTGACTCATGATCTCTCCGCAAACACGGTTTGTAAGTCCTTTCAAATTGAGTAAACGCTTCGTGACCGTGGCGCCATGTTTCTGGGTCGATGAACGACGACGACAGTCGGCGCTCCCGCTCTGCGTTTAGTTTTTCACACCTTCCTGTAGGGCTGAGTCTTAGCCAGTTTCGCGTTTCGATTTTCGAAATAGGCTACGGCTTCCCAAGAAAAAGCCTCTTGACAGCGGGAAAGATGTTATAATGGCTAACAGCGATGGGGGTTAAGAAAGCCCTTCGCTCTTTCGGGGTACGCCGTGGCGCCAGCCTTGCGAGTCCCGAAGGCCCGGAGCCTCAAGCTGCGGGATCGCGGCGAGCGAAAGGAAAGCGGCACTGGTAGGGGACAAGTTCCAAATCCTCTTGCATGGAGGGGTATGCTCCATGGGTAGTTGTCGCCAATCTAGCCTCGCCCTTTGGGTGTGCCTCACTGCGCTCGCTTGGCTATTGTCACCACCCCAGGTCGTTGCCGCTGAGGGCATCGCCGTCGTCACTAACGAACGCGGGGAGAAGGTCTATGTCAACGACGCGGCAAGCGCCGGGGCAGAACGGCAGAGTGCGCTCAAAGGATGCCGCCGTGAATCCTGCACCGGCGGAACCTCCAAGGCCGTAAACTCACAAGCGACGACGCCGGACTCCAACGCCGCGGCTTCTCCCGCCCCGGCAGCGCCGACGACCTTTGACGATTTGATCGACAAAACCGCGGCCCGCCACCACGTGGACCCCCAACTGGTGGAAGCCGTAGTTCGCGTCGAGTCGGACGGCAATCCCCACGCGTTTTCGTCCAAGGGCGCCCAAGGGCTGATGCAACTGATTCCAGCCACCGCCCAACGCCTCGGCGTTCAGGACCCGTACGACCGACGCCAAAACGTCGAGGGCGGGGTTAGTTACCTGCGGTACCTGCTCGACCGGTTTGGCGGAGATGTTTCGCTGGCGCTGGCCGGTTACAACGCGGGCGAGAACTCCGTGGTGCGCTCCGGGGGTGTTCCGCCCTTCAAGGAAACGCGGGCCTACGTACGCAGGGTGAACGAGTTGTACGGAGCCGGCGCCGGAACCGCCGAGTCGTCCGAACAGGCGCCAGCGTCGACACCGGCCGCGCCCGCGATCTACCGGTATGTTGACGGCCAGGGCGTGGTCCATTATACGAATGAATGACATTGACGATTGAAAGGAATTGCCGATTGCCGATTGCCGATTGACGATTGGAAGAGCGCTCTCGGACAACGCCTCTTTCAATCGTCAATCGACAATCGGCAATCGGCAATTCTCCAAGGCATGAACGTGCGAACCGGCAAGAGAGGAAAGAGATTGGCCCTGCTGCCAGCCGCCATGACAATTGGAGGGCGCCGGCTCGGAGACACGTCTTCCAATCGGCAATCGGCAATCGGCAATCGGCAATTCTTCGGACACACCTCTTTCAATCGTCAATCGTTCCCGCGGGGCGGGATCAGTCGTCAATCCTGTAAGTTCGCCCTGCTGCTGGCCGCCCTGGCGGCGACCGTGCCGGTGTGCTTGGGCCGAAGCGATCCCGCTCGGCTGACGCTGGCCATCCAAACTTACGAGCGCGCCACGAAGATGCGGGTGCAACTCGAAGCGCGTCCGGAGAAGGCACGAACCCTGTCAGAGTACTGGATGCTGATCACCACCTACCGAAGCGTGTACGCCACTGACCCGGCCTACCGCAACGCCGCGCCGTCGTTGGCCGCCGTCGCCGAACTTTACCGGGAGATGGGCCGCGTCCGATCACGCCCGCAGGACTTCACCGCAGCGATCAAGGCTTATGAGTTTCTGATCAACGAGTACCCCTTCAGCGTGTTGGCACGCCAGGCATCGCTCGACATCGCGGAGATCTACCTCTCCGATCTCAACCAGCCCGAGGAAGCCCGGCAAGCATGCCAGCAGCTCTTGGAGAAGCATCCCCAATCTTCCGAAGCGGCCCAGGCCCGGAAGCTGATAACGCAGATCGGATCGTCGCGCCCCGCCTCTGGCCCGAGCACAGTCCTCGCGTCGCCAGCGCCTTCCGCGAATCCGCCCAGCGAGGAGAGTGGCGCCAAAGAGCCTCGCCACCTGGCAGAAGTGGGGGCTGTCCGCTGCTGGGAGGGACCCGGCTACACGCGCGTGGTGATCGCCGTGGAGAGTGAGGTGAAATTCGATGCCAGCCGGCTGGCGGACCCGGACCGTCTCGTCTTCGATCTGGTGGACACGCGCCTGAGTCCGGACTTGGCGGGCAAGACTTTCCCGGCGCATGTTTTTTTGCGGCAGGTGCGCATGGCCCAATACACACCTACCATCACCCGCGCCGTGCTCGATGTCGCGAAGCTGGACAACTATTCCGTCTTTACTCTTCCCAATCCTTTTCGGGTGGTCATTGACATTCATGGCGGACCGGGCGAGGCGAATCAGGAAAGACAGGAAGACGCGCGGTCCAAGCCGGCCCAACCGGTGGCAGGCCGGGCCTCCGCGTCGCTGAGCCCTGGAAATCCACCCGCGCCACCGAGCCCTGCCCCGCCAGGTCGACCGTCGGTCGGCCCTGCGACCGCCTCCCATCCGCCGGCGTTGGTCGAAAACGGCTTCCCCGGGCCGACGAACCAGAAGAAGGAAACTGTTGCCGCCCCGTCGGTCGGAAGTCCTGGCAACGGGATCATATCGGAAGAGAACCTGCCTGCTCCTCACCGGCCCCCGGACGCGGCCGTTTCCCCTCACCCGGTTAACCCGGCTAGCAATGCGGCGAATGACGACTCGGAATCACGTGAAGCCACAGCGCTGGAGGATTCCGCCGGCCCGCCCACTGCCAGCGCCAGCACGCTGACTCGCGTCCTGGGACTCAAGATCGGCCGCATCGTCATCGACCCCGGGCACGGCGGCCACGATACCGGGACCGTCGGACCTCACGGCCTGCGGGAGAAGGACCTGGTACTCGATGTCGGTCTGCGGTTGAGGAAACTGCTCGAAGAAAAGGCCGGCGCCGAGGTCATCATGACTCGCAGTGACGACAGCTTCGTCCGGCTCGAGGAGCGCACGGTCATCGCCAACCAAAAAGATGCCGACTTGTTTGTCTCCATCCATGCCAATGCCAGCCGCGATGCGAGCGCGCGCGGAGTGGAGACCTATTACTTGAACTTCACGTCCGACCCCCACGCTCTGGAAGTGGCGGCGCGGGAGAACGCAACTTCGGAAGAGTCGGTGCATGAACTCCAGGACCTGGTGAAGAAGATCGTCCTGACGGAGAAGATTAAAGAGTCGCAGGTCTTTGCCGACGACGTTCAACACGCCGTCTACGGGCGCCTCATCAAAGCTGGCGCCGGGCAAGGCAATCGGGGCGTGAAGCGAGCTCCGTTCGTGGTTCTGATCGGGGCTAACATGCCTTCCATTCTGGCGGAGATCTCCTTTCTCACCAACCCTTATGACGAGCGCCAACTGCGCAAACCCGAATACCGGCAGAGAATAGCCGAAGCGCTTTATCAAGGCATCTATCAGTATGTGAGCGCACTCGGCGGGGTCAAGCTCGCCGAGAAGGCCAGCTTGACCGGGCCTTCGCAGGCGGCCCGGCAGAGCGACCGTTCCGATGGCGCTGAGCGGCAGTGACAAAGAATTGACGATTGACGAACATTGAGTCATTGAGCCATCGGGTCATTGAGCCATTGAAGACAAGAAAGAACGATCCGCTTCCTCTTCAATGGCGCAGTGGTTTAATGACTCAATGACTCAATCTTCCCACTAGCCACTTGTTCTGATATGCTTTTAATGTGACCCGGCTCCTGGCCAAATCGCTTTCGCTGTGCGGCGCGTGTTTGGTGGTGTGCGCTGCGTCGCTGGCTCAAAAGCCTTCCGTGATACCCCTCGTCCCCGCCGCCGACTGGCAGATGATCAGCTCCGAGAAGTTGGATGTGGAGGCCGTCAGCCAGTGGGGGGGCGATCCGGCCGTCGACCGGGAGTATGGCGCCAAGGCCATCGAGCACCGGCGGTACCGGCTGGAGAACGAGGCAGCCGATGTGGTGCTGGAAGAAGGACCCGACGCGTCCGCCGCCTACGGCCTGCTCACCTATTACCACGCCGATTCGATGGAGCCCGTGGCTGGAATCGAGTCAGCGGCGAGCGGATCGAATAAAGCCTTGATGGCGCGCGGGCGTTTCTTCACTCGCATCCTGCCTCATGCCGGCGCTGGTTTTTCCGCGAACGACCTTCGTGCTCTTCTTACCATGCTGCGGGGTCAGCAACCGGCCTCCGAGGGCGCGGTCGGTTTGCCCACGCCCCTGCCCGCCATCGGACTCATACCGGGTTCGGAAAGATACTTATTGGGTCCGGTTGCCGCTCGCAACGTATTGCCTTCTCTCCCATCTGAACTGATCGGATTCTCTCAGGGGGCCGAGATGGAGGTCGCGAGCTACCGATCCAAGGCGGAGAGCCCCGCCGAAAAGCGCGCGATGCTGGTAGCGATCACTTACCCGACGTGGCAAATCGCGCGCGAACAATTCGCGATGGTCCAAAAGCAACTCCGGATGAATGAGGGCGACGCATTGATCTTCGGAAACCGAAAAGGGTCATTCGTTCTTTTGACCTTCAACACCGACGGGAAGTCCGCGGCAAAGATACTCGACCAATTCAATGTGTCAGAGCGCGTGAGTTGGGACCAGAAATATCCTGGAAAAAAATCGCCGGCGCTTCAGATGTTGGAGATCATTGTCTCCAACCTTATTCTTGTGTTTGCGCTCGTCGGATTCTCGGTGGTGGGTGGGATTGCCATCGTTCTCGCTAAGCGATTGGCACGCAAATGGTTCCCCGATGGCGCGGACGGGGGCCCGGACGGCGAGGGCTTGGTGGTTCTGAACCTCAGATAGAAATAAGTTATTTATTTTCTATTGTATAACAACATAAATGTAATCCAAAACACGAGGTAGGGGTTGTTTCTCCATATCGACGCAGCGCACTGAGGTTATCGCCTTTAAGCAATTCATTGTAAACGGTTTATTTGAACAAAAAAAATCCAAAAATTTCCTTGACACAGGCATCGCCGCTTTATAGACTCCAAGACGAGTTAGGTGGCGGAGCGCGTCCGCCATTCTATTCTCCTCTTAAGAATGCTCACCCGCGGATGTGGCGATTGAATCCAATCCGTTGGGTGAGCATTTTTATCTGCACCACACCATATTCAGCCGGCGTAGCTCAGTCGGTAGAGCAACGGTTTCGTAAACCGTAGGTCGGGGGTTCGATTCCCTTCGCCGGCTCCAGTGCTTTTCAAGGCCTTTGGTTTCAATCCAAGAATTTAAGGCTCGTGGAAGCTTCTTGAGACTTACTGAAGCTGGGTGCTCTGACCGTCTACAGAATCATCTACAGCCTAGTTCTGAATGCCAAAAAAACCTGAACAAAACCTCAAGGGCTTCGGGTTCAAAAACCAGAGATCAGCTCCAATCAAACTCTCCCAACAGGTCACCATGGCCTAGGGTTTTGCTACGGGCAGTCGCTGCCCTAGGGATACTGAAACCAAACTCAATATCCATGGACCCTTGCGAATTCGGACGAAATCCGACTACCTATGATTTTGGTTGGGCCTGATGGACAATAAAAAAAGCTGGGTTTACCTACCAGCTGTAGGAGAAGTCCTCCTACTTAGGTTTGGGCTTTAAAGCCTGCCATCCTGTCTTGGCCTGCCGTGTCCGCAGTAACCACAGCAAAGGGAATAGTGTGATGCCTCCATCGCGAGGATTCTGCCAGTGAGAGAAAGCCGAGCTTCCTCTCTCCCTCCCCTGATGTTGATGTGAAGATGCCGGCACCAGCTCTTGGGTCGCATGAACTCTTTGACCACGTTCAGACCTTGTGGTCTCGCCATTTCGGCCAGCTTCGCCAAGACTTCGGCCTCGGCTTCGCTACCGTTATAGGTGATTTCCTGTTGCCAGTAGATGCGCCCCAGGGGCACGAATACGGCACCTTCCGGTGGCTCATATTCAATTGCCTTTGAGGCAGAGGTTCCTTCCACAAATATCTTGCCTTGCTCATCGGTTCGGACGCGCCACCAACAATACTTTGACTTGGGTAATGCATTCTGCAATTCACCCCCGACGTAGACAAGATACTGAATATCTGCCGGCGCTGACCTGCGATCGAAGCTATAAAGAGGGACAAACCTTACGTTCTCCTGAAAACTTTCGATCCCTGCTTGCAAGTCATAATTGAGCTTATCGCCTGTAAGTGGGATGGGTTCCCAGCCACCGACAGTACGCCGAACCGGTGGATCCTTCATTGAGTAGAGCTTTACCCGTGCTGGAACTCCACCCGTTAGTGAAATAAACACAAGTGGTAGAGCCTCGCTGCACTCTGGCTCTACTTTTCCAACGAGAGTCAGGCATACAATCATACCTAAAGGGACCTGCTTGTATTCCAAAACTGGTGCCCTCATACGCGCCTCCTTTCGATTGTCTACCGAGCCGCCAGGAACGCACACTAATCCTGGTGATCTCGGCTTTGGAACCGAAAGAAAGTCGGGGAGAATATCTACACATTGTAAGATTTGGGAACCAGGGTGTCAAGGCCACCCCAAGCACTGCTGCGGGCAATGTGTAGGTTAGCTCTGCCCTAGGCTAAAGAGGAATAAGTCCAATATTGGCAATCAGTTTGTGACCTGAGTAAAATCCGACTACCTATAGTTTTTTAACCATTTCCTTCCCTCGGAGTGCAGTCCTCATTGATCCACAGAACCTATACCCGGATGCAAGTTTTCCCTTCTTTTCAAATCTTGAAATCCGCTGTAGGGTGTCCTGGCCTTCGGCGCTCGCCAAGAGTGACCCAGTAATGCTCGGTTGAAGTGACCCCCATTGAAGACAGCATTTTTGGAACAGGATTTAGAGTGGGAGAGAAACGACATTATCATCCACGCCGAAGGCGTGCCGTAGCAGGTCAGTCTGGAGGCAGGGACGTTATCCCACGCCGAAGGCGTGGACTGGAGTTTCTACATTCTAAGCCGCAGCAGCAGCGACGAACTGGGAGGAACTAGGCTGAATGCCGAGTTGTTTCAGCAGTTCGGGATGCTCGGCAGCTTCCTTGCGGAGGAGGGTGATCAAATCGAGACAAGAGGGACGC
>DATFYM010000191.1:0-46611 GCA_035315065.1 Terriglobia bacterium
GCGTCCCTCTTGTCTCGATTTGATCACCCTCCTCCGCAAGGAAGCTGCCGAGCATCCCGAACTGCTGAAACAACTCGGCATTCAGCCTAGTTCCTCCCAGTTCGTCGCTGCTGCTGCGGCTTAGAATGTAGAAACTCCAGGGTACGGCAAGCCGTACCCCTACAGCGCCCGAATTGGGCCTGGGAGCGCGGGCGTCCCGCTCGCTCTTGCCTGCAACCTCAAACGAGGCCGTAAGCTCTTACCCGCGCCATTCAACCAGTTCGGGAAGCGGCGCGGGTCCGGCCAGAAGGGAAGCGCAGATAAGAGCGGGCGAGACGCCCGCGCTCCCAGGCGGCAGGCGCACTTTGGCTTGTGATATTGGTCACAGCCAGAGGTGGGGAGTCCCGCCACAATGGCTTCATGGGAATCTCCGGGCCGCGACGTGGTGCAGACAAACTGGCAACTCGTATTCTCGCCACCATCGCTATCAGCGCTTCAGTGGCAGCGACGGTCGCGACGCGGGGCGGACTGGCGGCGCAGCATCCCGCGCGACCGGTCCCAATCACCATCGACTACCCGGCGGACGGATCGATTTTCCCACCGGAGATCACCGCCCCCACCTTCCTCTGGCGCGATACTGCCGAGGGCGCCACGGCATGGCGGATCGAGGTGGCGTTTGCCGATGGCTCGGCTCCCATCGAGCTGGAATCGCGAGGCGAGCGGTTGCGTCTCGGCGAGATCGACGAGCGTTGCGTTTCCTCCACGAATGAATTGCCTAAGCTCACGCCCCAGCAAGCCGCGGCCCGCACTTGGACCCCCGACGCCGCGACCTGGGCGGCGATCAAGGAGCGCTCTTCGGAGCATCCGGCGACGGTGACGATTACCGGCTTCGGGAACGGGAACGCGGATCGAGCCATTTCCCAAGGCCGGGTCACGATCGAAACCTCGAAGGATCCCGTCGGCGCGCCGATCTTCTACCGCGATGTGCCGCTGATGCCCTCCGATCTGGAGAAGGGCGTGATCAAGCCGCTGGCTCCCACGGCTATGCACCTGATCGCCTGGCGGCTGCGCAACGTCGCCGAGCCCCAAAGCCGGGTGCTGCTGGAGGGCATGCACACGTGCGCCAATTGCCATTCTTTTTCCCGCGACGGCCAGACACTGGGCATGGACCTCGACGGCCCCGGGAACGATAAGGGGCTATACGCCATCGCCTCCATCAAACCGGAAATGTCCATCCGCAATGAGGATGTGATCTCGTGGACTTCCTTTCGGGACGCGGAGCCGGCGGGAAACATGAGAATCGGCTTCATGTCGCAGGTTTCACCGGACGGACAGAGTGTCGTCACCACCTTCAAGGGCGCCTACTACGTTAACAACTTCAAGGACTACCGATTCCTGCAGGTGTTCTATCCAACGCGCGGCATTCTGGCTTGGTACAACAGGGCGGCGGGCCGAAGACAGCCTCTGCCCGGAGCCGACGATCCGCTCTATGTACACACCGACGCCGTTTGGAGTCCCGACGGCAAGTATCTGGTTTTTGCGCGCGCGGAAGCGAAAGATCCCTACCCCGAAGGCTGGAAGCCGGCCGAGCACGCCAACGACCAGGACGAGACCCCGATTCAATACGACCTCTACCGGATACCTTTCAACGGCGGGCAAGGTGGGCAACCGGAACCTATCGCCGGCGCCTCGCGCAACGGCATGAGCAACAGCTTCCCCAAGGTTTCGCCCGACGGCCGGTGGATCGTCTTTGTCGAGGCGCACAACGGCCAGTTGATGCGTCCCGACAGCCAGCTTTACATCGTGCCGGCGGAAGGCGGCACGGCGCGGCGGATGCGCGCGAATACGACGCTCATGAACTCCTGGCACAGCTTTTCGCCCAATGGCCGCTGGCTGGTGTTCTCTTCCAAGGCCCGCTCGCCTTATACCCAGATGTATCTGACGCACCTGGACGAGCAGGGCAACGACAGCCCGCCCATTCTGGTCGACAACACAACCGCTGCCAACCGCGCCGTAAACATTCCCGAGTTCGTGAACATTCCTCAAGACGGCTTGGCGAAGATCAACGTGCCGGCGGCTGAGTTCTACCGACTATTCGACCTTGCGGTGGAGTTGGCGACCAAAGGCCAGACTGAGGAGGCCATCGCGGAATGGAAGCAGGCCCTGGATCTCGATCCCGCCGACGCCAAGGCCAACTACAATTTTGGACTCGCGTTGCTGCGCAAGGGAACGCTCGATGAGGCTATCGCTCATTTCCGGACCGCCGTTGAGGCCAAACCCGAGTTCAGCGACGCCCAAGGCAACCTCGGTGCTGTCCTGCTCCAGGAGGGAAGGCTCGACGAGGCGATCCCACATCTCCAAGAGGCCGTGGCGGTGAAACCGCAGCATGGCGAGGCCCAGAGCAACCTCGGCATCGCCCTCTTGCAGAAAGGAAGGCTCGACGAAGCGATCGTTCATCTCCAGCAGGCGGTGGAGATCAACCCCAAGCAAGCGCAGAATCACCTCAATCTGGGCAATGGATTCTACCTGCAAGGCAAAACGCGAGAGGCGTTGGAGCACTGGCACGAGGGGCTGCGCCTGGACCCGAACCACGTACCTCTTCTGAGCCAAACGGCGTGGGTGCTGGCCACCTGCCCAGAGGCCTCGATCCGAAACGGGACTGAGGCGGTGAAGCTGGCGCAGCGGGCAGTGGAAGTATCGGGCGGCAAGGACCCGGCAATCCTCGACACGCTGGCCGCCGCTCTGGCCGAGTCTGGCCGGTTTCCGGAAGCCATCGAGACCACGCGCCAGGCGCTGGCCCTGGCTACCGAACAGAACGCACAACCGCTGGCCGAGGAGCTCAAGGCCCGAATGTCGCTTTACGAATCCAGGACTCCCTTTCGAGAAACCGCAGAAGCCCCAGCCACGCAGTAGGTTGTCAGTGGTCAGTTGTCAAAAAGTATGAAGAATTAGGCATACGGCGGTCTCTGGCCGCAACCAAGAAGAAGAGCTCAACACAGAGGTCGCAGAGGTTTACGGAGACCACTGAGAAGTAAAGACTTGAGTACACCTCCCCCCGGTTCCGCGCGAATGAGCTTAGGGGGTCTGGGGTGGAGCTAAATGCGTTGGCACGCTCTTCTCTGTGGCCTCGGTGAGCCCTCGGCGATCTCCGCGTTAAGCTCTTATCTTCTTTCAAATGCCCTCAGTCGCCAGTTGCCACTCAGCCGTCGGCCGACTGCAACCGACCACTGACAACTGACGACTGACAACTTCAATTCAATGGTACCCCATGCCCGGGTAGAGCATATTGAGCGCGAAGTCAAATATCGGCCGGAAGATGTAACCGAAGAGCTTCCAGCACAATAGTAAGCCGATGAGCGCGAAGGTCCGATTGTGACTCAAGGAGGCAAAGCGACGAGCGGCGTCCTCGGGCAGCAGGAGGCCGGCGGCGGTGTTGCCGTCCAGAGGCGGCACAGGTAGCAAGTTGAAGGCAGCCAGCAGCAGGTTAAGCGAAAACAGGATGCTAAGAAACATGGCCAGCCCGTCGGCGAATCCGGGCGACCTCGCCGCGACCACGTGGCTGAATCCGGCCGACTCAGGCGCCGCCAGGACTCCGGCGATGATGCCGGCATGAATGCCCACCACTGCCACCAGCATCAGGGCGATATTGGCCAGCGGTCCGGCGAGCGCCATCCAGGCGGCGCGGCGCGGATGGCGGAATTGCCAGGCGGGATCGTAGGGCGCGCTGCCCCAGCCGATCATCCAGCCGCCGAGGGCATAGGAAAGCAGCGGCACGATGATGGTGCCGAAAGGCTCACGGCGCATGTGGGGAATCGGATTGAGCGTCACCTGACCGCTGTGGAAAGCGGTGGGATCGCCGCCCCACTTGGCCACCAGCGCGTGCGCCGCTTCGTGACAGGTGAGGGAGAGAAGGAAAACGATGTACCAGACGGCGCCGGTAGCGATGAGGTCAGGGTTCACTAGGTTTAGACCAGCTTGATAAGATAGCAGAGAAGGTCGATTCTCGTACATGAGGTACGAAAAACGAGTGAGGACGCACCATGGTTCGCATCCCCTCCAGCAAAGTACGAAGAGATTTTGCAGAGACGGTGAATCGCGTTGCCTATGGCCGAGAGCGGGTTGTCGTCCATCGCCGCGACGAGGACCTCGCAGCACTGATTCCCGTCGAGGACTTAGCTTTGCTTGAAGAACTCGAAGATCGCCGGGACATCAGGGAGGCAGAACACGTCTTGGAGGAGGCTAAGACCAAGCATGAACGGCCCATCCCCTGGGAGAAGGCCAAGAAGCGGCTGGTTCACAAGGGCTGATTCCTCTGAACGGGTCTGGCGGTTTATCTAGACAACTTGGTAGGATCGCCCCATCGGCTGGAAGTCAGCGGTCTCCTGCCGTTCGAGCTTAACCCTGATCTCCTCGAATCGGCGAATCGTAGCGTCGTAGTACAGTCGCTCACCGCAATGCAGGCACACCTCGGCGCGAACTCTCAGAACGGCGGTATGCACCCCGCCTCGAAGCAGCTTCTCAACTTCCTTCTCCACCATTTCGCCACCGCAGACCGGGCATTTTGTGAAAGGCATCATGAAGGCTTCCTCCTTTCTCAAGTTCGATCCTGCCCGCGCAACAACCGTACCGGATCGGGTACATCACCATTCCCGCGAGATGAGGCGATTGTCTCCTCGGTCGCACTCCGGGATTCGTCGCCCTCGCCTGGCGCCAGAAACAGGTTTGCCTCCAACCCGTGCTGCTTGGTATAAAGCTCGTAGTAGCGCCCGCTGGCGGCGTAGAGGGATTCGTGTGTGCCACGCTCAATGATGCGTCCGCCCTCGACCACCAGGATCTGGTCGGCGCGGCGAATGGTGGAAAGGCGGTGGGCGATGACGAACGTGGTGCGCCCGCGCATCAGGTAAGAGAGCCCTTCCTGAATCAGGGCCTCTGACTCGGAATCGAGGCTGGACGTAGCTTCATCCAGAATCAGAAGCCGCGGGTCGGCGAGGATGGCGCGAGCGATGGAGACGCGCTGCTTCTGGCCGCCCGAGAGCTTCACCCCGCGCTCGCCCACAATCGTCTCGTATTTCTTTTCGAAGGTCTCGGCGAATTCGTCCACCCGCGCGATGCGGCAGGCGGCCATGATCTGCTCTTCCGACGCGTCGGGCCGGGAGAAAACGACGTTCTCGCGGATGGTTCCGTCAAAGAGAAAGGTATCCTGCAGGACCACGCCGAGCTGGGTGCGGTAGGAAGCGAGCGCCACGGTGGAAAGGTCCACCCCGTCCACCCCGACGGCCCCGGCTGTGGGAGTGTGAAACGCCGCGATCAGCCCGATGATGGTGGACTTGCCCGCGCCGGAGGGTCCCACCAGGGCGGTGACGGTGCCGGGCGCAGCGCGAAACGAAACGCCATTGAGCACCGTCTTGCCGGCCTCGTAGGCGAAGCTGACGTTGTCGAAAACCACCTCGCCGCGAATCGGGCCCAGGGTGAGCGAGCGGTGGGGGTCGTCGTCCTCCGGCCGCTCGCGCATCACTTCGCGCGTGCGTTCGAGGCCCGCGAACGCCTCGCTGAGCTGCGTGCCGATGCCCACAATCTGCATGATGGGCGCAACGAGCATACCCAGGAAAATCGTGTAAGTGACGAAAGTGCCGAGGGTCATGGAGCCGCCCACGATCCGGCGCGCGCCCATAAACATGATGAGGGCGCTGACCAAGCCGAAGAGGCTGGTGGCGCCCAGGCTCATGCCGGAAGTGTAGGTGAGCGTCTTCATGACGTTCTCCAGGAGCCGTTGAACGCCGCCCGCGAACACTTTCTGCTCGCGCTCTTCGGCATGATAGCCTTTCACTACGCGGACACCGCCCAGCGACTCGGTGAGACGTCCGGTGACCTCGGCGTTGATCTTCGAGCGTTCGCGGAATGCGGGGCGGATGATGCCGAAAGCCTTCTTGAGCGCCAGCCCAAAGCCCGCCAGAATCACGGCGGCAACGGCGGTCATGGCGACGCTGATCCGCAGGAGCACCACCAGCGCGAAGCAGGCGGTCATCACGCCGCCCACAAACTGCACCAAACCGGTGCCGATCAGATTGCGCACGCCTTCCACGTCGCTCATGATCCGCGCCACCAGCGTGCCGGTCTTGTTGGAATCGTAATAGGCAACCGGAAGGCGCGAGATGTGCGCCTGAACTTTACAGCGCAACTCGGCGATCAGCCGTTGCGCTTCTTTGGAAAGGAGCTGAGTAAGGGAAAAGTCGGTGACGGCCTGCACCAGGGTCGCGAGCACCACCGCCCCCAACAGCGGCTTCAGAAGCTGAAGGTGACGCTTGCCGATGACGTCGTCGATCAGGTACTTCGATGAAAGCGGCAGAACGAATCCGGCGAGCCGGTTAACTGCCATCAGGATGAAGCCAAGAGCCAGCAACCCGCGCCGGGGGCCGACCAAGGCCCAGATATCCGGCAAAAGAACGCGCAGGCGCTCGGACGCAGGAACTTTCGGTTTCGCGTCCGCCTGGGCAGCATCCGCCGTCGAAGCGGACCGCTTGCGCCCCGCCCCGAAGCTGCCTGCTTCGTGAGAGTGAGTCCCGAACTTCATTGGGGAGGGTTCCAATCGGGCGCCGGAGACGCCAGAATCTGATGAACGGCGGCCGGCAGCTTGTCCGCGCCCGCCAGCAGAACGCTCACCTCCCAGAGTTGCTCGTTGGAAAGCGACGCATGAAAGCCCGGCATGCCCGTGAGTCGAATGCCGTTCTTGGCTTTCCAGAAAGTGACGCCGGCGGGATCGTCGGTGACCATCTCGTCCGGCTGGAAGAGTTGGGGCGCCGGCGGGAACATTCCCTTGGCGACCGCAGGGGCAGCCTGACCAGGCAAGCCGTGGCACATGGCACAATTGGCTCGGTAGACGCGGGCACCGGCAGCGAGAGCGGCGTCATCCACGGTGATAGGGACTGTCTTGGGGGCTTCCTTGGCCAGAGTAGCGTGAAGAGCGGTCCGGGCCAGCGTACTTTCCATCGGCATGGGCGGGGCGGAGGTTGCCACCGGGGCACTGCCGGAGCGGAAGTAGAGGTACCCCACCACCGGGACGAGCAGAACTCCAATGAGCAGGCCCGCTACAAAGCCTTTCATTGATCCTCCGTGCCAACGGGGTTCGGGATTCGGGGTTCGGGATTCGCAGAGGAGAATCGTGGTTCGGGCGTTGGTTCTGCGAATCCCGAACCCCGAATCCCGAACCCTCCTTTTGTCACCAACGTATTTGGGATATGCAGCAGCTATCCTCCTGCTTGCGTGAGGTGCATGGCCATCAAGACAAACGAGCCAGCGATGATGATCACCGCAAAAAGCGCCAGGACGTTCCACAGTTTGTCGCCCATGACGGTTTCCGAGTCGGTCTCGGGGACCACGTAACCGAGGGCCAGCCCGGAAACCAATCCGCCGATGTGGGCGGCATTATCCACGGCGAAGAAGGGAAGCAAACCGAAAATCAGAATGTAGATGACCCAGCGCCAAAGCGTCCCGCGATACGCTTTACCCAGACCACCGTGATGGAAACTTGCGCCGATGAGAACGCCAATAAGACCCAGGATCGCACCGGAAGCGCCGATCGACATACCCATAGGATTCCAGAACAGGCTCAAAAGGAACCCCGCAACTCCGGTGACGAGATAGAAGACGACGAACTTGCTGGCGCCGAATAGGGCCTCCACTTGCGGCCCCAGGTCGAAGAGGCACCAGAGGTTCATGCCGATGTGAAAGAGTCCGGCGTGGAGAAAGATCGCCGTTACCAGCCGCCACCATTGATGGCGAAAAACAATCAAAGGGCTCTTGGCGCCGAGTTCCTGGAGGACACCGCCGTTGATCCCTCCCATCGACGGCGCGGGCATGCCCGGGCTCGACGCCTGCTGCGTCAAATACCAGCTCGCCGCATAAACCGCGATCGTGACCAAAATGATCACCGAACATGCCGTGGAAGGGACGGGAAGCAACCCGCCCAGCACCTGGCCCGACCCGGAGCTTTGGGAGCGCGCTCGCGGCGATCGCAACTTCATGCCGCAGAACGGGCACTCGGAGGCCCCGCGCTCCACCAGCGCCCTGCAGTTGGGGCACATGCGATGGGAGGTGTCGTAAGACTCCTTGCCGGCAAACAGGGCGTCCAGCGAGTTCTTCCACCGCTCCAGCTTGAATCTGAGCTTGGGAGAGAGTTCCATGAGGTTTCCAGAAAGCTCTAAAAGCTAGTATGACGGATAACCGACGGGAAGAGAAGCCAGTATTCAGTTCTCAGTCTTTCAGTCATCAGCCCTCCAGCTCTCGCTCCTTTTTTCAGGGTCAAGCTCGGGCTTTCTCTTGACTGAGAACTGAAAACTGAAAACTGAATACTGGCTTCTCTTCCCCGCAGTCATCGCATAGAATGGCCGATGGACCCTGGATCATGATCCGGCAGGCGGTGAAACACCGGCAGGAGGGCATTATGAATTTCGAAGAGGTCGGGAAGACCGTGGATAAGGAATTTGAAAAATTCGTCCAGTTTGTGGAGCATGAAGTCAGGCCGACCACTCGCAAGGAGCTGTCGGAGCTGCTGCGCAAGGCCTCCACGCAGCTCGCCAAGATGGCCGAGAGCCTGTCGAAGTAGGTAGACAGCAGGCTGTAGACGGCATACGGGGAGGACTCCGTTTGCGGCCATCTGCCTATATGCCGTCTACCGTTTACTATCTACTGTGCTTCGCTATGCCTCACGCCGCTGACCTGCCGGTGACCACGGCTTCCCCGAAGCGTCCCTCGGGCGAGGGTCGAATCCATTTGACCACGCTGACGGCCGCCGCCATTGTGGGATTGCTCCTCCTCTCCACCGGGTGTTTGCATCGCCGCCGCCGCCATCCGACGCGGCCTCAGGTTGGCGCGCCGCCGGCGAAGATCGTGCAGAACGAACAGGGCATCGCCTCCTGGTACGGTCATCCCTTCCACGGACGGCCGACCGCCAGCGGCGAGATTTACAATATGCACGACCTGACCGCCGCTCATCGCACGCTCCCCTTCAGCACCCGCGTGCGGGTCCACGACCTCGACAACGGCCGTGACGTGGAGGTGCGGATCAACGACCGAGGGCCGTTCGTGAAAGGGCGCATCATCGATCTCTCCAACGGCGCCGCCAGGTCCATGCAGATGATCGGCCCCGGCACCGCGCACGTGAGTCTCGAAATCCTGGGTCTGCCGTCGCCCGGCTCTCCCGGCGCCGTCCCCGGCATCTTTGCCGTGCAGGTAGGCTCTTTCCGGAATCCGAGCAATGCCGCCCGGCTGAAGGCGATCCTGGAGCAGAACCACTTTGGCCCGGTCGAGATCCAAACCTTTGATCGCGGCGATGGGATCTTCTACCGCGTGCGCGTGGGACGCGAATCGAGCCAGGAAGACGCCGAGGCTCTGGCCGAAAAAGTGCGCCAGGCGAACCTGGCCGCGGAGACGTTTGTCGTCCGACTGAATTAAGGCTGAGGACGTCCTTCGTCTTTGGTCCGTGGTCCTTTGCAAAGAACGTTTCAATTGAAGCATGGCGCCTAGGCAGGCCTGTCCTTGCAGGTGACAAAGGACCAGGGACAACAGGACCGTCTACCTGAGAGGAGTGTCCTTTGGAAAGCTGCATCTTTTGCCGAGTCATTAAACGCGAAGCGCCGGGAAAGATCGTCTACGAAGACGAGTCGGTAGTCGCGATTGAGGACCTCCATCCTCAGGCGCCCGTTCACTTGCTGGTGATCCCGCGCCGGCACCTCCCCGGGCTTGGTGACGCCGGGCCTGAGGATGAGCCGCTCCTTGGCCACCTGTTTCAAATCGCCGCCCAACTCGCCCGTGCGCGCGGCCTCGAGTTACGGGGATACCGCACCGTCGTCAACCAGGGCGCTGGCGCGGGGCAGTCCGTTTTCCACCTCCACGTACACGTTCTGGGAGGGCGAGTGTTCCACTGGCCACCGGGGTAGCGGTGAGGCCCTCCTTGTGCCCTCAGAAGAATTGACGATTGTCGATTGACGATTGACGATTGGAAGAGAAGCTCACGGCTTGCCTATTCTTCTCTTCCAATCGTCAATCGTCAATCGGCAATTGGCAATTCTTCGTCGGTGGTCGTAGCAAAACCCCAGATTGGGTAGGACGCCGTTTTACTTCACCACCGCCAGAACCCGCTCATCGTCGATGGTGACGTGCGATGGCTTGGAGTTGGTGACAAACTTGAAGTGGCCGCCGGCATCGGTCACCGGCACCTCGCCCAAGAGCGTCTTCACCTTGCCCGATTGCGTCACCACCGGCACGAGCATTTCGAACTCCGGGCGGACGTTGCTCGGCTGGATGGTCCCTTCCACCACAAACCGGTTGGCCGCCGCTCGAACCGTGGCTTCGACTGTATAGGTCGGGATGCCGGTCCCACGCACCCAGTCGTCAAAGAACCAGTCGAGCCGGCCGTTGTGATCGAGGTCCATCGCCGGATTCATGTACTTGGCAGCGAACCGCGCGAAGTCCTCCGTGGAGGGATTCTGGTCCCGGTAGGCGACCACGAAGCCGCGCAGCATCTTGAAGAACTTTTCGTTGGCCTCGATCGTGACTGCCGATCCGCCAGCCGGCAGACTTGACGAAGCAGCCGCATTCGCGGACGACGGACCGCGCCCGGGCTGCCGAGAAGGCCTGGAAGGACTGGCTCGAGTCTCGCCGTCCGGCGACGAGTCCCGCATCATCATGCGCAGCATGTGGAGCACCCAGCAGGCTTTGTCGTAAACAATGCTGTTGTAACCCATGGGGTTGAGCGACGTGTTCAGGCGCTCGCCCAGCCAGATCGGCCCGCCGGACTCGATCGTTTTGCCGTCCTTGTTTTTGGCCAGCAAGTTGTCCCGGTAACTCTGCAACAGTGCCCGGAAGCTTCGATCCCCGTCTTTCTCGTGGGCCAGGTCGAGGGCGGCGGCGTAGGTGGCAAACCCCTCAGAGAGCCACTGATCGTGATACGTCTTCCAACCCACTTCGTTGCCCCACCACTGGTGTGCAATTTCATGGGTTAGGAGGAGGCGGTTCTGCAATTCCTCAGACTTGGTGTTGAAACCCAGTTCGGAGCGCGTCTCGCTGGGAAGGAAATACAGCGTCGGCAGGTAAACCAACTCCGGCCATCCCTGACCGAAATCGCCGGGAATCTGAGAAATCGCAAGTCGCGGATAGGGGAAGGGACCGAAGAGCAGTTCGAACAGCCGCACTGTATCCCCCGCATGTTGCGCCACCCGGTCCACCAATGCGGCGGGCGCCAGGGGCTGGGCCACCTTAGGCATAACCTCCACCCTGACGCTGCCACCAAAGTTCTGCGTCACCACACGATCGGGCGGTTGGTGCGCAGCGTGCCGCTGTTCCAAGGAAGTCTCAGCCCCCTTTGACGCGTAGACCTCAATCGTAGTACTGCCGACCTTGCGGGTAACGCGGTCATACGCGCCTAGGTTAAACCCCGCCACGGGAAACGCGCCCTCCGAGATCCAATGGCTGTTCTTCCAACCCTCCGACGAATCCTCCATCACTAGCCTCCCGGTCGCCACCAACGAGAGGTGGTCGGGATAATGGAAGGTGAGGTCGTATTGTGATTGCGGGGCGAGGCCCCGGTTCGGGTACCAACTGCCGTGGGCGCCGACAAAGAGGACGCCATTTCCGACATTACTGATCACATTGCCAAGGTAAGTAAAGTCCAGCCGATACCTTTCACCGACGGGATGCGGCGAGGGCAGCACCACCGCCACCAGATCGTTGCCGCGCTCCGCCGCTTCCGATTCTTCGAGCGATGGGTTCTGGAAGAAAGTCACGCTCCGCCCCTGGCCGTCTTTCACTTCCAAGACTTTGAGCGAACGAGAAAGCTCGAACGAGAACAGCCGCTCCAAATCCGAGCGGGACTCGATCTCGAGCTGCGCGTGACCCTCCAGGCTGTTATCAGCGTTGATGCGCGTGTCAATCTTGTAGGAGCGCACGAGAATCTCGCGCCAAGCCGGATCGGAGACTCGTGCTCCCGAAGTGCGGGTCGGGAACGAACACCAGACGTTGGCGTAAGACTTGCCGGCCACTTGTGATGCTGCCGTAATGGCAACGGCTTCGAGCGCCCGCCCGTCATCGATTGCCTCGAACGTCCCGAGGCTGACGCCACCGATACGGGCATAGAAGGCAGGCCGGTCGCGCGCCCCCAGCATATCCTGCAGCACGCGCAAAGACGACTGAGGTGCCAGGTTGCGCACCACCGGAGCCCAATGGAAGGCGAAATCTCCGGGCTGCTCCGGGTCCTCGGGATCGGGACGCTCGGCACGAGCCTTCAACTCCTGGGCCGTGTGATCAGTGAATCGCAGGTAGAGGCTCAGGAAGCGCTCTTCCAGAATTGCCGTTTGCGTAAACTGGGCCAGGCTCTGACGCTCCGCCGCATTAGGCGGCATCAACAGGACCTCGCCGTCTCCGGAGAAAACTGCTCCCGTGATCTCTCCTGCCACCGGCGTGAAGAATTCCACAAACCCGCGGTTGAAATAAAACTTCAAGCCGTCGCGAGTGATCTGCGCATCGCGCAAAGAATAGATCTGAGTGGGGTCAAGAGAGACGGCGTCGAGTTGCTCGAGGAGTTGGCGGGGATCGATATCCGGCGCCTGGGAAGCAGTAGTCGAGGTGGACGGCGCCGCGTTGTTCGTACGCGCCGGAAGCTGGGAGAAAACTCCTGAAACAGATGCGGCGGAGCCCCCAATTAACAAGGCGGCTAGAGTGCTGTAACACTTAATCTTGACCATGACCAGCCCGAAGAATTGACGATTGACGATTGGAAGAGAGTCTCACTGACGATTCTGGACGGCCTATTGAAAGGGCGGCGCGGCTTTGCCTACTCTTCTCTTACAATCGGCAATCGGCAATCGTCAATTCTTCTAGAGCGTCGCAATCAGCCCCGCCAGCAACGCCGCACGGCGGGGAAGCTCGCTGATGACCACGTGTTCGTTGAGCGCGTGGGCGCCATCGCCCACCGCTCCCAACCCGTCAAGCGTGGGGATGCCGAGCGCCGCAGTGAAGTTGCCGTCGGAACCGCCGCCGGTGGAAGCTTCTTTCAGGAGACCCAAGCCCAGTTCTTGGCCCACCCTCACCGCGTGGCGGAAGAGGTCAGCCGCCATGTGGCGTTCCATCGGCGGGCGGTTGATCCCACCCGTGATTTCGAGCTTCGCCTCGAGGTGAAAAGGCTCGAGGCTGTGAAACTGACGCTCGATCCATTCGCGGTCGACCAGGCGAGGGATGCGCACATCGATCAGGGCCGACGCGCGCTCCGGGACCACGTTGCCTCGCGTGCCGCCTTCTACCACGCCCACGTTGACGGTGATGCCTCGGCGCGGGCGTGTCAGGCTTTGAATGCGGAGGACCTGGCGCGCCAGCTCGGTGATGGCGTTGACGCCGCTGCCCGGGCTGACTCCCGCGTGGGCGGCGCGGCCGTGGACCGTGATCCGAAATTCGCCCACTCCCTTGCGCGCCGTCTTGAGGGCGGAGCCGAGCGCCGGCTCGAGCACCAGCACCGCCGTCGAACGGGATGCCTCCTTCTCCAGTTGGGGGCGGAACGCCAGTGTGGAGACCTCTTCATCGGAGTTGAGGAAGCAACGCACGGGACGCACCGGCTCCATCTTGAGCGACTGAAGCGCCCGAATGGCCCACAGCGCGCAGACGATGCCGGCCTTCATATCGAAGATCCCCGGGCCGTAAGCGCACCCCTCCTTGATGACGAACGGCATGCGCTTGAGCGTGCCGACCTCCCACACCGTGTCGGAGTGGCCGAGCAGCAGCAGTGGCTTGTTGGACTTCCCACCCCAGAACTCCGCCACCAACGCCGACCCGGCCGTCGGGTGGCGAAGCATCTTCACCTTGCCGTGGGCGCGGGTGAACTCGCCGGCGAAGAAGTCCACCATGCGGTCCACGTCCGCCTTCGAGTTCGAGGGCGATTCGATCTCCACCGCCTGGCGCAGGCAGCTTACCATCGCGTCAAGGTCGGATTCACAATTCTGCAACAGAGCTTTTAAGTCCAACGACTCCCCCCTCCTCACGACCGTAGATTGCGACCGCCGATCGCTGTGGAAAAACTCCATCACAACCGCTTTCGGGTCAATCGCCGCCCCGAGCGGAGTCAATTGCGAATCAGTTGCACTTTCATGGGCAAACCAATAGAGTAGCAGAAAAAGGGCCGAAAGAGCGCGCAAAAATCGAATCACACGACGAAGTTTTCGAAGAGTCCTTTTCTGCCGAGCAGGCCCGCCATTGAAGGGTTCTCGACAGACCCGGCCTTGATTTCAACAGACCAATTCGTCCCCAGCGAGTCCGCGCTATGGACAACCACACCAATTTGGTGCATACTGGTGCTATGTATGAAGTCTGCGAATAAAACGGTACGCCAAAGCGTCAGCCTTTCGGCAAACGTCGCAGCGCAGGTTCGCAGCATGGCGAAGACCCGCCGGCTTAGTTCCAACCGGATGCTGGTGGAACTCATTGAGAACGGGATCGAGGCTGAGAAGCGCAGGCAGCAGGAGTTTTTCGAACTTGCCGAGCGTTTCCGCAACGCCACCGACCCGGAGGAAGCCAAGCGCCTCGGTGATGAGTTGGGCCGAATGGTGTTTGGTGACTGATGCCCAAGATCGAGCGTTGGGACAACTTGCCGCCAGGGGTCCGTCAGCACCTGATCGACCGGCTGCGCGACCGGGCAATCACCCTCGCCGACTTGAATCAACTTCGCCTCTGAATTGAATCGAAGCCGGAAGTGCCGGAAGGCGAGCGGTACAAGGAGTTCGGGTCATTCAAGATTTGCGGCCACGGCTCGTACCCCAAGACGTTCCTGCTTCGTGGCCAAGCTGCTAAGGGTAAGGCCCTCTGATCGGATAACTTCCCAATGGTCAGCCGGTCGGAAAAGCGGCACCGTGGTCCTCAGGCCTCGAACACCCAGCGCCCCTGCACCATGGTGCGCTCCACCCGAATATTCACCAGCGCTTGCGGCTCGACGCGCGTGGGATCCTCGCCGAGTACCACGAGGTCGGCGAGCTTGCCGGGTTCGATCGACCCCTTGAGGTTTTCCTCGTACGACGCGTAAGCGCCGTGCAAGGTGCCGGCCCGAATCGCTTCCTCCAGCGTGATGCGCTGGCTCGCGCCCCAGGTATGGCCGCGCGGATCGGTGCGCGTCACCTGGGACTGGAGCCACATCATGGGTTCAAAAGGGCTGGCGGTATAGCCCGAGGAATCCGGCGGCCGCAGCCCGGCGTCGAGGAAGCTGCGCATGGCGAACATATGTTCCAGCCGGCCGTCGCCGTAAAAGTGCATGACGTCGCCGTGGAAGTAGACGTAGCAGGAGAACGGCACGGGGATGGCGTTCAGGGCACGCAGGCGCGCGACGAGCGAGTCGTTGATCAGGCTACAGTGCTCGATCCGGTAACGCGGGTCACGCCGGGGTATCTCGCGCTGCAGGCGCTCATAAACGCTCAGCACGGCATCGATGGCCACGTCACCGTTGGCGTGGGTGGCCAGTTGCCAGCCCGCCGCGTGCGCTTTGCGGGCACGCTCGTAGTGCTCCTCGGCACCTACCCACCAGGAGACCGTAGTAGCCGGGCATGCCGTCGTAGGGCTGCGAGAGCCGGGCGGTGCGTTCAGAGATCGAGCCGTCAGCGTACATCTTGATGGCTCCCACGCGAACCCATTCATCGCCGAGGCCGGTGTGAACGCCGGCCGCGATCATCCGGTCGAGCGCTTGCCAGTTGAGGAAGCAATAGAAGCGCATCGGCAACTCACCGGCGCTGAGCGCGTCCTGGTAAGCCTGCAGGTCTTCCGGACTGCCGTCGGCATCCGTGGCGGAAGTAACACCTTTGCGGATCATCATGCGAGCGATCAGTTTGACGCCTTCCCGGCAATCGTCGCGAGTCACGCTACGCCGCTTCCAAGCGGACCCTGACCTTCAATCCGGCCTTGCGCAGTTGGTCCTCGACCGCCACAGCGACGAACTGATTCACCGAGTAGCCAAGAACCCGCGCGAACTGCGCGGCCCCTTCCACAGTGACGGCTCGCCTGCCGTTTTCAATGTCACAAAGCCTGGCTCGCGAAATCCCCATTCGGCGTGCCAAATCCGCTTGCACGACCTCATCGGCCCGCCGGATGGAAGCAAGCATTCGGCCAAAGGTCAGCGGCCCTCCCCGCAGGCGTTCCAGAAACTTCCTGGCGTCACTTCGAGCTTTAGTATTCATGCTTAGACACCTCTTCAATGCTTACAAACTCAGCCGGTCCCTCGTTCTGAACGACATAAATAGCGCGGTAAGCGCGGCTCAACCGGATCGAACGCTGGCCTTGCCGGTTTCCCTTCAGCGGTTCGTCGTGGTAGCCAGGGGTCTTCCGCACTTCGTGAAGTCCGTCGCGTTCAACGGCGTCCACCCAGGTTTCCAGTTTGTCCAAAATATGCCCCGGTACCTGCCCAACGCCCGTTTCGCCGAAGTTGAAATGCGAACCGTTGGAATCGGCATTTCGGTCTTATTGTACCCTGGCACGGGGTACACTTGCAAGGGCTGTTCGGGCGAACCTCCGCCCATGTCAGTCGTTTCGTAAGTCGGTAATGTACTGGCCCCTCACCGGTCCCGCTAAGCGCGACCGCCCTCTCCTGCAAGGGGGCGAGGGAGGTTCACACAGGTTGGAGGCACGCTGTGTTTGAGGAGAAAAGCGAGGAATTAGGGAACGGTCGTCTACCGTTTCTTGGTCCACTCCTCCTTCGTCATCACCGCCAGCGGTTCCTGCTTTTCCTGCTGCAAGGCGGCGTTGATGGTTTGAAGTTGCTGAGTGGCGATGGACTGGAACCTGGCCGTGGCGGCGTCGAGCTGTTTGCCCAGCACGGCCATGCGTTCGAGTTGCGACTGCGTGGGACGGCCTTCGTAGCCATTGACGCCGCCGTATAGCTCGCCGAGGTTCTCCCGCAGCTTTCTCTCGCCCGTAATCTGGCCGCCTTCTTTCACGGCCACCAGAGTGGAGCGAAAGTCTTCGAGAGACTTGGCGAGAGTTTCCAACTGCTTCCTGGCCGCGCTCGACGGCGGCAGCGACGCGGCGCGCTGGGCGGCACGGTCGCGCAAATCCACCAGGGCGTCGACCACGTAGGTCATCTGCTCGAGCATGTGATAGAGCTGCATGGCCGTTTGGTACTGCAGGGCGCGATCTTCCGTGGTGCTCTTCGATCGCGGGTCAGCGACCAGTTGCAACTGGGTGGTAAGCGTTTGCTTGTTCTTGATCAGCTTCACCGTGTAGGTGCCTTCGGGAGCGCGTGGCCCGTAGAGGGAGTAGGGTTCCTCGACGATCCCCGCCGCCGGTGGCATTTTGGGCGGGGTCAAGCGCATGGGCCACTCCACCCGGTTCAGGCCGCGCTGCTTGCTGGCCGCCACGGTGGTGACGATCTCGCCCTTGGAGTCATAAACCTCCAGTCGAAGGTCGCCAAAGATGTGCCGCTTCTTCTGGTAGTACACAATGGGCGCGCCTTCGCCAGGGTTCGGGGCGAGGAACTCAGCGTCTCCGTCGAAGCGCTGCTCGGTGGCCAGCAGCCGAAGTTGGGCGGGACGCGGCTGAAGCAGGGCGGCGTCCTGGGCCAGGATTGGCGGCGTAATCTGCCGCAGGGGTGTGATGTCGTCCAGAATGTAAATGCCGCGACCGTGGGTGGCGATGATCAGGTCGGCGTCGCGCGGATGGATGGCCACGTCGCGCACCGCGACGTGCGGGAAGTGGCCCGTGAACTCCGCCCAGTGGGCGCCGCCATCGACGGTGAGGAACAGTCCGAATTCGGTTCCTACAAAGAGAAGGTCAGGACTCACGAGGTCTTCGCGAACGACGTGTGCGTAACCTTTCAGGTCCGGCGTAGCGATGGATTTCCAAGTCTTGCCGTAGTCGGTTGTCTTATAGACATAGGTCTTCATGTCGCCGGCATTGTGACCGTCGAACGTGGCATAAGCTGTGGCCGGATCGTGGTGACTGGCTTCGATGCCGGTAACCCAGGTATTGGGCGGCAGCGCGGGAATATTGCGGACCACATTACTCCACGTTTTGCCTCCGTCGCGCGTCACCTGAACGTTGCCGTCGTCGGTGCCCGCCCAGATCACCTTGGCCTCCTTCGGCGACTCGCTGATGGCGAAGATAGTCTCGTATTTCTCGGCGTCGGAGTTGTCGACGGTCAATCCGCCGGACTCCTCCTGCTTCTGCTTGGCGGGGTCGTTGGTGGTAAGGTCGGGCGAGATCCGCTCCCAGGATTCACCGCGGTCGCGTGAGCGAAACAGGAATTGCCCACCCAGGTAGAGGGTGCCGGGGCTATTGGGACTCATGGCGATGGGCGAGTCCCAGTTGAAGCGGAATTCCGGCTCGTTGGCGCGCGGCAGGGGCTTGATGTTCTTCAGCTCCTGCGCGGATTTGCGGACCCGGAAGATTCTGGCACCCTGATACTCCACGTAGGCGGTCGGGATCGGTGGGATCGGCAAAGGCCCAGAAGCCGTCGCCGTATCCGATATTCTTCCAGTGCCGGTTGGCGATGCCACCGGTGGCCTGCGAGGGCCCCATCCAGGTGCCGTTGTCCTGCAAACCACCGTAGACGTTGTAGGGCTGATCCATGTCGTAGCTGACGTGATAGAACTGCGCGGCCACAACATTGTCCAGAAAGCGCCAGTGCGACGCGCGATCGTACGAGGCGTAAAGTCCACCATCGGTGCCCACCAGTAACTGATCGGAGTTTTTGGGACTGATCCACAAGTCATGAAAGTCGCCGTGGACGCTGCCCCCCATGTAGCCCTGGAATACGGAGGCGAAGCTTTTGCCGCCATCGTCGCTGACCGTGAGATCAAACCCGGGCTTGTAAACACGGTCGGGATTGTTGGGGTCAGCGACGATCCGGGCAAAATAGAAGGGGCGCCCTTGAATGTTCCAAGCGCTGCTCATCTCGGTCCAACTCTCGCCGGAATCATCGGAGCGGAAAAGCGCCGTCTTCTTTGCTTCCACCACCGCGTAGACACGAGTGTGCCGGGAGCGGGAGACCGAGAGACCAATGCGGCCGAGAATCCCATCCGGCAGACCCTTGCGAACCGGGTGCCAAGTGGCTCCGCCATCCGTGCTCTTGAAAAGGCCGCTGCCCGGTCCCCCGGAGGTGAAGCTGTAAGGCGTGCGCCGGAACTGCCACATGCCGGCGTAAAGTACCTGCGCATTCTCCGGGTCCAGGGCCAAGTCGGCGCACCCCGTGTCGTCGTTTACAAACAGGGCCTTCGACCAGGTCTTGCCGCCGTCGGTGGTCTTGAACACGCCACGCTCAGGATTCGAGTTCCACAGGTGCCCGCTGGCGCAAACGAAAACGGTGTTGCTGTCCTTGGGGTGAACGATGATGCGGGCAATGTGCTCAGAATCGGGCAGCCCCACGAAGTCCCAGTTGTCGCCGGAGTCCCTGGTGCGGTAGACGCCGGTACCTACCGAGACGCTGTTGCGCATCCACGATTCGCCCGTGCCGACCCAGACCGTCTTCTCGTTCGAGGGATCGACGGTTACGGCACCGATCGACTGCGTCGGCTGTTTGTCGAAGATCGGCTTGAAGGTAACCCCGCCATCGACGGATTTCCACACGCCCCCGCTTGCCGTGCCGACGTAGATAGTAAGGCGCTGGTCCCCGACCGCGTCAATGGCGGCGATGCGCCCACCCATCGCGGCCGGGCCAATGGCGCGGGCCTCGAATCCGCTGAACGCGTCCGAGTCAAGAAAAACGTCCTGCGCGAAGCTGTACGGCGCGACCTCCACAAGAAAAATAACCGCCGCTGCGACAGAAAGCCTTGTGTATCTTGACATGAGTCTCCTCGGGGGCAGGATTGCCGATTTTAGACTGCTGTGTTCAGAAATTCGAAATTCGAAACTCGAAATTCGCGAACCCCCAAAACGCGCCGCTCCGAACCTGGGGAAGGCGAGTGTCGATTTTCGCATTTCGAGTTTCGATTCTTTCAATCGGCAATCAGCAATAAAGCAGGTCACTGCTTCGGAGCTTCCGCCGGTTTGGCGGCAGGCATCTTGAAGCGAGCTTCGTCCACCGGGGCGTTCAGCTCCACCTTATCTATGGTGATCTTCTGTTTCTGCTCGGTACCTTTGATCCCACTTTCGATCGAGAATGGGAACGTCAGACCGTCCACTTCCTTATAATCGCCGAGAGCGGTCTCGGTCTCCACCACGTTCCCTCGAACCGTGCGCTGGCCCTCGTCTTTGATCTCCAGATAGGAGTCGGCATCAAGGTAAACGGTTTCGACATCACCATTCTTCAGTGTCACCTTCAACTTGTAGGCGTCCGTTCCCTCGATCTTATCCTTGCCGAGCAGTTCCACTTTGTGACCCTTAGTCTGGTAGTCCACCAGGGGACCGTCGATATCCGCCTGCTCTTCAACGTCCTTCACGTCATCGGCGGTCATCACTTCGGGATCTTTCTTGCCCATGAATGGCATGATCTGCCAGCCGGAAGTGCCGTCGTAGGCCTGGACACCCGTGAGTCCCTGGACCGTGAATTCCAGCCGCAGGCGCATGGGCCGCTTCTGCTCCATGGTGAACGGAGCCTCCATGCCCGGTCCCATCGTCATCTTACCGGTGACGCGAAGCGACTGCACCGACTTGAGCTTGTCCATTCCCCCGCGGGCCTGAACGTTTTTGGCAATCAGGCCATCAACCGTCTGGCTGCACAGCGGCAGGGCCAGAGCGAAAAGCGTGAAAGCAATCAGCACGAATCTGCGCAACATTTGGTTAGTTCTCCTTTTTCGATACCCTGCTCACGTCCGGCTATTCCGTCCGGTCGCCGATCCACGGGTCCTTGACAGTATCACACCGGATTCACAACAGTACTCTCTCGTTGGGTTTGTTAGCTACCCCACTGCTCCATACGAGCCGGCTGATCTGGAAGTTTCAAGAATCGGGTGGGGCGCATGGCGATGCGCAAAAGGAGAGAGCTGTCTTCAGTAGCGGCGGCTTTATGCCGCCATAACTTCAACGGTTGCAGCACGGTATGCTACACCCTTCTTCAGCACACTATGCTAGGCTATGGTTACCGCTTGCCGATCCTCGTCCTCGGACGTAATGGTGATCCCCGGCGCGCCGCTCCGGGGGCAGAAGTGCGCGCAGATGCCGCAACCGGTGCAAAGGTCGGGGACCACGTACACCTGCTGGATTCTGACGCGTATGCCGCGGAAGTCCTGCATCTCGACCGGCCGAAAGCGAAGGGGCTTGGTGGGAACGGGGCATTTCTCCACGCAGATCGTACAATTGAAGCCATCGGCGTAGGTGAAACAGCGGCTCCGGTCGATTGCGGCCGTGCCGACCTTGAAGGCCTGCTTGGCCGGCAGAGTCAGCGGCTGGAGAGCTCCCGTGGGGCATGCCCGGGTACACTGGGCGCAATCCCACTTGCAGTATCCCGCCTGAGCCTCTAGCACGGGGGTCCAGATTCCGCCCCAGCCGGCTTCCCACTCGGCCGGCTGGATGAAGCTGGTGGGACATGCCTCCACGCACTGGTTGCAGCGGACGCAACGCGCCAGGAACGAATCCTCCGCGACGGCTCCCGGCGGTCGCAGGAACCCGTGTCCGGCCTTGGTTTGGGGATGGGCTTCCAGCGCGGCTTTCGGGAGCGCCGCGATGGCAACGCCCAGGGCGGTCGAACCCAGCAGTTGTCTTCGGCTCAGATCGATTCCGGGCGCGACGGCTTTCTTTGGCCACCCGAACTTCACCTGCACATTTTCGCGAGGACAGTCCTCCACGCAGGCCATGCAGGCGACGCACTCGGACTTGAGGTAGTCCTTGCCCGGGCCGCCGTCATAGGAGCAGCGGAAACTGCACAGCCGGCAGCCCTGGCAATCCTTGGCTGTCTCGAACCGCATCAGGCTGAATCGGGCCGCCAGCCCATAAAGCGCGCCCAAAGGGCAGAGGGTGTTGCAGAAGAAGCGCTGCTTCCAGGCATTGAGCGCGATCACCAGAAGGAAGATCGACCCGATCAGTACGGGTTGAAACGACACCCGGGGCACGCCCGTCAGCTTCGAGAAAAGGGAAGCGATGGTCGGATCGACTACTGTGGCCGCGCTTCGCGTCAGCAAGGCAAACGGGTCGAGCCACCCACCCAGCGTGGTCCCCGCCAGCGCGGCCACGATCACAATGATCAGCACCAGGTACTTGAACCTGAGCCGGGGCCGATGCGGCCCTGAATGCGGGCTCCAGCGTTTCCTCGACACCCACGAAGTGAACTCGTGGATGGCTCCGAAGGGGCACACCCATCCGCAGAAAAAGCGGCCGAACACCAAGGTGAGGGCCAGCGGAACCAGCGCCACCAGGCCATAGACGAGAATGGTCCGCGTGGCGGCGAGGTGCGCCAGGAAGATGAGGGGATCCAAAGCGAAGAAGATTCCCCGCGACGCCCACAGGGGAAGCAGCGGCCGGCGGACCAGCAGGAAGAGGGCCGTAAAGCAAACGAGGGTGGCGATCAGGGTGGCGAGGCGAAACCGGCGGAGCCGGCGGGCGGTGGACGCCTTCATGCGAGCGCCTCCGGAACGGCGGCGTTGGCCAGCGCCAGCTTCAGATTGCGCGAGAGATAGGCCAGGTCCTCGGCGTAAAAACTCCCGAGTTCCTTGAATTTTGCGCTGATCGCGGCCTCAAGTTTCGGGTCATGTTGACCGCTGACGAGAAGCTTCGTTTCCTCCTCGGTCAGGTCGGCGCAGGGCTCGACGTTGCGGGCCAGTTCCAGGTTAGCCGGGCAGGTGGCCTGGCATTTCAGGCAGCCGATCAGGGCGTTGTGAACCTTGGAATCGATAAAGTCGGGGATGGGGTCCTTCATTTCGTTGTACAGCGTGACGCAGCGCGTGGCGTTGATCATGAAGTTCGACTCAGTGATGGCGCGAGTGGTGCACGCCCGCAGGCAGATCGAACAGCCCTTGCAGAAGCGCATCATCCGAAACGGGCGATTCCACTGGTCCGGCAATTCCCGCTCGGCGAAGAAGGCCCACAGCACGTGAAAACTTCCGTACTCCTCCACATACGCGACATTGTTCCTGCCGTACTCCGCGAGTCCGCTCCGCACGGCCGTCGCTTTCAGAGGTGGGTTGCCGAGCACCAGCTTGGCGCCGGCGTCCCCGATGACGTCATGCGCGATACGTTGCTTCAGGGCTGCGATAAAAGGGTCGTTGATGTAATAGAAGTATCCGCCGGGGATCAGGATGACGTAGACGCGTCCGTCTAGCCGGAAGTTGACCGAGTGGAGTCTCCACGGCGTGGCAGCAATCACCAGCGAGCGAGCGTTGGGCAATCCCGGCGGCGGCTCGAACTGGAAATCGCGGAGGTAGCCGAGGTAAGTCTTGTTCTGGCTGAGCCTGCCTTCGCGGCTGAGCTTTTCGTACATCGCTTTCATTTTGCCGAGATGCTCGACGGATACGGTGCGGTACTTGTAGTCGGTCAGTGTGGGGTCGGCCTCCGATGATTCCACGGGGCCGGGCCTGCCGAGCGCCCCTCTCGGCCATAACAAAAGCACTGTTCCGGCAGATCCGAGCGATCGAAGGAAGGTGCGGCGATCCGTTCCGGGCGGCGGGTTTTCAGGCATCATGGGAACACTCGGCGTGCGGTGGGGAACTCGCTGCACACTAACTACGATCCCACAAAAGCTGCTGCCAATGCGGTGACGCCCGTCACGTTGCGAGAGTGACGGGCGAAGAATTGCCGTTGCCGATTTTCGATTGACGATTGAAAGAAGAGAAGATTGAGTCATTGAAGTACAGCAGCTCTCAGCCGTCAGCTCTCAGCTCTCAGCAAAAAAGTCTGGTTGTCTGCTGACACCTAATAGCTGAGGGCTGATAGCTGCTCTTCAATGGCGCAATGACCCGGTTCCTCAATGACTCAATCTCTTAAATCCGCAACGACTTCCAGCGGCCGCGGCGGAACAGCATCATGCTTGCCGCGGCGATGGCCATCTCCGCTATCAGAATCGACAGATAGGCGCCGCGCGATTCGAAGCCCGCGCGGATCGCCAGAGCATATGCCAGCGGGATCTCCAGCACCCAGTAGCCGAAGAAATTCACCACGGTCGGAGTGCGCGTGTCGCCGGCGCCGTTGAACGCCTGGAGCATCACCATGCCGTAGGCATAGCCGATGTTGCCGAAGCTGAGGATCCGCAGGGCCGAGACGGCCAGCGGCACTACGGCCGGGTCGTTCGTGAACACGCGGATCATGGGGTGAGCGAAGATGATGCAGAGCACCCCCACCGTGCCCATGAACAGCATGTTATAGAAGCCGGTGCGCCAAACCGATTGCTCCGCGCGATCGGGCTCGCCTGCCCCCAGGTTCTGGCCCACCAAAGTGGCGGCCGCATTGGCCAAGCCCCACGAGGGCAAGATCACGAAGATCATGATGCGGATGGCTATGGTGTAGCTCGCGATGGCCGCGCCCCCGAACACACTGATGATGCGCACCAGCACGATCCAGCTTGCCTGTCCGATAAGAAACTGCACGACGCCGGCCACCGACACCTTGATCAGGCGAAGCATGACGCTGACTTCGAGGCGAAGCTGGCGGCGCAGAATGCGGATGCGGTCGCTGCCCCGCAGCAGCATGAACACCTGGAACAGCAGGCCGATGGATCGTCCGGTGGTGGTGGCCACCGCCGCCCCGGTCACGCCCAGGCGCGGGAACGGCCCCACGCCGAAGATCAGGCAAGGGTCGAGCACCAGGTTGATCAGGTTCGAAAGCCACAGCACGCGCATGGCAATCGCCGCGTCACCGACACCCCGGAAAATGGCGTTGTTCAGGAACAGCAGCACGAGCACGCCGCTGGCGCTCAGGACGATCCGAGCGTAGGCCGAGCCCACCTGGACAATCGCCGGCGTGGCGCCCATCACGGAAAGCAGGCGCGGCGCCAGGAAGAGGCAGGGCAGTCCCATCACGAGAGATATTCCCACCCCCAGCGCGATGGCCTGCACGGCGGCCACCGCCGCGCCCTCGGGATCCTTCTCGCCGGTGCGGCGCGCCACCATAGCGGTAGTGGAGAGACCCAGGCCCATGGCGATGGCCACGACGAGGGTCAGCAACGACTCGGTGAGTCCAATGGTGGCCACGGAGTTCGCTCCCAGGCGCGCCACCCAGAAAACGTCCACCACGGCGAACAGCGACTCCATCGCCATCTCCAGCACCATGGGGACGGCCAGCAGAAAAATGGCACGGTCGATGCCGATGGCGGTATAGTCCTGGTGGGAGCCGCGAAGGGCCTCGCGGACCGAGGCCCAAAAACGAGGCGGCGGCTGACCTTGGGTCATCACAGCAGCTTCAGTTGCTTCCATTGGGGCACCTATGGTTCGCGCCCGAAGGCACGGGGCCGGGTCAGGAGCTCGCCCCTGACAATTAGTGCGTGAGAGGTGAAGCCAGAAGGACCAGGATTGACAGAATTGATTTTCGGGATGGCCTCATCCCTCGTAATCACGGCTTCCGTGAACGAGCGGATGAGCGGATAACGGCAGGCCAGGAGGCCAGGAGGCTACCAGATCAACGGGCCCGATTACGGAAGGATTTGAGTCATGATGACCCCGGCAAACGGGATCTCCACGTCCGAGATGTTCTTCATCGTTCCTTCTTTCCGATTGAAGCAAGCTTTCGCCGTTTCATCGACCGGCGATCGACGCAATGTCGACAGAAATAGGGTAGCACGGCTGTCAAGAGGCAGCCGGTGGAATTGCAGATTGACGATTGGAGGAGAAGAGTAGGCAAGCCGCGGCCCTCTGAAAAACACCATCCACAATCGGCAATGAGCCTCTCTTCCAATCGTCAATCGGCAATCTGCAATCGTCAATTCTTGATCAGTGTCCGGCCGCCCCGCAGCACTTCTTGTACTTCTTGCCGCTGCCGCAAGGGCAGGGATCGTTGCGGCCGACCTTGGCGTTGCGTCCGAGGCGAGGCCCGCTCGGAGGAAGGTTGGGGTCGAGCCGCTTTCGGCGTTCGAGCCAGTATTCGTAGGTGGTAAAAACCGAGAGGGGGATCATCTCCGTCAGCCTCTTACGAGTGAGTTTCTTGGCTGCCTCGGGACCCAACTCTTCGGCCATCATCTGCTCGTCCGCGAGGGCGAAAATCGGGAGCAGTATTGCCGCGCCGTCTTCCTTCGTCAAAAAGGGGGTCCAATCGTCGGACCTCAGAGCCACGCCCATCATGAAGCCCCGGCACCAGTTTTCCGGATCGGGGCGTGGTTCCGTGCCCGGCGCCTTCTCCTCGTAGTGGATGATGGGGTAGAACTCATCGGGAGACTCGCGGACTGTGCGCAGGATGTCGTTATAAAGGCGCATCATCAGGGCGAAAATGCGCTCCGCCTCTTCGCGGGACTCAAACTCGGGGCTTTCCTCGTCTCCCCACACCACGGGCAGCCACTCGCTGGGCCGCACCATTCCTGGCCCGATGGCCACGGCGGTGAGGAAGCCGTGCAGCGTGGAAATATCCATGCCGCCGTTGGGCGCCGCATCGGAGAGGAGGAAGTCGTCGAGTTGGCTAAGCTCAGCCTCGGTGAGGGGTTCGTCGAGCCACATCACTGGGAGTGTACAATGGCTGGGCAAACGTGAAAAGCACCTTGACGCGATTCATAGCGATCATCGTCTATGGCGCTTACCACGGGGTGTGCTGAATTCAGTGATTCAATCTTCACGGCTTACTATCCTTTCTGCGGCCGCAGTTCACTCCTCCTTGGCGGAGACATGAGCTAGTAAGTGATCGCCCACTATGTTTATGAAACAAAAGGTGGTTCATTAGCGCTACGACGGCGCCCCTTTTTGCGACCTCCTCAGCGATAATCGCGAGGCCATGAACGTAGAGAAACGCGCTAAAATAATTATGTTGACAAATAATTTATGTATGCTATAGTTAGATCAGGCTCGGCCATCTGCCGTTTTGGGACGCTTCTGTCCTGGCGGAAGGTGTCTCTTGGCTAGCGGAGCGAAGGACGCTCGACCGTTGGTGGGTGGCGAGCGAGCAAATCACGGCGAGGCCGTCAAAGCGGGAAGAATGAAAAATGCCCCGCCGGGCATGAAGGTCGTAGGTTGAAGGTCGAGAGCCCAATGTCGGAAAGTGAGGTCAGGTTGAAAAGGGAAGAAAAATCGGCGCCCTACCACCCGCAGAGAGCCGGTTGGAATGGCGAAAAGGGCACGAAGGGGCGGGCAGCGGCTTGGCAATCGCCGAAAAATGCCAAAAAGGGTCAGACGAACCTAGTTAAGTATTTATAATCAATCACTTGAGCCTTAGAACGAACCTAAAACGAACCTACAACGAACCTAGTAAGTCCTTTAGACCGCATCGGGGTCCCAGAAACGAACCTGGAACGAACCTAGAGCGAACCTAGTAAGCCCTTTAGAATCGGTGGCGCCAGAAACGATCTTAGATTTGCCGGTGCCCCACCCCGCAAAAGACAAGACGTAAAATAAGGCCAGATGGCATCGGGCTGAGGCCCGACGACGCGGAGCCTGACCTTGTGCATTCCGAACTCTGGCTTCTTGGCCGCGGTGGCCGTAACCCAACTCCGCCCTGGTTCGTCAGTATCAGGGATAGTATGGCGAAAGCCGATAAAGGAGACAGTCGCATGAAACGAAGCACCTATTTTTTGATTTTAGCGCTGGCATGCATCGGGTTGGCCACTTGGGGCGGTAGAACCCTGGCAGCGGACGAGCCGGCGAAGGTTGACGGCGCGTGGGACTTCTCGTCCGAGACTCCGCGCGGAACCATGACCTCCACGCTCACGATTCAGCAGGACGGCGCTACCCTCAAGGGCACAATGAAAGGGCAACGTGGGGAGTCGCCGCTGCAAGGTTCGGTCACCGGCAACAAGATCAGCTTTACGGTGACGCGTGACACTCCCAACGGAACGTTCACCATCGAATATACGGGCACACTTGACGGGGACACCATCACGGGAACGTCGCACAGCGAACGGTTCGACGGCAAGTGGACCGCGAAGCGTCAGGTCGCGAAATAACGAAACCCACGCCAACTCACCATCGTCTGAGTCAGATGGAGGTAGTCAGAGAATGAGGAACGGCAGCAGGGGTTGGGTGGCGGTGTGGGTGTGCTTCGTATTGGCAGAGGTTGCTGGGATTTGCCTGATATCCCACGATGGCCAAGCCGGCCAAGCTAGTCAAGCTGGCGCGGCAGCGGTGCGACCTATTGGCGTCGTCACCCAGATTCAGCCCGGCAAGCTTACCTTGCACACAGACGGTGGTGCAGAGTTGTCGGTGGAGTTGCCGGACGGGGTGACGGCGGTAAGGGTGCCACCCGGCGCCAAGGACTTGAAGTCGGCCACCCCGATCGCGGTCAGCGACATCAACGCCGGAGACCGCGTCCTGGCGCGGGGCAAGGTCGCTGACGACCAGAAGTCAATGGTCGCCACGACGGTGATCGATATGAGCAGGGCGGCCATCGCCAGCGCTCACGAGGTCGAGCGCCAAGATTGGCAGCGACGCGGCGTGGGTGGATTGGTGAAGGCCGTGGACCCGGCGACCAAGCAGATTACGATATCGGTCTCCGGCTCGTCCCCTACGCCGGCATCCCCGGCGCCTGGGGGTGCCGCGAGTGCTACCCATCCCCTGGCGATTTCGCTGGCTCCCAACGCCGTGCTGTTGCGCTATGCGCCGGGTTCGGTGAACTTTAGTGACGCCATCCCCGGCTCCTTCGAAGATATCAAGGTTGGAGACCAGGTGCGAGCGCTGGGCACCAAGAGCGCCGACGGCAATAGCTTCACCGCTGAAAAGGTAGTTTCGGGGACCTTCCGCAATCTGGCGGCGACGGTGATCTCCGTGGATGCGCAGGCCGGCACGGCGACGGTAAAGGACTTGGCCACCGGCAACCCCGTCGTGGTGCGAACGAATGCCGATTCCAAGCTGCATCGGCTTCCGCCCATGGTTGCCCAGATGATCGCCATGCTCAACTCCGGCGGTGCGCCGACCGGAGCCATGGCGGGTAGGGCGGAGGGAAGTAGCTTTGCCCAAGGCCAGGGTGGGACGCAGGGCGGTGGACAGGGCGGGCAGGGCGGCGGACGGAGTGGATGGCAGGGTGGCGCCCAAGGCGGAGGACCAAGAGGCGCCGGCGGCGGCTCGCGCGACTTCCAGCAAATGCTCGATCGCATGCCTCCTCTCTCGCTCAGCGATCTCAAGACGGGCGACGCCTTGATCGTGGTCAGCACCGAAGGAGCTAACCCGTCAGAGGCGACGGCGATCGTCCTTCTTGCCGGTGTGGAGCCGATCCTGTCAGCGCGGCCCAAGGGAAGCAATCAGGTTGTCCTGCCGCCCTGGAGCATGGGCATGGGCGGGGGCGAAGGCGAGGGAGGACCGTAGTCAGAAGGCAGAAGGCGGAAGGCAGAAAGCAGAAGGCAGAAAGCAGAAGGCAGAAAGCAGAAGGCAGAAAGCAGAAGGCAGAAGGCAGAAAGCAGAAAGCAGAAAGCAGAAAGCAGAAAGCAGGAATAAGAGACCGACTTCGCTGATAGGCACCGGCTGACGGCTTGTTCGCGAGTTTCGAATTTCGAGTTTCCAGTTTCCAGTTTCGAAGAGTGAGGATTCAAGAATGCGCAATTTGAGGAAACACATGGGACGCGTGCTGAGTGCGGCATTGGCATCGTCTTTGTTCGCCGCCGCTCTTTGGGCCCAGTCGCGGGCCCCGGCGGGGGCACAATCGGGCAACCCCAGCTTGAGCGGTCAGGTCACGGACCCGTCCGGGCTGCCGATTCCTGCCGTCACGGTGGAGATCACGGGCCCCGGTGGGACAAAGTTGGTGGCCCAGACGGACGACCAGGGTCGGTACAATTTCCGCAACCTGGCGCCCGGCGCCTACACGGTGCGAATCAGCCTGAAAGGCTTTGCCAACTTCGAGAAGGCTGACGTGGCCGTCGCCGCCGGCAAGCCCCAGGCGGTGAACGCCCAACTCGCGGTGGCCCTGGAGAAGCAGGAAATCACGGTGCAGGGGGATGCTGCACGGGTTAGCGTCAGTGCCGAGAACAACGCCAGTTCGCTCGTGCTCAAAGGAAAAGATCTCGATGCGCTTTCGGATGACCCCGACCAGTTGCAGTCCGACCTGGAGGCACTGGCAGGGCCGTCGGCAGGACCGAATGGAGGCCAAATCTACATCGACGGATTCACGGGCGGACAGCTCCCGCCGAAGTCCGCCATTCTGGAGGTTCGCGTCAATCAGAACCCGTTTTCAGCGGAGTACGACAAGCTCGGGTATGGACGGATCGAAATTACGACCAAGCCGGGCGCCGCGCAGTATCACGGCCAGTTCTTCGTCAACGGCAACGACTCCGCCTTCAACTCGCGGAATCCCTTCTCCCCAACAGTCCCCCCCTACCACTCCGTGTTCTACGACGGAAACATCGGCGGGCCGTTGGGCAAGAAGGCATCCTTTTTCTTCGACGGTGGGCGGCGCAATATTCAAGACGCTTCCATCGTCAGCGCCACTGTTCTAGACGACAATTACCAGAATACTCCGTTTAGCCAAGCGGTCCTCACGCCTAGAACGCGTACGGAATTGAGCCCCAGGTTCGACTACCAGATCAGCACCAACAACGTCCTCACCGTTCGCTACCAGTACGAGCACAACGTTCAAGATAACAATGGTATCGGGCAATTGAGCCTTCCTACGCTTGCCTACAACTCCGACGATAACGAAAATTCGCTGCAATTGAGCGATACGCAGGTGGTGAGCCCGAGAACGGCGAATCAACTACGCTTCCGTTACCGGCGCGAAACCAACAACCAGACGCCACTGAGCCTCGCGCCGACGATCAACGTGGTCGGCGCGTTTACCAGCGGCGGCTTCAACGGGGGGAAGAATCTCGACAGCACCGACAACTACGAGTTTCAAAACCTCACTTCCATCAGTTTCGGCAAACACTCGGTGGTCTTCGGAGCCAGGTTGCGAGACTCACAAGAGCCCAACACCACCACCAGCGGGTTTAACGGCTCGTACACTTTTTCTTCGATCGGCGCTTATCGAATTACCCAGGAAGGTCTCAACATCGGTCTGCCTGCATGTTCGGCACCCTGCTCTCCTGCCCAGATTCGGGCGGCAGGCGGCGGGGCGAGCCAGTTCGTATTGGTTGCTGGGAATCCGACGGCGCGCGTAAGCCTTTTCGACGTTGGTCTGTATGGACAGGACGACTGGCGCGTCCGTCCCAATATGACGCTCAGCCTCGGTCTCCGCTTCGAATCCCAGACCGACATTCATGATCATGCCGACTTTGCGCCTCGCTTCGGCTTTGCGTGGGGTCTGGGTCACGGCGCGGCGCCCAAGACAGTGTTGCGAGCCGGCTTGGGTGTTTTCTACGACCGCTTTCAGCAGGGTCAGGTGCTTGAGGCGGAACGGCTAAATGGCGTCAACCAGTCACAATATGTGGTCCCGAACCCGGATTTTTACCCCAACATCCCTACCCCCAGCGCGTTGGTGGGAAGCCAGGGCCTTCCGACAGTGTATAAGATCGACCCGAACTTGCGAGCTCCGTATACGATCCAGTCGGCTGTTGGGCTCGAACGGCAGGTGACGAAGAATGCTACCCTCTCGGTCACCTATCTCAATGCGCATGGAGTACATCAGCTTCTCACGCGCAACATCAACGCGCCGCTTCCCGGAACGTACGATCCTGCGGATCCTTCGAGCAGCGTGCTGCCGTTCGGGAACGTCGGCAACATCTACCAGTTCGAGTCCGTCGGTCTTTTCAACCAGAACCAAGTGATTGCCAACTTCAACGTTCGCGCCGGAACCAAGCTTTCGCTTTTCGGGTTCTATACGCTCAATTACGCCAACAGCGATACCGCCGGGGTATACAGCTTTCCCATGAACCAGTACGATATTTCGGCGGACTATGGGCGCGCAGCCTTTGATGTCCGTCACCGGGTGTTCATGGGCGGCTCTTTAACCATGCCCCACGGGTTCCGCCTGAGCCCCTTCCTGATAGCGAGCTCGGGCGCGCCCTTTAACATCACCGTCGGAAGGGACCTCAACGGAGATTCGATCTTTAACGACCGGCCGGCTTTCAACACCGGATTCGGGCCCGGCAGTCCGATCACGCTGGCCGCGTTTAACCCCAACCCGGCCTCCGGCGAGTCGTTGATTCCGATCAACGATGGCACCGGCCCCGGAATGTTCTCCTTGAATCTCCGTCTCGCCAAGACATTCGGCTTCGGAGAGAAGAAGGGCGCTGGATCTGGCGGGGGCGGCTTTGGAGGAGGTCCAGGAGGCGGTGGTGGCGGTCGTGGCCCGGGCGGGCTCGCCGGCCGCGGACTGAGCGGTGGCGGCGGCATGGGAGGTTTCTTCGGCGGAGCCCCCTCCAACTCGCGTTACAACCTCGAGTTCAGCGTCAACGCGCGAAACGTCTTCAACATCGTGAATCTGGGCCAGCCGCAGGGCAACCTCACTTCGCCGATCTTTGACCGGTCGAATTCACTTGCGGGAGGGGGTTTTGGCGCGGGTACAGGGGCTAATCGCCGCATCGATCTTCAGGTAAGATTCAGCTTCTAACGTCGAAGCTCGAAACGCGAAATTCGAAACTCGAAGCTGGAACTCGCCGAATCGCAGCTTCGAGTTTCGATTTCGAGTTTCGCGAGTTTAACTCCAGGTTGCCACTTTCGAGGCCATTAGGTAAGATTGCCGGTGGCTTCCGAGCCGGGGCCTCGAGGCCGCCAAAAGGCTGTCTCAGTTTCGGACCGGCACTTTCAATCGGCAGTCAGCAAGCGGCAATCATCGAACGGGCAGTGCCCTGGAGGATTCATGGCTTTGAGCATAGGAGACGTTGCCCCTGATTTTAAGCTGGGGTGTGCCACGGGTGACACGCAAGGCGAGTTTCAACTTTCAGGCTACCGGGGGAAGAACGTTGTCATCCTGTTTTACGCCCTCGACTTCACCCCGGTTTGACGGGACGAGCTGCGGGCAGCCCAGGCGGAACTCGCCCGGTTTGCCGGCGCCAACGCCCAGGTCGTGGGCGTCAACACGGATTCAATCCCTTCGCATATCGCCTATCAGAAGCAACTGGGGGGACTGGCTTACCCTCTCGCCAGCGACCGCTGGCCGTACGCCAAGGCCGCTTCCGACTATGGCGTCTTCCCACCCACCAAGCATCCGGTCCCGTTCATCAACGATCGCGCCGTCTTCATCGTCGATAAGGATGGCAAGATCGCCTGGCTCAAGATCTACGAGCTTCGGCAATTGCCGGACATGGGGGAAATCCTGGGCGAAGTGCGGAAGCTGGGCCAGCGTCAGAAGAAATGATGAAGGCAAAGCGATGGATGAAGAACGGTTTGTCTGCCTGAGGACCGAACGGAGGGCTGCGAGCTGAAGACTATCTCTAAGAACGCAACGCCGGCGAGCGGTTAGCGGTTACCGTCGCCGGCGTAGGCGTTTGGGATGAAGGCAATCAGCCGGTGGGCGGCGTGCCTTCTCCCCTTTCATCCGCGCTGGACGCGCCCCCCGGTCGCGTCCTGGTCAGCGCGGGCAACAAGAGCAGTCATCCATGGACGGGCAATCGGTGCACATTCCATGGGATCCGGTGGATGGTGGGTTTGCTGACGGGCGTCCTCCCTTGGTGCCCGCCCCCGCCCCGTGAGGCGGCGGCACCGCGACTCCCGCTGCGCCCAACGCGCGCCGCAGCTTGCGGTACTTCTCACGGTCGCGGAACAACTGCTCTTGTGCAACATCTGCCTGGTCGCTGTCCCAGCCGCTTTGGGCGGCGGCTTGGTGGTCTTTCGGTAGCTGCTCTTCCAGTTCCTTCAGACGGGCGAGTTGTTGGTGCTGCTCGGCTGTGGCTGGCGGCGCCGGCTTGCCCGAGGCCCACGCGGTGATCAAGCCACCCAGAATCAGGCTGAGGATTACCGCCGGGGCCAGTTTTGCGATGTCCGACCGCTTCATCCCCGCGACCTCCTTCAAAACATTGCTAAGTTAGCGGCTGGTTCGTGCCCTTGCTGTGATCTTCATCACAGGCCTCGGTGTTGCATATCACCGGGTGAATCAAGGAGTCGACTGGGGGGTCGAAAGTGAGAACCACCGAGTATGGGTTCCCGATCTCCGGCCTTCGACTTTCAACTGTCGACTTCTTTTGGGAGTAAAATGTTTCTTGATACCGGAGGTGACCTCGGTGGACCTCAAAGAGTTCTTCTTGAAGCAGAAGCAGGCCGTGCATCGCGGCACGCTCGATGTGTTCGGGAAGATTCCCTCCGATCGGCTCGACTGGCGCCCAACCGAGGGTATGCTCTCGCTGGGCGAGATCGTCCGCCACACGTGGATGTCCGAGGAGGGCTTGCGGCGGGTCGCGCTCGACGGCGACTGGAGCTACTTCGAAGGCCGCGTGCCCATGGGCCTGCCCCGATTCTTGGCTACACTTGGCCCGGTGGAGTCGCTGGCCAGGGAGCTGAACCAGGTGGAAAGCGCGCACCAAGAGACCCTACTCCGCGTGTGCGGTTTCCCGCTGGAGCGCTGGGAAGAGGAGCGCAACCACGAGCCATTCAATATCCACCGGCGCGTTTCGGTGATGCTGTTTGGCCTCAACGAGCATCAGATCCACCACCGCGCCCAGGTAGGGGCGTATCTTCACATTCTGACGGGCGGAAGGGCCAGTCCTTACGCGCTGTAAAAAGGCGGTCAGCCTTCAGCAATCAGCAGTCAGCAAGAGACAGATCTGGTGGCGACCATTGCTTGCTGCACAGGCTGAGGGCTGATGGCTGACCGCTTCCTTTGGATCGGCATGCCAGGAGTCGGAGTGATGCGGCGGGCGGCGCTGGGCTTTCGGGCGCATTCCGGGTGGGCCGTGATGGTGGCAGTGGCCGCGCCGATGGCCGCGCCAGCGGTGCCCACGGCGTCGATGGTCATCGAACGCCGCCGGATCGACCTCGTCGGAGTCGGGACCGGAGCCCGCACGGCGGCCCCGGCCCAGCCGTATCATGCTGCCCGCGAGTTCGAACTGGAAAGGGCCCAGCAGATCATCAAGCGCTGCGTCGAGGAGGCAACGCGCTTGGCGGAAAGCGCCGTCCGTGCGGCGATCGAAGAGCTGCGGGTGAAGGCCTGGGAAGTGGCCGCGTGCGGCATCCTGCTCGCGTCCGGGCGCCCCCTCCCGTCGCTCGCCGAGATTCTGGGGTCGCACTCGCTGATTCACGCGGCGGAGGGTGAGCTGTTCCGCAACGCGCTCAAAGCGGCCGGTGAATCCTGCGGGTTGAGAGTGATCGGCGCGAAGGAGCGTGGCCTGTACCCGCGTGCCGCAGCCGCACTCGGTGCCCCGGCCGAGCGGCTGGGTAGTGATCTTGACGGTCTGGGCCGCACCTTGGGCCCGCCCTGGCGGCAGGACGAGAAGTACGCGGCCTTGGTCGGATGGCTGGCCCTATCGCAACATTGACGATTGACGATTGACGATTGGAAGAAGGGCTCATTGACGATTGTTGATGGCCTATCGAAGAGACCGCGTGGCTTGCCTAGTTTCTCTTCCAATCGTCAGTCGTCAATCTGCAATCGTCAATTCTTCAAGGGAGGAACTGGAGATGGCGAAAGGGAAGATCGTTCTGATAGCGCTGATGCTCGTGGCAGGCGCGGCGGCCGCCCAGGAGACCCAGCCGGCGAAGAAGCCCAGTCGGTTGCTTACTGCGAGGCTGATCGCGGTGACGCCCATGCCGAGCGATTTCGACCGGTGGATCACGCAAGACCTGAAGGCCTGGAACCGGTACAACGTGTCTGGTGACTCCGAGGGGGCTGACTTGGTGATCCGTGGCGACAAGCCCGAGAAGCCGACACAATTCCGCGAGCGCATGGGGGTGGAGCAGCCCAAACGCGAGCGTCCGGGACCCGCGGTGCTCTCGGTCACCGTCATCGATTGGGTTGCCAATCAACCGGTCTGGCACGCCACCATCCGCGACAAGAAACCGAAGAAGGACGAAGAAATCGCGACGGGTCCGGATATCGAGATTGACGCGCAGGGGCTAAAGCCGATGGAGCTTGCTGCCGTGATCACGCGGGAATTTCGGCTCTACGTGGAGCAGTTGGAGAAAGCGGCAACGAGTAAGTAGCAGGCAGAAGACAGTCGGGCAGGCGGCGGTCGGCAGCCGCGGTCGGCAGTGGGTAGTAGGCAGAAGGCAGTGGGCAGACTCCCAACTGCAGACTGCCGACTGCGGACCGCCGACCTCTTACTTCTTCCCTGGGGGCTAAATGAGGATAGCAGTGACGGGCGCGTCGGGGCTGTTCGGGCACGGCTTGGCTCAAGTCTTTGGTTCGCGGCACAACGTGGCCGCGCTCACGCATGCGGATTTTGACATCACCGACGCCGAGCAGGTGCGCGAAGTCGTGGCCGGGCTGCGGCCCGACGTGGTGATTCACAGCGCGGCCATTCGCGACCCGGACACGGCCGAGCTCAATCCGGCCCGGGCCTTTCAAGTGAACTTTCACGGGACGCGCAACGTGGCCGAGGCGGCGCGTGCTGTGAGCGCCAAAGTAGTCTACATCTCGAGCGACGCGGTCTTCGACGGCAAGCAGCAGCGCCCTTACACCGAAACCGATCCCACCATCCCCGCCTCTGTTTACGGCCGGACAAAACTACGCGCGGAGCAATGGGTGATGGCGACGCCTGAAAGTTGGGCGTTCCGCGTGTCGATTCTGTTTGGCCCCGAGGAGCCGGAGCCAGGAAAGGTACGTGAGAATTTCATTCTCAAGGGACTACGGAAGATAGCGGCGGGCGAGGAATACGTGGTGGCGTCGGACCAGTTCGGCAATGCCACCTACACACTCGACGCCGCCGCGAAGATTATGGAGGTCGTCGAGTCCGGCCGTTACGGGCTCTATCACCTTTCGAACGCTGGCGCCTGCACGCGCCTCGAACTGGCGCGGTACGCCGCCGCGTTAGCCGGGCTTGATCCGACGAGGGTCGTGGGCAAGCCGCTCGCAGAGATGGGTCGGCCTGGACCGCGGCTCCAATACGCGGTGATGGCTATGGACGCTCTCCAACAGGCGGGCTTTGCGCTGCCACGTCCCTGGCAAGCCGCCCTGGCCGAATATGTAAAAACAATGATGAATTATGAATTATGAACAGAAGAGAAGATGATGGTCGTCCGCAGTCAGTTGGCTGTTGCAGAAGGTCGTCTTCAGCTACGGACAACTGACCACAGACGTCTTCTCTTATGTTGATCATTCATAATTCATCATTCTCAAGACGCCAGGCGCCGGATGCCGACCAAATCTTGGAGCGTCGTCCACACCTCGCGAAGAAGGTTGTTGGATTGAGGCTGGGGCGTGCAGTTGCCCTCCATCCAGTCCATGGTGTTCCCATCGGCAAGATCGAGAGTGATCCAGAGAATGCGGCCCAAGGATTGGGGACAAAGCCCAAGAACGCCCGGGAATGGCTCCGGCGAGGGAGAATCATCACAACGCAGGTCCATCATGATCACATCAAAGCTCGCGCGCGGCACCATCGCCAGCATCTGCCGGCCGCCGGCGGCCTCTGCGTCATAGTTGGCTTCGACCAATAGGGCATAAAGCAGGTGAGAGATCGTTCGCTCGTCTTCAACAATCATCACGCTCCGCCGGGAAAGTTCGTCGCTCATGGTTCCCTCCCGATAGTGGTTGAGGCTGGTCAAAGGCGCCGCCAAAACCAACCAAGCCCTGTCGTGGTTCGCGACAGCACGACTTTGTCCCCAGTACTTCAGTAGCATGCTGGTAGCTGATTGTCAATGTAATTAAATTGAAGTGAATGATAAAGACGTTGAATGACAACTTGGGTATCACTCATCCGACTGAAGGGCCTCGGTCCCGCGAAGTACCGAAGTTCCCGGGGGCCGCGAGGCGACCGAAAACCCTCGGTCGTGGCCCGGGACAATGTGCTGGCCCAGAGCGAGAAGGTGGATGCGGTCTTTCTGGAATTGGACGCGGTTGTGCGGAATCATGGTGGCCACCTGCTCCTCGTGTTCACGGGAGAGCAGCGCGTCGCCGGCGACGACGGTCGATTGTGGGCCGCGGATGACGAGCGAAAGGTGCCCGGGCACGTGGCCCGAGGTCACCACGGCTTCCAGCCCATCGGGCAACGGCTGGGTTTCGATCCAGCGAAACTGCGACGGCTCCCCCAGCCGCTTCGGGTTCCACCAGCGGAGGGCAAGCTTGCGCAACCCCACCATGTGCTCGCGCGCCTTGTCGTAATCCCACGTCTCGGGATAGTACTTCAGCAGCAGCTTTTCCCAATGGAGTTGATCGGCGAGGTCGGAATAGAGAGCGCTGCACCAGTCGTACGATTGCTGCGCGGCGTAGATTGGAACCCCGGGAAAAAGCAGGTTGTTGAGGACGTGGTCGACGTGAAAGTGAGTGTTGACGACGGCCGTGATGTCGGCCGGCTTGAGGTTCCTTTCTTCCAGAGCCCGCACAAGCTGGTGCGCCTCATGCGGCAGCCCTGTATCCACTGCAATACGCTGCTCGCCGTTCGAGAGCAGCACCGAGGTGGCGCCGCGCCAGCTTCCCGCCAGCAGCACCTCTACCTTCCAATCGGGTTGCTTCATGGATCCCTGCGCCCCTCGTCCTCTCCCGCATTCTAACAGAAGAGGGGCAAGCTGAACCTTGGTTTGCGATAGATTTGGCATCGGGCCTTCACACCCGGGGCCCACGGCGGTGATTACCTTCTGCCTCCACGGCAAGACTTGCCACGCTCATCACCAACGGCACCGAGGTGCGCCAGGAAGAACCGATGCCGAGAACCGGCGCCCGACGCGCCATCGAGATGCTGCCCACATATGTATATCTTTGTTAAGAATATGTTAATCGAAATCTCTCCTTCCCGCTACATCTTTCTTCACCACCAAGGCAAAAAGTGTGAGAGAATGTCGTTCACGAAGAACTGGGGATGGTTCAGGCGTGAGTTTGCGAGGAGAAAGCCCGAAAGGCGCCAGCGAAGGCTCAGTGGGTTTGAGTTGCGAATCGGTCCCGGTAGCATCAAGGCGTGACGAGATGGTGCGTGTCTTCAATTAATGAGGAGCAACGATGAAGAATCTGTTTGTGGGGAACCTGCCTTTCAGCGCGACGGAGGATGGGCTGCGTGAGACCTTCGCGCCGTTCGGTGAGGTGCAGCAAGTGAAGATCATGACCGATCGCGACACGGGCAAATCGCGCGGGTTTGGCTTCGTGGAGATGGCCCAGGACGACGAGGCGGAAAAAGCGATCGCGGCGCTGAACGGGAAAAACTTTCAGGGACGGCCGTTGACGGTGAACGAAGCACGCCCCAAGCCCGAGCGTAGCGGCGGTGGGGGTGGATTCCGTCCCGGCGGCGGTGGCAACAAGCGAGGCGGCGGCGGGCGTGGCGGGTACGGTGGTCCACGCGAGCCACGCGAACCGCGCTGGTAGTCGGCTCGATCCAGTGAAAGTAATAACGGAGGAACGCCGGCGCGCCTGCGGCGAGGAGCCTACGTGTCCCGAGAGAGGAGCCGGCATGGCTGGTAGACAGAGAGCTACGTTCCAAAAAAGGCAAAAAGAACTGAAGCGCATGGAAAGGCAGAAAGAAAAGGCCGAGAAGCGCGCCGCCCGGAAGGCCGAGAAAGCCCGCAGCCGCGAGCCCGGAAGTCTGGAACCCGATGAGAATCTGCAGCTAGAACCTTCGGACGAAACGTCGGACGAAACCTACTAGTCCGCCCGCCGTCGAGCAGCGCTCCGCCAATCCATGCCGCATCCCCACACGAGGATCGCGGGGTCAGCGCCCTTTTTTCGAGTTTCGTTTTTCGAATTTTCCCAGTTTCGGTCATCGGCGATGGAAAGTCACCACTCCGGTGTGCCGTTCGGGATAGAATCGTAAGCGATGGTGCAGACTCTATTCGGGCCACCCGAAAAAAAGACGGGCCTCTTTGATCGGCTCAAGCAGGTGGTGGCCTCCACCAAGGCGCAACTGGTGGAGCGCATCGAAGAGGCGGTAGCCGGCAAGACCACCATCGACCAGGCGCTGCTTGACAACCTGGAAGCCACGCTGATCACCGGCGACCTGGGTGTCAAGACGACGCAGGAAATCCTCGCTCACTTGCGCGAGCAGGTGGCGCGGAAGAAGCTCACCGACCCGCGTGAAGTGCGAGCCGCCATCGAGCAGGAAATCCTCACCATTCTCGAGCATCCCGCCCCCAGCGGCGCCGCCGCGCCCAAGCCCAAGCAACCGCCGATCGGCCAGCCGGAAGTGATCTTCGTAGTGGGCGTGAACGGCGTGGGCAAGACCACCAGCATCGCCAAGCTCGCCCATTTCTACCAGCAACAGGGGCGGCGGCCCATGCTCTGCGCCGCCGATACCTTTCGCGCTGCCGCCACTGAACAGCTTGAGATCTGGGCCGGTCGATTGGGAATCGAGATCATCAAGCAGAAGTCGGGGGCCGACCCTTCTGCCGTGATCTTCGACGCGCTGGCGGCGGCAAAAAGGCGGCATGACGATCCGGTGATCGTCGATACCGCCGGCCGCCTTCACACCAAATTCAACCTGATGTCGGAACTGGAGAAGATGTGCCGCATCGCCGGGCGCGAGGTGCCCAACGCGCCCCACCAGGTGCTGCTGGTGATCGACGCGGTGACGGGCCAGAACGGCCTCGCCCAGGCCCGCCAATTCCGCGAGCACGGCGGGGCCACGGCGATCATTCTCACCAAGCTCGACGGCACCGCCAAGGGTGGCGTGGTCGTCGCCATTGCGCGCGAACTTGGCCTGCCGATCCAGTTCGTGGGGGTTGGCGAGAAGATCGACGACTTGCTGCCATTTAATCCGCGCGAGTTTGTGGCGTCGCTGTTTGAAGCATAGTTTTTCGGGGTTTGATCCATGCCAGTTCGGGCCGTCATTTTCGACTATGGAAACGTGCTTTGCCCCATGCCGCGCCTCTCCGACTATGAGGAAATGCGTAGCCTGGCGGGTATCGAGGAACCGCAGTTTCAGGACTACATCTGGCGCTACCGACTGGACTACGATCGTGGGACGGTCGATGGTACGGGCTACTGGCGTGGCGTGGCGCAAATGAGCGGCAAGACGTTCTCGGACGATCTGATTCAAAAACTGGTGGCCGCCGACATTGCGTTGTGGCTTACTCCCGATCCCATCCTTCTCCGCTGGACGCGCGACCTGCACGACGGGGGCGCAAAGACGGCGATTCTTTCCAATATGCATCTCGACCTCGCAGTCTACCTGCGGGGAAACGCAGCCTGGCTCCGGCAATTCGATCATGCGACATTCTCGGCCGAAATCGGATTGGTAAAGCCGGACCCGGCAATTTACCTGCAGTCTCTGAAGGGACTCGACGTGCGCGCCGAAGAAGCCGTCTTCATCGACGACAACGCGGCCAACGTCGAGGGCGCGCGGGCGCTGGGCATTAACGCCCTGCGATTCGAGTCCGTTGCGCAGCTTGCCGCCGAGGTTCAAGGCTTCGGGCTCCCACCGGTGCCTATGGACGAGGCGATTCACTAATCCTCGCTCACCTGAGGCGGGGCTGTGTCCTTGTGAATCAAACCGCGCCAGTGTTTCAATCGAGAAACTTCGGCGGAAGTGAGCTCGCGCCACTTCCCTACCTCCAGACCAGCGAGCGACAGTGTACCGATGTGCGTGCGCACAAGTTTCAGCACTTTGAACCCAACCGCTTCGATCATGCGCCGCACCTCGCGGTTCTTGCCTTCCGTCAGCACCACCTCCAGCCAAGTGTATTTGCCGCGATGCTCCACGCGCCGCACGCTGACAGGCTCGGCGCGGTCGCCGCGCTTCATCTCCACCCCCGCGCTGAGCTTCGCGACGACCTCGTCCCCGAGCAGGCCGCTCGTTTTCACCAGATAGGTCTTGGTAACCCGTGATTCCGGGCTGGTCACGAAGTCGGCAAACTCGGTGTCGTTGGTTAATAGCAGCAGCCCGGAGGTATCCTTATCCAGACGGCCCACCGGAAAGAGCCAACGCCCGACTTCCCCCAGGTGCTCGTAGACGGTCTCGCGGCCCGCCGGATCGCCGTGGCTGGTGATGACACCCTTGGGTTTGTAGAAGAGCAGATAAACCTTGCGCGCCGGCTTGAGACGATTGCCGTCGAACCGGATCACGTCGCGCCGCGGCTCGACCCAGGCTTCCGGATCGCGCACAATGCGGCCGTTCACCCGCAGTCGCCCGGCGAGAATGGCATCGCGCGCCGTCGTTCGCGAAGCAAGGCCGTAGCGCGAAAGAACTCGGTCGAGTGTCATGGCCGTCTTCGATTTCATTCATTGATTCCGTGTCCTCTATCATCATCCCCAATGCCAACCTGACGCCACAACATCAGCTACTCGGAGATGTAAGCCCTTATCGGGTTAGTTTTCGCGGCGCTTAAACTGAGCAACCTCTCCTGCTTCAGTTCCTCTAAGCCAATACTGCACAACATTCAATAACGTGACCCCTGTCGGAGTAACCCGCTCTTCTCTACTATGAATGCTCCAATCAAGCCATTCACAGCGGCCAGTGATTTGTTCGGGACGTACCAACTCATCGGCCTCGAGGACATCGATACCCGCAGCTCGCAGGTCGTCGCGAACTTGGCTGTAGTACCCTCCCATCGAGCTGAAGGCAAGTAGATGTTCATCCTCACACCACCGGTCTGGTGGTCTGGCCAGCCATTTAACGCGGAAGTGCGCCAATCCGCCTGGGTATTTGGCATCTATTTCAGCTTTACGAGCAACAATCACATTGAACTCAAAAATGATCGCCATGCCGATAGCTTAGCACCTGTTTGGGCTTTACTAGGGCATCACATTGAGTTCATTCTGACTCCTGACTCCTACTTCAGGAACGACACCTCGTCCAGATAAATAAACCCCTGGATGACAGGATTCTCCGCCGCGTCGAGCTGAGTGGCCGGCCCGAAGAAGGCCACGCGGCCGTCCACCAGAAACACGATGCGATCCGCCAGCTTGCGCGCCAGCTTCATATCGTGCGTCACCACGACGGACGTGAGCCCGGTGGTGCGCTTGAGTTTCAGGATCAGGTTGCCCACGGTGACCGCCATCAGCGGGTCGACCATCGTGGTAGGCTCGTCGTAAAGGATGGCCTCCGTATCCAGGGCCAGGGCCCGGGCAATGGCCACCGCCCGCTTCATGCCCGTGCTCAGGTCGGAAGGCATCAAGTCGCGCATTTCGGACAGTTCCACGAGGCCCAGCAGTTCGTCGACGCGCGCTTGAATCCGATCTTCGTCGTGAGTACCTTGCCCTCGCGCGGCCCGCTCCCGCAGCGGGTAGGCCACATTCTCGGCCACCGTCAGGGAGTCGAAGAGCGCGCCCGACTGAAACACCATGGTGACGTGCCGCCGCATTTCCGTCATCTCGGCTTCACTCATGCGGGAGACTTCCTGACCCGATACAATAACCTGACCGGAGTCCGGGTGCAGGAAGCCGAGGATGTGTTTCAGCAGGACGCTCTTGCCGACGCCGCTGCGGCCCAGCACCGCCACCATCTCGCCGCGGCGGACCTCGAAGCTCACGTCGTCGAGCACCGGCTGCTCCCCAAACGACTTCGAGACGTGAATGAACCGGATGTAAGGCTCACCGGACGGATCGAACTTTGGGTCGCTACCCATGAGAAGAAAGTGTAAAGGGTAAAGGGTGAAGGGTAAAGGGTGAAGACATTGAGCGATCGGGTGATTGAGCGATTGAGTGATTGAAGAAAGCTAGCCAGCTAAGCTATCAGCCGCTAAGCTGGTCACCAATCCCTCAATCCCGACATGGTCTTCAATCGCGCAATCGCCCGATCACCCAATCACTCAATCACCCGATCACTCAATCACTCAATGTCTTCACCCTTTACCCTTTCTTCAACGTTTCCACAAAAAGTAGATGGTCATGGAAAATCCCACCACGATGACGAACCGGCGCACCAGCCCAGGGTCGAGTTTCTGGGCAAAGTGCGCGCCGCCATATCCGCCCAAGGCCGCGCCAACGATCATCAAAAGAGCTTGGGGCCAGACCACCGCTCCCGCGACGATGAACGTGATCACCGCGGCGCCATTGATCGCGGCGGCGAGGAGGGACTTGACCGCGTTCATGCTGTGGATATCTCCCACCTGGACCATGCTCAGCAGGGCGAGCATCAGGATACCGATCCCGCCGCCGAAAAACCCACCGTACAAGGCGATCACAAGCTGCACCAGTGCTGCCCCAGTCACCGTGAGCCATGAAGGAGCACTCGGATTATTGAACCTGGCGCCCACACTCTGCGATAGCCTTTTGCCAAACGTGAAGAGCAGGGTCGCGACCAGAAAAAGGTACGGCACCAAGCGCATGAACGTGGCCTGCGGGGTGCGCAGCAGGATCAGCGCGCCGAGCAGGCCGCCGACGACACTCGATACGGTGAGAGGCACCATGATTCCGGCGCGGCGCGGCAGCTTGCTCCAGTAGGCACCAACGGCGGCGACCGACCCCGGCCAGATCGCCACCGTGGACGTGGCGTTAGCGGGAATGGGAGGCACACCCGTGAAGATCAGCGCCGGAAAGGAAAAGAAACTGCCGCCTCCTGCCACCGAGTTCATCAGACCGGCAATCATGGCAGCGACGAAAAGCACAATGCCGTTCAGCAAGCTCATGGTTCCTTCAAGCACGTCCGTGGTCCGTTGTCAGTGGTCCGGTGCTAGTTCGAAATTCGAAACTCGGGAATCCGGGCGAATTTCGAATTTCGATTTTCGAACCGAGGCAAGGGGCTACTGACAACGGACGACTGACAGCCGCCGCAAAACGGCCTGATAGTCGTCCGGCGTGTTCATATTATCGAAGATCCGCGCCGGGAAGCCCGCGCGGGCGATCTCCGGCCACGTGAGCCTCTCGACGCGAACCTTGGCGAACGAGCGGCTCACTTGGTTCTGGCCCGCGGCGAGCGTGGTCCTGATCGCCCAGAGGGCACGCCGCCGGTACACCGCGCACAAAGGCTCGTCGCCACCACCGCGCGAGACGGGAAGCGTCACCTCGTCGCCGCCCTTGAAGGCGTGCCGGCAAAGAAAGCGCAGGAAAGCCGCCTCCATCCAGGGAAGATCGCAGCTCAGAATCAAGTTAAACTCCGTCCGCGTTCGAGCCAGCGCGGCGGAAATCCCCGCCAGCGGCCCCCGACCGGGAAGTTCGTCGGCTAAGATCGTCACTCCGAGATCTTCCACGTGCCCATCCATTCCGCCGCTGAATCGAGCGGTTGCCCCAACAATGAACGCCTGCCGGCTGACGGCTCGCAGTAGCCGGATTTGCCGGCTCAGCATGGTCTCTCCACTCAGCACGAGAGCGGCTTTCGGTCGACCCATCCTTCGGCTGGCTCCTCCCGCCAGAAGGAAACCGGTTACGTTTTCGAATCGACGCCCCATGGTAGACGCGAATGGACATCTTAGCGCAACCCGAGCAATTGGCAGTCGTTTCTCTCGCCAGCGGCCGGTTTCAGGCACCCGCAAGCACGCGAAGGGCGACCGTGCTACAATCCGTCCGCCCAAAAGTGCGACTGTCGCGCTGGGCAGTTCGATGCTCACCAAGTCGACTGGAGGATTGCGAAACATGAACACGAATTAACTGGCGGTGGTAATCTCTGCAGCGGCCTACTGGTTGCTGGGAGGTCTCTGGTACGGAGTGCTGTTCAGCAAGCCCTGGATGGCGTTGGAGCATATCACCGAGCAGCAGGCGAGCGGCATGAGTCCGGTCCTGCCGTACGTCATCACCTTTGCGTTGAACCTGCTCATCGCCTTCGTGCTGGCGCAGGTTGTCAAATCGCGCAACGCCGGTTCGGCCGTCCAAGGCGCCGGCGTCGGAGTTCTGGTGTGGATCGGCTTTGTCGGACCGGTAACCTTCACCACGTACATGTACGAGATGCGGCCCACGGAACTGTTCGCCATCAACGAATGTTACCCGCTCGCGGGGCTCATCCTCATGGGAGCCATCCTCGGCGCCTGGAGGAAGAAGTCTAACGAGTTGAAGGTCGAAGGTTGAAGGTTGAAGGTCGAAGGTCTTCCGGACTTGCAACGTGCCCTCTGCCTCCTGCGGACTGCCTTCTGCCTTCGGCCTACTGCCTTCTTCATGAGGTGAAGGGGGGTGGCCGCCTATCCCAGGGCTTTCGCCCCGGGCTAAGTTATTTCGCCGCTCCGCGGCTTCTCGACGGCTTTCCGCCGTCTGATGCCCATTGCCTTCTGCCGATTGCCTACTGCTCTCCACGGTGGCTTCGTTCCTGATTTGCGCCGACACCGATCCTTTGTTTTCAAGCAAATCGGTGGCTTCGTTTTTTGAAAAGTCGAAGGTCGAAGGTTGAAAGTCGAGGGCCCCGTTCTTCCCGAACCGCGACGTGCCCTCTGCCTCCTGTGGACTGCCTTCTGCCTTCCGCCTACTGCCTTCTTCTTGAGGTGAAGGGGGGTGGCCGCCTGTCCCAGGGCTTTCGCCCTGGGCTACATTACGTCGCCGCTCCGCGGCTTCTGGAGCGTCTGCCGGTTTGTGCTTGCCGTCGGCGCGATCAGCGGCCTCAACCCTTTCTGTGCTCTCTTCACTTTTGTCCTTTGGCTCTTTGCCTTTTGCCTTTCTTTCCTCCTGCGCCCCGCCGTTGCGATCGGGACCGCCCTCGTCTGCCAACTGCTGACTGCCGACTGCTGACTGCCCACTGCCTTCTTCTTTCTCCCGGGCGAAGCGTTCCGCCCGCACTTTCAGCAGCAGTTGCAGCTTGCGGTCGATCTGCCGGTCCGTGACTTC
>DATFYM010000192.1:0-21697 GCA_035315065.1 Terriglobia bacterium
CTTTGGCTACGGCCCATATGCGTACCGTCGGTCAGTCCTCTTCGAGGTAAGACCACTGACTGGAGAGCCGGATGCGGGAGATCCGCCAGTCCGGTTCGGAGGGAGGGGGAGTGGCTCATCCCACTCTCCCTACCCCTATCCTCAACCTCGGAATCCAACGCGGCACTCGCCGGCAGTACTCGTCGTAGTTAGCTCCAAACTTCTTGCGCAGCGTGGGCTCCTCATAAAACATCACGAACAAGTTGAACATCACCGCGAGTCCCGCCGCATAGATCAGCAAGACTCGCGAGCCGAACATAATCGACTCTCCGAGCACCATCGACGCGACGCCCACATACATCGGGTTACGAACGAATCGGTTGAGCCCGCTCACCACCAGCTTCTTGGGCGCATCGATGGGCGCCGGGGTACCGCGGCCGTCTTTGACAAACTCCCAGGCACACCGAAGGTAGACTCCGAGGCCAGGCACCGAGAGGCACAAGCCGGCGGCCAACGCGACCCATGAGGCAGGCCTTGGCACCCGATCCAGCAGCCTGTACGGCACGTACACGGTCACCGTGCCCGGCACCAGAAGCGTGAAGATCAGCGTCTTGATCAGAGCCGCGCTCCGGTCCGTCATCAAGTTCTTCCCTTTTATTCATCGCCTCATCATTCTGTCCGAGTCGCGCCGCGCTCCGTCATCGGGTTCTTCTCTCTGTTCATCATCCATCATTCATCATTCATCATTCATCATTCTGAATTCATCTCCACCACTCCCTTGATATAGTCCGCGCGGGTGAAGTCGCGCTCGAAAGCGTGGTGGATGTCGTCGAGACCGCGATAGCGGTGGGTGATGAACGGCGCTACCCGCACCTTGCCGGAGACGATAGTCTCCAGCGCCCGGCGGTAGGTGGTGGGCCGGCCGTCGGCATCGAATCCTCCGGAAGCGCCGATGGGGGCAACGAATGTAGGCTCCAAGAAGAGCACGGCGTCGATCAGCGAGAGGTCCTTGCCGTGGTGGCCGCCGCCGTAGAGCAGCACCGTCCCCTGTTTGGCCAGCACGCCCGGAAGGTCCTCGATCACCCCGGCTGCGCCGCACGCGTCGATGGCCAGGTGGATGCGCTCTCCGCGGGTCAGCTCGCGCACCGCCTCGGCCAGGTTCAGGCGCGACACGTTCACCGGCGTGCCGCCCAATTCCGCCGCCAGCCTCAGATTCGCCTCGCGCAGGTCCGCCACCAGCACCAACCCGTCGAACCGCCGGACATTGCGCAGCACTTGTAAGAAGAGCAGGCCCGCCGGGCCGGAACCGAAGATCAGCACGTTGCGGATGGCCGGTTCGCCGCCGAAGGTGTAGCGCGCCGGAGCGCGGTCCAGCCGGTCGTTGGCGTGAGTGACGCAGCCCAGCGGCTCTACCAGCGCCGCCTGCTCGGCGGGCATAGACTCGGGCACCTTGACGCAATTCACCGCCGGCATGGCGATGCCGTCGGCCATGGCCCCCTGCAAGCCCATGATGCCGTGCTCGCGGTAGTAAAGGCACTGGTGCGAGTCGCCCGAGGCGCAATAGGGACAGACGGGCGTCCGCCCGCGGCTGTGGCAGTTGAGGCCCTGGTCGCACAGGACCCGGTCGCCAGGCTGGAGGTCCGTTACCTCGCGCCCGACCTCGACGATTTCGCCGCTGAACTCGTGCCCGAGGATCTGCGACTGTACGGTGAGCGGAATGGGGCGCCCGTTGGCGTCGAAGTTCCAGTTTCCGTGACCGCGGAAGATGTGCAGATCGGTGCCGCACACGCCCACCGCCTGCACGCGGATTAAAACCTGGCGCGGAGGCACCTCGGGGTCGGGGATTCTGTCCACCACCATTTTACCGGCGTCGATGAGAATGGCCGCCTTCATTTGATCACCAAGAAAAGGAAAATCAAAAATCAAAAATGAGAAATCAAGAATACCAAACGCAAGAAAGAACGCCCATCCCGAAGCAGGGCCGATCCATAAGAGCAAGAAGAATCAATCACTGTTCCCGTATTTTTGATTTGCCATTTTTGCTTTTTGATTTTTGATTTGCTTTTATCCTTCTCATCTCTTGCCGCCCTCCTCGCCCTTAGCCGCGTCCTCAACCGGGGCCGTCTCTCTTGGTTTTGCTTTTCCCTTGGCTTTGGCGACGGCTTTCGATAGCATCGCCACCAGTTGGTCCGACTCGTCAACGAGCAGCTCAAGCCTTCGCTGCGGCAATTTTTCAGCCTTCGAAACAACGCGAAGCCAGTACTTGGCTTCCCGCGCTTCCTTCAATGCGATCTGTAGCTTGTGTGCGAAATCGGCCGTCGATTCCGCCGCCTGAGCCTCTTCGAAATTGGCCGCCACGGACAACCCGCTGCGAAGAACCTGGTCTGCGATTCTCCGCCCCACGAGCGTGTTGGGCAGCGCCTCGACAACCTTAATAATCCTCGCGCCGTAGTCGAGTATGCGCTCACTGATTCCGTCTGCGCCGCGATTTCCCAGCCTCTCCCATCCCTGCTTTTATTTCTTATTTCTCATTTCTCATTTTTGCTTTTTGATTTGCTCTTGTCTTCCTCACTCCGAAAGGTCCTTCGTGTCAAGCCGCCTCTCCTCGCGAAGCCGCGCAAAGATCCCCGCCGTCTCGCGAATGCCCTCGGCCAGCGGCGTGCGCAGTGGTTCTCCCAAGTCCCGGACCAGCGCGCTGTCGTCGAGATCGGACGCGATCGGCAACGGCTTGCCCTCGGCGCGGATCGTTCGTCCGGTTTCGCGGATACTCGGCACGATGCTCGCCAGTTTTTCAATAAACGCTTCGATCTCGATCACCGTGCCGCGCAGGGTATACACATTCGCGCCTGTCACTCCGGCCTCGGTGGCGCGCAGGAAAGCCTGTGCCGTGTCGCGCGCGTACTGCAGGTCGAGCCCGCCCGTGAAACGGATGGTGTAGGGCCGCCCCAGCACCGCCGCCTTGATGGCCTTGGTCGGCCCTGAGCTGATGCCCTGATCGCGGCCTACCCCGTAGACCGCCCAGGGCCGCAAGCCGACGCTGGAGATGCCCTCGTTGGCATAGTAAACGCGGGCGTTGCCCTCATTCGCTTGTTTGAAGACGCCGTAGTGCGTGCCCGGAAACAGGGGCGCGCCGTCCGGAACGTGGCTGTGCCCGTAGAACTCTTCCGGCCCGAAGACGGCGGCCGAGCTTGCGTACACCACACTCCGCACCAAGTCGCGCCGCCGCTTGGCCACCTCAAACACGTTGAGCGTGCCCACTACGTTCACCAGCGCGCCGAGCGGCGGATTGGCGGTGCAAGGCGGCACCTGCAGCGCGGCGAGATGAATCACGTGCGTGATGCCGTGCTCGGCCACAGCGCGGTCGACGTCTTCGAGCCTGGTCACGTCGCCGGCCACAAAGCTGACCACGGCCCTCTGGTCGCCTGAGAGCAGGGCCTCAAGACGACGCGAGTCGGTGTCGAGATCGAAAATCCACGGGCTGTCGCCGCGCTCTACCAGGCTCTTCACTACCCAAGCTCCAATGAATCCCTTGGCGCCGGTGATGAGAAATCGCGGCCGGGCGGTGCCGCCGGTAGATGATGAATTGGATTGGTTCATGCCCTGCATTATTATGTCTTCGTTCTTTAGAGTCAAAAACTATTCGGGCATCCGCCTTATCGAGGTCAAAGCGAAGAGAAGAGAAATCAAAAATCAAAAATCAAAAAGCAAGAAATGAGAAATCAAGAATGAAGACGGCCATTGCGCAAATTGCGGACGCGTTAGAGGTTGAGGTCGAAGATGTCAGGCAGGCAGTGCTATACTGAAGGTGTTCTTTCCCATGGAAACCATTTTAGCAGCGGTTGACGACCTGTTTTTCCTAGGCAAGATCCAGCAGACGGCGAAGCTGCTCGGTATCGGTGTTGGGGCAACCGATCCGCGTAAACTGCGACAGGAGATCGCCCGGACTCCGGTCTGCGCCGTGATCCTCGACCTAGACCATCGCTCCGGCGCAGCCGTAGAAGCGTTGCGCGCATTGAAGTCCGACCCCACAACCAGCGGAGTCCCGGTGCTCGGGTTTTTGTCGCACGTCCAGACAGACCTCGCGGCGACCGCGCGCGCCGCCGGATGCGATATCCTGCTCGCGCGCTCGGCCTTCAGCCAGCAGCTTCCTCAGTTGCTCGAGAAGCTCGCCGGCAAGAATCAAGTCGAAAGTTGAAAGTCGAAAGCGAAGGCGCTCCTGACTCTTGATTTTCGATTATAGGCTGCGGCTCGAAAGTCGAAAATCGGAACTTGAGAGCGAGGACGCTCTTGGCTTTTGACTTTTGACTTTCGACTTTGGACTGCTGTTATAATATCCGGGCATTCTTATTGAGGTCATCGGAAGGTATAACACCATGACTGCTGCTCCCAACGTGCTCATCGATAACCTCACCCAGCGCCACAGCCGCGTGCTGGACGCGCTCTGGGTGGTCGGATTCAGTCTGCTCACCGCGCTGCTGGCGCAGATCCGCATTCCTCTGCCCTTTACGCCGGTACCGCTCACTGGACAGACGTTTGCAGTACTGCTGTCGGGAGCGGTGTTGGGAAACCGGCGCGCCTTCCTCAGCCAGGGGCTCTACCTTGCCGCTGGCGTAGCGGGCTTGCCGGTGTTTGCGGGCGGCGCCGCCACTGTTGCTTACCTCCTGGGCCCGACGGCTGGGTACCTTTGGAGTTTCCCGCTGGCCGCCGGGCTTCTCGGCTGGCTGGTAGAGCGTGGCGCCGCTCGGCGAGTCTGGACCCTGGCACTGAGCCTGGTCCTTTCCGACGCCGTCATCCTGGCCGCCGGGGCTCTGTGGCTCCATGGCATCTTAGGGGTCGCCAGTCGGCAGACGGGGTTGCAGGGCTTCTACCCCTTTGTGGTAGCTGACGTCTTGAAAGTGTTGCTCGTGGGCCTCACGCTTCCCGCAGTGCTGAGACGCTATGAGCAGCCTGCGAGCCGCTGAGGGTTAAGTTCTCAGAAGGTGTGAGGAAACTGAACACAACCAGTCTCCGATGTCAATATTACAGATTGCCGATGAAACCGCAGTTCTCGCTGCCAATGACGTGTTCTACAAAGCCCTCGAATCCTTGAACATCGCCCGCATGAACGCCGTGTGGTGGCACGAAGATTGGGTTCGTTGCCTCCACCCGGGTTGGGACTTGTTGGTGGGCTGGAAGGCGGTCCAGGAAAGCTTTGCTTCCATCTTCCAGGCTACCGCCCAGATGCATGTCGTGCTCAGCCGTGTGCTGGTTCACGTGGTGGGAGACGTCGCATGGGTTTCCTGCATCGAGCAGGTAACCTCGACCATCGAGACCGACTTCAGCACGGTGCTGGTGGAAGCCACTAATCTGTTTGTGCGTCGCGGCAGCGAGTGGAGATTGGCGCATCATCACTGCACGCCCATGCCGGCCCTCGTCACTTCGGGGGCCACCAGTAGCGTGCAGTAAGCAGTAGGCAGTAAGCAGTAAGCAGTAAGCAGTAGGCAGAAGGCAGTAGGCAGTAAGCACAAGGCAGGCAGCAGCGGGCGGTGGAGGAGAGAAGGCGGAAGGCAGGAAATGATGCGCCACGAACGAAAACCAAGACGGTATCCTTTTCTATTCCCTGTTCCCTATTCCCTGTCCCCTGTCCCCAGTTCTCTATTCCCCATTCCCTGTTACCTGTTCCCTATCTTGTTGCTTCTGACAATGCCACTGAGAAGTGTAGCCTTGGGGGCGCAGGGGTCTAGTTCGCAGGCTCCGCAGGAGTCGCCGTGGACAGCGTTGCTCAAGAGCCCGAACGTCGACACTCGTGTCAGGGCTGCGCACGACATCGGCCAGAGCGGCGACGCTTTGCAGATCCCAGCCCTGATCGCAACGCTGGCGGACCCGAGCGTCAAAGTGAGAAAAGAAGTGGTGATTGCCATCGCTCGCCTCCACGCTCCAAAGTCGATCGACGGGCTGATTCAGGCTACCAAGGACCCGGACTCAGACGTGCGCGTGCTGGCCGTGAACGGCTTGGTGTACTATTACACTGGCCAGAGCATCGAGACCGGCGTCACGGGATTCTTCAAGAAGGGCTACCACCAGGCTAAAAGCCACTTTGAGACCGACGTCACGCAAGTCGAACCGGGAGCCCAGGTGGATCCGAAGGTCGATGCGGCGCTCGACGCGACCATGAACGAGACGCGTTCGATCGAGTCGGCTCGCGCCGCCGCCCATGGCCTGGGCGTGCTGCTGGCGCGGTCGGCGGTCCCCGATCTCGTCAAAGCGGCACATTCGGTGGACGAAGACCTGGCCCGCGAAGCTCTGAACGCCCTCTCCAAGATCAAGGACCTCTCGGCCGGGCCTCGGCTCATCGACTTGCTGGATTCCACCAGCACGGGCATCCTCGAAGACACCGCCGTCACCGTGGGCGTACTGCGCACCCAGGCCGCCGCGCCGAAACTGCGGTCGATCTACGAGAACAACTCCGACAAGAAGGTGCGCGAGAACGCACTCCAAGGTCTCGCTGACCTCGGGGATCCGGCTTCCGTCTCACTGTTTACACGGTCGCTGGTGAGCAACGACAAGACCACCCGCGCGCTTGGCGCCGAAGGCTTGGGCCGCGCCGGCGATGCCAAACCGGTGCCGGAACTCGAAAAGGCAGTCGCCGCCGAGACCGATGTGAACGCGCGGCTAGCCATGGAGTTTGCGCTGACGGCCTTGGGGAGCAAAAATTATCTGAACGGCCTCGTCCAGGGTCTGGACTCCCGGATTCACGGCGACGTCGCCCGGACTTATCTAATCGAATTGGCCCGTAACCCGAAGATCCAAGCCAGCCTGTACCCTTACCTCGACAGCGGCACCGACACCGAGCGCCGGAAGCTTTGTGACGTTCTGATGTACTCGGGTAATCAGTCGAGCCTCGTCCCCCTGGAACGTGCCAGCCACGACCGCAACGACGACGTCGCTACCGAGGCCCTGCACGCCCTGCGCGTGATCCGCGCGCGGCTCTCCGCGGGCGGCGGGACCACGTAACTCTTAGAACGACAACCATCAGGTGGGGAATTGCCGATTGCCGATTGCTGATGGACGATTGAAAGAGAAGAATCAAGCCACTCGGGTCTTCCAATCGTCAATCGTCAATCTGCAATCGGCAATTCCTCAGGAGCTACGGAGGAAAACGTCGGCTCGCGGGAGACCGGCGCCCGAAGTTGTAGGTCCAGGTAAGGCTGAGATACGACTTCATCGGAACCCCGACGATACGCTCGAAGGGAGCGGGGTCAGTGGGCAGAGCCAGCGTCTCGAGAGTCTGTCCGCTGAAACCGCTGGCCAGAAGAAAGTTGATCCCCAGGCTCATCCGCCCTTCGCCGAAGGATCGCAGCATCGCCCCGCGCACCTCGCGAACAGGGACGCCGGTGAAGCCATCGCCTAGCGGCTTGCGGCCCACGTACTCAAACTCCCACCGAGCGCGCAGCCGCAGTGGCAGGCGGTCCCAGTGCCCTACCGTGTCCCAGATCAGGCGTGGCGCTTCGGGTACGGGCTCTCCGGTGATCCGATCGTGGGCGTCGGCCCGCGAGAACGACGCCTCGATGGACCCGGCGCTGAAGACGCGCTCGACGGAAGCCGTCAGGGCATGGTTGACTGAAGGCCCCACGTACATCTGCAAGCCGGTGTCGGCATCGATGTTCGCGGTCTCCTCCGAATTCGCCACGCGCACCAAGACCAGACGAACCCTAGTGTCGCCAACCTCCTTCTTGAGCGTGGCTTCATAGGCTCGCGACGTGATGATCAGGTTGGGCGGGATCAAGTTGGGCTGCCTTGACGTTCCCGAATCCGTGCTGATGCGGGGATCGTCGGTGTGGAAGGCCTCGCCGCCGCTCAAAGAGAGGGAGGGAAGGGGTGTGCCGTTGGGCGGAAGAAAGGTCACCGTGGCCTTGGGCAGGGTTACGGAGAGTTGCGTCGTGAAGGAATTCGCGGGTGTCAGCAGATTTTGATTCTGAATGCTGATCTCCTCATGCCTGATGCCGGCGTCGAAGTGCACGTGCCGACCCAGGTTCCCCTCCAGCGACACGAACGGCTCCGCGAAGCTGAAGGCGAAGTTGTTGCTGGTGACGAGCTGAAACAGACCCCGGTCGTCGAGGTGCTTCAGGTCGAGGTTGCGGGGCGCATCGCGACGCAAATCAATCCCGGCGAGCAAGGAAACACCGTGGCCGAGCTTGGCGAGATACGCTGCCTCGCCGCCCGCCACGGTGCGGTTCTCGCGCTGCTGGATCAGCCCGTCACCAAAATTCGATTGCAAGGTGAGGTCGTAGTCGCGAAAGAAGCCGCCCAACAGCAACTGGCTCGTGCTGTTCAGTTGCCACGTGTCCGAGACCACCGCCAGGACGGTGTGCGTTCGATCGAGTTGCCGGTAGTCGACGGTCTCGTCGGGCACGGGCACGCCGATGGGGATCAATCCCGGGATGCGCGAGAAGCCATAGTACCCGATGCCGAACAACGAGATGTCATGGCGTTCGGTTTTGATCTCGCGGTAGCCGTTCAACTTGTATTGGTGGCGGTGCTCCAGGCGCTCCAGGAGGCCGTTCCCGAAGGAAGCCTCCAGAGCCACCCATTCATGAACCGCCGTATCGCTGGGGCTCCAGCCTCCGACAAGGTCCACGTCGCGGTAGTCGGCGGAGACCTGGGCGAAAGGATAGAGGCGTGGCCGCAACTGGTAGGTTGCTGCCAGATCAACCGAGTGGTCGCCCTCGCGCACATCGTAGGCGCCGTCATCGACACCGACCCCGCTCAGTACGGGCGGGATGAGGATATTCGGGTCACTGTAACCGTTGCCGTGAGCGTTCGCCGGAAGATTATTCGGGTAGAGGAAGTTTCCAACTTGAACAAACTGGCCAATAGGCTCGCCGTGGTCGCCCGCCACGCCCGGCGCAAAGTACTGAGGCGCTTTGATGCCGCCAGAAGCCGTTTCAATAGGAAGCCCGGGAATCGAGATGGGCGCGCCCGGCCGGCCGGGATTGGCGTCCAGCACCTCGTCTTGAGGGACGATACGCGCGGCAGGATCGGGGGTCAGGACCGGCGGCGCTGACGCTACCACCGTGACCACTTGCGTTCGAGGAGCTAATTGACGAAATTGGAGATTCACCTCCACCGGCGCGCCGGACCCAACCTCCACTACAGCGCTCACGGGCGCGAACACGGAAGCTTCTGCCGCCACCGTGAATCGCCCGGACTCGACGGGGCCGCAATCGAAATGCCCTTGCGAATCGCTCCTTCTTTCGCAGATGATGTTGCCCTTCTCGTCGGTCAACGTCACCCGGGCAGCCGCAACTACGTCGCCCACTGGGTCGGCAGTGCGTCCGGAAAGATGCCCTATGGTTTGGGCGGCCAGGCCTCCGGGAAAGAGCAACAGGAAAAGCCACACAAGCCCCGACAGCCTTCCCGACAGCGGGTGGTCGATAGTGGCGCAATGGGAGTACACTGGGTCTTTCATTCCGATCGCTGGGCCGACGGTCGCGAGGCCCCCTTCTCGCGGTTCAATGGAGGTACGGGGTAACGGGGATTCCGGATTGGCCACATTGTCAGTTGTAACACGAATTGCAGCAAGATCGTCGCCGCGACGCACGTCCACCCGGACCGCCACAACTGCCTGGAAATGGTCATCATGAAGTGGGGCCCATCGCCGATCAGATTCTGAGCAGTCGCGGCGTCAAGCACGGCATTCGCTATTGCTATTCATTGCTATTCTACTTCGCTATGAATTGCAAGAGTGGTACGCTACACTGTGACTTATAACTCTCAGCCAGAGGAGCAATAATGTTCTTCAAGGAAAAAAGGGTCACAGTTTTACGAGTGCTCGCCGCTGCGCGGGGAGTATTCCTTGTGGCAATCGCCGGGACTTTAGCCGCGGGTCGTTTTCCCGTGCTGATGCACGCGGAGATGCCCCTGGCTGCGAATCCGGGGATTGATTCCGCTTGCCAGGCTGTACTGGATGCAAGCGATAAACTCTTTACCACGCCGTACCACATGTATACGACGGAAACCGGCGCCGGGGTCGGAAACGGAAAACCCGTGAGCAACGAAATGGTTTTTTCGGGCGGTGTCCAGTACATTCTGTTCAACGGCAAGTGGGGCCCTAGCCCTCTTTCCATGGAAGAGCTGAAGGCCATGGACGAACGGAACCGGAAAAATGCCAAGAACATGTCCTGTCATTATGTGCGCGATGAATCAGTGAACGGCGAAAGCGCGGCGCTCTACAGCACGCACGAAGAAACCGCGCATGGAAAGACCGATAGCCAGACCTGGGTTTCCAAGAGCAAGGGACTCATTTTGCGCCAAGAGATAGATATAGACACGGGCGGCGCGAATGGCAAGACCCACATGTCATCTCGATACGAATACAGCAACGTACAGGCGCCGAAACTCTGAAGAAGTGGCCGCTTTCGCCGTACTCGCTGAACCGGGCGAGTAGGGTACCCCTCGCCTACAGGATTCTCTTGCAAGCATCCGCGCCCATTCACTTTCGGGTAGTAGAAGAACTCAGATTAAAGGGCAAAGTATAAGCAGGGAGAGGTCAAAGATCAGAGAAGCAATTAACTACCAATGGAGCCTATCAATATTGCCACTCGCGATTCGACCTTCGACCTTTGACTTTTCGACTTTTCGGCAGCAATGAAGATTCCCCGGCACCATTTCCGCGTGTCGCGGCCCATGCGGTGGGTCTGCACCTTCATTGGCACGATCGTCGCCCTTTACCTGGGCGCAGCGACCGTGATGAGCACGGCGTGGTTTCGCGGCATTCTGCGGCGCGAGATCACGGCCAAGTTGCAGGACCTCACGGGAGCGCGGGTGGAAATTGGCGAGTTGGAGTTTCGCCCGCTAGTATTCCAACTGGCTCTTCGGAAGCTGGCTCTGCACGGCGTCGAGGGCCCTGCCGAGGCGCCTCTGCTCGAGGCCGGCGCCATTGTGGTGACGGTCGACCCGGCCTCGCCCTTTCGCAAGAAGCTCCTTTTGCACCGATTCGACCTGGAAGACGCCGAAATCCACCTTCGCACTTACCCGGACGGATCCACGAACCTCCCCGGTACCCAAGGACAGGGAGCGCCAGGCAACGCGGAGCTGATCGACAGCCTGCTTGACCTCTCCGTGGGCGATCTGACCGTTTCCCGTACCGCTGTCTTCTGGAACAACGAGCAGATACCGTTGCATTTGAGCGCGCGTGAGGTGGCGATCGTGCTGCTGCGCTCGCGGCTGCGACGGCAGTACACGGGCTCGGTGGCGTTGTCCAGTCTTGAGCTTCGGGACCAGCGCTGGGCGATACCCCCGCTCACGTTTTCCACCCGGATCGAGTTTTCCCGCAGCAAACTAGCCCTGAGTTCGCTCGCCTGGCGCACTGCCGGTGAGCCACCGGGCGTCTGGGGCTCCGGCTCGCTTAGCCTCGACCGATTTCCTTCGCTCACGGGCGAGGCTTCATTGCGTGCCCGAGGTAAGATCGACGTCCTCGCCCGAGCCCTTGGAGTAACAGAGGTCAAAGGCGGCAGCTTCGATTGGGACGGCCACATCGCCTTCAGCGGCGGCAAGCTAGCCACGCAAGGGCGGGCCGAGGCGCTTGAGGTCCGGATTCAGTCCTCCTCTTTTGTAGCGGGCCCGATCAGCGTTGCGGCCGAGTACACGGGGACGCCTCAGCGCGTCAACGTGTCGAAGCTGACGGTGTCCCTTCTTGGCGGTTCCATGCGCGGGCGGGCTGAGGTCCTGCTACGGCGTCCCGCTCCCAAACTGGAGTTGCACGCCACGCTGGCGGACATCGACCTCTCGGAGGTCTTCCGGTCGTTGGTCATCGAGCGGCCGGTCACCAGCCGCCTCGGCGTCGCCGCGAAAGTCAGTGGGACCTTGGAGGCTAGCTGGATTCCACAAGCCCCAACGGGCGCGCTGTCGACCCGGTTCAGCCTGCACTTTAGGCCGCCCAGTGAGTCGGTCGTCGGACTGAGGCCGCTGGCAGGCTTCCTGGCCGGCGCCGCCACCGTCGCGCCGAAGCTTGACCTCGGTCTCGACCAGGCCGAGTTCCACCTGCCGCACTCCTCGCTTAAGGCCCAGGGGACCGTCGGGTCTGACGAATCGAACTTGCAGGTCCAGTTCGCGACCACCAACTTTGAAGAAGAGCGATCGGTGGTCGAACTCCTGGTCGGCGCCTCGGCGCCCTTGCCGCTCGCCCTGAAGTCTCAGGCGACCTTTTCGGGTATCGTCAGGGGCGCCATTACCAGCCCGGCGATCACCGGGCACGTCAAGATCGACGGCTTCGAGTATGGGGGCTGGGCATGGGATGGCTTCCGGGGCGACATCCTGGTGGCCGAGCATTTCACCAGGATCACCTCTGGACGGCTGGTTGCCGGCGCAAGCTCGCTCGACTTCGACGTCACCGCGGGACTGGAGCAGTGGCAGGCAACGGAATCGTCGCCCCTGCATATTGTCGCCCGCGCGAATCGGACTCCGCTGCAAGGCCTGCTGGACGCCCTGAATTTGAGTTATCCGATTGGCGGCAAGCTCACGGCACACCTGGATCTCTCCGGGACGGAATCGAGCCTGGAGGGCGACGGTGCAATTGCTATCGCGAACGGCATGCTGCGCGGCGAGCCCTTTGACTCTTTCTCCTCTCAATTGCGGGTCGCCAAGTCGGTCTTCGACCTGACGAGTATCCAGGTCGCCAAAGACCACGGCAAGATAACTGGGCGAGTTATGTATGATGCAGGGCGCCAGGCGTTCTCTGGTCAGCTTCACGGCGCCGGCTTTTCCCTTTCCGATTTCAGGCTACCGGTGGCCCAGGACACCGAGGCGTGGCGATTCCCCGAGTTGGCCGAATTGGGTGGTGTCGCTGCCTTCGATCTCGACGGCGGCGGCACGGAGCAGGATCTCCGGCTTCACGGTACTCTCAGCGTCCACGGGGTTACGGTCAACAACAGCCCGATTGGGGACCTTGAGTCGCGGGCTGACTGGCAAGGCTCCGCGGTCCGCTTCTCCGGCCAAATCACCGGCGCCGAGGGCGAACTGCACTGGACTGGCGGGATCGAGGCCAAGGGGAATTGGCCGATCCAGGCGAAGGGTCAGTACAAGGGCTTGCGCCTTGAATCCTTGGTGAATCGGCTGGAGGGGGCTCGGTTCCCGGGACTGGCGCTGGCCGACGGTTCGTTCGAAGTGTCCGGTCCCCTGAAGACGATCTCCCGCAACCTGGCACCGGGCCTTGGCCCGGCGCGCCTTGAGGTCCACAGTGTCACCGACAGCTTGCAGGTGCAGTTCCCTGGGGTCAGGCTGGCTTGGCGCAACGCGGGCGCGGTCGACATCACTTACTCCGGAGAAACCCTGCGTGTGAACCGGTTTCGCCTGGAGGGGCCCTCCACCGACTTTACGCTGGAGGGTTCGGCCAACTTTGGGGAACCAGCTTCGCTGGCGCTCCAGGCGCGCGGCCGGGCAGACGCGAGTTTGCTGAACCTGATTGATCCCTCGATCGCCGCCACCGGGCGGTTCGACCTCGACTTCCGCGCCGGCGGCACTCCCGGCCAGCCGCTGCTCTACGGCACGCTCACCGTCGCCGATCTCAGCCTGGGCTACAGCGATTTCCCGTTCCGCCTGGCAGGCCTCAACGGCGAGATTCAGGTGGAGGGCGATCGTGTCAACATCAAGACCTTGCGCGGCGCGGGGGGCGGCGGGACCGTCAGCTTGTCGGGATTCGCCACGTTGGCCCTGGGGGGAGGGGCTCCGCATTACGATTTCCGGGTCCGGCTGGACCAAGCGCACTTCGAGTTTCCCATCAGCTTTACTTCTGTGCTGAGCGGCGGCCTCCACCTGGTCGGAACGGCCGAAAATGGCACCTTGAACGGCGATCTGGGCATAGGCCAGATGTTCGTCCCGGACAGTTTTGATCTGTTGAGCTGGATCGGACGGGTCGTCGATGCGTTTGCGTCCCATCCCGGCCCTGCGCCGCCCTTCGGAGGCAAGGTGCGGCTCGACGTCCAGGTGGCCTCGGACCCTGAGGTAAGGATCGAGTCGCGAAACCTCAACGCGGTGCTCAGCGTTCACACCAGCCTGCGCGGTACTCTGTCGAATCCGGTCGGCTTCGGAGAGGTCCACATTGCGAGCGGCGAAGCCAAGCTACGCGGCAACGACTACAAGGTGACGCGCGGCGACATCAGTCTCACCAACCCTTTCCGCACCCAAGCCAACGTCGATGTCGAGGCCACCACCCGCATTCAGCACTACGACTTGACGCTCGACGTGAGCGGTCCCCTCGAGAACGCGCGTCTGTCGTACCGGTCCGAGCCCCCGCTGCCCACCCAGGACATCCTCGCCCTTCTCGCGCTAGGCTACTCGCATTCCGAGGAATCGATGGGAGTCTCCGGCAACCAGACTGGCTTCGGGACTCTAGGCGCCAGTGCCCTCCTCTCCCAGGCGCTCTCCAGCCAGGTTTCCGGCCGCATCCAGCGGCTTTTCGGGGTCAGTCAGATCAGCATCGACCCCAGCGTCGGAGGCCCGGCGGCAACTTCCAGCCCGCGCCTGACCCTGGTGGAGCGCCCGGTGCGCGACTTCACCATAACGTACTCCACCAATACCACGAACTCCCTGCAGCGCGTGATCCAAGTGGAGTGGGACCTCACCGACAAGTTGTCGGTGGTCGGCGAGCGTGACCAGAACGGGGTGTTTGGATTGGAGTTGAAGTTCCGGCGGAGCTTCAAGTAGAGAGCTAAACGGAGCGTCTAAAGCAATGCCGCACAATCGACGCAGCACCGAGCACGGTGACGCAAGAGATAGCGAAGGAGGCTGCTAAAAGTGATGCCATCAAACTTGCGGTCTTGTTGCATGATCCGTTGCCCGGGGCAAAGCGACAGTTGCCGGCGGCACGGACAAAATCCATTTTAGGTAACCCTATGCGCGTCTTTGGTACAAGCCCCGGTTCTTACTGCCTGCTGCTTTCTGCCTTCTGCCTACTGCCTACCATCTTCTGCGTACCGCCGGCCCGCGTGATCTTGTCGATGCGGGCGGCGGATTCGTGGCAGGTGAAGCCGGCGAATGCCGCGCCGCTCCCGCAGGGCGGGATCGCCTGCCGGGTAATGGAGGTGTTCGAGGCCGAACCCCCTGGGGCGACCGTGGTTATTTTTCATCAACGCGACAAGGCAGACGGTCCGCGGCTGGGCGAGTTGCTTCTTGCCCACACCGGTCAGCAGGCGGATTTCGCGATTGACGTCGGCAAGCCGCATCGCGCCAAGGTCTTTCGAGTCAGGAGCTGTTTTGGCCGGGGGCTCCTGGTTTTCGCCTCCGGCGAGGCGAAGCTCACCGCGGGTGACGATTTCGTGTTGCGGTTCTCGCAAGAAAAGTGAAGAGGTGCCGACTGCCCCTTGACAGGTGCTCGGCGCACACGTAATGTCGGATTGCTGATGAGGTCCATTGATTTTTGGTTGGAGCCACCGCCGGAGACAGTGCGTCTTGATTCTGACTCCTGACTCCTGACTCCTGACTTCTGACTCCTTCTTGGAGGATCTGCCCATGGCCACCCAGACCGCGACCATTCCGCCGGGTCCGAAAACCTACGAGTTCGGCGACCCCACGCCCAACGCCGTTGGTCGAAAAGCGGCTGTGTCGCACGATAGCTGCGTGGTGTACCTGGAGAAGAAGTCGGCGCCGCGCCTCCTGTGGCACGGCGAAGACCTGCTCTCCGTGAAGATGCCGGAGGGCACGCGCGAGGTTTACCCCAACCCGACGATTCCGGGCCTCAAGGACCGCGACGGAGCCATCCGCTACGCCCTGGCCCATCCCGAGGAGATGGAACCGCTCGACGCGCTGCTCCGGCCGGGGATGAAGGTCACCGTCGCCATGGACGACATCTCGCTGCCGCTCCCCAAGATGCCACGGCCCGACATTCGTCAGTCGGTCCTGACCATTCTGCTCGAGATGTTCGCCCGCAAGGGGATCACCGACTTTCACCTGATCATTGCCACGTCGCTGCATCGCCGTATGGCGCCGTTTGAAATCAAGCATGCCGTGGGAAGCAAGATCTTCAGTCAGTATTACCCGGAGCGGCTTTACAACTTCGACGCCGAAGCCCCCAATGGCATGGTGGAGTTAGGCGTCACTGAACTGGGCGAGCGCGCCCGCATCAGTCGCCGCGCCGCCGAGTCGGACCTACTGATCTACGTCAACATCAACCTGGTGCCGATGGATGGCGGCTCCAAGTCCGTGGGCGTGGGCCTGTGCGATTACCTCACTCTCCAGGCGCACCACACTCCTCGGGCGATTCTTGACTCCGATTCCTATTTCGACCCGCCCCGCTCGGTGATGGCGCACTCGTGCAACCGCATCGCCAAGATCATCAACCAGAAGCTGAAGGTGTTCCACATCGAGACGGTTCTCAACAACGCCATGTTCGAGAAGATGATGGCGTTCTTTTACAAGAATGAAGATCAGTACTCGCCCTACGACGAGATGATGTTCGGCACCACGCGGTACGCCCTCAGCAAGATGTCGCGTGCATTGAAGCGCCAGATCCTGTTCGCTGTGCCGGCTCCCTACCAGGTGATCGCCGTCCACGCCGGGGCCATGCAGCCCGTGCACGACAAAACGCTCGCCTACTGCTTCTCCCAGTACTGCGTCCCCATTCAGGGCCAGACCGATGTGGTGGTGCAGGGCATTCCGTTCATCTCACCCTATAACGTCAACTCGATTCTGAATCCGCTACTGGTACAGGTGATGGCGCAGGGCTACTTCCACAACATGTACCGCGGCATGCCGGTGGTGAAGAAGAACGGAGTCTCGATCATCACTCATCCGGTGTACGACGAGTTCCATCCGCTGCACCATCCTTCCTACATCGAGTTCTTCCACCGCATCTTGCCCGAGACGCGCGATTCGTTCGAGCTGCAGCGAAAGTACGAGCCGGAGTTCGCCCACAATCCCGAGTACATCCGCATGTACCGCACCGGCAACGCCTACCACGGCGTCCACCCGTTCTACATGTGGTATTGGGGCGAGAACGGCCGCGCCCACTTGGGCAAGACGATCGTGGTGGGAGCTGAAGACCCGAAGGTGCCCGCGGTGATGGGTTGGGACAGCGCGAGCAGCATGGAAGAAGCTCTGGAGATGGCCGAAAGCCACGTGGGCCATAAGCCAAGCATCACGTTGATGCACAACGCGCCGATCAATATGGTGGACGTGTTGGGTACGCCGGAAAGCGTGTGACCGCTATGAGCTGATTGACCCTTCTCATCTCGCATGAAATCGATCCTGATCACCGGCGCCACGGGATTCCTGGGCAAGCATCTTGCTGAAGGGTTGCTGCAATCGGAACCGGAAACACGGCTGCGAGTTTTGTGCCGTGGAAGGTCGCCTTGGGATCACAATCCGCGGGTGGAAGTGGTTCACGGTGACATCACGTCGGCCGAGGATGTTCACCGGGCGGCCGAAGGCGTAGGCGAGATTTATCACCTGGCGGGCATCGTCTCGCGCGATCCTAAGGACGTCCTGCTGCTCTATCGAACTCACATCGAGGGCACGCGCAACGTGTGTGAGGCGGCTCGCCAGCACAGTACGGCGAAGGTAGTGATCGCTTCCACCTCAGGAGTGATGGCCGTCAGCCGGGACGCGATCGTGCACCGCGAAACCAGCGGCTACAAGCACGAGGTCGTTGGAGAGTGGCCGTACTATCTGAGCAAAATCTTCGCCGAGAAGCTCGCGCTGGACTACTTCGAGCGGTACCAACTGCGGGTGACTTGTGTGAACCCCAGCCTGATCCTGGGTCCGGGCGACGATCGCCTTTCGTCCACGCGCGACGTGGCGTTGTTCCTGCGCGGGCAGATCATGGCCATTCCCGAAGGAGGGTTGAATTTCGTGGACGTTCGGGACGTGGCCCTCGCACTGATTGCGGCCATGCGCCGGGGCCAACCGGGCGAGCGCTATCTCTTGGGCGGCCCAAACTGGAGCTTCGGCGAATTCCTCGACGCCCTCGCGAAGGTATCGGGCCTGCGGGCGCCGAAGCTTCGCTCGTCCGTGCGACTGTCGCTGGCGAGCGCGCGTCTGCTGCGGCCGATCCTGCCGCTTGTCGGCAAGTCATTCGAGCTCGACGACGCATCGATCAAGATGTCGGCGCTTTTCTGGTACTGCGACTCGAGCAAGGCGCGCGCCGAACTTGGTTTCCAAACGCGTGATCCAATAGCGACCTTGCGGGATACGGTCGAGGACCTGCGGCAACGTCGGGTAGTGTGATGATTTCGGACGGGGCCAAACCGGCCTTCGTCAGTACTTCTTTCCCGCCAGGACCGGTGCCGGGCGTTGCCCCATCTCTCCCGACGTGGCGCGTCGCATCATGTCCTCGAGTTCGTCGCGGTTGCTGGCCGCGTTCAAGGCAACGTCCCGGTTGATCACTGCCTTCTGCCAGAGCCAAAGCAGGGACTGATTGAAGGTTTGCATGCCCAGCTTCTCCTGCCCCGCCTGCATGACGCCGTAAATCTGGTGGATCTTGTCTTCCCGGATCAGGTTGCGGATGGCGGCGTTGGGAATGAGGATCTCCATCGCCATTGCCCGACCCTTGCCGTCGGCGCGTGGCAAGAGGCTTTGGCAGAGGACACCCTCCAGAACCAGGGAGAGCTGGGAGCGGACCTGGGACTGTTGCTGTGCCGGAAAGCTATCGATGATGCGGTGCACGGTGGAGGAGGCGTTGTTGGTGTGGAGTGTCGCCAGCGTAAGGTGTCCTGTCTCTGCGATGCGCAAGGCGGATTCCATGGTCTCGAGGTCACGCATTTCTCCGATCAGCACCACGTCCGGATCCTCACGTAACGCGGCGCGCAAAGCATTGGGGAACGATCGTGTATCGTAGCGGACCTCCCGCTGGTTCACCAAACACCGCTTGTGCTGGTGCAGGAACTCGATGGGGTCCTCGATGGTGATGATGTGGCTGGCGCGCGACTCGTTGATGGAGTCGATCATCGTGCTCAGGGTGGTGGACTTGCCGCTACCGGTGGGGCCGGTCACCAGGATCAGGCCCCGAGGCTTCTTGCAGAGGTCCCGCACCACCGCCGGCAAGCCCAACTTTTCGAAGCTGACAATCACGAAAGGGATGGTGCGAAAGACGCAGCCCACCGCGCCCCGCTGGAAAAACAGGTTGCCGCGGAAACGAGCGACGCCCTTCACGCTGAAAGAAAAGTCGAGTTCCAGGCTCTCTTCAAAGAGGTGCTTCTGTGAGTCGGTGAGAACGCTGTAGGCGAGCTGCTTGGTATCGGAGGGGCTAAGGGCAGGGAGCCAGTTGCAAGGGGTGAGCTCGCCGTGGACGCGCATCCGCGGCGGCGAGCCGGTGGTAATGTGCAAATCCGAGCCCCCGGCATCGACCATCACCTTCAAGAGTTCCGTCAGGGTTGGCAGTGGCATTCTCTTTCCTCGCTCGACTCGCCGCCTACGGCTGTTCGCGCCAAGTGTAGGGTATCAGCGGACTGTTTCGCGCAGGACTTCGTCCAGCGTCGTCCATCCCTCCTTGACCTTGTTCAGGCCGCTCTGGCGCAGCGTCAGCATTCCCTGCTCCAAGGCCTTGCGCTTCAGGTCGAGCGCCGAGCTGCCCACCAGGATCATGTCTCGAAGGTCGTCGGTGATTTCCAAGACCTCAAACAGTCCGATCCGGCCCTTATAACCTGTTTTGCCACAGAGGTCGCAACCCTTGCCCCGATAAACTCGCACTGTTCCAGCTTCCTCAGGAGTGAAGCCGGCCTCGAGCAGCGCCTGGAGGGGAACATCCTCCGGCGCCTTGCATCGCGGGCAGATGGTGCGGACCAGGCGCTGGGCGGCGATCAGATGCACCGAGGTCGCTACCAGGAAAGGCTCGATTCCCATGTTGATGAGCCGGGTGATCGTCGAGGGCGCGTCGTTGGTGTGCAACGTGGAAAGTACCATGTGCCCGGTCAACGCCGCCTTGATGGCGATCTCCGCCGTCTCGAAGTCCCGGATCTCACCCACCAGGATGATGTCCGGATCCTGACGCAGGAAAGAGCGCAGGGCGGCGGCGAAGTTGAGCCCGATCTGGTCTTTCATCTGCACCTGGTTGACGCCCGGCAACTGGAACTCCACCGGATCCTCCGCAGTCACGATGTTTACGTCGGGCTGGTTCAAGGCGAAGATTGCGGAATAGAGCGTGTTGGTCTTGCCGCTGCCGGTCGGCCCCGTCACCAGAACAATTCCGTAAGGCTTCTCGATGGCCGTCTTAAACTTGGCCAGCGGGTTGGGTTCGAAGCCGAGCCGGGTCATGTCGAGGCGCAGGTTCTCTTTGTCGAGCAGCCGGAGAACAACCTTTTCGCCGTGCAGCGTAGGCATGATGGAGACGCGGAAATCGATCTGCTTCTTCTTGCCGTTGTGGACGAGCCTCACCATGATGCGCCCGTCCTGGGGCAGGCGCTTCTCGGAGATGTCGAGCTTGGCCATGATCTTGATGCGACTCACCATGGCATCGCGCAGCTTGAGGGGCGGGTTCATGATGTTGCGCAGCAGGCCGTCAACGCGGTAGCGGATGCGGTACTCCTTCTCATAAGGTTCCAGGTGAATGTCGCTGGCCTCGCGATTGACTGCATCGGTGAGGATGTAGTTGACCAGCCTGATCACCGGGGCCTCTTCGGCCGCCTTCTCCAACGCCTCCAGGTTCAGCGCCTCGGCATCTTCCGCTTCCAGCTCGAGGCTGTCCGCGTCGGCCTCGTCGATGAAACCAACCAGTTCCTGAAGTTCCTTTTTGCGCTCCACCTCCTCGAAGGAGCCGTAGTACTTCTTGATGGCGTCCATGATGGCCGTCTCGCTGGCCAGCACCGGCTCGATATTGAAGCCGGTCATGAACTTGATATCATCCATGACGGCGACATTGGTTGGATCCACCATGGCCAGGGTGAGCGTCGAACCCACCCGGCTCAGAGCCAGGGCCTGATGCTTGGCTGCCACCTCCATGGGGATCAGATTCATCAGGTTGGCATCGACATCGAAATAAGCGAGATTGATGGAGGGAACACCGTATTGACGCGAAAGGGCGGCCGTGAGGTCGTCCTCGTTGATCGCTTGCTGGCGAATCAGAATTTGTCCCAGACGGTCGTTGCTGTTCTGCTGCTGCGCTATGGCGCGCTCGAGTTGATCCCCGCTGATCAGTCCTTCGCGGACGAGGATCTCACCGAGTCGGCTCTTCGCCTTCCACCCCGGCTTCGGGCTCCGATCTGACGAAGGCACCTCTGGACTGGGCGTGCGCGACAATCTCTCGAGAACCGTGTCCTTGGTCATCGCTCTAACGTCACCCACTGTTTCTAACGACAGAATGGGACAAATACTTTAGACTCAGTCCAGAAACAGTCTAGATTTGGGATGGAAGACCCGGATGAGAAGACGTCCGTTGTTTAGGTGCAAGACCCGCCATCCTGTGAGGGCCGCGGGACCAGTGATAACGGACCACGACCCGCTCGGAGCAGTTATTCAGCACGAGGGGATCAGGTGAAAGAGTCGAAGCCTTCTGCTGCGGACCACGGACAACACACTACAGACGTCTTGATCGGCTATTACCAGAAGATGCTGCTGCGACTCAGGCCGCAAAAGTGGTGGCCGGCACGCACCCGCCTGGGAGTGATCCTGGGCGCGATCCTCACCCAAAACACCAGTTGGGCGAACGTCGAACTGGCCATGCGGCAGCTTCGCCACGCGGGCCTTTTGAAGCTGGGGAGATTGCGCCAAGCAACCCGCGCCGAGATCGAAGCCGCGATTCGACCGGCTGGCT
>DATFYM010000193.1:0-10899 GCA_035315065.1 Terriglobia bacterium
TCTGTCAACTAAATAATGCAAAGACCGACCTGCGGAAAATCGACGCTGGGGAGGAGTGGATTGAGACATCTCCAGGTGAAAATGTAGAAACTCCAGGGGCGGCTATTGCCGCCTAACTCCAACTTCTATGTCGTGCACCCCCTCGGCTTTTCCTCTGCGAATCCCGAGTCCCGAACCCCGAACCCCGCTTGATTGCCTGATTGACTTTGGATAGCCTCTAGGCGTATACTCGCCGGTAGTTAACGAGAGGAGAATCTATGTCCCTTTGCCAGCGGCGAACGATGACCCCCAAGCGGTTGGCGGCGAACGCCGCCAATGCCAAGAAGTCCACCGGACCCAAGACCGGTCGGGGAAAGTTCTTCACCAAGATCAATGGGCTGAATGGCGGGCGGCCGCCCGTTCCCGGCACCAGGAGTTTTCTGAGAAGATGCTTCGAACTGGCGGCACAGCTCTGGGGACCGGGCGATCCGGAGCTCAATCTGTCGCGCTTAGCGCGCCTGAGGAAGCAGACGCCGGAGGCCTTTGCCATTTTGATGCGGCGTCGCCCCGATCGCCGGCAGCAGATTCTCGGGAATGTTGAATGATGAATGATGTATGATGCACGCGGAGTTCGGGATTTCGGGGTTCGGGATTCGCAGACGAAGACTACGCTCGGGGATGTGTTCTGCGAACACCGATCCCAATCACAGTTTCCCGAGCCGGCAGCAGGAGCGACGATCATCGATTTTTACGGGACGAACCCAAATTACGCTGATAACAATGGAGATCTTGGCTTAGGTTTCTTGGTACGAACCCAAAAAGCCGCCATGTTGATGAAAACAAATAACATGTTTTTCGGAAAGCCACCATATGATTGAAAGTTAAGGGAGTTAGCATCGAATGGGTTTTTTGTTCATGGTTGACCGACTCAGAACCCCTCGGAGCAGGGGCGTCTCGCCCACTCTTGATATTGAAGCTCTGACGCCGGAAGAGAAGAGCGGGCGAGACGCCCGCGCTCCCAGGGAGTTCCGGGATTGATATGGATTCTGGCTTGACAGGGCAACCGTTACATCGGGCGTTCTCCAGCCCAAAATACAAGAGTCCAGGACAAAGTGAGAGGGACAAATCGTCGATTTTTATCGGACCGAACCCAAATTGTATTGATATTAATGGAGTTGGCTTAGGTTTTTCGGTACGAACCCAAAAAGCCACCAAGTTGCTGAGAGGAAATGACTTATTTGACTGAAAGCCATCATCTGATTGAAGACTAAGGGAGTTAAGCTAGAATGGCTTCTTTGTTCATCGTTGAACGGTCCAGAATGCGGAGTTCCTGGATTGACATGGATTCCGGCTTGACAGGCAACCGTTACCCCTGGCGTCCTCCAACCCAAAATTCAGAATTCCACGACAACTTCAAATCGGAACTAATCATCGATTTCATCGGACCGAACCCAAATTGTATTGATATCAATGGAGATCTTGGCTTAGGTTTTTCGGTACGAAGCCAAGAAGCCATTATATCAATGAAAATAAAAGGTTTGTTCTATGGAAGGCCACTATGTTGATGAAAATGTGGAGGTTATTCTCAAAGCAGCTTCGCTGCAAGTTGAATGCTCAGGATTCTGGAGTTTTTTGAATTGAGACGGAGCTTGGATTGAGAACTCGACGCATCCGACTGGGCGTTCTTCAATCAAGAATCTAGAATCCAAAATCCAAAATCACCATGTCCCTCTACGACGCCATCCAGACCTACCACGAGCTGCTGACCAACGATTTAGCGGGAGAGTCGCAGGCTCAGCTCGACGATCAGCTCCAGCGTCGCGGCCTGTTCTTTGGCGACCGGCCTCTCTGCACGGTGCTGCGGCCCCGCTTCCTCACTCACGAGCAGTATCGCTATCTTCAGACGCGTTGCGGGCTCCTTTTGCGGGCGTTCGACAAGATCTATCGCGCGGCCATCGCCGACAAGACGTTCCGCTCCCAGTTTGGCTTGAGCGACTGGGAGGAGGAGTTGGTACAGTACAGCCCCGGCTATCGCGATGCCAGCCCCACCTCGCGCCTGGATGCCTTCTTCGTTCCCGGCACCGGCGAGCTGCGCTTCACCGAGTACAACGCCGAGACTCCGGCGGGAGTAGCCTACAACGACTCGCTCTCGGAAGTTTTCTACGGCCTGCGGGTGATGCGCGAGTTCCTGCGCAAGTGGGACGTGCGCCCCCTGCTGGCGCGCCACAACGTGGTCCACGCTCTGCTCGACGCGTATCACCAATGGACGGGACGACGCGAAGCGCCGCGCATCGCCATTGTCGACTGGCGCGAGGTGCCCACCTATAGCGAGTTCACCCTGTTCGCGGAGTATATCAAGTCGCAGGGTCTCGAGTGCGTCATCGTCGATCCCCGCGAAACGGAATACACCGGCGGTCACCTCTACGCTCACGGCACGCCGATCAACATGATCTACAAGCGGGTGCTGCTGAGCGAGCTCTACGATCGCGGCGGCATGGATCAGCCGGTGTTCCGCGCGGTGCGCGAGGGCGCGGTGGCCATGGTAAACTCCTTTCGCTGCAAGATCCTCCACAAGAAATCTAGCCTAGCAGTGTTGAGCGACGAGCGCCACGCCGGGCTCTTCACCGCCGACGAGATCGAGGCCATCGACGCCCACATCCCCTGGACGCGGCGCGTCGAGGAGCGCCGCACCGTCTACCGCCATAGCCACGTCGACCTGGTTCCGTTTGTCGCCGAGCACCGCGACTGGTTTGTGTTGAAACCCAACGATGAGTACGGCGGCAAGGGCATCGTCCTCGGCTGGCTGACTCCGGCGGACGAGTGGGAAAGGAACGTGAAGGAGGCGCTGGCCGCGCCCTACGTGGTGCAGGAGCGGGCCACGATTCCCAAAGAAGCCTTTCCCAGCATGGTCAACGGGCGGGTGGAGTTCATCGACCGGATTCTGGACACCAACCCTTACGTGTTTTACGGCGACTACGTGGATGGCTGCCTGACGCGCCTTTCCACCGCCGCGCTGGTGAACGTGACGGCGGGCGGCGGGTCCAGCGTGGCCACGTTTTTGGCGGAGAAAAGGTGAGCCCAAAGGGGAGTATGAATCGTAGAATGGTGGATGCCTCGAGTCGGCGATCAGCAATAGAATCCGGTGACGAAGGGTTGATGGGGCGGTGCCTCAATCTCGCCAGACTGTCATTCTGAGCGAAGCGAAGAATCTCTCATCCCCTCTCGGACAAAGACAAAGAGAAATTCTTCGCTTCGCTCAGAATGACAGACTGGCGAGATCGCGCAAGTCCGATTCAGCCTCGCGTCTTCGCGCGAGTTACGAATTTCGAGCTTCGAGTTTCCAACATGAAACCGCCATCTTTCACTATCGGGATTGAAGAAGAGTACCAGATCATCGATCCGGAGACGCGCGAACTGCGCTCCTACATCACCGAAATCCTCGACGACGGCCACCTCCTGCTGCGCGAGCAGGTGAAGCCCGAGATGCATCAATCGATCGTGGAGGTCGGGACCACCGTGTGCCACACGGCGGCGGAAGCGCGCGCGGAGCTGGTGAAGTTGCGCCGCATGATCATGGAGGTAGCCGGCAGGAACGGCCTGCGCATCGCTTCCGCCGGCACTCACCCCTTTTCCTCCTGGTTGCAGCAGGAGATCACGCCGCTCGAGCGCTACGTGGGCGTGAAGAAGGACCTGGCGGAGCTCGCCCAACGGCTCTTGATCTTCGGCATGCATGTGCACGTCGGCATCGAGGACCCCGAGTTCCGCATCGACGCCATGAACGTGGCGCGCTACTTTCTGCCTCACGTGCTCGCCCTCTCTTCCAGCTCGCCCTTCTGGATGGGGCGCAACACGGGCCTGAAATCATATCGCAGTGTGATATTTCGTAACTTCCCCCGCACCGGCATTCCGCGCGTTTTCCGCTCCTGGGCCGACTTCAATTACCTGGTCGAGGCCATGAGCCGCACCCATTGCATTCCCAACGGCACCAAGATCTGGTGGGACGTGCGGCCCAACTGGAATTACCCCACCATCGAGTTTCGCGTCTGCGACGCCTGCACGCGCGTCGACGAGGCCATCTGCCTCGCCGCCATTTTCCAAGCCATCGTGGCCAAGCTGTGGAGGCTGCGCCGCGACAACATGACCTTTCGCGTCTATGACAGCGAGCTGATCGACGAGAACAAATGGCGGGCGGTCCGCTACGGGCTCCACGGCAACCTCATCGACCTGGGCAAGGCGGAGGAAAAGCCGGCCCGCGATCTGATCCGCGAGTTGATCGAGTGGTTCATCGGCGACGTGGTGGACGAACTGGGCAGCCGCAAGGAGGTGGAGTACGTCTACACGATGCTGGAGAACGGCTCGAGCGCCGATCGCCAACTTGCCACCTTCGAGCGCACGGGCGACTTGAAGGCGGTGGTGGATCAGTTGATTCGGGAGACGGGCGAGGGAGTCCTTGAATAGTGAATAGCGAATGGTGGAGAATTGAGTGATTGAGCCATCGGGTCATTGAGCCATTGAAGACAAGAAAGAACTTCTTCCTCAATCGCTCAATCGCCCGATGACTCAATCACTCAATTCTCTAAAGTTGATGCCGAAGACGGGCCGCCGCTACAAAACGTATACCGGCGAAACGGGGATCACGTACCGTTACTTCTTTGACGCCCGCCGCCGCGTGGTGCGTCCCGAGGGGCAGGGACCGGGCAGCGACTTCACGTTCGTGGTGATCGCCGACCAGTATCCTCCTTTCACGCTGCGAGTGTTCGTCTCCGATCGGGCGATGGCCGCCTGGCGCGCGGCCCACGGGCGAGACCTCGATTCCAACGAGCAGTACGCCGTGGCCAAAATGCGATTGTTCCGCGCCTTTGACCAAGAAGAGAAGTTCCGCGAAGAACGGCCGACCCTTATAGCGGACGAAACCAACGTGGAGGACCTGCTTGCGGCACTGGAGCTAGGCTGAAAAGACGACTGTGAATAGTGAAGTGTGAATAGTGAATTGTGAATAGTGAATTGTGAAGGGTAAAGGGTGAAGGCATAGGGCGATTGCGCCATAGGGCCAACGGGCCATTAAAGACGGATTCTTTCAATGTCTCAATGACCCAATAGCTCAATGACTCAATTCTTCACCATTCACCATTCATAATTCACTATCCATAGGGCGGCGGGCTCGTTGGAAAGCACGAGAGAGATCATGCGCTTCATGGGAGTGAGCGTTCTGGCGGCAGCTCTGACCGTCGTAGGAATTGGCATCACCCCGCACGGCCCACGAGAGCAGTCAGTTGATTCCGATCAGGCTGCGGTACCGGTCGCGCAGGTGGCGCTGAGCGGCCCGCTTCGAATCACCACCAGCACGCGCATCGCGCCCGGGACATATCGCGTTTCCGTACCCAAAGGAACGGCCGCCATCGAGATCGACGCGGACAGCGTGACGCTTGACCTCAGCGGCGTCACCTTGATTGGTTCGGCGGACGACGCATCGCACGACGAGGTTGGACCCGATCCGGCAGGCGCCGTGGACCACGGCGAATACGGACGGCCTTGGGAGCGGGAAGGGACCGGCGTTCACGCCGAGGGCCACAGCCACCTCACCATTCGCGGCGGCGCGATCCACGGCTATCGGTTCGGCATCTTCGTCCAGGGCGGAGACGATATCACCGTCAGCGGCGTCGACGTGGGCGGAAACCGGGCGCAGCGGCTTCTCTCCACTAGCACTCACCGCGACGACCGCGACTGGGCGGACATCTTCCACCTCGACGCGTGGGAATCCTACGGCGCGGGTCTCTACTTGAAAGATGTGCAGGCGGCATGGATCGAAAACGTTCAGGCACACGACGCCCAGAACGGCGTCATGCTGGCCAACGTCACGCACGCCACGGTCACGCGCAACGACCTCTCGCGAAACTCCGGCTGGGGGATTGCACTCTTCCGCTCCTCGGGAAACGATCTGCTCGATAACCGCGCCGATTGGGACGTGCGCTGCGAGGGCACGACGTACTCGGCCGGATGCGACTCCGCCGGCGTGCTGCTGATGGACGGGAGCAATTCCAACCGCGTCATCGGCAACAGCTTCACGCACTCCGGCGACGGCTACTTTCTGAGTTATCCGGAGACGGGCGCCACCAGCAACGACAACATCGTCGCCTTCAACGACGGCAGCTATTCCCCGCACAACGCTTTCGAGTCTACGTTCACCAGCGGCGACCAGTTCTACCACAACATCGCCGACCATTGCGATTACGGCTTCTGGCTGGGCTTCTCGCGCGACACCACGGTCATCGACAATCACATTGAGGGCTCGAAGCGCGACGGCATCGCCATCGAGCATGGCAGCGGCAATATTCTGAGCCGCAACCAGATCCTGCGTAACGGCAGCGCCGGCATTCGACTGTTTCGAAGCCAGCCGCGTTCGGAACCGAGCGCTCATTACGCCATCCTGCAGAATCCGATCGCGGGAAACAAGGTGGGCATCTTTTTGGGCCAGACCGACGACGTCACGATCAGCGGCAACGAGTTTACTGGCAACGAGGTCGGCGTAAGAATCGAAAAAACTAGCGCTCACATCGTGCTTCACGCCAACCACTTTTCACCGGCGGGCACGCCCACGGTGCAAGCGGATGACCCGAAATCACTCGAACGTTATTGAGGCTTGCGCCGAATGCAGGCTTGGCGCCAAGTGAGAAAATGAGAGAAAATCTCATTGACCCATTCCGGGCTTTTTGTTACGTTACCACACTTATCATGCATCGCGCTTGGGGGCATTAGTTCCGTTCTTCCTTGGCCCGAATTGGGTTTGGATTTGGGCAAATCTGTTATACAGGACTGACACGAAATGTTTGTTCCGAAGAGAATGTTTCTGACTAAAGGAGTGGGCAAGCACCGCGAGAAGCTGACCAGCTTCGAGCTGGCATTGCGCTCGGCGGGCATCGCCGCTTGCAACCTGGTGCGGGTCTCCAGTATCTTCCCGCCGCGATGCAAGTTGATCTCGAAGGAAAAGGGCATCCAGGAACTGTCGCCGGGCCAGGTCACCTTCTGCGTGATGAGCGAGAACTCCACTCGCGAGCCGCATCGCTTGATCGCCGCCTCGGTCGGCATCGCCTTGCCCAGCGACCGCAACACTTTCGGCTACCTTTCGGAACACCATTCCTTCGGCCAAACGGAAGAGCTAGCGGGAGAGTACGCCGAGGAACTGGCGGCGGAGATGCTGGCGACGACGCTGGGCGTCGAATTCGACCCCGACCGGAGCTGGGACGAAAAGAAGGAGATTTATCGCATCTCCAACAAGATCGTCCGCACCATGGAAATCACGCAGTCGGCGATCGGCGACAAGCGGGGCCTCTGGACAACCGTCCTGGCCGCATCCATCCTCCTAGGCGTGGACGAATAGGAGATTTGTCCTTTGTCCCTGGTCCTCTGTCCGCGGTAAGACGGAACCATCATTTCTGCTCGGGTTCTTTTGCCAGCCAACAAACCCAGCCGACGGAACGTGCCACAGCTTTCAACAAGGGACAAAGGAGACAAAGGACCAGGGACCAAGGACGCCCGCCGACAAGGAGCGAACATCTAGGGAGAAACCATGCGTAAAGAACAAATCCTCGCCAACCCCACCCGGCCGCTCGCGATTGACAACCAGAAGAGCGTCGCGGCCCTGCTGGAAAAGATGCAGGGCATCTCGTTTCAGGGCCGCAGCCTCGCCATCGCTTACCAGATCTGGAAACGGATGCTGGGTGACCGTTGCATGATCATGATGGGAATGGCCGGCGCGATGGTGCCGGGCGGCATGCGACGGTTGGTGGTCTACATGATCAAGAACCGGCTCATTGACTCCCTCACCACGACGGGCGCCAACCTCTTCCACGATATTCATGAGACGCTGGGCCGCTATCACTACCAGTGTTCTCCCGAGGCCGACGACGTCATGCTGCAGAAGCACCTCATCGACCGCATGTACGACACGCTGGCCGACGAAGAAGAATTCCGGGAGGCCGACGCGATGATCGGCGAGTTCGCTGCCTCGCTCGATCCTTCGCGGCCTTACACCACGCGCGAGTTCCTGAATCTGCTGGGCAAGCATCTGGCCAAGGGCGCTAAGGAAGATGGCATCGTCACCGCTGCCGCTAAGGCCGGCGTGCCACTCTATTGCCCCGCCATCGGAGACTCTTCCATCGGCATTGGCATTGCCGAAAACCGCTTCCTGGGCAAGAACAACTTCACCTTCGATGTGGTCGGCGACGTGCTCGAGACCGCTCACCTGGCAGCGGATGCTCCGGCGAGCGGCGTGATCTACTTCGGCGGCGGCACGCCCAAGAACTTCGTCAACCAAACCGAAGTCACCGCCACCTTCATGCGCCAGGACCACAAGGGCCACAAGTACGCGTTGCAGGTGATCACTGACTCCGCCCATTGGGGCGGACTCTCCGGCTGCACCTTCGAGGAATCCCAGAGTTGGGGCAAGATCGCGCACGACGCTAGCTTTGTCGACGTGCACTGCGACTCGACTATCGCTATGCCGATGCTAGTGAGCGCGCTCTCCGAAAGCGCAGCTCTGATCCGTAAACGAAAGAAGCCCGTTTTCGAAATGGGCAGGGAGCTGAAATTCACTTTTCCGAAGTGAGCGGGAGTGGCTCCGGAACCCTTGCTAAGCGGCGGGAGCGGGTTTCGGGGTCTGGGGTTCGGGGCTCGCAGAAGAAAACGGCGAACCGGCGGCCGCTCTTTGCGAAACCCGAACCCCGAATCCCGAACCCCAGGGTATAATCAAACGGTATACTCGTTTCCAAACGGAGCAACTATGGAACGGCACATCAAACGTCAAAGCGACGGCAAATACCAGCAGATCGTCGCGCCGGGAACCCTGCGATTCCTGGACTTCGCTCGGCTACGGCTCGAGCACGGTGAACGATACTCCGGCGTAACGGAAGGGCGCGAAGTCGTGCTCGACATTTTCGCCGGCAGCGCGTCGATTTCCGTCGAGCCGTCCAACGGCCAGAAGCTGACCTTCAGCAACGCGGGAGGGCGGCCCGACGTCTTTTATGGGCCGCCGACGATGGTTTACATTCCGCCCGCATCCAAGTGGGAAGTGTTCACTTATTCCGCCGAGGTGGATATTGGCGTTTTCTCGGCTCCCTCCGCCTCCACTGCGGCGCCGGTGCTAATCGGCGGCTCCCAGGTGATCACTCGGCAAGTCGGCCGCGATAACTGGCAGCGCACCGTCTACTCCGCCGTCGACGACCGGGTCCGGGCCGAGCGTTTGCTGGCCGGCGAGACCCTGAACCCGCCGGGCAACTGGTCGAGCTACCCGCCGCACAAACACGACCGCCCCAATCCGCCCCAGGAAGCTGTGCTGGAGGAGATTTACTTCTTCCGCATCAAGCCGGCCCAGGGCTACGGCTTTATCTGGACCTACACGGCGCCGGACGACCCCGACGGCTTCTCCACAGTGTTCGTAGTAGAAGACGGCGATACCGTCCTGCTGCCCAAGGGCTACCACCCGGTGGTGGCGGCGCCCGGCTATGAACTCCACTACACGTGGGCGCTGGCCGGCGAAGAACGACGCTACGGCGCCTGGGCGGATGATCCCAAACACGCGTGGGTCAAGAACCAATGAGCTATGTGGGAACCATTCTGGCCGGGAGCATGGAATCGCGGTGTACGAGTGAGGCCACTGGATTAAGATGCCGGACCTGACCGACCTGGATGAGGATGTGCAAGGGCACTTCAGGCTAGCGATAGGCTTTCTTGCGACCGCGGTCATCACCCCGCTCTCGACGGAATGCGAGGTCCGGAATGCGGTTTCGCGCTCCTTCTATGCCTTACTTCACGTTTGTCACGCGTGGGTCGCTATGCCCCCACGTAACGTTCAGGCAAGCAAGCGAAAACAAAAAAAGGACTTGTATTTCCAGATCAGCGATCATCGCGGCGACGAGTCCAGGAAGAGACTTAAGCGATTTGAGGTGGAGCGAGATAAAGCTGACTATAGACCTGAAATGTTCACGGGTGATGAGGAGCGTTTCCGGTTGGCCGGGTTGGAGGCGACTGAAGAGATGCGCGCCGAGTTCAACGCCTACTTCCGTGATGTCATAGAGTTCGTGGGAGAAGCCTCAGATGCAGGAAAAGACGACAACGCTTGAGGAAGTTCGCAGTCTTCTAGAGGCGCGACTCAGGTCCGCCGGACTCCTGCCGTTCGTTGAACCGTCTCACCTCCAACTATTAGATTTCCCGGAGGGAACCTTTGTAGAAATCGTTTTGAACGATGCGTCCAAACTTGGGCAAGTTGAAGCCCTGATGGCAGACATTAACGAGGTGCTGAAGAAATCGGGAACCGAGTTGAACAGTCTGGTTCGGGCTTTGTGGGCTGTTGAAAGGGTTCAGTATGTTGGCCCATCTCGTAGCCTCTCCGGGTCACTCAAGTCTGCCCTCGACTTTAGAGTGACTCTGCGGTCGGGTAGTGTGACGTCTGAATTGATCGTTGAATTGACCGCGGCGGCTATCGATAGACTACGACAAAGGATGGGAATAAAGAGTGAACGTGTGGGCTGGTCAAACACGAATGACGATGTGAGTCTCGACAAGTTGCAGGTGGCAGTACGAGAATTTGTTGAGCTACAGCTCTCATATGCCGGAGCCAGCTCTTGGGATCCGGTTAAGAATCCGCACTTGGAGTTGAAAGAGGCGGTAATGTCTTACCTTCTGAAGGAGAGCCCCTTTTTTCAATTACTCCGCACCGCGATCGACAGGTTTTTTGGCAGGTCGCTCCTCGATTCCCTTGAAAACCTCCGGGACAGAAACCTAAAGATTCAAGACTTCCAGGCAGTCTTGCCGGAGTTGTCCAATTACCTCGGTGGAGCGTACAGGCCGGGAGACCGACTTGCAACCAGCGCTTGGACCCTTTATCAGTCTCTTGACGATCAAGAGCGGGACCGCATCGAAAGG
>DATFYM010000194.1:0-16452 GCA_035315065.1 Terriglobia bacterium
TCCAGGTTCCTTTCGGGCTTCACCCTATCCGCCCCCGGCAAGCTCAGTCGAAGCTGATTGGCTGGCGCATGGCCATCCCTGAGAGCTGCGCACTACTGATCACGATCACGGTTTAGGCCTTCATCCCGACAGGTCGGGACTGTCGGGTCGGAGGAGGCGCGCTGACGCGCTGACCTCCGTCCGCCGCTCAAACTGCACGTACGGTTTTCCCGTATGCAGCTTTCACGAAGACACCATGCAGAGAGACGTGAAGAGAGGGCAATCACCGAGTGGACCCTCGTCGCGCCCGTCGGGTTGATCCGGGCCGCCAGTATCCTCGGACGATGATGTACGGGTTTTTCGCTAACTAAGCGAACTGATCCACCTCATCGCCCTTACTCATCTGGCTGCCCTTCTCGTCCCTCCTGTCTTCGCCCGCCGTCTTCCCCGACCCACTCCGGTCGCCGATCGCTCGGTCGCACGGTTTTCACCGCGCTTCAGGTACTATTCAGCGGTCCGACTACTGACAGAGCGTCGCTCGCCACTTCGCTTTCGCTTATAGGTCTGCTTACTCCGGTGCCAGCCGGAGACTCTGCCAGTCCTCCTGAGGTCACGCGCTGTTCTTCCGTACCGTGCCGCCCGCAAACACCTTGGTGCGGTGGGTGAATGAGAACGCCTTCGCCTCCATAGTGCAGGCTCGACCGATCCCACCTTTGGCCGACCGGTTCATCATTGGGGTGGCCCCCATCGATTACGGCCCGGTACTTCTCCTCATGCCCTTCGGATTCCACCTCGCGATGGACACCCTGCCCTCCAGAAAACTGCGGGAGAGATAACCGACTCCCTCTCGCTCTGGCCAGCGAGGAATTACCCCCACTTTCGGATATGGCGCCCCTCATCCGGGCGCCAGAGGGACTCTAACCCTCCTGAACAACGTGCTGCTCAGCGCACACTATGCCCGCTGCTGACTTCTGCCGCCCGGTCAGGATCGATCACGCGACCCTCAGTCCCGATTCCGGGACGAACACCAGATCTCCCGAGGTAAGTTCGACTGCCTTCCGTACGCAACCGTCGGATTTACAACCAGTGCCCTTGATGGATATGCGCTTCGCGGTCATCTGCCCGCTCGCCCGACACCGTATGCCTCTGATCTGGTTCTTGTACATCGGCTCGCGCCTTTGCTCCGCGCTTCCTTCAGACCCACCTTGCGGCGACGCCCTTGCGCTTCGCTATCACTTCACCTCCATCGGGTTGTGAAAGGGACTTTCACCCTCAAGCTGTCGAACATGCTCGGCATACAAAAAGAGGAGCCCGCAAGCGCGGGCTCCTCCAGGGTTGAAACGGAAACTGGTGACGGTCCTTAGAACTCGAGCCGTAGCCCGAACTGCCACTCCCGCATGTTAGAGCTACCCAGGATGTCCGTGATCCTGCCCGCGGTTGAGCAGTCGACGCAGCTATCGAACCCGCCCAGGTTGACGTGGTTGAAGGTATTGAAAGACTCGGCGCGCAACTGCATTTTGACCCTTTCCGTGAGGGTGAAGTTCTTAAAGAACGAAATGTCAGCGTTAAGCGAGCGCGGGCCCCACAGCGAGTTCTCCCCGGCGTTGCCGAACGTGCCCACTCCCGGGCGGGTCCACCCGTTGCTGGTGCAACCCGGATCGGAGGGGCATGTCCCACCAGCGCTGGGTGCGAGCGTGTGGGCGGCGGTTTGGAACCAATAACCGGTGATCGCAGGATTGCCGGAGCGGGTGCCGGCACCAACGCTGCCGGTGCGATTCGGGAAGCCTGGGCCGGTATCGGCATCCGATCCGCGGTCCTGGTACCCGGCCGTTTCAGGTGTACCACTCTCGCCGATCCAGGCGCCGTTGATCTGCCATCCGCCGAGGAGCAGGTCGGCGAGGCGCGACGGACTGCTCATGTATTTCTGGCCCTTGCCGAACGGCAAAGTGATGACGTTCGTTATCGTCAGCACGTGGTGTCGCTGAAAGTCCGAAGGGCCGTAGACCAAGCTCGGATTGTAGATGTAGTAGGAATCGGTATACTGGTTGGCATGGGCAAAAGTGTAAGTGCCCTCGATCTGGTATCCGGAGCCAAAGCGCTTGTCCAGCTTCGCCTGCAAGGACTCATAGTTATTGCTGGCGTCGTTGCCGTAGTAGCACACGCCCTGGGTCCAGCCAAGCTTGGCGTAGTAAGGCTTGGCGGGGTTATTGTTACGGCCCGGGGTAAACCCCGCGAGGGTCGGATCGTTGATGTTGTAGTTGGGGCCGTCGCCGATGAACACGTGACTGCCCTTGTTGGCCACGTAACCGACCTCGGCGGACATCGTGTTGCTCAGGGCGCGCTGCACGGTAACGTTCCACGCATCCACGGTGAGCAGGCGCTGGTTCTTAGGGTGAACGTGCGGGCTGATGCCGTCCGGGTTCAGGGGATTTCCAGTGGGGCCGAGGCACTGAGTTCCGTTAACCGTCGACGTCTTCAGCGTGATGGCGTTGCAGTTGTTTTGGAGAATCGTGCTGGGATCGAGTGACGACGGACCCACCGAAAGGGTAAAGGCGTCCGAGGCACCCGATGGCGCGTTAAGACTCTGGTTAGCCAGCACCGGAACGTTCTGGGTGACCGTGTGGCCAAAGATCGACCCAAACGTACCGATATCAAAGGAGCGACCATAGCCCATGCGGACAACGGTCTTGGGATCCATTTGATAGGCAATGCCTAAGCGCGGGGCAAAGTTCTTATAGGTGTTGCTGACATTGCCGTCCATCCCGATGCCTTTGGCTCCCGCCACCCAGACCTCGCCAGTGTCCACCTGGACCCAGCCGCCGTTGCCGGCCGCGTTCACCGTTTGCGGGAAGTAGATTTCCCAACGCAAGCCGTAGTTCACGGTGAGCTTGGGAGTGACCCGCCAGGTATCCTGGCCGTAGAAGAGCCAACGCTTCTGTGCCTCCTTCGCGTTGGTCGAGTGGCTCACGTAACGCGAGAAGGAAGTAACAGCACCGAGTTGATAGGTTGCCAATCCCATACCCGCATAAGCCGTGCAGTCTGCCCCTGTAAGAACACAGCCCTGGGTGAAGCCGGGGCTGAAGTAGATCTCGCCGGAGCGATGGGAATCGCTGGGCACGCGAAGGTTCGTGGCGTAGCGAATGTCGGCTCCGAACTTGATGGTGTGGTTGCCCCGAATGTTGGTCCAGTTGTTGACGAACTGGAACTGCTGCTCCTGCTCGTTCAACGGGCAGTTGCACTGGTTGACGCCGAGACTATAACCCCAATCCAGGCCACCTGTTCCCTGAATCTGGAAGTGCGGCATGCCGGAGGTGTAGTAGTTGTCGAGATTGAGTCCGGCGATGCCCGCATCTTTGGCGGGGCTGGTGCCCACGCCGTTAGGGTTCACAAACACGCGATAGCGCACGAATCCGAAGCGGAAGTCGGTGAGCCACGTCGGACCCAGGGTGCGGTCAAAGCCGTAAGCCAGGCTTTGGTTGCGAACACTCGAGCTTCCGGCGAAGCCGCCCAAACTGGGGTCGACGTTGAGGTTCGGTCCTCCGACCTCACTCCCAAAGAGGCCGGCGCCTTGGCGGGAGAACTGTTGTATGCTGTACCGGCCCAGCATGTGCAACTTATCGTTGACGTACCAGTCCGTCCGGCCATCTAAGCCCCAACTGTTGAACGTCTGGGCGCCGGAAGCGAAGTAGTTGTTATCCGTAGCGTGCGGGGGAGTCACATTGGGCATCGGGATGTTCGCCAGCATTTTGGAGGCCGCCACGGCGTCCGGTGTCGCCAAGAATGAACTTGGAATCACGTTCGGGCTTTTGCCATCGTTGCCCATGAACTGCTGTCGCAGGTCGGCCGGCCGGCAGGCGGAGCCGTCGGACTTTGTGGAACTCAAGGAAATGCAGGGATTGATGCTCCCGTCAGGATTGAAAGGGTTGAAAATGTTGGTGCTGGCGGCGGCTGCCAGGGCGCTGTAGTCGCCGGCGCGCTCGGCCGCAGTCGGCACCCGGGCCTGGCCGGAACCGCCGAGAGAGCGTCGCGTGCCTTGGTAGTCGCCGAAAACGAAAATCTTATCCTTCTTGATGGGGCCGCCGGCAGACCCTCCGTACTGGTTCCAGACGCTGTGCGCGACGTTGCTGACACCACCGCAGTCAGCTCCGCATTGCGTGAACGGATCGCGGGCGCTGGTGGCGTTGGTGCGATTGAACTCGAAAGCGTCGCCATGCCACTCGTTGGTTCCCGACTTGGTTTGGCTGCTGACAATTCCAGCGGTGGCCTTGCCGAACTCGGCGTCGTAATTCTGGGTGGTGATCTTGGCCTCGGTGACCGAGTCAAGATTGGGGTTGATCACGATAATCCCCAGGATGGGGTCCTGGTTAGAGGTTCCATCCAGCGTATAATCGGTCCCGCTGAAGTGCTGCCCGTTCATCATGATCTGAATAGCGCCTTGGGGGTTTTCACTGGCGGCGTGTTGCCAGCCCAATCGTTGGGACCCCGGAGTCAGCAACTGGAGACTGACGAAATTGCGGTTGAAGATCGGCAGATCTTCCACCTGTTTTTCGGAGAAGTTCTCGGCCACATCGGTTTTCTCTGTCTTAAGCAGCGGCACCGCTGCCGTGACGTCGATGGTTGTTGTTTGGGCGCCCACCTTCAATGGTACGTTAACCTGCGTAGCGCTGTCCACGTTCACCTGTACGCCTTCTTGCGTGTAGGCCTCGAAACCTTGCACCTCAACGTGCACTCGGTAAACTCCCGCAATCAGGTGTTGCTGCTCGTAGTTCCCACTCTCGTTGCTGGTGGTTTCGTAGCTGACATTCTGGGCGACGTTGGTGATGGTGATCTTGGCATTAGGTACGGATGCGCCCTGCTCATCAGTTACCGTGCCGATGATGCTGCCGAACACCGCTTGGCCAAACAATCTTCCCGCTGGGCACGCCAGCGCAAAAACCAGTAGGCCGGCGATCCACAGTCCTCCTCTTTTACCTATCATTCTCGGCTCCTTTTTGCACAAGGGCCAATCTTGGGGCCCTTGACGGTCTGAACAGTTCAAGTTCCCAACGCAGACGCTCACCCCCTGCCCAGCTTGGGCAGACAGGTGTATGACCCGGTACGCAATCGGTCTTTCCCAGATTAAATTCAGTCCGTCGGCGCCAGGAATATCCTTCCCTCGACAGAGGTTGGCCCAATTCCTGGCGCGACGCAGTTATCCTGGAGACTCACCCAACTATCGACGCGAGAAGCAAAATAATTTAAGCCCGGCGCGCTTGTCAAGAAAAATCGTTATTGACCGCAAGTATAGCCCGTCGGAAAACCGTTCCGCAAAACCCTTGGCGCGACGGCGAGCGCCGACCGATTAGCTCGCCTCAACCGCTAACGGTAGACCGTAACGTGCCATTCATTGATCCGTAACGGACAAACAAATGTCTGATCACACGCCAGTTCTGCCGTTTGCAGCTCCCTGATGAACTCGCTTGACCCAAGAGCGAGAAGAGTATTATTGTGTAGTCCGAATGGGCGGGAGTTAGCGCAGGTATGTAACCGTTACGCAACCGTTGCAGCGCGCCTGGGATCGAAGGGGAAAGCCGCGTGGGATGACGAAAAACGGCGGAGAAATCACATCGAGAGAAACTCGCGACGCAACGGTTACGCCCGAAGAACAGCGGATGCAACTGGAGAAAGTACTGCACTCGGAGGTTTTTCGCCTGGCTCCGGGGCTGCAAAGGTTCCTCAAGTATATCGCCTCGAAGACCATCGAAGGCCAGTCGCACGAAATCAAGGAATACACCATAGGTAGTGAGGTATTCGACCGGCCCGCAGACTACGATCCGAGGATCGACACCGTCGTTCGGGTCCAGGCGCATCGGTTAAGGGAGAAGCTCAAGGAATACTACGGCGGCGAGGGGGCCGGGGACGACATCCTTCTGGTAATTCCGAAAGGGCACTATGTTCCGTCTTTCTCCAGGAGGGCATCGGTCGGGAACAAGGCTGCGATTCCCGAACCGTCCCCGGGCCTATCGAAAACCCCGGAAATGGCGAAATCGGGGCCGACCGTGCAACCCAACGGGAGCAACGGGAACTCATGGCCGAGGCTTGGCGGTGAATCAGAAAGAAGGTCTCTTCTCTGGGTCCTGTCATGCTTGACGGTGGCTGTGCTCCTCAGTCTCGGACTTGCTCTTCACAGCCTGCGAAGCGGCCCCTCTCCCGAGGATAACCTTCAGAGTCGATCGGGAGCGGCCAAAGGGTCGCCGCCGACGGGCCTCAATCGTCCCCTCCGCGACTTATGGGCAGGTTTCACGGGGGCTGAGAGCTCGCCCATCGTTACCTACTCAAATACTGTCTTTCTAGCTACCGAAACCTCAGACCTGCTGCGGCTCAAGAGTGAAGAGGTCGATAACCTGGGCGCTCCGGCAAGAGCCGACGTGGCCAGCCGGCTGGTTGCGAACCCTCGCCTCCTCCGGAATGCTGGCCCGGTCTTCTTCGAGGACGTTTACACCGGAACCGGCGAAGTGATGGCGGTTTTCTACCTCACGCGGCTATTTGGGGAACTGCGCTCCCCGTTGCAGGTGAAGCGCAGCCGTCTGGTGACCACGGACGACCTCAGCCGCCACGACGTTATCTTCCTGGGCTCGACGCGGGAGGACGCCCTTTTGGCGGGGCTGACGCTGTCGCAGGATTTCGTTTTCGCCTGGCCCCGGCTGCCAGAGGGTGTCTGGGGCGGGCAGATCAGTAATCTACATCCCCTGCCTGGTGAGCAGCCGATCTACGAGGTTGAGCGGGACCCCGGGACCCACGTGGTACGGGCCGACTATGCGCTGGTGAGCTTCCTGCCTGGAGTAGCGTCGAATCGAAGAATTGCAATTCTGGGCGGCTTGACTACCTTCGGAACCCAAGCCGCAGCCGAATTTGCCACCTCACCCTCCGAGATTGCGGAACTGGCGGGACGGCTGGAAACGGGCCCGGGCGCGTCCGGCGTCAAGGCACATCCCTTTTTCCAGGCCGTGTTGAGGGCCGAGATCATGAAGGGCGATATTCTGAGCGTGAAGTGCGTCGCCGTCCACGCCATTCATCCCGCCCCGAATTCACCCCCGAAAGGCTGAAGGACAGTGGAAGAATTGCCGATTGACGATTGGAAGAAGTTGTCAGTCGTCAGTGCTCAGTCGCCGCAGCAGACCCCGTATGAGTGACAACTAACTGACAACTGACCGCTTCAAATCGTCAATCGGCAACCGGCAATCGGCAATTTTTCAAGCAGCCTTTCGGGGGTTGACCTGTTTGTTGATGGTAGGCCCCGTCCGACGTTCAGCAGCCCGCAGGTCGTAGACGGACTGGAGATTGAGCCAAAACTGTGCAGACGTGCCCAGGTAACGCGCCAAGCGGAGGGCGGTATCGGCTGTGACGCCGCGCCGGCCGCGTACGATGTCATTTAGGCGCGTCGTGGGAACATGGAGTTCCTTCGCGAGCGCGTTAACGCTCATGCCGAGAGGCCTCAAGACGTCCTCTAAGATCGTACGCCCCGGATGCATCTCCGCCAGCAGTTCGTCTGTCACCATAGTCAACTCCTAGTGATAGTCAACAATCTCCACGTCGTAGGCGTCTGCCTCTCTCCAATGGAAGCAGATCCGCCACTGATCATTGATGCGGATACTGTGCTGACCGCTTCGATCGCCGTGAAGCTTCTCCAGTCGGTTTCCAGGGAGGGCCAAATCACGGAGGCTGGTGGCCGAATCAAGTTGCTGCAGCCTCCGCAGGGCTTGTTTAGCCAAACCTCGGAGCGCCTTCGAAGGACGCAGGTGCTTATATAACGCTTCGGCGTCCCTGGAACGAAAGGATCGAATCACCTGGCATTCTATAATGTTTGACGGCAAACGGCAAACGACCAACCGTTACCCGATGCGTGACACAAGAGCGAGAAGAATCCGCAGATTTCACCGACCACACGGATTAGAAAACGGGCAATAGCCGTATTCCAGACAAATCCGGCCCGAGGTCTTCACTCTTCCTTCGGTGTGGTCTCTGGATTCTTCCCAATGATGTAAGATGACGATAGAAGAAGGACCGAGCCCACAATGTTCACTTTGGCGGGCGGTGTTAGGCGAAGGGTAATCGAGAAAGGGCCATGGCGAAGCTGACTAGACGAGAATTATTGAATACCTCCGTAGCCGCGGTCGGCTTCGGTGCTTCTCCGTTTGGGACCTTGGGGCGATTTGGACCGTTGGGAAAGGGCTCTTTCTCTCTGGCCGCGGCCGGGCAGGGCCCGTCCCCACCCGCCGTTCGCTTCGTCGACGTGGCCAAAGCAGCCGGATTAGCCCATAAGACCATCTTCGGAGGTGAGGAGAAGAATCTCTACTTGCTGGAAACGACGGGCTGCGGAGCCGCCTTCTTTGACTACGACAACGACGGGTGGCTCGATATCTTCCTTCCCAGCGGGTCTCGGGTGGAAGGTTTCCCCCCTGGCCAAGAGCCCATCAACCGCCTGTACAAGAACAACCGCGACGGCACTTTCACCGACGTGACGGCCCAAGCCGGCCTCATTCGCTCGGGGTGGGCCCAGGGAGTTTGCATCGGCGACTACGACAACGACGGGTTCGAAGACCTGTTCGTCACCACCTGGGGCAAGAATCTCCTCTATCACAACAACGGGGACGGGACTTTCACCGACGTTTCCGATAAGGCGGGCGTGGCCGGGTCCCGGACGCGCTGGGGCACAGGCTGCGCGTTTCTGGACTACGACCGTGATGGTCACCTCGACCTCTTCGTGGCCAACTACGTCGATCTCGGAGATTTGAAGAGCTGGCCCCTGCCCGAGTCGGGACCCTGCACTTACAAAGGCGTCTCGGTGGCCTGCGGTCCCCCGGGCCTGCCGGGGGCGAAGAACATCCTTTATCACAATAACGGCGACGGAACTTTCACGGACGTTTCTGCGGCTGCGGGTGTTCTCAAAACCAACGGGACGTACGGACTGGGAGTGCTCGTGGCCGACTTCGACAACGACGGCTGGCCCGACATCTACGTGGCTAACGATTCCCAACCCAGCGCGCTCTACCAGAACAACCACAACGGGACGTTCACGGACATCGGCATCGCGGCCGGCTGCGCTTACAGCCAGGACGGCAAGCCACAAGCCGGCATGGGGGCTACGGCGGTGGACTACGACTGCGACGGGTACCTCGACATTTTCAAGACTAATTTCTCCGAAGACACTTCTTCGCTGTACCACAACCTGGGGCAGGGCGTCTTCGACGATGTGACGTTCGCCGCCGGCCTGGGATTGAATACGCGATACCTGAGTTGGGGCTGCGGCTTCCTCGATCTCGATAACGACGGCTGGGCCGACATCTTTGTGGCCAACGGCCACATTTACCCCGAGATCAAACACCTGAATCTGGATATCCGCTATGCCGAGCCCAAGGTGGTCTACTACAATCTGGGAAATGGCCGTTTCCGGGATATCTCAAGAGAACTCGGCAGCCCCATCGTGGACCTCTCGCCGTCGCGGGGTTGCGCTTTCGGTGACTTCGATAATGACGGCGACGTGGACATCGTGGTCAACGCCGTAAACGACTACCCTCAGCTCCTGCGCTGCGATTCGAACACCGGCAACCACTGGCTCAAGGTCCGCACCCTGGGCGTCAAGTCGAATCGCAGCGGCATTGGGGCGCGCGTCAAGTGTGTTACCGGGGGCCATCAGCAGATCGACGAGGTGCGCAGCGGCGGAGGCTATGCCTCGCAGAGTGACCTCCGTGTGCACTTCGGGCTCGGGGCGGCCGCTAAGGCGGACCGGCTGGAAGTCCGATGGCCCAGTGGCCTGGTGGACGTGGCGGAGAACGTCACCGCGGACCAGGTGGTGTATGTTGAAGAAGGAAAAGGGATCGTCAAGAGTGTGAAGTATAAGAGGTGATGGGTATCCTGGTCTTTCCCCCCTTTTGTCCGGTTGCAGGTCCGTCTTCGCCACGAACAACGGACTAAGGACAAGGAACAGTCTAATCTTGCGGCCTGGCGCCCTGATAGGTCGATGATGGTGAGTTCAAGACGAGGATTGTTGCAGGCTCTCGGTTTTACCGGGTTGGCGCTGAGCCTCGACGGCATTTTTCCCCGAACCTCCGCGGGCCTCGCGGGCACAAGCCGGTCGCTTGTCAATCAAAATGATTCCTTCAACTCCCCCGTCGCGCCGGGCTCACCTTTCGGCGTGACATTGACGGACGTCGCGGCCCAAGCCGGGTTGGACTCAGTCTGCGTCTCCGGGCAAGCCGATAGCAAACGCTGGATCGTCGAGACCACCGGCTGCGGGATCGCATTTTTCGACTACGATCAGGACGGCTGGCCGGACATCTTCCAGGTGAACGCCACGACGCTGGAGGGCTTTCCCAGGGGGAAGGAGCCGACTTGCCATCTCTACCACAACAACCGCGACGGCACGTTCACTGACGTTACGCCAAGAGCCGGGCTGGCGAAGACCGGTTGGGGCCAGGGCGTGTGCGTCGGCGACTACGACAACGACGGCTGGGACGATCTTTTTGTCACCGCCTGGGGTCAGAACACTCTCTACCGCAACAACGGCGACGGCACGTTCACCGATGTCACCGAGAGAGCCGGCCTCCTTCAGCACGGCTCCCGGCCGAGATGGAACAACGGCTGCTGCTTCGTGGATTACGACAAGGACGGTCATCTCGACCTTTTTGTGGCCAATTACGTGGACGTAAATCTCTCGCAGTTGCCGAAACCGGGCACCGGCCAGTACTGCCTATGGAAAGGAGTCCCGGTGATGTGCGGCCCGAAAGGACTGCCGCGGGGGACCAATCTCCTCTATCACAACAACGGCGACGGCACTTTCACCGACGTCACGCAAAAGGCCGGAATCCTGAAAACGCCCGGCCACTACTGCTTCACCGCTTTGACGGGCGACTTCGACAACGACGGCTGGCCGGATATTTACGTGGCGTGCGATTCCACGCCCAGCATCCTCTACCACAACAACCACGACGGAACTTTCACCGACATCGCCCTCTCCGCCGGGTGCGCTTACAACGAAGACGGGCAGGAGCAGGCCGGCATGGGGGCGACTGCCGGCGACTACAACTGCGACGGCTGGCTCGACATTTTCAAGACGAACTTCTCCGACGATACTTGCAGCCTGTACCGCAACAATGGTGACGGCACCTTCGCTGACGCCACGTTTTCCGCGGGCATGGGACTCAACACCCGTTACCTGGGATGGGGCTGCGGGTTCGTGGATCTCGATAACGACGGCTGGCTTGACGTATTCGCGGCCCACGGTCACGTCTATCCTGAAGTGGAACGAACTGGTATCGACGTGCCTTATAAGGAACCGAAGATCGTCTATCGCAACCTTCGCAACGGGCGTTTCGAGGACGTGTCCAACCGGGCAGGTCCAGGGGTTGGCCTGTTACGCTCGGCGCGGGGAGTAGCGTTCGGAGATTTCGACAACGATGGGGACATCGACGTCGTCATCAATAATGTTAACGACCCGCCCACCCTGCTTAGGAATGACGTAGCCAATAATCAGCAGGGGCAGCAGGGGCACCGGTGGCTGAAGGTGAAGGTGGTGGGGACGCGCTCGAACCGCACCGGCTTGGGCGCGCGCGTCAAAGTGGTGGCCGGCGATCATTCCCAGATCGATGAAGTACGCAGCGGCGGCGGCTACATCTCACAAAACGATCTCCGCCTCCACTTTGGGATGGGCGCGGCGTCCAAGGCTGACCTGGTGGAAGTCCGATGGCCAAGCGGCCAAGTGGACCTCCTGAAGGATGTTGAGACCAACCAGGTGATCTGGGTGAAAGAAGGGACAGGACTTCTGAAGAAGTAGGCCGTAGGCAGTCGGCAGTCAGCAGTCGGCAGAAAAGCAAGAAATGGCAAAAGGCAAAAGTCAAATGGCAAATGGCAAATGGCAAGAGTGGGATACGCGTGGTCACCGCGATTTGACGTCGTCTTCACATTTGCCTTTTGCCATTTGCCTTTTGCCTTTTGCCATTTGCCTCTTCGTGGCGACCGCCAACTGCCAACTGCCGGGTGTCCAGCAGACTGCCCCTCTGAAGCACCTTCCCGACAAAGAGGCGGACGACCACTACCGGCGCGGCGTCCAGGACATCGAGGAACGCCATTGGGAAGCGGCCATCCGCGAACTGCGGCTGGCGTTGAAGCTGGAGCCAAAGTCGGCGGCCGCCCACAACTCCCTAGGCTGGGTTCTGATGCAGACCGGCCAATACGACGACGCCTTGCAGGAGTTTCATAAGGCGACAGCCCTCGATCCGAACCTGGCGGAGGCATACTTCAATGCGGGCAAGGCACTGGAGTACAAGCGCAATCTCGACGGAGCGATCGCCTCTTACGAGCAGGCCCTGCGGGTTCGACCGGACTGGGCCGAGGTTCACGATGCGCTGGGTGTGGTTCTCGGTCACCGCGGCAACTTCCTGGGCGCCAAGAGCGAGTTTCAGGCGGCGATCAAGGTGAAGCCGGACGACGGCGAAGCCCACTACCACCTGGGTCTGGCGGAATGGTTCGCTCAGGACCACGCCGCAGCGTTCGCCGAGTTTCAAGAAGCGGCGCGTCTGCTGCCCGAAGACGCAAACGTCCACGATTACCTTGGGCTCGCTTATCAGGAGCAGGGCAAGGCAGACCCTGCCATGCAGGAGTTCCAGGCCGCCACGCGCCTCGAACCGTCCAACGGGCAATTCCACAACCACCTCGGACTGGCCCTGCAACACGACGGCGACCTGGTGGAGGCCGCGGCTGAATTCCAGCGCGCTGTAGAACTCGCGCCCAACGACGTCGAGGCTCACAACAACCTGGGATTGGTCCTGCTTTCGCAGGGTGACGGCGATGGCGCGATCAAGGCATTCCAGACGGCGGTGAAGTTGAAACCCGAGTATGCCGGCGCCCGCAACAATCTTGGGCTCGCCCTACTGCAAAAGGCACAGTGGGAGGATGCCATCCGTGAGTACCACGCCTTGATCGATCTTCATCCGGACGACGCCGAAGCCTATTACAACCTCGGGGTGGCCCTGAAGGAAAAGGAGGATTTTGACCAGGCGGTCCCCGCCCTTCGCAAAGCCATCGGGCTCGACCCGACCCTGCCCGAACCACACTACACGCTGGGGGTGATTCTCTGGCAGCAGGGGAAACTGGACGAGGCGGCGGCGGCATTCCGCGAGGCGATCAGAGTCCGACCTGACTATGAGCAGGCTCACTCGATTCTAGGCTCGGTGCTGCGGCAGGAGGCCGATCTCGACGGGGCGTTGGACGAGCTTCGCGCCGCTCTGCAGTTGGATCCCAACGACGGCGCAGCCCACCAGTCGCTGGGCATGGTTTATCGTCAGAAGCGAGACACCGCCAAGGCCCAGGAGGAGTTTCAGAAGGCGGAGGAGTTGAACCAGGCGAAGATGAACCGCCAGGCGGCCACCATAGCCACCAATACCGGGACCAAGCAACTCCGGCAAGGTGACTTGGACGGCGCCATGGAGAAATTCAGGGCAGCGTTGAAGCTGAGCCCCGACTTCGCTCCCGCCCATTTTCAACTGGCCATGGCCCTGCGCCAGAAGGGTAACGCAACCGCGGCAGCGGAAGAGTTTGAGAAGGCGCTCCAGCTCGATCCGCACTTGAGGCCGCCAGGTAAGGAGTAGACGGAAGGCAGTAGGCGGAAGGCAGTAGGCGGAAGGCAGTAGGCGGAAGGCAGTAGGCAGTAGGCAGTAGGCGGAAGGCAGTAGGCAGTAGGCGGAAGGCAGTAAGCAAAAAGCAGAAAGCAGAAGGCAGCTGACCCTTAATCCCTTACCGAAATACCGGAGTCACTGCGCTGCTCTTCATCTTTTGCTCTATGCCTTCTGCATTCCCCCTTCGTTCTTGCTTGCTCGCTCCAGCCAATCGATCCATCTTCACCCCGCCGAACGACTCCGGGATTTCTCATTTTTGTTTTTGCTTATTTCTCTTCTCTTGTTGCTACCTTTTCTGCTACGTTGCGGGCCGCCCACGCCCAACCGGAGGAAAGAGATGATCCCTCTTCCCTAGGGCTTGTTACCTAGGCTATCTTATTTCGCCGCTGCACCGCTTCCCTGCCTTCTGCCTTCTGCCTACTGCTTTGTAAAGCCCAGCCGCGACGCCAGGTCTTGCGGCAAAGCGTGCAGGAACACCAGGAATACCCCGTTCGTCCACCCGAATCCAATCACGTTCTGCTGATAGCCGGCTGCCACCTTCACTTCGGAAGAGCGCGTGACGACGTTGTACTTTTCCCGGATGGTGCCGTCGCGGCGAAAATTATCGAGGATCATGGAGAGAAAACTGTAAGAAATGCGATTCGCATCCTTGTCGTCACCGTAGCGGCGCAACCCTTCGATAGCCACAAGCTGGGTGGGTGCCCACCCGTACGGGTAGTCCCATTGACCCTTGCTTTCCAGGGTGCTCATAGCCAGCCCGCCCGGTTGCTCGAAAAGCTTCACATTCTGCATCACGGCCTGCGCCTGCTGGGGCGACGCGACACCGGCCCAGAGCGGGTAGAAAGTGGTGATAAAGACGTACGACGATTGTTTACCGTGCTCGAAATCGTAGTCGAAGTAGAGGCCTCGCTCCTGGTCCCAAAGGTATTTGTTCACCAACTCACGGCGCTTGCTAGCGCGTTCGCCCCACTCCTCGGATTCTCGGTTGTGGCCCAGCCGTGCGCTCATCTGTTCCAGGTCCTTCTCCACCTTAAACAGCAAGCTGTTCAGGCACACCGGCGCATAGTGATGAGTGCTCCCGCTATAGGGCCCGAACCGGAACGCGACATCAAAGCCGGATTCGCGCATGCTGCGATCGCCCTTGTAGTAGTCGGGGGTTAGGCTGAGCCTCTCCACGGGTTCACAGTCCCCGTTCGCGCCCGCCGGTTGGGCGTCGCAGAGGTCGAGAGCGAAAACGGGACCGATCAGGGTCGTGGAGCGTCCATCCACGTCAGAGTGAACGAGGTAAGTCCAGTGAGGGTCCGGATGAGTGACCAGATAGCTCACCACCCGGTGATAGAAGACGGGGTCGTCCGCCATCTCGGGCACAGGGCCGTCGCCAAAATCGTAATAGCGCGAGAGCCCGGTATCACCGGCCAAGTGCGGCGGATGAGTCCAAAGGTTGTAGTCTTTGACGGCGTAAATGTACGCCTTGGCCAGCCATGCCGAGCGCGCTCGGTCGTCCACCCCGCTCCGTTTCGCGGCCTCATCCACGGCCATGATCATGGAAGTAAGAAAGGGCGGCTGCGATCGGGTCAGGTAGTATGTCCGATTGGCATTCAGAAATCCGCCGTAGTGGTCGAGCTCGAAAAAGAAGTTCTCCACCATATTGCGCGCGAGATCCAATCGGCCATCCTGCAGCAGGCCGCGAATGATGAAGTAACTGTCCCAACCGTACATCTCGTTGAATCTTCCCCCTGGCACCACGTAGGGGTTCTGAAGGTAGAGAAGACCGGGCGGATGGATGTTGCTTCCGTCGATCTGCCCCAACCTCTCGATCACTGCCGGCAAGTGCTCTACTTGGACCGAGCAGTTTTTCTCCATTCGTTCCACGGCTTCCGGGACCGGAAGAGCCGCCGGAAGATACAGCACCGACTTCTCGGGCGCCTTGGGGTCAGCCACGCTGTCGCAACTCGTCATCGACCGCGTCAGCGAGCTCCACCCGGTCGAAATGTACTGGAGAATATCCTGAAGGCCGTGAGGTTTGTCATCACCGCTCGCTCCCCGAGCGCCAGCCCTGGCGTTCGGCAACATCGTGCCGCCGCCGATCCAAAAGCTGAGAAATGCGATGGCAAAGAGAGCCCTTCTGAGCATACGGGTTGTCATCGAGCGGCTTCTCTCAACGCCCGAACGAAGGCTAGATGTGATCTGTTATGGCCCGACCAAGTGTGACCCTATACTCTACCGTCATCGGCAGCACATTCCAACTGATATTCGCCCGAGGTAGTGGGCTAAAAGTGTCTTGCCATCCATCTTAAACCGGGATCGATGGCGTCGCCCACATCGGCAGCCGTGAAGTCGGCGCCGGAAGCGCGACCCGTTCCTTGGCGGTGGCCCCCCCGGGGATCAACCAGGCGTGAAGTTCTCGTTCTAGGCGTAAAAGGTCGAAGGATGGAGGGCGAAGGAAGAATTGCCGATTGCAGATTGATTGACGATTGGAAGTGAAGACAAGGAATTTCTGATGGACGACTTTCGATCGACCATTGGAAAGCACCGGATGGCTTGCTTCTTCCTCTTTCCATCGTCGATCGTCAATCAGCTTCCCCGCCCCGTCCCAGCACCAATCGTTCAGCTCCTTGCCGGAAAGCTCGCTTCTTCTCTTTCAATCGTCAATCGACAATCGTCAATCGTCAATTCTTAGACCGAAGTTCCTGGACCGTCGGAGCGTAAGTATAGATGATACCAAGAGTTGGCGGATCAGAGGGAGAGATTTACTGACTACGGTTAGTCAGGCTTGAGGCGGATCCCGAGCAAGTCGAAGGCGCGCTGCTGGGCTGGCGTG
>DATFYM010000195.1:0-10115 GCA_035315065.1 Terriglobia bacterium
CTTTGGCTACGGCCCATATGCGTACCGTCGGTCAGTCCTCTTCGAGGTAAGACCACTGACTGGAGAGCCGGATGCGGGAGATCCGCCAGTCCGGTTCGGAGGGAGGGGGAGTGGCTCATCCCACTCTCCCTACCCCTATCCCCGCGCATGATTCAGTTGCATTCTCCACGCCGTTTGGTGTATCACAGTCTGCGCAGTCCGCTATATCAACGGCAGGGAGGATCACTCTATGGACTCGATCACCAGGAGGAAGTTTCTGCGCGACGGAGCTCTGGGCGTGGCCGCATTGGCCGCAGCGTCTCGATCCGGCTCCAGGCTCGCAGCCGACCCTTTGGGGCTTCCCATCGGCCTCGAACTATACACGGTCAGGAACGAGGTCGCCAAAGACCTCCCCGGAGCGCTGAAGAAGGTTGCCCAAGTGGGGTACAGAGAAGTCGAAACCGGCGGCATCGCCAACAAGGCCAAGGCCATTGAGTTTCGCCAGGCGGTCCAGGACGCCGGCCTCGCCTGTCCGAGCCTGCATTTCGACTACGACCGGCTGCGGTCGGCGCTGCCCGACGAGATCGATATCGCCAGGACGGTCGGCGCCACGTACATGATCTGCAGCAACCTGCCGGATGCGGAGCGCTCGCTCGCCGGTTACCGCAAGGCGGCGGACATCTTCAATCAGGCTGGCGAGGAGTGCCTCAAGGCAGGCTTGCACATCGGCTATCACTGCCATAATTTCGACTTCACGTCCTTTGACGGCGTTGTCGGCTTCGACGAACTCCTGCGACTCACCGATCCCCAGCGGGTGGGAATACAGATGGACTGCTTCTGGGTTACTCGCGCCGGCCGAGATCCGGTGCACTATCTCGACACCTATCCGGGACGATTTCCCACCCTGCACATCAAGGACCTCAAGCCCGGTTATGCCGCCGGTACCGCGACCCACGACGGCCCGACCGCGGGCAACAAGGGTGGCACGTTCACGGAAGTGGGGCGCGGCGTGATCGACTGGAAGCGCATCTTTTCCGCAGCGCCTAAGGGAGGACTCAAGCACTACTTTGTAGAGCAGGATTTCTCCGACGATCCGGCGTTCGAGACGATCAAGATCAGCTACGATTACTTGCACGGGCTCGCAGTGTAGCCCCTTGGAGGGCCCGCCGGCAGCAGGGGAGGCCATCGCATGATCACGAGAGGCGACCTCCAGAACTCGTCGACACGATTCCAGAGGCTCGGCGACTATACCGTCGCGGCCACGTCGCGATCGAGCGGCAGCAACTCGCCTTTCTCCAAATGCCGCACCACGGTCGCATGATTCGCCGCGTGCGGATCGTGCGTCACCATCACCACCGTCTTGTGGAACTCCCGGTTCAACCGTGAGAGCAAATCGAGCGCTTCGGCGGCGGAGGCGGCGTCCAGGTTTCCCGTGGGCTCGTCGGCCAGCACCAGCTTGGGATCGGTCACAATGGCGCGGGCGATGGCCACCCGCTGCTCCTGCCCGCCGGAAAGCTGGCGCGGGTAATGATCGAGCCGGTCGCCAAGCCCCACCAGCTTCAGGGCGGTGGCGGCGTGGTCGCGGCGCTCCTGCTTCTTCAAGTGCGTCAGCTTCAGCGGCAGCTCGACGTTCTCCATCGCCGTCAGCACCGGGATCAGGTTGAACGACTGGAAGACGAAGCCCACGTTTTCGTTGCGCCAGTGGGCGATCTGCCGGTCGCTCAGCGCCCGCAGGTTCTGGCCCAGCACTGAAATCTCGCCCGCCGTTGGGGCGTCCATGGCCGCGATCAGGTGCAGGAGAGTCGACTTGCCCGAGCCCGAAGGTCCCATCAGGGCCACGAACTCCCCGGCGTGAATGTCGATGCTCACGTCCTTCAAAGCGACCACGTGGAACTCGTCGCGGATGTACTCCTTGCTCAATCGCCTAGTCTGGATAACTGTTTCCATAGTCGAAACCCTTTGAAGAAGTCGGAAGTCGAAAGTTAAAAGTCGAAAGTTAAGACGAGCCGCCTCTTCGACTTTCGACTTTCAACTTTCGACTTTTGACTTGTCTTCCTAGCCCTTCGCGCGCACGCGGTCGCCATCCTTGAGGCCGGCCGGCGGGTTGACGATCAGGTCCTCGCCGCCGATCAGGCCTTGCTCGATCTGCACCCCGCGGCTGGTCGTCGGGCCAGCCTTCACCGGGCGCCTCACGGCCCTGTTCTCCAGGACCACGAATACTCCGTTGTCCTTCACCGCCGAGGCCGGAACGACGATGAGGGGTTTGGCGGACCCTCCCCCCGCCACGGCGCTCTGTTCGTCGGCAAGGAAAGAAACGCTGGCGTTCATCTCGGGGCGCAGGTAGTCGTCCGGATGAAGCACCTTCACTTTCACCTGGACCGTCGCTTTCTGGCGGTCAGCCTTGGGAGAAATCTCTTCGATAACGCCTTCGTACTTGCGGTCGGGATAGGCGTCCGTGGTGACCACGCCGTTCTGTCCCATATGCAGGCGGGCAAAATCGTTCTGGTTGATATCGAGCTCCACCTGAAGATCGTTGAGGTCCGCCAAAGTCACCACGTAACCCTTGGCGCCCTTGTCGCCCACGAAGCCGTTGGTGACGAACTCGCCTTTCTCCACCGCCCGTTCCAAAATGGTGCCGTTGACGGGCGCCCGGATGATGGTGTTATCGAGTTGGTTCTGGGCGTACGCCACTGCGCCCTTGGCCTGCTCCACCTGGCCGCGCAGCGAGTCGATCTCCTCCTGGCGCGGTCCCAGGCGGACCAGCTCAAACGTCCTGTCGAGCGAAACCACTCGCGCCGCCGCGTCGTCATACTTCGACTGGGCATCGTCCAACTGCTGGTGCGACATGACGCCTTGCCCCGCCAGTTCCTTGGTGCGGTCGAGCGTGACCTTAGCGTCGTCAAGGTTGGCCTTGGCCTGATTCAGGTTGGCCTTGGCCACTGCGATCTCCTCGGGACGCGAGCCATGTTCATTCTCGAGCAGCCGGGCCTGAAGACTGGCGAGGTTCCCCTTGGCTTGCTCCAGTTGCGCCTGATACTCATCGTCTTCCAGCCGCACCAGAACCTGGCCCGCCTGGACGTGGTCGCCCTTCTCTACCCCAATTGACTGCACCCGGCCCACCACTTTGGACGCGACCTCGATCTCGTGATGGGCAACGATGTATCCCGTGGCGTTCAGCACCACCGCCTGCCCGGCGGCGCCCGCTCCGGTGGACGCAGCCTGGACGCGCACCGTTTCCACCTCGGTGGCGGCGCTCAGTTTGTTGTAGGCCAGCCGAGCCGTGCCCAGCAGCAGGAACAGGGCGACGCCGGCGATAATCCAGAGCGTGGCCCACTTGGAAGGCTGAGGGTCGCGCTTGCCGGTGCGGTCGATTTGTAGATTCTTGAGATCAGTATCCATGTTCAATATTCCAGTTCTCAGTCGTCAGTTCTCAGTTTTCAGTCCTTGGCCCTCAGCCGTCAGCGCTCAGCTATCAGCAAGAACCTCCCCTTGTCTTGCTGACAGCTGATTGCTGCAAGCTGATAGCTACTGAAAACTGATTACTGAAAACTCCTCATACTTCACGCAGCGCCGTCAAGATCTCCTTCCGCGCCGCCGACCAGGACGGAAACAGTCCGCCCACCGCTCCCATGAGGACCGCGAACAGCACGCCGAAAGCCATGATGGCCGGGGTCACGGTCAGGTTAAAGTCGGTCTCGGCGAAGGTCTGGAAGTTGCCCACCCCCGTGGTGAGACCGTTCAAAGGCAACACTAGCAGGCAGCCAATCACACCGCCCAAAATCGCCAGTAACACCGATTCGGTGAAGAAGCTCAGCAGAATGCTGCCACGAGAGAATCCCAGGACGCGTAGCGTCCCGATTTCCTTGCCTCGCCGCGCCACCGCGGCGTACATGGTATTCATGGCCGCGAAGCTGCTGCCGACAGCCATGATGATAGCCACAAAGGTACCCATCACCAGCAGAAATGCGCTTGAGCTGGACGACTGCGCGTCGTAGTACGCCGTCTCCAGCTCGGCATCCATGTTGAGTTGCTGGTCGTTCGAGATGTCCTTCACCAGCGCATCGGCCGCGACCGGGTCCGTGGCGCGCACCAGGGCCGCGCTTAGCACCTCGGTCCGGTGCTGGTCCGAGCTGAGTTGGTTGAGGTCGGCAAAGATTTCGCTGTTGGTGGCGCTCTGGCCGGAAGACATCACCCCCACCACATCCCAGTCGCCGGTACCGAAAGAGAGCTTCTTGCCCAATTGCGCTCCCGGAAAGCGCTTGGCGATGGATGAGCCCACCACCACCTCGCGGTGGCCGGTGTTGAACCAGCGCCCGGCCTCCAGCTTGAGACCTTTACGCATCTCGATGCCAATGGGTTCGAGACCGCGCACGGTCACGTTGATGCCGTCAGGCGCGTCCACACTCACCAGGTTGATCACCGTCACCATCTCGAGCGAAGCCAGGGGTTGCCCCGAGTTGTCCTGGGCGATCCCCGTTTTCGTCTTCAGAACCTGATATCCCTCGCGGGTGAAATTGCTCACCAGTTCCGAGTTCGCCCCCTTGCGCAGCACCAGGACGTCGAGCGGATCGCCCGTGGACTTCAACGAGGTCTGCAACCCGTGCAGCAGCGCCATCACGGCCAGCAGGATGGCGACGGTGAGCGCAAGGCCCAGCGCCGTCATGATCGTCGTCGTTTTCCGGACGACGAGGTTACGAAAGTTGTAGGCAAGTGGAATGGACATAAAATGTCGAAGACAGGAGACAGGAGACAGAAGACAGAAGCGTCTCCTGTCTTCTTCTTCCCCGTGACTCAAAAGGCTGAAGCCAGAATGGCCTTCGAGTATGAATCCAAAAGGCGGCTGACGCTCTCCAGACTCTTCATTAGAGCATCCGTGTTTCCGTAGCCCAGATCCTGAGCCAAGACAAGGTATACCGGCTCTCCTCGATCGAGCCTTCTGCCGTGTTCATGAACCGGGCCTTATCAGCCTTGCCGCGCTTCCTAAAACCCTCTGCGATATTCGCCGCTATCGAAACTGCAGCACGGCGCATTTGAATGGCGAGTCCGTCTTCCGTCTCCCTCATTCGTCACTTCTCAACGCATCCACAATCGAAATGCGCGAGGCATTGTAAGCGGGGACGAAGGCACTCACCAGCCCGATCATCGCCGCCACCGCCAGGCACAGGAGGGCGACCGGAGGAGCGATCGTCAGGGTCATGAGTTGGGCATTGAAAGTGGGCATGTTCCTTACCGCCAGGGTCATGACCGAAGCAAGCCCCAATCCGAGCAAGGCGCCGATCACCGAAATCGTCACCGCTTCGCCGAGGATAATGCCCAGGATGTTGCCGGGCGTGTATCCCAGCGTCTTCAGCACGCCGACCTCGCGCACCCGCTCCCGAACGGACATGGCGATAGTGTTCGCCGAAACCAGCAAAATGGTGAAGGTGAGAGCGGCACACACCGTCAAGAGAATGGCCTTGATGTTGCCCAGAAGAGCGAGAAAGCTGAGGCCAAAGGCGCTTTGCGTTTCCGTCTTAGTCTGCACCGGCGAGTTGCGGAATTCCTCGTCCACCGCCGCCTCGATTCGCGGCACGTCGTCCGTACTGGCGGCGAGAGTAGTGAAGGTGCCCGCATTGCCGCGCCGCCCCAGCGGCAGGCTCTGCTCCAAATACTCGCGGTCAAAATAAAGCGATCGGTTCATGAAAGCGTCCTGGGCATCGAAAACACCGCGCAGCGTGAACTCCAGATTCACGGGGAAGATGTCGCCCTTGATGGTGATGCGATCGCCCAGCTTCCAGTGCAGCTTATCCGCCACCTCGCGTCCCACAATACAGGCGCTACGTTCGTGCTGAAATGCCTTCTCCTGGTCCGGGTCAATCTTCACGTCGGGATAAATGGTGAAGAACTTGTCCGGCTCCACCGCCATGCGCGCGAACATGTGCTCCGGACGGCTGTCAATATAGACTCCGCCGAACCACTGCTCGATCTCCACCTCGCGGACGCCCGGAAGTTCCTTGATCTTTTGCGCGTAGGACTGAGGCATGGGCAGCGTCAGCGACACCCGATTGCGCGTGGTGATCCGCAACTCCTGATCGGCCGACGGGGTGCTGAAGTAGAAGGCGTGGTAGATCGCCATCATGAGCCCCAGCAGACACAGCGATACGCCGACGCTGAGGATGGTAAGCACCGTGCGGCGCCGGTTGCGCCAGGAGTTCTTGAGGATCAGCGGTAAGTGTCGAAACATCGTCCACCCCTACTCATGCTCTAATTGTGAAGCCCACACCAACGATACGAGAGTGCGCGGTCCGAAATTACAATTCTCGAATCTTCTCGCAGATCCCCCTGATTCTAGCATGAAGCGGAGTTGGTTCGCCCCCGGTCGTCTCGGGCGGAGTGTCTTCGATCAAACACAGGGGCGCCGAGACACAGAGAAAAAGACGAGGATCACATGAAGATGCCGTTTGTTTCCTTACGTTTCCCCTCTCTGCGCCTCTGCGTCTGTGTCAGAGTCCCTCGCTATTGCCTCACACATTCTCAGGCCCATGAGTCGCCGCTAGGAACAAGCGCCGCAGCACCCAATCTGCGGCGAAAAGGAGGCCCGGAATGGCGACGACCGCCACCACCTCGTAGTTGCGCATCCGTACCAGCACCACAAACGCGGCGAGGGCTGCGAGCGACACCAGCGCGCCGGCAAGCTCCCACTTCCACGCCACCAGCATAGCGATTATCGTCAACGTCAAAAGCGCAATCCCAGCCCACTCCCGGAAGCGCGTTGGGGGACCGGAATGCGGATGGGGAAAGAACTCTCCCAAGACGAACATCACGTATGTTCCAGCCACCAAAAGGGCAGCAACCCGCGCCGTCCACCGCGTGAGGGATATCATCAGTTTAGCCATGGTTTTGCTACCTCCATCTGCGACTCTAAATAAGCCGAACGGCGGAATGCAAGCGACCAGGTCGGGCATCCGGCCGGTGTCGCACTTTGACGCGGCGGGCGTCCGTGGAGGTCGGCTTTAGCCGGGCAGCTTGTTTCTTCGCTATAATGCTGCGCAGAGTTGATTCGCCGGCGGCTACGCTAAGGATGTTAGCTGAGGAAGGCGCAGAGGGCTATTCGCTGTTGCTCCGAATGACGAACAAGGACGAAGTCCCGATGCCGGTGGCGACTAAACGAGCGTACGATCCCCCGTCCGCGGAGGACGGATACCGTGTGCTCGTTGACGGGCTTTGGCCCCGAGGCGTGACGAAAGAGAAGCTGAGACTGGCGGAGTGGATGAGGGATATCGCACCCTCCGCCCAGCTTCGGAAGTGGTACGGCCACCAGCCGGAACGCTGGGAGGAGTTCCGGAAACGCTACCGCAAGGAACTGGCCGAGCCCGGTCGCCAAGCGCTGGTGCAGGAATTGGTCGCGCACGCCCGACGGGAGAAGGTGACGCTGGTGTTCGGAGCCCGCGACGCCGAGCGTAGCAACGCCGCGGTGATCGCCGAGACGATTCGGGAGCAACTGTCGCCAACCCGCCATTCCTGAGCGTCTAACAAATCAGAAATCAGAAAGCAGAATTCAAACGAAGGCCTGTTATCTCATCCGCAGGTGAAGACCGACAAGTCTTGGCACCTCGACCGCCAGCACGTCACCAACCCACCGTGTCACTGCCGCCACAACGTCTGCCACGGGACACGTCGCGCCTCCCCTGAGCCGCCCATAACAAGCGTGGAATCAGGCACGTCGCCTCCGGCCGATGGCGTGCTCTCGGTTGTGGCGTCGGACGCAAGAACAAATCGGAGCGGAGGGGACGAACATGAGGGGCATCACGAAGCGAGAGACGGTGGTTGGGACGCGAGTTCGGAGCCGGATGGGCCTCTTCCTGGGAACCATAGCGCTCTTCTGGTCGGCGCAGCTTCTGGGAAAGGACGAAAGCTTGGCCGCCGGCAGACGCGATGAGCGCGAGGACGCGCCTCGGCACGTGCTGGTGATCAGCATCCCGGATCGGAAGCTCGCGGTGACGGAAGAAGGCCGGGTGTTGAAGGTCTACCCGGTGGCCGTGGGAGCCACGGTGAGTCCCAGCCCAACCGGGACGATGAAGATCGTCAACAAGGTGATCGGCCCCACCTATTCCCACCAGGGCAAAGTCATCCCGCCCGGAAAGTCCAATCCGCTCGGAGATCGCTGGATGGGCTTGAGCCAAAAGGGCTACGGCATCCACGGGACTAACGTTCCCACCTCTATCGGCAAAGCTGCCTCGCACGGATGTATCCGCATGGGCAAGCACGATGTGGAGGAGTTGTTCAACCTGGCGCGCGTCGGCGACGTGGTTGAGATTCACGGCGAGCGGGACGCACAGGTGGCCGAGATCTTTGATAACCCGGCGGCGGTGGTCCCGTCCTCGGTGCGGCCGCCCACGCCAGTATCGACGCAGATCGCTACCCGGCGCGCCACTGAGCTTTCACCCGTGGTGATAGCCGCGATGGCGGAGGAAGCGGGAAGCAGGGAGTAGAGGGTCATTGTGTGATCGGGTGATCGAGTGATTGAAGAACAAAGAAGTCAGAGTCAGGAGCCAGAATGAGGAACGTAACAATTCATAATCGACGCTCTTCATTCTGGCTTCTGACTTCTGGCTCCTGTCTTCTCTTACTTCAATCAGACGATCACCGATCACTCAATCACTCAATCCACTAACCAACATCAACCCAAGATAGGAGGCACATATGTTGCTACTGAAATATCTCATGATGATCGCGGGCATTGGGGGATTCCTCGTCGCCGCAGCGATCGTGGCTTATGACGTTTACATGGCCGACAGTTACCGGCGCCTGCTGGATCGGGGCGCTGCGGATAAAACATCAACTCCGAAACCGGTCCGCTGGAACGCGGCAAAAAAGCTGGTGATGATCGCGTGGCTGCCCTTGCTGATAGGTCTCAGCATCGTCGTAGTACCCGCCGGCGCGGCGGGCGTCCGCGTCAGCCAGATCTCCGGCACGCGGCCGGGAACCTTGTATCCCGGCGTGCACTTCATCAAGCCGCTCGTCGAACGCGTGGTGCTGTTTGACGTGCGCGACCACGTCTTCACCACCGAGGCGGCGGAAACCGCAAAGAAAGGCGAGATCCTGAGGGTAACGTCGCAAGAGGGGCTGACCATCGGGCTGGCCGTTAACGTCCGCTATCGGCTCGATGCCCGGCGCCTCGACTATATCCAGAACAACCTGCCGCAACCGGTGGAAGAGGAAATCGTCCCACCCGTGGTGGCCAGCGCCTTCCGCGAAGTGGTGCCGAATTACACCGTACGCGACGTTTTCGCGGCGCGGCGCCAGGAGATCCAAAAGCGCGCCGCCGACGAGATTGCCAAGCGGCTCGGCGCCGACGGAATCCTGCTGAAGGAAGTGATGGTGCGTGACATCAAGCTGCCCGACGAATACGCCAAAGGGCTGGAAGGGCTGCTGCTGAAAGAGCAGGAAAATGACCGGCTGGTGTTCGAGACCCAGATCCAGGAGAAGCAGGTACGCATCGCCGAACTCCAGGCCGAAGCCGAGAAAGCGCAGCAGGTGAAACGTGCCGAGGGCGACGCGCAGGTCCGGGTGCTGCAGGCCAAGAGCGAGTCCGACGCCATGCAGTACACGCTGCCCCTCAAGGAAAAACAGATTCAGCAGACCCGCATGGAAGCTGAGGCGCGCAAAGAATCCACGGTGAAGAACGCCGAGGCTGCGGCCGAAGCCAAGGTGATCGACAGCAAGGCAGAACACGAGCGTCGCAACATGATGGCGGATGCCGAGGCGAATCGCATTCGGCTGACCGCGGCCGCTGACGCCGACCGCCTGAAAAGCGAGGCGAGCGTGCTCAAGCAGAATCCGTTGCTGATTAACAAGATCATCGCCGAGAAGCTCTCCGACAAGGTCCAGATCATGATGGTACCCTCCGACGGAAAGTTCTTCCTGACGAACGATCTGCTGCACGGCGCCCCGGCTCAGCCCACGGAGGCCGACGTTCCACCTCAAAAGGCCGAGACGCAGCCAGACTGACTGGCACTAGGGAGGCCAGTAGGCAGAAGGCAGTAGGCAGTAGGCAGAAGGCGGAAAGCAGTAGGCTGCCGACCGCCGACTGCCTACTGCGGACTCTTAGTAGGTGGTTTCCCATTTATAAGGAGTTGTCGGGTTTGTTCTAGGTT
>DATFYM010000196.1:0-10954 GCA_035315065.1 Terriglobia bacterium
CCTGCACCACCTGCACTCTTTGATTTTCCAACTGAGGAATAGACTCAGTCATAGGCCTCCTTATCCTAACGTCTATATACGTTAGGATTGATACCACAAAAAAAGAAACTCTTCAATTCCAACTTCTATGTCGTGCACCCAGGTGTGGCTGGCGGCTTGCCGGTGCGGCTTCTGAAGAGCGATACTGACTTCGGCTACAGCGGCTCTTGGTCACCGGACGGAAATTGGTTTGTCTACTGGGGAACTAAAGAGGGGCAGTTCGCACTGAATAAGGTCAAAACTACCGGACAGGCGGAACCGGAAACCTTGAAAGCGAACGTTAACCTTGTGAGCGATTGGGTGCCGGTGTGGTCGCCCGCGGGCGATTGGATTCTGTACCCGGACGGAGGCGTGAAGTTCTCCAGACGGCAAGACCACCCGCGATCTCGCCGCGAAGAGCGCGGTGGCCTATGCCTTCTCGACCGACGGTAAGATGCTCTACGGCATCCGGCAGGTCACTGGCCGCGCGGAGATCTTCTCAATGAGCGTTGCCAAGGGCGCCGAGAAGACGATCGGGGCGCTGGGGCAGGAGTATCTCCCCTCCAGCAACCTGTCACCTTCCCTGCGCCTGGCGCTGACCCCGGACGGCAAAAGCGTCACCTACAGCACGGTGAAAAGCACGGCCAACCTGTGGTTGATGGATATATCCGGCGTCGCACCCCGATAGCCAACTCACTCGCCCAGGCCTTTCGCGACATGGCACTACTTCTTCAAGGTGGTCTTCCCCGCCACGGGATCGCCGGTGGACCGAGTTTGAACGTATCGTCCGCCACTCGGAGAGCAAGCTTTGAGTGGGTGGATCGTTGTCCCGAAACGGCGGTGAAGTAAGTCCTGCCTAGTCCTAGTCGGCAGGTGGCGACTGATCCCCGATCGGCCTCCGTCCTGTGGTCAGATCGCCACTACGCCGTCAGCGAGGATCTATCCACCGATTGCTTGTGGGAAGGGCTGTTATCGCCAGGAATCGCGACGGGCCAGGGAAGGCACTTCTCCGATAAGCCGATATACGTCCAAGTGACGAGCAGGTGCGAGGAACTCCTGTAGGGCCCAAACGGGTGCTATTGAGATTGTTTGGAACTTCTGGGCGTCAGGTATCGTATTCCGATAAGAGGACGCCATGGGTGAAAAAAGAACCGATCTTCTGCGTGGAACTCTCGACCTGCTCGTATTGAAAGCGCTGTCCCTGGAACCTTTGCACGGAGTCGGTATTTCCCGGCGAATCACACAAATCACCAAGGGAGCCTTTCAGGTAAGCTTCGGTTCGCTCTTCCCCTCGTTGCACCGCATGGAAGAGAGGGGATGGGTGGAAGCCGAGTGGCGCGCGTCGGAGAACAACCGACGGGCGAAATACTACCGACTGACCTCCTCTGGGCGGGCGCAGCTCAAGGTCGAGGAACGGAATTGGAAGCAGGTGGTCAAGATCATGACGGCGGCGGTGGAATCCGCCTGAGCCGAGTTAGGAGGCACCATGCCAGCTAGAATCGTGAGTTTGTTTCGGAACTTCTTGCGCAAGGACACGGTCGAACAAACGCTGGACGACGAGCTGCAATCTTCGGTGGAGCTCCTGGCGGAAGAAAAGATGAAAGAAGGGTACTCGCCGTCAGCAGCCCGGCGGCAGGCGCTGATCGAGCTCGGCGGCGTCGAGCAAGTGAAAGAAGAGGTCCGCGATATTCGGCTCGGCCGCTTCCTCGATAACCTGGCCCGGGACCTGCGTTTCGCCTTCCGCACCCTGGCCAAGTCGCCGGGGCTGACGGCCGTCGTGGTCATCACGCTGGCCTTGGGCATTGGCGTGAATACAGCGATATTCGGAATTGTCAATGGCATGCTGCTTCGCCCGCTGCCGGTGCGCGCGCCGGAACAGATTATGTTTCTGGCCGCCGGACAGCAGGGTGCCCCGCTGCAAACCTATACCGTGTCCTACCTGGACCTTGTGGATTATCGCAACCAGGTGAGCACCTTCTCGGATCTGTTTGCTTACGAAATCGCCCTCGCCGGACTCAGCGCTGACGGCCGGGCTGAGGAAATCGCGGCCAGCTATGTGACCGGGAACTATTTCTCAGCCGTCGGATTGCGGCCCACGCTCGGCAGGTTGTTCCTCCCGGGGGAAGGGGAAAAGCCGGGCGAAGCCGGCATGATCGTTCTCGGATACTCCTACTGGCAAAAGCGATTCGGTGGAGATCCCGGCGTCGTCGGCAAGCAGATTCTCGTGGACGGAAAGCCCGCCGTAATCGTGGGCGTTGGACCGAAGGGATTTGGCGGAATGGATTCGGTCCTCGAAATGGACGTCTATCTGCCCTTGAACAGGGGCCCGGCTTTGGACAAGGGCCCGACGGGTACGGCTACTATCGCGGCGTCCGACTCTTGCGCGCCTACGGCAGACTGAATCCCGGCGTCAGCCTGGCGCAAGCGCAGAGTTCCTTTGATGTCGCCGCCGCGCGCCTGGCCGAGCAGTACCCCGACGCAGACAAAGGAATCACGGTTCGCCTGGTTTCTGAAAAACAGGCGCGCCCCGATCCGACCGTGGCCAACATCATTCCGCTTGTCGCGGGATCATTCCTGGCCCTCGCCACTCTTGTTCTGCTTCTTGCGTGCATGAATGTGGCCAACATCCTGTTAGTTCGTGCCACGTCACGCCAGGGTGAGATGGGAATCCGCGCGGCGCTGGGCGCAGGACGCGTGCGGCTCATTGCACAGGTACTCACGGAATGCACTCTCCTGGCGCTCACGGGCGGCGCGGCAGGAGTGATCCTGGGGCAGTGGGCCAACAACCTGCTCGGTTCGACGTTTGAACAAGTGGTCAGCAACATCCCCCTGCGCTTGGCGTGGGGGCTCGATTGGAGGGTTTTCTGTTATGCCCTGGGAATTGCGGTATGCACAGGAATGATTGTCGGTGTGTCGCCGGCCCTGCGGGCCTCTCGTGCGAACGTGAACGTGATGGTGCGCGAAAGTGGCCGCGGCGAATCCCCGGGCGCCGGCCGCCACCGTGTACGCGGCATTCTGGTGGTGGCGCAGATCGCGGGATCGCTGGTGTTATTGATTGCCACCGGCCTGTTCGTTCGGAGTCTCGCGCATGTCCAGCGGATGTCCTTGGGTTTCGACCCCGATCACGTTTTGAATGTGACCCTTGACCCCCATGGAATAGGCTTTGACGAGCCGCGCACCAGGGGTTTCTACCGGGAGTTGGAAGCCCGCGTTCGCGCGTTCCCCGGCGTCAAGTCGGTCGCCCTGGCTTTCAGCGTGCCGATGGGAAATACCCAGGAGCCCCGCACGGTTTACATCGAAGGGCATCCCCTGGCGAGCGGCCAGCGGCCGCCCTACGTGCTATTGAACCGGGTTGATCCACCTTACATCGACATGATGCGAATTCCCGTGTTGCGCGGCCGTGAATTTGCCGAAACCGACAACGCGACCGCGCCCAAGGTGGCCATCGTCAATCAGAAGATGGCCAAGCAGTTCTGGCCCAACCAAGACCCCATCGGCAAGCGCTTCAGCATTTTCGGAAGTTCCGGCCCATTCGCGCAAGTGGTCGGAGTGGCCCAGGATGGTAAATACAACGTGGCTGCCTTGGCCGAGCCTGTCCCATTCTTCTATCTTCCGTACGCCCAAGACTACTCGCCCATGATGACGCTGCAAATTCGTTCCTCCGTCGAGCCGGAGTCACTCATCGCCCCGGCGCAGCAGGTGATCCGCGGCCTTGCTCCCGATTTGCCGATCTATGACGTGCGGACGATGGAGCAGAGCTTAGGAGGAATAAATGGCTTCTTTGCGTTTCGCATGGGGGCGACGTTAGCCGCTTTGATGGGTCTCGTTGGATTGACGCTCGCGGCTGTGGGTGTCTACGGCGTGGTTTCCTACAGCGCGGAGCAGCGCACGCACGAAATCGGCATTCGCATGGCCCTTGGTGCCGAACGGCACGACATCTTGAGGCTGGTTCTCCGCCAGGGAATGGCGCTGGTCATGGCCGGGGTACTCTCCGGTTTGGTCGCCTCATGGGCACTGACCCGCACCGTGGCCAGACTCCTGGTCGGCGTGAGCGCCACCGACCCGCTTACCTACGTGAGTGTGGCCCTGCTGCTCGCGGCGATTGCGCTTTGGGCGTGCTATGTCCCAGCGCGGCGCGCCACGCGCCTCGATCCAATGGCGGCGCTGCGGTACGAGTAGTTCTGCACTATCAAAGCGGAGGTTTGGGGGACTCCCCGAAGGGTTTCAAAGGAACGCGAAGGAGACGAAATGGCAAACGCATTCGGAACGCTCATCAGGCTGGATGGTGTTATCGGTTGCCATCCGCCGGGCGTACGCAACTCAAGGCCTAGGAGCGGGATTGGAAGCAGGTGGTCAAGATCATGACGGCGGCGGTGGAATCCGCCTGAGTCAAGTTTGGAGGCGCCATGCCAAGTCGAATCGCTAGCTTATTCCGAAACCTCTGGCGCAAAAACACGATCGAGCAAGCGCTGGACGATGAGCTGCAATCTTCCGTCGAACTCCTGACAGAGGAAAAGTTGAAAGAGGGACTCTCGTATTCAGCAGCCCGGCGGCAGGCGCTTATCGATCTCGGCGGCGTGGAGCAAGTAAAGGAGAAGGTCCGCGCCATACGGGCCGGGCGCTTACTGGAGGACTTCGCCAAGGACGTGCGTTTCGCATTCCGCACGCTGGCCAAATCCCCCGGCTTCGCCACGGTTGCCGTCCTTTCGCTGGCTCTGGGAATTGGGGCGAACGCTCTGGTCTTTAGTGTGCTCAACGCTCTGCTGCTCCGGCCACTCCCGGTAGACCGCCCGGACCAACTGGTTTTCCTCGAGAACAAGACGTACGGCCCCTCCCAGTCCTTCCCGAATTACAAAGAACTTCGCGATCGAAACCGGACGTTCGCGGGACTGGTCGCATACCGCATGTCGCCCATGGAATTAGAGACGAGTACAGGTGCGAACCGCATTTGGGGCTATCTGGCTACGGGCAACTATTTTGACCTGTTGGGAGTCAAGCCCGCCTTGGGCCGCTTCTTTCATCAAAGTGATGACGTACATCCCGGAGCGAGCCCTTACGCCGTGCTGAGCTATGACGCCTGGCAGTCGCGATTCGGGGCCGATCCCGAAATTGCCGGGAAGACGATCCGGATCAACCGCCTCCCCTTCACGGTGCTGGGAGTGGCGCCGCGCGGTTTTCAGGGCACTGAGCTCTTCTACTGGCCGGAAGTCTGGGTGCCCATGATGATGCAACCCCAGATCGAGGTGGGAAATCCGTGGTTTGACGATCGAAGCGCCTGGAGTATCTCGGTGATCGGGCGGCTGAAACCGGATGTTTCGCCGGCCCAAGCAGAAGCGAATCTGAACACCGTTGCGGCGGAGTTGGCCCGCGAGTATCCGGCGGAAAACACCGGCCTCGCCTTCAGGCTGGCCAAGCCCGGCCTGATAGGCAACATGATCGGTAGCCCGGCGAAAGCCTTCACGCTCGGCGTACTCCTCCTCGCGGCTCTGGTGCTTCTCGCCGCCTGTGCGAATCTGGCCAGCCTGCTCACGGCGCGCACCACGGATCGCCAACGCGAACTGGCCATCCGGCTGGCCATCGGAGCCAGCCGCGGCCGCGTGATCCGCCAGGTGCTGACGGAAGCGCTGATGCTGTCCACAGCGGGCGGGGGTGCGGGTTACGTGCTGGCCGTATTTCTTTCTCGGGCGTTGAGCCGATGGCATGCACCGCTGGACTTCCCAGTGCAACTCAATGTGGACCCGGATTGGCGGGTCTTCTGCTTCGCCTGGGCGGCATCCATTTTGGCCGGCGTCTTTTTCGCATTCCTTCCTGCCTGGCGCGCTGCGAAAACTGACCCCAATGCTGCCCTGAAGGGAGCAGCCACAGCGTGGGGCTCGCGGCGCTGGGCTTTCCGGGATGTACTGGTGGCCGTGCAGGTCGGGCTCTGCGTTGTGCTGGTGTCCGGCTGTCTTCTTTCGTTGCGTGGCCTCCAGCAGGCGCTCCACATGCGGCTAGGATTCGAGCCACAGCACGTCTCGGTCGCGGCGTTCGAATTAGGCCTGGCAGGATACTCCGAGGAACGCGGCCGAGCCTTTCAGCGGCGCGCGTGGGAGGCTGTCCGGCAACTGCCCGGTGTAGAATCGGCGGCGTATTCAAGTTCTCTGCCGCTCGGCATCGACCAATCCCGTACCCGTGTATTTCCCGCGGATGGTGCTGGCCTTCGGCCTTCCGACCGCATCGCCGTGACCTTTTACGAGGTTTCGCCAGGTTATTTTGCCACGGTAGGAACGAAGATGTTGGCCGGGCGCGATTTTAATTGGCACGACGACGCCGAATCTCCGCCCGTGGCAATTGTCAACGTCGCCTTCGCGAAGCGGGTCCTGCATACCGAGAACCCGGTTGGCGGTCACTTTCGTCACGGGACGGTGAACGGTGACCTAGTTGAGGTCATCGGCGTCGTCGAAGACGGCAAGTATAGGAGCCTTACCGAATCGCAGGAGCCAGTCGTTTTCTGGCCGATTTTGCAGCGCTACGATACAACCACGACGATCGAGGTGAAATCCTCCCTACCTGCGGCGCAAATGCTCGGCGAGATACGTCGGGCGATTGCCGCCCTCGACCCGGAGTTGCCACTCTACGGCGTCGGAAGCCTCACCCAAATGCTCGGGTTCGCGTTCTTCCCCACTCGCGCGGCTGCCGTCGCCCTGAGCGCCTTTGGCGTGCTGGCCATTATGCTGGCGGCGACAGGTATCCACGGGCTCGTCGCCTACGCGGTCTCAAGACGCGTGCATGAGATTGGCATCCGCGTGGCGCTCGGCGCCCGTCCTGGCGAGGTGCTTCGTCTCGTGCTGGGCAAGATCGTGGCCCTGGTCGCTGTGGGATCAGCCTTCGGTCTCCTGCTGGCCTTAGCCGCTGGAAAAGTGCTGGCGGGCATCGTGTATAAGGGCTCGCCGCGCGATCCGCTAGTGCTGGCGGGCGCGTTGGGCCTCATGGCGTTCCTCAGTGTCTTTTCGTCGTGCCTGCCGGCGCGCCGAGCTTTGCGAATTGAACCCACCGGCGCTCTGCGCTGTGAGTGAGTGTGGCGGCGACTTTACGTCGCCATCGGGAAACTGAAAAAACTGCGGTTACGACCTTCTGAGTCGAGAGAGAAGGTACCATGCTAGGGCGAATGCTCAGTTTGTTCCGAAACCTCTTGCGCAAACCCACGGTTGAGCAAGCATTGGACGATGAGCTGCAATCTTCGGTCGAACTTCTGACGGAGGAGAAGATGAAGGCTGGGTATTCGCAATCCGCAGCCCGTCGGGAGGCGCAAATGGAACTCGGTGGCGTGGAGCAAGTCAAGGAGGAGGTCCGCGCCGTTCGGATGGGGCGCTTTTTGGAAGACTTCGCCAAAGATCTCCGTTTCGCTTTTCGCACTCTGGCCAAATCGCCCGGCTTTACCGCCGTGGCGGTGCTGACGCTGTCGCTGGGTATCGGAGCCAATACGGCCATCTTCACCATTGTCCACGACTTCCTTTTCAGCCCGCGGCCCTACCCAAACGAGGCGCAGGTTGCCCAGGTCTACACGCAGGACAGGAAACACCCCAGCCGTTTCCGCGCGTTTTCCTATCCCACCTACGCCGACATCCGCGAACAGAGCGCGATAAGAGCTGTCTTCTCCGGCGCGCTGGCCCATAACAGCGCCATGGTCAGCATCGGCGAAGGCGGGACCTCCCGGCGCACGTTCGTATCCCTTGTCAGCTCGAACTATTTCCGCACCCTCGAAGTGCCGCTGGCGCAGGGGCGCGACTTTCTCCCCGAGGAGGAAAAGCCCGGCAGCGCCGCCCCCGTCGTCATCGCCAGCTATCTTTACTGGAAGAGCACCGGTTTCGATCCTCAACTCGTCGGCAAGACCATCCGCGTTAACGAGCGCCCATTCACGGTGGTCGGCATCGCCCCGGAGGATTTCAGCGGAACGATGATGATCTTCGGGCCAGAGCTCTATTTCCCCCTTGGGGATTACGACCTGCTGACCAACGGTTCCTCCGCCGAGGTCAAGCGCACCCTCGAACAGCGCGACAGCTATGCTCTCCTGATCGTCGGACGCCTCAAGCCGGGCGTCACTGCCGCCACCGCCGGGGCCGCCCTGCTGACGGTCGCCGCCAATCTTGAAAGGGCCTTGCCGGTTGAGCAGAAGGATCAAACCTTCATCATCCGGCCCCTGCCCCGCTTGGACACGGGACCGTACCCCGCCGATGAAACCAGTCTGACCACGCTCGGTCTGATGCTGTCCTCGTTGGCTGTCATCGTGCTCTTCGTCGCCTGCCTCAATCTGGCAGGCGTGTTGCTTGCGCGCGGCTTGGCGCGGCGCAAGGAGATTGCCATTCGCCTGGCGTTGGGAGGCGGCCGGGGCCGCATTGTCCGGCAACTCCTGACCGAGGGCTTGGTGGTTTCCCTGGCTGGCGGCGCGGGCGGCTTCCTGATCGGTCTTTTCTTTTCCCAATGGATCGCGGCCTCGCTGAGCGCTCACATGCCGGTGGCCGCAGTCCTTCGGGAAGGCATCGATCCCGCCGTCATCGTGGCCACGCTCGCCTTCTGCGCACTCGCCGTGCTGTCCTTCGCCCTGGGACCCGCGCTCAAGCTCACGCGCCCCGACCTCATCACCGATCTCAAGGAGCAGGCGGGCGAGGATGCCTCGCCGCGCCGTCGCTGGTGGCGGGTGCGCAATCCCCTCGTCGTGGCGCAGGTCGCTCTCTCGCTGGGACTGATCACCGCAGCGGGGCTTTTTATCCGCGGCGCGCTCAAAGCCGGCAGCGTGGAAACCGGCTTTAAAACTGATTCGACTATTCTCATCGAGGCCGACGCGAGTCTGGGCGGCTATGAACCCGCACGCAGCCTCCAACTTTACCGCACGGCTTGCGACCGGCTCGCTGCGCTGCCCGGAGTGCAGGCCGCCAGCGTCGCTTCCACTGTGCCCTTCGGTCTCTACACCATGAACCGTCCCGTGCAGCGCGCCGGGGCGAAACCCGCGCCCGACTCACACCCGGCAACCGCTGCCGAAGGCTTGGCCTACAATGTCCGCTGGAGCAGCGTGGGCGCTGATTACTTTGCGGCCATGGGTCTGCCGCTCGAGCGCGGTCGGGAGTTCACCAAAGTCGAAGCCGAGACTCCAGGCGCCCCGCCCGTCGCCATCGTCGATGAAGTACTCGCCAAGAAGCTCTGGCCTGAAGGGGACGCACTAGGCCAGCGTATCGAGTGGGCGGAAAGCACTGCCCCCACGGCCCCGGGCGGCGCAGGCAGCGGCATCATGGGCGCGAGCGACGACATCGCGAGGCGCGCCCAAGACCCTCCCTCGATCGAGATCGTCGGGATCGTGCCCGCCACCCGTTGGGAAATGTTCCAGTCGCAGGTGGGCGGCCAGATCTATGTACCGTATGCGCAGGATTATCGCAGCAGCGTCTTCTTTCAGGTCCGCACTGCCCCCCGCGCCCTAGGAGCCGACGCGGCCTTGTTCAGCCTTCTGCGCCGGGAGGTGCGCTCCGCGGCGCCCGGCGTGCCCGTATTCAACGTGAAGACTTTCCGCCAACACTTCAACGACAACATGCAGCTCTGGGTCGTGCGCTCGGGCGCTGAGATGGTTTCTCTCTTTGGCGGTCTGGCGCTGGTCCTCGCCGTTGTGGGCGTTTACGGAGTCGTGGCTTACGGCGTGGCCCGGCGCACGCGCGAGATTGGCATTCGCACAGCGCTCGGCGCTCGGCCTGCCACCGTTCTGCGCATGATCCTCCGCGAAGGCCTGGTCATGACGCTCGGCGGAGCGGTACCGGGCATGCTCCTCGCGCTAGGCCTCGGCCGGGTGTTCAGCGGCGTGCTTTACCAGGTCAGCCCGGTGGATCCCGTGGCTTTTACCCTCGCACCCGCTGTGCTAGTTGGCACCGCTCTGTTCGCCTGCTGGCTCCCGGCCCGCCGGGCAGCCAGACTCGATCCCTTGGTGGCCCTCCGCACCGAATAGGGATCGGCATAGCGAAAGCCGGTTGAACTCGCCCGATGCAAGTGCGCGGCATGATTAACGTCCCGAACATCGCGGCGTCTCGGTTCAGGAGTTCGTACAAGGCCACTGTAGATCACGAAGCGGGTCTTTGGCAGGTTCACCTGGTCGTGTAACGGCCAAACAGGATACTGAGGGCTGTGCGCTGGTCCGCACCGAATTGCTGGCGCGAAATCCCCTAAGTAACTCGCTAACGTTAATTGGATACTTGGGCTGTTCTCGCCAGGAATTGCCGCGGGCCAGCGCCGGCATTTCTGCAAGAAGTCGCCTTTGCTCGGAGTGAGACTTTTGTGTCGGCGTTGTCGGCGTTGTCGGCGTTCTCGCTCTGTTCTTATCTCGACTTGTTGGCATAGTCTATAAGGCGCCGTGTCCGTTCGTCGTGGCTGACCGCGTTATCGAGCGCGGGGCAATTTACTCGGCTGCCGTCAGTGGTCAGCTCGATGGCAGGCAGTACGTTGCCATTCTCTCCGGTGCGGTTTTGTTCGCTTTCGCGTTGCCCACACCTTAATCCGCAGCTCGCGGCCCCACCTCCTTGGAGCGAGGTGGATTGGCGTGCGGCAACGAGTGGGCAGGTTGTCAAGGCTGCGGTTTAGAGTTTGCTGGTTGACCCTGGGTCGAGCGATGGGTTTAAATGGCTGCTGCTTTGTTGGGGGGTAAACTATGCTAACTCGTCGGCAATTTCTTGAGAAAACAATCTGTGGCGTTTCCGGTGCCGCGGCAATTTCTGCGGCGGAGAGTTGGGGCGCGGGTCACCTCGCCTGGCCCAAGCCCATCGGCCTCGAGCTCTATACGGTCCGCGACGAGTTCGCCAGAGATCCGGCTGGCACGCTGAAGAAAGTCGGTGCCACGGGTTATCGCGAAGTGGAAGCCTCGACCGAGATTCCGGCAGAAACGCTCAAGGCCTACCTGCGCGCTGCAAATCTCACGGCGCCG
>DATFYM010000197.1:0-5433 GCA_035315065.1 Terriglobia bacterium
TGAAGCTCGGCATGACGCCTCTCGCCTCCATTCAGGCGGCCACGATCAACGCCGCCGATCTCCTCGGCTGGCCGGACCGGGTGGGCTCGCTCGATCCCGGCCACTACGCCGACCTGATCGCCGTGGAGGGAGATCCGCTCAGCGACGTCACCGTGCTTCAAGACGTGAAGTTCGTCATGAAGGGCGGACAAGTGGTGAAGGGGCCTTGAGGGAATTGCCGATTGCCGACTGCAAGACAAGAAGGCAATCCACAGATTACGCAGATTCCGCCGACTCAATGAGAAGAAAGCAGGAGAAGCGCTTTGTTCTGTTTTGATCCTGCATCTGTGTAATCGGCGAAATCTGTGGATCGCCTTCTTGTCTTGCAATCGGCAATTCCTTGTCGAACACCAGGAGGTGAAACTGTGAAGCGATTGACCGCGATCAGCACTCTGGCACTTTTGACATTTCTCTGCCCACCGGCTCGTTCTGCACATCCGCCGCGGATAGGGAAGCTCACGCACCCCGAGACGGCCATTCGCGCCGTGCTCGACGCCCAGGTCGCCGACTGGAATCGCGGCGACGTAGACTCGTTCATGCAGAGCTACTGGAAGTCCGAGTCGACGGAGTTCGTCGGCGCGAACGGAGTGGTGAAGGGCTGGCAGGCGGTGCTCGATCGCTACCGGAAAGCTTACCCGGACCGCCAAGCCATGGGCACCCTGACCTTCTCCGATCTCGAGTTCACTGTGCTCTGCCCCACGGCCGCGCTGGTGACCGGCCACTACCACTTGCAGCGGGAAAAGGATCAACCCACCGGCGTCTTCACTCTCGTCTTCCGCCAGTTTCCCGAGGGCTGGAAAATCATCAACGATCATACGTCTGCAACCAAGGAGTAGGGAGTAGGGAGTCGGGAGTAGGAAAAAGCCAAGCCCCTATTCCCCAGGTTCCCTACTCCCTACTCCCTCCACCGCCTCACTCCGCCACCTTTGGCAAATGCGGATGGTAATCCGGATAAGGCGGCTTCGGATACGTCGGCGGCGGATTCTTCTTCAACAGGTCCAACGCCACCTCGACGGCCTTTTCCAGTTGCGGGTCGTGACCCTCACGCACCAGCTTGGGATCCTGCCACACCTCCACATCCGGCGCGATGCCGTGATTCTCCACTTCCCACTCACCCTTCAAGCCGTAGATGGCCCAGCGCGGAGCCATCACGTAGCCGCCGTCGATCAACTCCGGATAGCCGCCGATGCCCACCAGTCCGCCCCACGTTTTCTCCCCCACCAGTGGGCCGATGCCGGCCTTGCGGAAGTACCAGGGCATGGCGTCGCCGCCCGAGCCCGCAAACTGGTTGATGATCATCACCTTGGGGCCGTAGATGGCCTCTTCCGGCGAAGCGAATTCCTGGCCTTCCCGCGTCATCACCCAGCTCATCAGGGGCCGGCGCAGGGAGTCCACAATGTAGTCAGCCAACTGGCCGCCGTGGTTGTAGCGCTCATCCAGAATGGCGCCCTGTTTGCCCACCTGGGCGAAGTAGTAGCGGTTGAAGTTGGTGAACCCGCCACCGCCCGTATCCGGGAGGTGTACATAGGCTAGCTTTCCCCCGCTCAGCTCCTCCACCTTGCGCCGGTTGCCCTCCACCCAGTCGAGGTGGCGTAGCCCGAACTCATCGCCCACCGGAACCACCGTGACCTCGCGCGATCCCGAACCGTCGGCGTTCGCCCCTACCTTGAGCACCACCTGCTTGCCCGCGGTCTCCTGGAAGAAGCTGTAGAGGTTGTCGGAAGCGCGCAGGTCGCGCCCGTTCACGGCCAGCAGGTAATCGCCGGCCTTGACGTTGACGCCCGGCTCGGTGAGGGGCGCGTGAAGGTCCGGATTCCAATTCTCGCCGTTGTAGACCTTGGCGAAACGGTAGCGGCCGTTTTCCACCTTGTAGTCGGCGCCGAGCAGTCCGACCTGGACTTTGGGGATCTCCGGCTCCGCGCCGCCGCCCACAAACATGTGGCCCACGGACATGTAGCTGAGCATTTCGCGGAACAGGTAGGTGAGGTCCGCCCGGCTGGTGATGTTATCGAGATACGGTGCGAACGTCTTCTCCGCCTCCTCGAGGTTCAGCCCGTGGTAGTGCGGGTCATAGAAGAAATCGCGCTCGATTCGCCAGATCTCGTGGTACACCTGTTTCCACTCGGCCCGCGGATCCACCTTTACTTCCATGTCGGCGATCTTGAGCTGGCCGTCGCCGGGCTTGGGCGCCTTGTCAGAGGCGACGATGAACCAGTTGTCGCCCTGCTGGTAAAGCATTTTCTCACCGTTATCGGAGAGGGCGAAGTTACGGATGCCACCCAACACTTGTTCGGTCTTGCGCGTCTTGAGGTCAAAACGCTGGATGGAAAAGCTCGGCGGGCCCTCCTCGAAGTCTACCGGGGCGCCCTGCGCCAGGTAGAGGATTCCTTCTTTGCCGGCGGCCATACGCTGGTAATTCTGTGCCGAAATCGGCATGGCCAGGACGCGCTGGCTGATGTTTTCAAAGTCGATGGTGACCTTGACGGCCTCCTTCGCTTTCTCTTTCTCTTTGTCCTTATCCTTGTCTTTATCTTTGTCCTCGTCCTTGCCTTTGTCCTTGTCAGGGGCTGCACTGCCGCCGGCAGCGCCGGAGGAACTCGACCCGCCCTCGTCCTTCTTGGCTTCCGGAGGTTTTTCTTCGTCGCTCTCCGGCGCCAGCGGCGAAGGCAGGTCCTTGGCCAACACCACCACGTAGACGCTGCGCGTCACCGGATGCGCTTCGCTGGTCATATCCAGCCAGCCCGTGCTAAGACCCATGTTGGTGCTGGCCGTGAAGTAGAGATACTTGCCGTTCTTATCAAAGTTCGGATACATCACGTCGCTCATGCCGTCGGTGATCTGGGTGGCCTTGTGACTGTCGAGCGAATACACAAAGGCCGCCCGCAGGTGGTTGGGAAGCTGCTTCGTATACGTCAGCCATTTGTTGTCGGGCGACCAAGCCACGTCGAACTCGTGCAGCGGCGAATCAAAAAGATCGGTGTCGACCTTCACCGGCGCGGGGTGGTCGAGGTCCACGTACCAGAGGTTCAGCCGCTTGTCGTTGTAGGCGATCTTTTTCGAGTCGGGCGACCAGGTGGGCGTGTAGAAAAACGAAGGCGGCTTGCCCAAGTCGATCTTCTTCACCGCTCCCAGGCCATTCTGCTCGCTGATGTGGAGCGCGTACTCGCCGGACTCGTCGGAGAAATAGGCAATCGACTTCCCGTCCGGCGACCAGGCCGGGTCGCGGTCGGCGATGGCCGGGCTGTTAGTGATGTTGCGAATGTCGCCCTTCTCTCCCGGTGCGGTCAGGATTTCGCCGTGCGCCTCGAACACCGCCCGCTGTCCCGTGGGCGAAATGCCGGCGTTCAGGATATGCTTGGCGACCTTTTCGAAGTGCGGCCGCACCTGCGGCATGTCGCCCGCGAGCGTAACCTCGACGTGCTTCGTTTTGCCGCTGTGCAAATCGTAGAGATGCAGGGAGCCGAACTGCGCGTAGACGATGGCACCCGGTCCGGCCGAGGCCGACTTGATGTCGAAGCCGTCATTCTTGATCGCCTCGCTCACCTTCTTGGTTCGAAGGTCGTAGGAGAACAGGGTCACCGCGCCGTTGCGGTCCGAAAGGAAGTAGACCTTATCACCCACCCACATCGGGCGTCGGTCGTTGGAGCTTTCACGGGGGATTTTCTCGACGCTGGAATCCGCCAGGTTGGCAATCCAGACGACCGTGGTCTGACCCCCGCGATAGTGCTTCCAATCCGGCTCCCATTGGAAGAACGGCTCGTAGGCGATGTTGGTGCCATCCGGCGAATACGAGCCGAACTCCGCTGCCGGCATCGGCAATTCGCTCGGGAGGCCGCCATCGAGCGGCATCGTGAAAAGCCTGTCGGAATCGGTCGGGCTATCGCGATGAGAGAGGAACAATACACTCTTGCCGTCCGGCGTCCAGCCCATCGCCACGTCGGCCCCTGGATGATAGGTGAGACGCCGTGGCTCGCCGCCGGCGGCCGGAACCACGTACACGTCGAGATTGCCATCGTAGTTGCCGGTATAGGCCACCATCAACCCATCAGGCGAAAAGATCGGTCCGCTCAGCATTCCGGTCCCGGTGACCAACCGCTGCGCTACGCCACCTTCCCGGCTCACAATCCAGATGTCGCCGCCGTAAGCAAAAGCGACCTGGGTCTGGCTCACGGTGGGCGACTGCAAGAGTAAAGGTTTGCCGCCGCCCTGGGCGCCTGCCATACCCCCCGCCATACCCGCTGTTGCGAAGCCCCACAACGCGAAGCCCCACAAGATGACTGCCGATAACCGCACTGCCGAAGATTTGCTCATTTGCGTCCCTGCCCCCTTGTGAATTCTCGTAACTGCGCAAGCGGGCTAGTATATGCCTCTCTCCTTTCAAAGCGAAGAGAAGAGAAATCACAAGAAGTCGAGAGTCGAAAGTTGAAGGTCGAAAGTAAAGAACCGTCCCTCTCGACGTTTCCAACGTCTTACTTTTGCCATTTGCCTTTTGCCCCTTCGCTGCGCTCAGGGCAGGCTCTTTGCCTTTTGATTTCTCTTCTCCTCGCTGCCAGCCATCAGCCGTCAGCCATCAGCTCTCAGCAAGTCTCAGCAAGAAGCTCCGGCCGTCTTGCGGATAGCTGACCGCTGATTGCTGATTACCTTCCGAACGCACGAATCCTCTCGACGTGTCACGCGCCTTCATTTTTGCTTTCTCATTTTTGCTTTTTGCTTTTTGATTTCTCTTCTCTTCGCGTCTAAAGCCTCCTTGCCGTGACCCTCAGAGCTTATTAGTCGACGGGGCCTAGCTCTGTTTCCGGTTTGTTTTCCGATCCCGCCCCTTTGTTTTCAACCAAGTCCTCGCTTTGTTCCGACACCGGGGCCGACGCCGCACTCGACTCCTCGCCGGTGGGGACACCGTCGGCACAATCCGGCTTTTGACTGGCAGTACTCGCCGTGGTATTTCCTTTATGTGAATTACGGCCGGCCTGCTCCGTCAACTCCGGCTCCGTTTCGCCCGCCTTCGTCGCCTGTCGCGCTTCCGCCGTCGCCTTCAGTTTCGCGTCCATCTCGCGGATCAGCCCCATCAGCTTCTCCATGAAGGCCTTCCCCTCCTGGTCGGCCGCTACCTCTTCCGGCGTCGCCTCCAGCTTTTCCTCTTCGTACCGCCGCACGATCCGCTCCCGGTCCTTTTTCTGCATCTCCCAGTAAAGCCGCATCTTCTTGTCGATCCGCTGGTCCAGCGACGCCGCCTGCCGCGTCAGCGCCCGCCAAGCCTTCCCTTGCGGCACGAAGCAGGCGTTAATCTCCGCCTGGCTGGGCGGCCGCATCGTCTCCAAAAGCTCCACCCAGGCCGCGTTCCACTTCAGCCGCTCCTCGTTCAGTTCGTACAGCAACCACTTCTTCTCGTCCTTC